>CAZMXP010000004.1:71583-140065 GCA_964570285.1 uncultured Planctomycetaceae bacterium
TTGCCGGGCCACGCGTGCGCGCGCAGGCGCTCCTCGGCGCCCGCTTCGAAGCCGGTCACGTGGCGCCCGAACTCCCGGTTGAACTCGCGCAGGAAGACCTCCGCGAGCGGGAGGATGTCCTCGGGCCGCTCGCGAAGCGGCGGCAGGATGATCGGCACGACGCGCAACCGGTAGAGCAGGTCCTCGCGGAAGCGCCCCTCCTCGACCGCGAGCTCGATGTCGCGGTGCGTCGCCGCGATGATGCGCACGTCCACCTCGATGCGCCGCGTGCCGCCGACGCTGCTGAAGGCCCGGTCCTCGACGACCCCGAGCAGCTTCGCCTGGAGGCTCGGCGGCATGTCGCCGATCTCGTCCAGGAAGACCGTCCCCTTGTGGGCCGCCTCGAAGACGCCGCGCCGCCGCTCCCTCGCGTCGGTGAAGGCGCCCCGCTCGTGGCCGAAGAGCTCCGCCTCGAGCAGCGTCTCCGGGATCGCCGAGCAGGTCACCTTCAGGAAGGGCTGGGCCCCGCGCAGCGACGCATAGTGGATCGCCCCCGCCAGCAGGCCCTTGCCGGTGCCGCTCTCCCCCAGCAGCAGAACGGAGGTCGCGCGGGACGTGGCGACCGTGCGCGCCTCCTCGACGACGCGGGCCATCGCCGCGCTGCGCGCGACGATCCGGTCGAACGAATAGCGCGCCATGTTGCGGAGGCGGTCGTCCTCGGCGCGCTGCTGCAGGCGCATCGTGTCGATCGCCTGCCGGCTCGCGAGCGAGAGTTCGGCGCCGACGAAGGGCTTCTGCACGTAGTTGAAGGCGCCCAGCCGCATCGCGCGCACCGCGCCCGTCACGGAACCGTGTCCCGTCATCACGATCACCGCGGTGGCGGGCCATGCCGCGCGGATGCGCGGGAGCACGTCGATGCCGTTGCCGTCGGGGAGGTTGAGGTCGAGCAGCACGAGGGAGGGCGGCGGTCCGCCGAGCCTCTCGCGCAGGCCACGCAGGTCTTCGACCGTCTCCGTCTCGAAGCAGTCCTCGCGGAGCTGCTCCTCCAGCACATGACGCACGACGGGCTCGTCATCCACGATCAGGATGGTGTCGCGCGCTTCGGAGACTTCAGTGTCGGCGACCATGTCGCGATCCTTCCGGCTCCTTCACTCCGAGCATAGCGCTTCGAGCGCCTTGCCGCAATCGCGTTCCGGTTCGGCTAGAATCCGGACCCGATGCGCGACGTCGTGCCCCCGCGCGCCGCCCGGCTGGGCGGCGCGCTGCGCGAGGCGTTCGCCGAGGGCTACACGGGAGCCCACTTCCGGGCGGACCTTCTCGCGGGGATCGTCGTCGGCGTCGTGGCGCTGCCGCTGTCGATGGCGCTCGCGATCGCGAGCGGTGCCGCGCCGCAGCACGGCCTCTACACCGCGATCGTCGCGGGCGCGCTCATCGCGCTCGCCGGCGGCTCGCGCGTGCAGGTCTCGGGGCCTACGGCCGCCTTCGTCGTGCTCGTCGCGCCCGTCACCGCGCGCCACGGGCTCGGCGGCCTCATGGTCACGACGGTCATGGCGGGCCTCATCCTCGTGCTGCTGGGCGTCTCGCGCCTGGGCCGCCTCATCCAGTTCGTCCCTTCGCCGGTGACGAGCGGCTTCACGGCCGGCATCGGGCTCGTGATCGCGACCTTGCAGCTCAAGGACTTCCTCGGTCTCGAGACGGGCCACCTCCCGGACAGCTACATGGGCAAGGTCGCCGCCCTCGCGCGCGCGCTGCCGACGGTCTCCTGGGCCGATGGTGCCGTGGGGGCAGGCACGCTGGCCCTGCTTGTCCTCTGGCCCCGGATTTCGCGGCGCGTTCCGGGGCCGCTCGTCGCGCTCTCGGCCGCGGCGGTCGCCGCGTGGGCGCTCCGCCTGCCCGTCGCGACGATCGCGAGCCGCTTCGGCGGCATCCCGCGCACGCCCCCGCCCTTCGGGCTGCCCTGGGATCAGCCGGGGCCGGGGGGCGCCCCCCTGGGGCTCTCGTGGGACCTGCTGCGCGACCTCGCCCCCTCCGCGCTCGCGATGGCGATGCTCGGCAGCATCGAGTCGCTGCTCTCGGCCGTCATCGCGGACTCGATGGTGCGGCGGCAGCACGATCCGGATGCCGAACTGGTCGCGCAGGGGATCGGGAACCTCGTCGCGCCCTTCCTCGGCGGCTTCGTCGCGACCGGGGCGATCGCGCGCACGGCGACGAACGTGCGCGCGGGGGGCCGCTCCCCGGTCGCGGCGATCACGCACGCCCTCTTCGTGCTGCTCGCGATGGTGGCGCTCGCGCCGCTGCTCGGCCGGCTCCCGATGGCGGCGCTCGCCGCGCTGCTGCTGGTCGTCGCGTGGAACATGAGCGAGGCGCGCCATGTCGCGCGCGCGGTGCGCACGTCGCCGCGCAGCGACGCCGCCGTGCTGCTGGTCTGCTTCGGGCTCACGGTGGCGTTCGACATGGTGGTGGCCGTGACGGCCGGCATCATGCTCGCCGCGCTGCTCTTCATGCGCCGGATGTCGGAGGTCTTCGACGTGGCCCTCGTCAGCGAGCCGCGCCGCCTCGGGCGCCCGCTGTCGCGCGAGATCGTGCTCTACCAGATCCACGGGCCGCTCTTCTTCGGGGCGGCGCGGCGCGCCTTCGAGGCCATGCACCGCGTGGAGCGCGGCGTGCGCGTCGTCGTGCTCGACCTGCGCGGCGTGCCCACGATCGACGCGAGCGGCCTCGTCAACCTCCGCTCGGTCGTCGAGGGGCTCGTCGAGCACGGCATGCACGTCGTCCTCGCGGGCGTGCGCCGCGCCCCGCTCGGGACGCTGCTGCGCGCGGGCTGGCACCGGCGCACCGCCTCGATCGAGATCGTGCGCTCCTTCGAGCGCGGCCTCGCGCGGGCGGAGCGCGCCGCCGCCGGCCGCTGACCGCCGCGTCCGCTTCGCCCCCCGCGCCCCCCCATGACACAATCACCCCGTGAAGACGATCCTCGCGATCAGCGCGCATCCCGACGACGAATCCTTCCTCTTCGGCGGCGCGCTCGCGATGCACGCGCGGGCGGGCGGGCGCGCGGGACTGCTCTGCCTGACCGACGGGCAGGCGGGGAGGACCGGCGGGCTGGTCGAGCAGGCGGGCCTCGGCGCCTTCCGCAGGGCCGAACTCGTGCGGGCCGCCGCCGTGCTCGGCATCCCGCACCTCTTCACGCCGGGACTCGCGGACGGCGGTCTCGCGGCGATGGGCGACGAGGAGGGCGCGCGGGTGGTGCGAGAGCACGCGAAGCGCTTCGGGGCCGACGTGCTGCTCACCTTCGGCCCCGAGGGCGCGAGCGGCCACGAGGACCACAAGGCGTGCTGGCGCTGGACGAACGCCGCCGCCGGCGCCCGACCCGTCTTCGCGGCGACCTTCCCGGCCGCCTACCCCGGGCTCGCGCGCGGAGGCCCGCCGCTGCCCGTCACGACGGTGATCGACGTCTCCCCGCTCGGCGACGCGAAGCGGCGCGCCTTCCTGGCGCACCGCTCGCAGGTCGACCATCTCCCGCTCTTCGACCGCATCCTCGCCGCGTTCGGGGGGCGCGAGTACTACCACCGCGCGCGCCCGCCGTGGACCGGCGGCGCGCCGGCGGCCTCGTTCTGGCCGTGAGCTAGAGCCCCGCCGCCGCCCCCTGGTGCCGCTGCAGGATGCGCTGGAAGACCTGCGTGAGCGCGTTGGCCGCCTCGGCGAGGTAGAGCCGCACCATGCCGATCGTCGTCGTGTCGTCGAAGACCACCGCGAGGATCGTGCGGTTGCCGACGAGCGTCACCTGGATGTTGGCGCGCTTGCCCTGGTGGAAGAGGTTCAGGAAGGTGTCCTCGCCGAGGATGAGCGCCATCTGCTTCGTCGCCGCGAAGGCGCCCGCGACGAGGCCGCAGATGGAGTCGACGTCCATCCGGTCGTCCATGCCCTCGCGCGTGATCAGGTGGCCGTCCTTGTCCACGAGGAACGCGGACGACGCCTTGGCCCGCTGCAGGAATCCGCGCAGCGTCGCGTTGATCTCCGACATCTCCTCGCGGTAGAACCGCAGGCGGTCCTTCCTCAGTTCCTCGTCGGTTTTCTGTTGCATCGGGCCAGGCATCGTTGGACTCCTAGAGCAGTTGGAAGACGAGATATCCGATGGCGATCAGGGCGATGACGGTGAAGGCGGTGCCCGCCACGAGACTGGCGGCGGGGATGGGCTGCATGGCGGGACCGCCGCGGGAACGCTGGCGGCGGTCCACGGCGGGCTGGGTGCCCACGCGGCGGCGCGGGAAGTCCTCCTCGGCCGCGGTGTCCGCGCGGTGCTGCTCCCAGCTCGCGGCGCTCTCCCCCACGCGGCGGGGGAGCGGGCCGGACCGCGCGCGCCCCGCGCCGGGCCGGCGGGCCGGCTCCGAGGGGGCGCCCAGCACGGGCACGGGGTCGGAGCGGCGGCTCCACGCGGGCGCGCCCGACTCCTGCCGCGGCGCACGCCGCGACTGGACGGGGGGCGGCGTCGTGTCGAGATCCTGCGCCGCCGCGCGGATGAACGCGGGCGGTTCGTAGGGATCCCGGTAGTCCGGCGGCTCAGGCTGCGGCAGCGCCGCAACCTGCTCGAACTCCTCGGAGGGCTCCTCCGCCGCCTCGAACTCCCGTTGCTCGGGCGGAGGGGGAGGGGGCTCGGGGGCCCGGCGCCATGCGGGCGTGAAGGGCGCGGGCTCGGCCGCCGGCGGGCGCGCCGGAGGTGTCGGCGCCCCGGCGAACGGCGCGCCCCCGACCCTGGCGGGTGCCGACTCCTCGCGCACGGGTGCCGACGCCGGCGGCGCGGAGGAGGCCGCCGCCTGCGCCATCGGCGCCGCGACCACCTTCGCGATGTCCTCGAGCACGCGCTGCGTCATCGCCTTCAGCGTCGAGAAGACGCCGCCGCCGGAGGAGGCCATGGCGGCGAACGAGACGGCGCCGCCGGGGTTGAGCTCCCGTTCGAGCTCCGCCTGCGGGAGGGCGTCGGCCTCGTCGCTCTTGTTCCACTGGAAGACGATCGGGATGTCGGCGAGCTCGCGCCCGAGGTGCGCGACGTTCTCGCGCAGGTTCTCCAGCGCCTCGATGTTGTCCGCGAGGCGCGCGCGCGAGCTGTCGGCGACGAAGACGATGCCGTCCACGCCCTCGAGCACGAGCAGGCGCAGCGCGTTCTGGTTCAGGATGTAGGGGATCGCGTAGAGGTGGACCTTCGTGCCGATCCCCGCCACCTGGCCGAGGTTCAGGGGCAGGAAATCGAAGAACAGCGTGCGGTTCGTGTCGGTCGCGATCGTGGTGAAGGCGCCGCGGACGTGCTCCGGCGCCCGGTCGTGGATCGACCGCAGGTTGGTCGTCTTGCCCGACTGGGCCGGGCCGTAGTAGACCACCTTGCACTGGACTTCGCGCTTCGCGAAGTTGATCTGAACCATCGCGCGCTTCCGCCTATATGCCTCCGCCAACAGGGCAGAGGGCTTCCCCCCCTATCGGCCATGTCGAGCACCCCGGTTGAGCCCCCCAATTGCGAGCTCCACCCCCGTACCATTCGCGACGCCGTGTTCTCGACCAGCGAGTCAGAGGTGGCGACCGGACCGCGGCGCAGGGCCGCCGCCCTCCCCCCTTGGGGCCCATAGCCCGCGAAGCGGGCGACGGGCCCCCACGCCTGTTCGCGGACGCGGCGGCGGCCCCCCCCCTACCCCCCCCAATCCCCGCGCTAGGGGGAATCGCCCCGCCTGGGGGCGATTCGCCCTAGTGGTCGCCCGTCATGTGGACGAAGATGCCCGCGTTGGTGGTGGCGAGCTTGCTCAGGAACTCGAGATCCACCCCGGTGTTGCCCATCGCGATCACGTGGACGCGGAGGCGGGCGAAGCGGTTGCGCTCGTTGAACCAGGAGAGCAGTTCGTCCGCCTTGGTGATCTCGCCGTCGGTCGGGGTGCCGTCCGTGAGGAAGAAGAGCGTGTCGGGGGTGTCGGCGAACGAGGGGCTGAATCCGCCCCCGGCGCCCTGCATGCCGAGGATCGCCTTCAGGGCGTCGTAGTAGTTGGTCTGGCCGCTCGGGGCGACGTTCTGGATCGCGCTGATCGCGTTGGCGCCCATCGCGCCGGCGGGGACGGGGAAGTCCTGCCAGATCTTCACGCGGTCGTTGAAGAAGACGACGTTGAGGCGCGTGCGAGGGTCGAGTTCGCTGATCGCCTGCGTCAGCTCCTCCTTCGAGACGCCGATGCGGGTGTTCGCGGTGTACTTGCGGCCGAGCCGCTGCTGCCACGCCTCCGAGACGGAGAAGCCCTGCAGCATCGACTCGCTGATGTCGAGCACGTAGCCGACCGCGCGCGCGTAGACCTTGAGGCCGTAGTAGGTGGGGGGCTTCTTCGTCGTGTCGGCGTACCGCCCCGCGTCCGGCTTGGTCTCCCTCTCCTTCGCCGCTTCCGCCTCCGCCTCCTTCTCGATCTGCTCGCGGCTCTTCTGCTCGAGTTCCGCGAACTTCTTCGCCTTCACCCACCAGGTGCGCCACATCTCGGCGGGCCAGTCCCGGTCCATGCCGGTGAGCGCCTTCAGCGCCGTGCGGATCTCGTCGTGGACGCGGCCGCCCTCCTGGTCGAGGCGGCCGATCAGCATCTCGACGGCGTCGGTGGAGCCGATCGCCTTGAACGCCTCGCAGGTCGCGACCTTGAGCTGCCAGTCGCGGCTCATCAGGTTGCGCTCGAAGAGCGGGATCTGCGCCTTCGCCGCGTCGCCGAAGAGCCCGAGCGCGTCCATCGCCGCCATGCGCACCTTGCCGCTCGACGTGTCGCCGGTGAGCCGCGCGAACGCGGGCAGCGACTCCGTGTCCTTCAGCAGCGCGAGCGCGCGCATCGCGTTGCACTTCACGAGCCAGAAGCCGTCGTCCAGCGCCGTGCGCAGCACCGGGATCGCCTCGGTGTCGCCGAGTTCGCCGAACGTGCGGCAGAGCGCGGCGCGGCCGAGCTTGCCCGCGCGCGTGAACCCCTCGCCGCGCAGGTAGGCGAGCACCTCCTTGTCCTCGGTGCGCGCGAGCACGAGCGCGATCACCTCGCGCACCCGGTCGCTGTCCTTGCTGTCCATCAGCGAGACGAGCAGCCGGGCGGTCTTGACGTTCTGGCAGCGCTCGAGCCCCCGGATCTTGCCCGAGAGGAGCTGGATGTCGGCCTCGTTCGCGATCTCGCGCAGCTCGCGCGAGCTCGCCTCCTCGACGTCGACCTCCTTCTCGCCCTCCTTCCGGGACGCGCTGACGTCGCGCCGCCGGTTCAGCACCCGTTCCCGCCAGCGGTCGTCCACGTACTCCGGCGCCTGCCCGAAGGCGGCCTTGCAGGCGACGCGCGCCTCCTCGGCGTTGCGCAGCCGCTGCACGAAGGCGACGAAGGGATCCTTGTCCTCCGCGAGGAAGATGTCGAACCACGACCACGACCGCACGTGCATGTCGAAGTCCATCTGCTTCGCCGTCGCGGCCTGGAACATCCGTTCCACCGGGTCGCGGTCGGGGCCGCGGCCGGCGATCTTCTTCGCCTTGTCGTCCCAGCCCGACCCCGGCCCGCTGACGGTGACGCCCTCGTACGCGCAGTAGGTCGAAAAGTCGAAGGCGCGCGGATGCAGCTTGCTGAGCCAGTGCGCCGCGCCGCGGAAGATCCACTGCGGCAGGTACTTCTCGTGCACGCCCGACGAGTGGTAGGTCGAGATGCAGAGGTGGCCGATCATGTGGCGGCAGGTGAAGTGGAGGTCGTCGTCGTCGCGCCCCGCGATGATGAAGCCGTTGCCCGCGAGGCCGTCCACGAGCTTGCCCGCGCCGCCGCCGTAGAGCAGGTTGGTCTGCGCGTTGCCGAGCTGGTCCTGCGAGAAGCGCTGCCGCGTGCCCTCCGACCGCACGAGGATCATCATGGAGCGCATCGAGCGCACGCTGCCGAAGTACTTCTCGAAGTCCGACCGCGCCTGCTCCGCCCGCTGCAGGTAGAGGTGCAGCATCTCGTGCTGGTCCATGATGCGCGGGCCGCCGTTCGCCGTCTGGATCTTCAGGTTGCCGAGGTCGGTCACGAAGACGTAGTGCGGCGACATCGCCACCTCGATCTTCTTGCCGCCGATCGCGCGCATCTTCTCCCGCGCCGCGAGCACGATCGGCACGTCGGTGTCGGCGTTCTCCTTCGCGTCGCCGCTGCAGTTGGGGCAGTTGGCCCAGTTCGGGAAGGGGCAGCACTTCTTCTCCGCGCACATCGTGCAGGAGATGCGCCAGGAGACCGCGTGGCGCCGCAGGAAGCAGGCCATGCGCGGGCTGAGCCAACAGGCGTCGTTCCACTCCTTGGGCGGGTTCACGCCGGGGTGGATGCCCGCGTTCGTGGCCGGGCAGGGGTCGGGATCGGCCGGGGGCGCCTTCGGACAGCGCAGGAAGAGGTAGGAGGCGTTGCCCTCGAGGCAGGTGCACTTGGCGTCCTGCGCGAGCAGCGCCTGGGCGAGGAGCAGGAGTACGAAGAGGCCGCGCTGCACGGGAGGATTATACAGGGGGGGCGCGGGGGCCCCCCCGCGCCCCCCCGGGATGGGCCTTGGCCCCCGATGGTAGCCTCTGCGCATGCGCGTCCTCCATGTCGCGATGGAGTGCGTCCCCTTCTCGAAGGTGGGGGGGATGGCGGACGTCGTCGGTTCGCTGCCGGGCGCGCTGGACGGCCTCGGCGTCGAGAGCACGGTCTTCACGCCCTACTACCCGCAGATCTACAGGAAGGAGGCCGGCAAGGAGATCGCCGCGTTCGACGTGTGGATCGCGGAGAAGCCCCACCGCGTGACGCTGCGCCGCGCGAACGACGGGGCGATCCTCGTCGACCAGCCGACCGCGTTCGACCGGCCGGGGGTCTACGACGACCCGCGCACCGGCGAGGGGTTCAAGGACAGCCTCTACCGCTGCGTGATCCTGCAGCAGGCCGCGCGCCTCGCGCTGCGCGACGGCCATGTCGAGGCGGACGTCGTCCACTGCCACGACAACCACACCGGTCTGCTGCCGGTCTACCTGAAGGACGACGGCGGCCCGCCGAGCGTCTTCACGATCCACAACCTCGCCTACCAGGGCATCTACGGCCGCGGCGAGTTCTGGGTCACCGGGCTGCACACCGACCGCTTCTTCGGCCACTCGGCCTTCGAGTTCTACGGCGACCTCTCGCTGATGAAGGCGGGGCTCTCGTTTGCCGACCTCGTCACGACGGTGAGCCCCGGCTACGCCGCCGAGATCGTGACGCCGGCGCACGGCCACGGCCTCGACGGCGTGCTGCGCAACCTGGGCGACCGCCTCGTCGGCATCCTCAACGGCATCGACACGAAGCTCTGGGACCCCGGCACCGACCGGGCGCTCGCCGCGACCTTCACCGCGACGCGCATCGCGGGACGCAAGCAGTGCACGCGCGCGCTGCGGGAGCGCGCGGGGCTCAGGGACGATCCGTCCGCGCCGCTCTGCGGCATGGTCTCGCGCGTGACGCACCAGAAGGGTCTCGACCTCGTGGGCGCGATCCTCCCGTGGCTCGTGCGCCGGGGCGCGCAGGTCGTGCTGCTCGGCTCGGGGGACGCCGCGATCCTCGACCTCTTCCGCGGCGCCACCGGGCGCTGGCCCGGGCAGGTCGCGCTGCTCGAGGGTTACGACGAGGCGCTTTCGCACCAGGTCTACGCCGGCATCGACCTCTTCCTGATGCCGTCGCGCTTCGAACCCTGCGGCCTCTCGCAGATGTACGCGATGCGCTACGGCGCGGTGCCGGTCGTGACGAAGATGGGCGGGCTCAAGGACACCGTCACGCCCTTCGACGACGACCGTCCCGACGGCGTCGGCGTGCTCGCCGACTGGGCGAGCGCGGAGTCGCTGCAGGGCGCCGTCGACTACGCGCTGACGCTCTTCGGCCAGCCCGACAAGTGGAAGCGCATCCGCAGGAACGCGATGCAGCGCGACCTCTCGTGGGATGCGAGCGCCCGCGCCTACGTCGACGCCTACGAGCGGGTGCGGCGCCGTTGAGCCTCCTCGCGGCGGACGTCGGCGGCACGTCGATCCGCGCCGCCCTCGTGGACGACCGCGGGACCATCCTCGAACGCGGCGAGGCGCCCACCCCGCAGGATCCGCGCGAGGGCGTCGCCGCGGTCGCGAGCCTCTGGAAGCGCTGGGACCCGCGGGCGCCGCGCGGCCTCGTGATCGCGGGGGCGATCCGCCCCGGGACCGGCGAGATCACGCAGTCGCCCAACCTGCGGCGCTGGGAGGGGACGCGCCCCGGCGCCGCGCTCTCCTGCGTCGTCCATAACGACGCCAACGGCGCACTGCTCGGCGAGCGCTGGACCGGCGCGCTGCGGGGCTGCGGGTCGGCGGTGATGCTCACGCTGGGCACCGGCGTCGGCGGCGGCGTGCTGATGGGTGGGACGCTCTGGGAGGGGGCGACGGGCTGCGCCGGGGAGGCGGGGCACCTGCCGGTGCACCCCGACGGCCCCGTCTGCGGGTGCGGCTCCCGCGGCTGCCTCGAACTCTACGCGAGCGCGAACGCCGTCGCGAAGGCGGCCGGCACGCGCGACGCGAAGGAGGCCTCGGATCTCGCCCGCCGCGGCGAACCGCGCTCCCGCGGCGCCTTCGATCGCGCCGCGGAGGCGCTCGGCATCGCCCTCGCCGGCCTCGCGAACGTCCTGAACCCGGAGGTCTTCTGCCTCGGCGGCGGCCTCTCGAACGCGTTTGACCTGTTGCAGCCGACGCTGCTGCGCGTGCTGCGCGCACGCGCCTTCCGCCTCGCCACCGAGTCGCTGCGCGTGATCCCGGCCGGTCTCGGCGGCGACGCCGGCCTCGTCGGCGCCGCGTGGGCGGCGGCCGCCTCCCGATAGCCGCGGAGACGCGTGCCCTCCCCGGATGCGACAATCGCGGCCGCGATGGACCTCGAAGACGCGATCCGCACGAGGCGCAGCACGAAGAGCTTCCGCCACGACCGCCCCGTGACCGACGGGATGCTGCGGCGGATCTTCGATCTCGTGCGCCTGAGCCCCACCTCCTACAACCTGCAGCACCAGCGCTTCGTCGTCGTGCGCGACCACGGACGGCGCCAGCGGCTCATGGAGGCGTGCTACGGGCAGAAGCACGTCGGCGAGGCGCCCTGCGTCGTGGTCGTCGCGGCCTGGCTCGACGCGCACACCGACGCGGCGCGCGCGAACGGCCACGCGCCCGAGGAGGTGCTCGACCGGCTCGTGCCGTTCATCGAGCGCGCCTACGCCGACCGCCCGCAACTCCAGCGCGACGAGGCCATCCGCAGCGCGTCGCTCGCGTCGATGACGCTGATGCTCGTCGCGACCGCTGAGGGGCTCTCGACCTGCCCGATGATCGGTTTCGAGCCCGCAAAGGTCCGCGAGATCGCGGGGCTCGACGACCGCCACATCCCGGTGATGCTGATCGTGCTCGGCGTCGCGGGCGAGGGCGAGCCCTTCCCGACGAGCCGCTTCCCGCTCGCCGACTCGGTGAAGCTCGAATCGCTCGACGGAAGGGGGCTCGCATGAGGCGCGCGCTGCTGCCGCTCCTGCTCGTGGGGGGCTGCCTGCACTACGAGATCTCCGTCGAAACCGCCGTCGCCGCCGACGGCGCGACGAGGCGCGAGATCCGCATCCGCGAGACGTCGGAGGAGCCCAAGACCTGGAAGAACCTGGTCCCCCCCGGCCCCCCCTACGTCTTGGAAGGGGACGAGGCCACCGGATTTGTCGCGAAGGCATCGCAGAAACCCGGCACGCACGGGAGCGGCCTCCACTACCGCACCGGGAAGGAGGAGGAGGGGGGCGCCCACGTCTCGGGCAGCGTGACGGTCGAGGTGACCGACCTGAGGGTCGGCAAGCTCTACGTCTACCGCGAGCGCTTCCCGACGGCGATCGATCCCGAGCGCTTCCGCCGCGAACTGCCCCTGTGGATGGAGCGGTCGCTCGCGGTAGGCGTCGAGGCGATGCGCCTCATGCACCCCGACATCGACTGGGCGCCGGTCGAGGCGCACGTGCGCGGCACGGTGCTGCCGCAGCTCGAGAAGTCGATGCTCGCGATCCACTCGGCGCTGCAGGTGCTGATCGCCGACGGCCGGGCGCACCACTACGGCAACGACTTCGAGGCGTGGCGCTCCCATCCGCAGGCGCGGGTGCTGCTCGCGGAGATGGAGCGCTACGGGCTGCGGCGCAAGGCGGAGGCGAAGGCGCCGCGCACGGTCCGCGAGTTCTTCGACGAGGCCTCGTGGGAGCACCCGCTGGCGCTGCTCGACCTCTTCTTCCGCCCGCTGAAGGCGGAGCTGCGCGCGCTCGTCGACAAGTCGATCCTCGAGCCCAGCGAGGGCGCGCCCGACCGTTTCGAGGAGGTGATGGACAAGCTCTACCCCGAGGGGGAGGTGCGCGACAAGCTCGAACGCGACGGCCTCGCGTGGCTGATCAGCCTGCTCGGCGCCCCCGCCGTCATCGGCATCGTCGACCAGCACGACCTCCGCTTCGGCGTGCTGCTGCCGGGCCAGCTCCTCGCGACGAACGGCGAGCCGTCGGGCGACCTCGGCGTGCGCTGGCAGCTCGACAACGCAGACCTCTTCCTCGTCGGCCCCGAGCTCTCGGCGGTCTCCTTCCTGCCCGCCGAGGGCGAACCGCAGGGCCGCTGGCGGCTCAGGAGCCTGCTCGCGATCCGCGACGCGCTGCTCGACGGCGACGAGGAGCCCGACCTGCTCAAGGCGATCGAGAGGGCGCGGGCGGAGGCGTCGGGTTGACCGCGACCATCGCGAGCGTGTCGAACGCCTGCTCCGCGAAGCGGCGCTTGTACTCCATGTCCATGCCGAGGTCGTAGGTCGCGACCCCCTCGGCGGCGAGCGCGTCGATCTGCGCGACCTGCAGCGCGTTGCCGAGCGAGAGGCGCGCGAACGCCTGGTCGTAGCTGAACTGGAAGCCGCGGTAGATGCCGTGCGCGACGCCCCCGAGCACGTAGCCGACGTCGCTCCCGCGCTGCCGCGCGAGAAGGAGCCGCAGCGACCCGGAGGCATGGAGCCGCGCGGCCAGCGCGCGGTAGAAGCGCTGGAGCGGGCGGTCGAAGAGGCCCGTGGAGGCGGCTCCTTTCCAGCTCCGCGCCTCGATCGCGACGAGGCGATCGATCAGGGGGTCCGGGGGCAGCGAGACGCGCTCGAACGTGATGCCCGCCCGGGCGGCCCGCCGCAGCGTCTCCCTGACCTGTTTCCTGAAGTGGGGCGTGCGGCGCGAGAGATAGCCCCCGAGCCCCCCGGTGATGTCGGCGCGGCGGCGCGTGATCCCTCCCTCGGGCCGCCACCGCCCGACGGACGCATCGAGGATCCCCTGCAACAGCCTCGACTTGGGCGGGATGCCGTTGAGCAGCAGCAGGTCCCAGCGTCGGCCGGCGCAGAGCTCCCGCAGCAGCGCCGGCGACCCGGCGCCGACCAGCGGAGAGGCAAATCCCCAGACGTGCTCGAGCGGCAGCAGCAGCACGCGGCCCGACGGCAGCGTCACCGATTGCAGCACGACATGGTCGGCGCCGCGGCGGCCGGCGAGGAACTCGCCCCCGCCGGGCCAGGCGTCCGCCGCGGCGAGGATCCAGTCGGCGCTCGTGCAGTAGCGGTCGATCTCCTCCGCGCGCGCGACGGCGGCGTCGTAGCCGCTGCTCCCGGCCTCGAACCGCGCGCGCGTCAGCCGCTCCATGCGGCGTGCATCTTACGGCTCGACGAGGCCCTCGCGGATCGCGTAGCGGACGAGGTCGACGCGGTCGTGGATCTGCAGCTTGCGCATGATCGACTGCTGGTGGGCGTCGATCGTCTTGCTGCTGCGGAAGAGTTCCTTCGCGATCGACGCGCGGGAGAGGCCGCGGCCGATCATGCGCAGCACCTGCTGCTCGCGCGAGGTCAGCAGTTGCGACCGCGACGCGGGCTTCTCGGCCTTGCGGCCGGGGCGGCCCGCCGCCACCGGGCAGCGCTCCTCGACCGACGGCGAGAGCACGAACTCGCCGCGCGCGACGCGGCGGATCGCGCTGACGATCTCGTCGGGGTCGTCCCCCTTGCTGAGGTAGCCCCACGCCCCCGCCTCGACGGCGGCGTCGAGGTAGTGGTCGCGCACGTAGGCGGAGAGCATCAGCACCCGCGCGTCGGGGCAGCGGCGCGAGATGTCGGCCAGCGCCTCGAAGGGGTCGGGCCCGGGCATCTCGATGTCGAGGGTGATCACGTCGGGGCGCCGCTGCACGACCTCCTGCACGAGGCCCTTCGCGTCGGGCAGCCAGCCGACGAAGGCCATGCCCGGGTCGAGCGAGATCTTCAGCTTGAGCCCCTCCGCGAGGAAGGCGTGGTCATCCACGCAGAGCACGCGGATCGGTGCGTTGACCTGTCTCATCATCGTTCTCCAGGAGATGGAAGACCACCTGCCGCAGCGAGCGGCGCAGCGCATCGGGGCCGCCGCGGCGGTCCACGAAGACGAACCCGGGCTCGCGCGCCGCGCCCGGCAGGTCGCCCACGAAGACGACCCTGCGCCTCGGATCCCCGTCGAGATAGCGCCGGGCCGTCTCGAGCGCGGGCAGCGACGGCTCGACGATCCAGATGCGCGCGTCGCCGGGCCCGTGCGGCGGCGCGGGCCTCGCGTCGAGTCCCGCGGAACGCACGAGGAGCGTCGCGTACGCCGCGAGGCGCGGATCGGCGAGGGAGACGGCGGCCACCATGCGCGCCTCCTCCTCCCCCCCGGCCCCCCCTCCATCGCCGCGGGAGGCGGCGCGCTCCGCGATCGGCAGGCTCAGCCGGATCGTCGTGCCCCCCCCCGGCTCCGAGTCGAGATCGACGGCGCCGCCGCACCCCTGGGCGACGCCGTGCACGAGCGCGAGGCCGAGGCCCGTCGAGAGGCCGCGCTTCTTGGTCGTGAAGAAGGGGTCGAAGGCGTGGCGGCGCACGTCGGGCGACATGCCGCGGCCGTCGTCGCGCACGAGCAGCCGCACGAGGCCGGCCTCGGGGTGCGCCTGCGCGGCGATGTGCACGTTGCCGCGGCCGTCGATCGCCTCGGCGGCATTCGCGGCAAGGTTGAGCACCGCCTGCGAGAGGCGGTGCGCGGGGACGGCCACCGGCGGGAGCCCCTCGGGGAAGTCGGCGCGCAGCGCGATGCGCGCGGGCAGCGCGTTGCGGATGAGCGGCTGCACGGTCGCCCACCAGCCGGGCAGCGCGGTCGCCACGGTGGAGGCGCTGCCGTCCTCCGGGTCGAGCGCGAAGAGGCGCAGGCCCTGGCTCAACTGCCGCAGGTAGTCGATCGCGTGGCGCACCGCGGCGAGTTCCGCGCGGGCGGCGTCGCTGAGCGGCGTGCTGTCCATCACGTCGAGGCGGCAGAGGATGGGCAGGATCGTGTTGCCGAGGTCGTGGCCGAGCCCCGCCGCGAGCGTGCCGATGGACGCGAGCCGCTCCGCGATGCGCAGCCGCTCGTGCGACGCCTCGAGTTGCGCGGTGCGCTGCTCGACGAGCGTCTCCAGCTGCTTTCGGTGCGTCTCGAGTTCGCGCTCGGCGCGGCGCCGTTCCAGCGCGGTGCCGAGGACGTTCGCGACGGCCTGCAGGAAGTGCACGTCGTCGGCCGTGAACGAGCGCCGCTGCTGGCCGTGGGCCGCGAGCACGCCGTAGGGGGCGTGGTGGCCGTGGATGACGACCGAGAGCCCGCTCTTGATCTCGTGGTCGCGGTGGAGCCTGCTCGGGGTGAACCGCTCCTCGCGGTCGATGTCCTGCGCGATGACCGGCTTGCCCTGAAGCAGCGTGAATCCCGCCTGCGACCCCTTGCCGGCGGCGACCTCGCAGCGGCCCACGAGCCCCTCGTGCCAGCCCGTGCCGGCGCGCAGCAGCAGCGCGCCGCTCGCGGGCAGGAACTCGAGCAGCTTGCAGTGGCCGACGCCGAGCGTGGAGGCCGCGAGCCGCACCGCATCGCTCATCAGCGTCTCCACGTCGGTGGTCTCCGCCAGCGCGTGCAGTCCCAGCCGCGCGACCGCCTTCTGCTGCCGCTCGCGTGTCAGCAGCTCCACCTCGACCTGCTTGCGCGCCACGACCGGCCCCAAGGGGGCGATCGCCGCCACCGTCCGCCCCGCCTCGCGCGCGGCCTCGCCGGCCGGGAGCGGCTCGGTCCGGTAGAGCACGAACACCGCGACCGCCTCCTCGTCGCTGAGGAGCGGGATCGCGAGCGCGCTCCTGAATCCGGTGCGCATCGCGACGCGCCGCCGCGTGAAGGAGGTCGCCTCCTCCGCCTCGATGTCGCAGACCCACGCCGGCGCGCGCGAACTCCACACGCGCCCCGGCAGCCCGCCGCCGGGCAGGAAGCCGAGCCGGCGGCTCGCGAGCAGGTACTCGCGGTAGTCGGGGTTCGTGCGCGGCCAGGACATGCCGGGCTTGAGCACGCTGCCGTCCCGCGACGGGACCCACGCCTCGCCGAAGCACCATCCGAAGGTCGAGCAGAGCCGCCGGAGGATCGCGAGCAGCGCGCGCCCGGAGTCCTTCGCCTTGCTGGCCGAGAGCGAGAGGTCCTCGTGCAGCCGGCGGACGTCCCCGTCCCGGGGTGCCGCACCCGGAAGCGCGTCGGGAAGGCCGTTCCCTTCGGTTCTCTCCATGACCGCGGTCCATTCTAAGGGGCCGGGACCGGGCCTCCCCCCGGCGGGCCGCGAATAGGGAGGACTGCCTAGTACTACAGCGCTACATCCGCCGTGAAGGACCGAGGCCCAGCGAGGCGGCGCGGCGAAGCCGGGCGGTCGCGGAGCCGGCCGAATCCAGGCGGATGTAGCGCTGTAGTACTAAGCGGTCATGGCGCGGTAGCGCCGGCTCCAGTCGGCGTGGTAGCCCGGATGGCGCTGCCGCCACTCGCGCGTGTAGGCGCGTTCGCACGCCAGGCACCAGCAGCGCCGGTACGCGCGGTCGGCGGCCCCGTAGGTGCGGAAGACGCGGAACTCGGTGACGGGCTTCTCGGTGAGGCAGCGGCGGCAGGTCTTGGAGCCTGCCAGCGGGACATAGCTCATCTCGGGGTCCTCGATGGGGTGGGGGGCCGGGGGCGGAGGCGCGGCCGAGGGCGAAGGCGCGGGGAGGCCGCCGCGCGGTTGTCGCGGCGCCCCAGCCAGTGCCGGAGCAGCGCCTCGCCCGCGAGCATGATCGCCAGGGCGACCACCGCGAGCGCGATCAGAACGTCTCCTGCGGTCATGCCCGCCACCGTAGACCGCTACGGGTGGTGGCTCAATCGGGAGAGTGCCCTATTCGGGGTGGGAGCGTACGGCCAGAGCGGAACTCATGGGCCTGGCTCCGGAAGGCCGTGGGACGCGGCCCCCCGTCGCTCGCTGCGCGAGGTACAGGCCGTGGAACGCCGCCCCCCGTCGCTCGCTGCGCGAGCTATGGGGGGCGATTGGATTCCCCGCGGGGGCGGGGAATCCAATCGGAGGGGGAGGGATTCGAACCCCCGGTGCCCGAAGGCACACCGGTTTTCAAAACCGGCTCATTCGACCGCTCTGACACCCCTCCGCGGGGACGCCCAGTCTACTCCCACTCGGCCGCGATCGCGCGGCAGCGGGCGATCTCCTCGTGCGGCGAGAGGAGCCGGCGCCCGCGCCCGGCGCCGGTCAGGATGCGCACATAGAGGAAGTAGATGCGCGTGATGCCCTGCGCGTCGAGGCGCGCGGCCCACTCGGGGTCGCGAAACCGCCGCGTGTAGCTCGCGACGGGCTCGTCGTCGAGCAGGTGCACCTCGATGCGCGCGGCGGGGAAGGCCTCCTCGAGCAGGCCGAGCAGGTGCGGGTCGTCGTCGCTGCCCGGCGAGAAGGTCACGATCTCGAACCTCCCCCCGGGCCGCAGCCGGCGAGGCGCCTCGCGCAGGCACGCGCGGATCACGTCGAGGCCGTCCTCTCCGCCGTGGCTGTGAAGGAAGAAGGGCTCGCTGTCCGGCGCGATCTCGAACGGCGGGTTGAACAGGATCACGTCGTAGGTGGCGTCGCGCGGCAGCGGTTCGAAGAGCGAACCCTCGAGGAAGGTGGGGGGGGCGCGGGGGGGGCAGAGCGCGGCGTTGAACGCGGAGAAGGCGAGGGCGCGCGGGTTGATGTCGACCCCGACCACGGATCTCCCGAGGTCGGCGGCGCAGAGGGAGTTCGCGCCGCTGCCCGAGCAGAGTTCCAGCACGTCGTCGCCCTCGCGGATCGTGCTGTTGCGCATCAGGTAGACCTGCTCGAACATCAGCGAGAAGACCTGGTCGGGCCCCTCGTGCGAGAGCAGGTCGGTCGCGACGAACCTCCCGAAGAAGGGGAAGATCCGCACCGTCGGGCGGTAGCGCCCGAGCCAGTCGCGGCGGACGAGCCCGCAATCCGCGAACGGCCGCATCCGCCCGGGATCCCCGCGCAGCGGCAGCCCCTGGAGGAAGAGTCTCTTGTAGCGGTCCCCCGACCCCTTCCACATCGCGCCCAGCGCGGGAGAGACCGCCGCCGTCGGTTCCCGGGGCGGCGGGAAGGTCATGTCGTCTCCGCGACGAGCGCCACGAGCGTCTGCTTGCCCGCCGGCGCGAAGGGTCGCTCGTGGTTGGCGATCGTCACCTCGCCCTTCTCGCTGACGGCGGCGAGCGCGAGCGCGTCGGGACCGTGGACGGCGCGCCAGGCGTCGAGCGTGAACTGCTCGGTCAGCTTGGTCGCGCGGAAGCGGGCGCCGCTCGCGTAGCGCTCCTCCATCGTGGCGTGGTCCGCCGGCAGCGAGCGGCCGCGCAGGTGCGCGTGGCCGGGCTCCTCCTGCGGGGCGAGCTGGTAGGTCCACCGGCGGCCGAAGAGTTCGCGGTAGTGCAGCGCGGCCAGCGCGTTCACGTCGTCGTTCGGCGTCAGCGCGAGCAGGCGTCCGATGCCCTGCAGGTCGAGTTCGTCCTCGGTGCTCTCGGCGAGGATGTTCGCCCGGACCGCGGGCATCCCGGCCATGCGGGCGTCGCTGACGTTCTGCGGGTTGGTGTCCACGAAGAGGACGCGGATGCCGAGATCCTGCATCGTATTGCCGAAGTCGCGCGCCCAGGCCGGCGCGCCGATCAGCAGCAGGCCCTGCGGGTGCGGGGCCGCGAGCCGGAGGCGGTAGGCGAGCGGCGCCGCGGCGAGGCCGTAGACGGCCACCGTGCCGAGGATGACGATGAACGTCGTCGAGAGGATCTCGGGGCGGTCGAGGCGCAGCGCGAAGACCGAGGCCACCGCGGCGGCGACGATGCCCCGGGGCGCGACGCAGGAGAGGAAGATGCGCTCGCGCAGGGTCAGGTTCGAGCCGATCGTGCACGCGAAGACGGTGAGCGGGCGCACGACGAGGAAGAGCGCCGCGAGGAAGGCGATGCGCCCCGCGTCCACGCGGGCGACGTCCGCGAGTTCGATGCGCGAGGCGAGCAGCAGGAAGAGGCTCGAGATGATGAGGACGCGCAGGTTCTCCTTGAACTCGAGGATGTGGGCGACCGAGACCCGGTGCTGGTTGGCGAGGATCACGCCCATCAGCGTGACGGTCAGGAGCCCCGCATCGTGCTGGACGGCATTGGCGGCGACGAAGGCGCCCACCGTCGCCGCCAGCGCCGCGGTGCTGTGCAGGAAGTCCGGCACCCAGTGGCGGCGCAGCAGCGCCATCAGCAGCCAGGCCACGACGGCGCCGAGCCCGCCGCCGACGAAGATCGTCTTCAGGACCCCCGCGACGGCGATGCCCGCGACCGTGGTTCCCCCGTGGCTCGCGATGGCCTCGAAGACCAGCACGGCGGTGACCGCGCCGACCGGGTCGATCAGGATGCCCTCCCAGCGCAGGATCGAGCCGACCGGCCCGGTGGGGCGGATCTGGCGCAGCAGCGGTCCGACCACCGTCGGGCCGGTGACGATGAGCACGGCCCCGATCAGCGTCGCGATCGCGGGGTCGTAGCCGAGGAAGTGGTGCGCGGCGAGCGCGGTGAGCGCCCACGTGATGCCGGCCCCGACGGTGACGAGCAGCGCGACGATCTTCAGCGCCTTGCCCACCTCGGAGAGGCGCAGCGTGAGCCCCCCCTCGAAGAGCAGCACCGCGACCGAAAGCGACACGATCGGCAGCAGCGACTCCCCGAAGAGGAGGTCGGCGTCGATGAGCCCCGCGACCTCCGGTCCCGCGAGGAAGCCGAACACGAGCAGCAGCAGGATCGACGGGAGGCGCGTGCGCCACGCGATCCACTGGGCGAGCATGCCGAGCACGACGATCGCGGCGAGGCCCAGCAGCAGGGAGTCGGCGGCGGCGACCATGTCACCGTGCCGCGGCGTAGCCGAGGCCGACGGCCGCGAGGCCGAGCAGCAGGTGGCCGCCGACGTTGAGCAGCGCGAGCCCGACATGTCCCTCGCGCAGCAGGCCGAAGGTCCCCCAGCCGAAGGTGCTGAACGTCGTGAACGAGCCCAGGAACCCCGTCAGCACGAGGAGCCGCGTGGTCTCCGCGACGTGGGCGCGCTGCTCGAAGACCCCCATCGCGAGGCCGATGGCGAGGCAGCCGAGCAGGTTGACGACGAGCGTCCCCGCGGGGAATCGCGCCGGGAAGCCCCGCTGCACGACGTCGGCGAGCCCGTGCCGCGCGAGCGCGCCGACAAACCCCCCGAGGCCGATCACGAGAAGCTGCATCATGCTACTCGCGCGCCTGCAGCTCCTCGAGCACGTCCTCGTGCACGAAGAGGGGCGCGCCGCTCCGCACCGCCAGCGCGATCGCGTCGCTCGGCCGCGCGTCCACCTCCACCTCCGTGCCGCCGCGCGCGAGCACGAGGCTCGCGTAGAAGGTCCCCCCCCGCAGCGCGGTCACCTCCACGCGGGCGACGGCCGCCCCGAGCGCCGTGATCGACGCGTGGAGCAGCTCGTGGGTGAGCGGCCGCGGCATCGACTGCTCCTTCACGAACCGGTCGATGGCGAACGCCTCGTTGATCGCGATCACGATCGGGAACTCCCGGCCCCCCTTCTTCTCGCGCAGGTAGATGAACTGCTGGTCCGTCGTCTCGTTGATGATGATCCGCGCCAGCTCGACCTCGACCATGCGGTCCATGCGGCGGGAGTCTAACACCCGCGGCGCGGAGCCGCCGCAGGTGATAATAGGAGGGCATGCCGACACTGCGGGTGGTGCGGGGGAGGTCGACGGAGGCGGAGTTCCCGCTCACAGGGGAGGTCGTCATCGGCCGCGCGGAGGAGTGTGCGGTGAGGGTCTACGACGAGGCGGCGAGCCGCCGCCACGCGGCCATCCGCCGGGAGGGCGAGCGCTGGTTCGCGGTCGACCTCGGCTCGACCAACGGCACCTTCGTCAACGGCGTCAAGGTCGTCCGCCGGGAGCTCAAGTCCGGCGACGAGGTCAGCGTGCGCGACCTGACGCTGCTCTTCCTCGAGGAGGGGGCCGCCCAGCGGAAGACCGTCCTCGCGGAAAGGGAGGCCGCCCCCGCACCCCCCCAACGTCCCCCCCCCGAGATGGTCGGCGTGTCCGCGGCGATGGACGCCCTCAGGGCCGACATCGCGAGGGTCGCCCGCACCGACGCGACGGTGCTGATCACCGGGGAGACCGGTACCGGCAAGGAACTGGTCGCGCGGGCGCTCCATGACCAGGGGGCGCGGGGGCGCGGCCCCTTCGTCGCGGTGAACTGTGCCGCGTTCGTCGAGACGCTGCTCGAGGCGGAGATCTTCGGCCACGAGAAGGGCGCCTTCACCGGCGCCGACCGCGCGCGCCCGGGACGCTTCGAGCAGGCGCACGGCGGCACGCTCTTCCTCGACGAGATCGGCGAGATGGTCCCGGCGCTGCAGGCGAAGCTCCTGCGCGTGCTGGAGACCCTCGAGTTCCACCGCGTCGGCGGCACGAGGCCGATCCGGGTGGACGTGCGCATCCTCGCGGCGACCAACCGCGACCTGCGCGGCGGCTCGTTCCGGGAGGACCTCTTCTTCCGGCTCTCGGTCGTGAGGCTGCGCTGTCCGCCGCTGCGGGAGCGCGAGGGGGATGTCGCGCTCATCGCGCGCGCCTTCCTCGGCGGGCGCCCCATCTCCGATGCGGCGCTCGCGAAGCTCGACGCCTACCCCTGGCCCGGCAACGTGCGCGAGCTGAAGAACGCCTGCGAGCGATGCCTCGCGCTCGCCCGCGCGGAGAGGATCGAAGTCGACGACCTGCCGCTCGACGTGCGCGCCGGCCGGCCGGCGCCGGCCGACGACGGCGAGGTGCTGAGCCTGAAGGAGATGACGCGGATCCAGATCGTGCGCGCGCTGGAACAGACGAGGGGCAACCGGACGAAGGCCGCGGAACTGCTCGGCATCACCTACCCGACGCTGAAGAAGAAGATCGACGAGTACGGGCTTTAGGGTCCGATGAAAGATCCTTTCATCGGGCGCGAGGCGGGGGGGCCCCGGGGGCCGGTCGGCCATTGGCCCCCGGATTGCGGACGTCCCGCGGGGCGGTGTTCATGACGGCGGATCCTCTGGTCGGGCGGGAGTTCGGTGGCTACCGGATCGAGGCGCTCCTGGGCGCGGGCGGGATGGGCTCGGTCTACCGGGCGACGCAGCTGAGCCTGAGCCGCCCGGTCGCGCTCAAGGTGCTTCCCGAGCCGGTCGGCGCCGACGCCCAGTTCGTGCACCGCTTCCACCGCGAGGCTGAGGTTCTCGCGTCGCTCTCGCACCCCAACGTCGTGCAGGTGATCGACCGCGGCGAGTGCGCGGGCCGCTACTTCATCGCGATGGAGTACGTGGACGGGGAGAATCTCCGCAAGATCATGCGGAGGGGGCCGATGGCCGCCCCGGAGGCGTGCCGGGTCGTGCGCGGGCTGCTCGACGCGCTCGACTACGCCCACCGTCGCGGCGTGATCCACCGCGACATCAAGCCCGAGAACGTGCTCGTCTCGTCCGACGGGGTCGTGAAGGTGGCCGACTTCGGGCTCTCCCGGGTCTTTGGCGGCGACGGGCCGGAGTCGCGCCTGACGAAGACGCAGATGCTGCTCGGCACCTTCGAATACATGGCGCCGGAGCAGCGCGAACGCGCGAAGGAGGCGGATGCCCGCAGCGACCTCTACGCGACCGCGGTGGTCTTCTACGAGATGCTCACCGGCGAGTTGCCGATCGGCCGCTTCGCGATGCCGAGCGAGCGCCTGCCGGGACTCGACGCGCGCCTCGACGCCATCCTCGACCGCGGCCTCGCGAAGGACCCCGAGGGCCGCTACGGTCGCGCCAGCGAGATGGGGCGCGCGATCGCGTCGCTCGGGGAGCTTTCGGCCCCCGAGCCCCCCCCGGAATGGCCCTCGTGGCGAGGGGCGGCGGCGGGGGTGAAGCGCCTGGTCGCCACGCTCCGTCCGCGCCCCGGACCGCGCCACCTCATGCGCCTCGACCTGCTGCTGACGCTGCTCGCGCTCCTGGGCATGCTGATGTCGGCCGTCGGCCTCGTGCTGCTGCTTGCCCACGAGGAGTTCGAGGTCGGCCTCTGCGACATCGACCGCGACGCGGCGGGCCTCGTCGTGCTGCTCTACGGCATGCTGCTCTGGCACAGCGCCGGGCGGGCGCGCCGCCGCTCCGCGGGCGCGCGGGGGATGCTGCTCGCGCTGACCGCGCTCGCGCTGCCGACGCTCGTCGCGATCCCCGTGACGGCGTGGACCTGGGTCGTGCTGCTCGACCGGCGCGTGCGCGCCCATTTCGAGGACGGCATCGCGAGCCCGGTTCGGTAGTTGCGCCCCGGCCGGATCCCTGCGGAGTCCCCGCGCAGCGCGCGCACCGCGCCGCGGGGACTCCTTCGTGCCTTCGCGCCTCCGTGGTTTTCGTTCACCCCGCTCGAATTCAGTGACTCGTCGGGATTCGCGCCAGCGGCGAGGAGTCTGCGGGCATGGAGTACAAGCGATCAGGGACGAGGGTATCGGATTTGATAAGGAACCCAGGAAGGGAGGAGCCCATGAGGGCAAGGGGGAGCGTCCCGGGACCCGGATGGATCGAAGCGCCGCTTCCTCGGTTCCTAGCTTCCTGGGTTCCTTCTTCCAGGCTCAAGACGAAGGCTGTGGTCCTGCGCATCCTCAAAGGCGCGAGCGGCAACATCCCCGCGCGTCTGCGAGCGCAAGCTACTTTCACCCGGCTCGAAAGATCGTTGCGTGGCTGGCGGTCGACGGTCGCGTGGACTATCGCCGCAACCATGCATTCCCAATAGGGTTACGGCGGATGGACACCTCTGGCCCCCCCCTTGCGTAGCTGTCTGGCACACCTACTCAAAGGAGGAACGACCATGAAAAAGCTGATCCTGATCGGGATCGGACTCGCTTTCGCCGGGGGCTTCATCGGGTTCGATGCGGTCCGGGCCTTCGTGCACAAGACCCGGCAGGACGTCCGGTCCAAGCTGATGAGCCCCGAGATGGAGCTCAAGGCGCAGATCTCCGGCGCGCACGAGCTCGCGGAGAAGTGCGCCGAGTCCGTCATCAACGGCAAGGTCTCCCTCGCCCGCCTCGACTCGATGATCGAGGAGCGGGCGCGCGACCTCGACCGGCGCCAGAAGTCCCTCGAGCGCGACCGCGTCGTGCTGGAGACGCGGCAGGCGTTGCTGCGCGAGGGACGCGCCGTCTACCTGATCAACCGCGAGGAGGTCTCGCCGCGCACGCTCAACCGCGACGCGGTGCTGCGCGCGAAGTCCTTCTCGACCGACCGGGAGATCTACCACCACCTCGAGGCGACCCTCGAGGAGCTGCGCGCGCAGCGCGTCAGCACCGCGGCGGAGATCGAGGCGGCGGTCGTGGAGCAGGCGCGCCTCGACGAGGAGATCCTCTCCCTGAAGGCGCAGCTCGAAAGCCTCACCGCGCGCCGCGCCGTCGCGCAGACCCGCGAGGAGTCGCAGTACGTCTTCGACCGCTCGACCTTCGACCAGGCGCGCGACAAGGTCGCCGAGATCCGCGCGACGATCGCCGAGCAGAACAAGCGCCTCGACTTCTACGGGCGCCGCTCGGTCGGCGGCCGCGGGCTGATCCCCGCGGACGTCGACGTCCCGGAGGAGAGCGGCATCGACGCGATCACCTCGGTGCTCGCGCAGGGCGCGGCGCCGGTGGAGCCGATGCCCTTGGCCGCGGTCCAGCGTTGAGGGTAGGGGGGCGCGGGGGGAGTCCCCCGCGCCCCCGGTTCAAGGCAGGAGTGGTGGAACATGCGAGCACTTACGTGGGTCTTCGTCAGCGGGTTGATCGCGCTGTGGGGCTGGTTCGCCCTCGAGGTGGCACCGGGGGACGGCCGGCGGCCCGTGGCCCTCGCGGTCGACGGCGACACCGCGGCCGAACTCAACAACCAGGGCGTCGCGCTCGACCGCCAGGGGCGCCCGGCCGACGCGCTCGCCTACTTCGAGAGGGCGCGCGACTTCCGCCCGCTCGAGCCGGTCTTCGCGGCCAACGCCGAGCGGCAGCGGCAGCGCGTCGAGATGCGGGGGTGGATCCGCTTCCTCGTGCCCGCCTCGGCCGTCGCGCTCGTGCTGCTCGTGCTGCGCGGCCTGCGCGGGCTGGCCGACCGGGCGCGGCTGCGCGGTCTCCACACGCGCGGCGAGAGTTTCGTGCGCATCCTGCCCGGCGACGAGCGCGTCGAGTTGCCGCTGCGGTTCAACGCGCCCGTCGAGGGGCTGCTGTCGCGCCACCCGCTGACGGTCGTCTGGTCGTGCGCGGGCCAGGGCAAGCACATGAAGAGCAGGCCGCCGGTGAAGGCGCGCGGCGACCACGCGACGATCCGGCTCGACGGCGAGCGGATGAAGCGCCTGCAGCGCCACCCCGGGGACTGGCGCGCCTTTCTCTACATGGGCAAAACCGCGGTCGGGGAAGCCGCGGCGAGGGTAGGCTGATGAGCGTGCAGGAGAAGACCCGCGTGGAAGCGACCGGACCCGCCGACCCGCTGATCGGGCGGGAGGTCGGCGGCTTCCGCATCGAGAGCGTCCTCGGGCGCGGCGGCATGGGTGTCGTCTACCGGGCGATGCAGCATTCCCTCGGCCGCGCGGTCGCGATCAAGGTGCTGCCGGCGAAGTTCGGCGACAACCCGCAGTTCGTCGAGAGGTTCCGCCGCGAGGTGGACGTGCTCTCGCGGCTGAGCCATCCCAACATCGTCACGGTGTTCGAGCGCGGCGACGTGGACGGCGCGCCCTACGTCGCGATGGAGTACGTCGAGGGGACGACGCTCCGCGAGGTGATGCGGAACGGCCCGCTGCCGCGCAGCGAGGCGCTGCTGCTCGTGCGCGCGATCCTCTCGGCGCTCGAGCACGCCCACGGCAAGGGGATCATCCACCGGGACATCAAGCCGGAGAACGTGCTCGTCGCGCCCGGCGGCATCGTCAAGGTGGCCGACTTCGGCCTCGGGCGGCTGATGGGCCCGGCCGACACGACGCGGCTCACGCACACCCACCTGATGCTCGGGACCTTCGAGTACATGGCGCCCGAGCAGCGCGAGCGCGCGAAGGAGGCCGACGAGCGCGCCGACCTCTACGCGACCGGCGTCATGCTCTACGAGATGATCGCGGGCGAGCTTCCGATCGGCGTCTTCGCGCCGCTCTCGGAGAAGCGGCCGCAGGAGTGCGACCGCCGGATCGACCAGGTCGTGCGCCGGAGCCTCGAGAAGGATCCGGAGCAGCGCTACCAGCGCGCGTCGCAGATGGGCGAGGACGTCTCGCGGCTGCTCACGCAGGCGCCGATCGACATGCCTCCCCCGGCGGGCGCGCGGCCCCCGCAGCCCCCGCCGGCGGGCACTCTCGCCCGGGCCGGCGCGTGGGTGACCGCGCTGCTGCGCTCCTGGCCCGTCGCGCGCATCACCGGCAAGATCGGCCGGCGCTTCGCGCGCGATCTCACCGAGGAGCGCGAGGTGCAGCTCTGGCTTCGCCGCGCGGTGCCTGGGCTCTGGGAGACCTTCCCTTCGGGCGTCGAGTTCGAGAAGGACTCGGGCCGCATCGTGATGAAGCTCGACGCGACCATCTTCCCGCAGCCCGGCGTGCCGCAGCGCCTCGCGTCCGCCTTCGCCCGCGTGCTCGAGGCGCGCGCGCCGGGCCAGCTCCGCTCGATCGCCTCGGCCGACGCCGAGTGGGAGGCCACCCAGCCGGTCGCGCCGGTGCCGCTGCCGTCCACGCCGGCCCCGAGGGCGGGCGGTCCCTGCCGCCGGGGCGCCTACGCGCGCTACGGCTGGCTCGCCCTCGCGACGCCGCTCGCGGCCTTCTGGTGGGCCGCGTCGCACTCGTTCCGGCTCACCGGAACCGAGTGGGCGATCTGGTCCTGCGCGACCGCCGCCAGCATGATCCTGCTGCCGCTGCTGCTCGGCGCCTTCGGCCGCTGGGGGTGGGCGCTGCTCGCGATCGCGGCGCCGGCCTTCTTCTTCCTGACGAAGGTCGAGGATCACCGCATCCAGGTGGTCGCCTTCTCCGCGCGACTTCCCGACAACCTGCTGATCAAGCTGATGAGCGAGCCGGAGGTGGACGCCTACATCCGGTCCCACGCGCCGGTCTGGCCCACGTGGCCGGACGGCATGACCGTGCAGCAGGACTCCTGGACCCTCGGGGTCACGATCCCGGCGGCGCACGCTGCCGAGGACCGCGCCCACGAGATCGCGGCCGTGCTCTCCCGCGTGATCCAGGTGCGGGCGCCGATCCCTGTCACGCGGAGGGTGTTCGGCGACGCGACGCTCGAGCGGCGCCTTGCGTCCAATCCCGTGCCCGGCGGCGCGGCGGCGGTGGAACGATGAATAGGGGGCACGGGGGCAGGGGTAGGAGTCCAAGGTGGATCTGAGCGCGAGGACCCGGGTCAGCGAGAGCGTTCCCGACCCCTTCATCGGGCGGACGATCGAGGGCCACCGCGTCGAGGAGGTCATCGGCCGCGGCGGCATGGGGACGGTCTATCGCACGACGCAGGTCTCCCTCGGCCGGCGCGCCGCGCTGAAGGTCCTGCCGGCGGATCTCGCGCAGGACCGGCACTTCGTCCAGCGGTTCCACCGCGAGGCGGAGGTGCTCTCGAGGCTGAGCCACCCCAACATCGTCACGGTCTTCGATCGCGGCGACGTGGACGGGCGCCCGTTCCTGCTGATGGAGTACGTCGAGGGGCCGAGCCTGCGCGAGCTGCTGCGCCGCGGGCCGCTCCGCCCCGACGTCGCGCTGCGCCACGTCAGCGCGGTGCTCTCCGCGCTGCAGCACGCGCACGGCAAGGGCGTGATCCACCGCGACATCAAGCCCGAGAACGTGCTGCTCGCCGAGGGCGAGATCGTCAAGGTGGCCGACTTCGGCCTCTCGCGCCTGCTCGGCCCCGCCGAGACCACGCGGCTCACGCGCACGCACTTCGCGATGGGGACCTACGAGTACATGTCGCCCGAGCAGCGCGAGCACGCGAAGGAGGCCGACGAGCGGAGCGACCTCTACGCGACGGGCGTCATCCTCTACGAGATGCTGACGGGCGAACTGCCGATCGGCCGGTTCGACCTGCCGTCGCGCCACCGCCCGAGCGAGTGCGACCGCCGCGTCGACGCGATCATCGAGAAGAGCCTCGAGAAGGACCCCGAGCGGCGCTACCAGCGCGCCTCCGAGATGGCGGATGCCGTCTCGGGCCTGCTCGAGGGCCCGGCCGGGGCCCCCCAGCCCCTGCCGCTCCCCGCGCGGGCGGCCGCCCGCATCGAGAACCACATCGACAACGTCGCGACGATCGACTACGTGCTCGGCACGCTCAGCCACCTGGTCGGATTCGCCGTGCTCTTCGGCGCGATCCGGATGCGAGTCGCGTTCGGACTGCCCTTCTTCGCCTTCTTCCTGACGGGCTGGTACCTGCGCAGCACCGCCGAGGAACTGCGCGCGTACAAGCCCGGCGCGCGGACGGGGCAGGCGGTCATCGCCCTCGTCGCCGCCGCCACCGTCGTGCTGCTCCCGTTCACGCTCTACTCCTTCTGGGTCCTCTTCGGCCACCGCGGCCGCACCTACTACGAGGCGCGCGGGCGCGGCCTCGACAGCCGCGAGGCCACCCGGTTCACGCAGCATCTCTTCGGCGAGGCCCGCCGGGCCCCCCGGCCGTCCCCCTCCCCGCGCCCCTCCGACATCGATCTCCAGTCCGTCGTCGTCTCCTCGCCCGCTCCCCGCCCGCGCGGCGGGCGGCGCGCGACGCTGCTGCTGCTGCTGCTGGTCGCCGGGCTGGCGGCGCTGATCTTCTACCTGCGCCACTGAACGGCGCCCGCCGGTAGAATGCCGCGCCCGTGCCCCACGAGATCCTCGTCGAGTACACGCGCGGCGACCGCAGCGAGTCGCAGCACCACGGCGCCTACTGCGTCGTCGAGAAGGGCGTCGTCGTGCGCTCCCGGGGCGACCTCGACGTGCCCGTCTTCTACCGCAGCGCCTGCAAGCCGTTGCAGGCGATCGCGGTGGTCGAGTCGGGCGCCGCCGACCGCTTCGGCTTCACCGCCGAGGAGCTCGCGATGGTGGTCGGCAGCCACGACGGATCGCCGCTCCACGCCGGGAACGCGGCGTCGATGATCCGCAAGGCGGGCGCCGTGCCGGAGATGCTGCGCTGCGGCGGCCACGTGCCGCTGAGCCGCGAGGTCTACGAGCAGTACGTGCGCGAGGGGAGATTCTGGGCGCGGCTCGAGGACAACTGCTCGGGCAAGCACGCGGGCATGATCGCCGCGACGTGCGCGTACGGGGAGGATCCGGCCCGCTATGCCGAGGGCGACGCGCGCGTGCAGCGCGAGAACCTCGCCAACATCGCGCTCTTCACCGGCGTGCCCGAGGAGCGGATCGGGCGGGGCATCGACGGGTGCGCCGCGCCGAACTTCGCGGTGCCGGTCGCGGCGATGGCCCTCGCGATGGCGCGCTTCACGTCGCCGGAGGGGCTGCCCGACGCGAAGGCCGCGATCGCGCGGCGCATCGCCGCGTCGGTGCTCGCCCACCCGGAGATGATCGCCGGGCCGCGCCGGTTCGACACGCGGCTCATCCGCGCGTCGGGGGGCACGCTGCTCTCGAAGGAGGGCGCGGAAGGCGTGCAGGTGGTGGGCCTGATCGGACGCCAGACCGGCCTCGCGGTGAAGATCGCCGACGGCGGCAAGCGGGCGGCCGAGTTCGTCATCGCGACGCTGCTCGTCGAACTGGGAGCGGTCTCGGCGCAGGAGATCGGCTACGAGGAGCGCTTCCAGACCGTGCGCAACCGCGAGGGCGCGGTCGTCGGCGAGGCGGTCGTGCGGCTGTGAGGAGGGTCACCGACATCCCGCGCATTCCGGCGCTGCCGCGCGACGCGCACAAGGGGGTCCGGGGGCGCGTGCTGCTCGTCGCCGGCTCCCTCCGCATGTCGGGCGCGGCGCGCCTCGCGGGCTGGGGGGCGCTGCGCGCCGGCGCCGGGCTGGTCACGATCGCGGTCCCGGAGGTCGTGCACGCGATCGTCGCCGGTGACCTCGCCTGCGCGATGACGCTCCCGCTCCCCGCGAGGCACGGCGCGTTCGCCGCGGGCGGGGCGGCGCTCGCGCGGGAGTGCGCGGCCGGGGTGGACGCCGTGGCGGTGGGGCCCGGCCTCTCCCGGCACGCGGGATCCTTCCTCCGCCGCTTCCTGAAGGGCCTCGACAAGCCGCTCGTGCTCGACGCCGATGCGCTGAACCTCGTCGCCGCGGCACCGGAGATGCTCGACGGCGCGACCGGGCCGCGGGTCCTCACGCCGCATCCGGGAGAGGCCTCGCGCCTGCTCGCCCGGGCCGTGGGGCCGTCGACCGAGGAGCGCGTCGACGCCGCCCGTCAGATCGCCGAGCGCTTCCGCGCGACGGTGATCCTGAAGGGGCCCGCCAGCGTCGTCTGCGACGGCGAGTCGCTCCACTTCAACCGCACCGGCAACCCCGGCATGGCGACCGGCGGCACGGGCGACGTGCTCACCGGCATCCTCGTCGCGCGTCTCGCGGCCGGCCTCCCGCCCCTCGATGCGGCGGTGCAGGCGGCGCACCTGCACGGGCGCGCGGGAGACCTCGCCGCCGCGGCGGTCGGCGAACGCTCGATGGTGGCCACGGACCTCGTCGCGAGCCTCGCCGTCGCCCTCTCGGAACTCGCCGAGCCGGTGGTCGACCACGCCGGCGCCGGGGAAAAAGCCTCCGGCGTGCGCCGCCGCGGAAGGCGTGGGCGATAATCGTCGTCCGTGCCGCTCACGCTGCCGCTGCTGCTCCTCCTGCCGCTCGCGGGCCCCTACGGGATCGACGGCCCCCCCGCCCCCCTCGATTCCGCCACGCGGCAGAGATTGGATCAGGCGCTGGCGCTCTGCCGGAGCGGCGCCGGCGAGGAGGTGGAGCAGGCGGTCCGTCAGATCGCGCTGATCGGGGAGGGGGCGCTGCCGGCGGTCGTCGAGCGGCTCAACGCGGGCGGGCCGGGCGAGCGCATGGTGCTCCTCCACGCCGTGAGCCGCATCGGGCGCGCGGCGCCTCTCCGCGTGCAGGCGGCCACAGACCCGCACCCGGCCGTGCGCGCGCTCGTGGCGGCCCCCGCCCGTGCGCCCCCGCTGCCCGACCTGCGCCGCCTCGCGAGCGAGTACGTGGACCTGCTCGCGGTGGCCGACCACGCGCGGCGCGCCGATGCCGACGAGGACCTGCGGGGCAGGCGGCCGCCGCTCGGGCGCGACGACTCCACGTTCGCGGCGCTCCGCCGCCGCCTGCGCGACCGCCGCCTCGCCGACGCCTATCAGGCGGCGCGGCAGGCGGCGGCCCTCGCCCTCGCGCGGGCGGGGGCGGAGGCGCTGCGCGAGGGGCGCATGCGGCCCGACCTCGGCGACCCGGCGTTCGTCGCCTACGCGGCGCTGCTGCGCGAGGAGGAGCCGGGGCCGCTCTACCACGCGATGGCCGGCCTCGTGGCGGTCGGCGAGCCGGCGGCTCCGGCCCTTGTTGCCCTGTTGCAAAGGCACGACCCGAGGCGCGTCGTGCCCCTGCTCATCGCGGTCGGCCAGGGGCGCGAACTCTGCCTCGCGAGGGAGAGCCACGGGGCCGAGGCGCAGGCCGCGCTCGTGCAGTGGGCGGCGCGGGTGCTCCCGCCGGAGGAGCTCCTGCCCTGGCTCGAGCGGGCGGCGGAGTCGGAGCACGAGGTCGTCCGCTCGCACGCGCTCGACGCGCTGCTCGATCTTCCCTCGCCGGCGGGGATCGACGCCGCGCGTCGGCTCTTCGCCATCGAGGGCCCGGGCGGCGACGACACGGAGGCGGCTCGGCTGCTCGCGCGCGCGGGCGAGGTCGAGCCCCTCGCCGAGTGGGTGCGCCTCGCGCCCCTGCCGCCGGAGGGTGCCTCGGGCACGAGGGTGGCCCAGCTCCGCCGCGCGAGTCTCGCCGCATTGCGAAAGGAAGGGGGTGCGGGGGCCGAGAGGCTGGGCGCGGAGCTGATGGCGAGCGAGTCGGGCGAGTTGCGCCTGCTGGGGCTCGAATTCGTGCGCGACGAGGCGCTGCTGTTCGCGTTCCTCGCGCGGGAGCCGGAGGAGCGTCTCGCCGAGGCCGCGGTGCTGCGCGTCCTCGACCTCTCCGGGCCTGCCGCGGCGCCGGCCCTCGCCGCGGCGCTCGGCGCGCGGGGCCTGCCGCTCTCGCGGCGCCTCGCGCAGGGGTTCCGGCGGGCGGGGGCCGGGGAGACGCTCGTCGGCTTCGCGGAGGCAGGGTCCGACGAGGCCCTCGCCGCCCTCGGCGGATTCGATGCCCTTCCCCCCGGGGTCGGAGAGCGCCTGCTCGCGATCCATGCCGGCGCCTCGGGGGAGCGTCGCGTGCGCGCGCTGGCGGCGCTGGTGCCCCTGGGGAGCGCCGCGGTCCGCGAGCGCGTCATCGAGGCGGGAGACGCCGGGATCGAGGTGCTCGCCGCGCGCACCGGCCTCGACGGGCCGCTCGCCTTCAGCGTTCCGCTGCTCGCGCGCGTCGCGGGTGCGGACGCGTCGCTGCTGCGGCGCCTCGGGCGCATCGCGGCGGCCTTGCCGGAGCCGGAGCCTGGCCTCTTCCTCGCGCTGCTCGACCGCTGGGAGGCGGTGGCCGCGGACGAGCCCCCCGGTTCCGACAGCGAGGGAGGCCCCGTGCGCCAGCGGATCCTCCTCGTCCAGGGTCTCGCGCGGGCGCGCGACGGCGCGAGTGTCGCCGCGCTCTTCAGGCGTCTGCTCGAGGGCAGGCTCGGCGACATCCACTTCGTGCTGCCGGTGCTGGAGGCGGCGGCGCGGCACCTCTCGGGTGCCGACCTCGCGCCGCTGCTCCCCCTCGTGCTGGCGCGCTGCGCCGAGGAGCGGCCGCTCGCGGAGAAGCGCCCGCCGCCCTACGACGAGATGCGCCGCCGCCTGCTCTGGGGCGGCATCAATGCGCTCGCGCTCAAGCCGCCGGAGGGCGCGCTCGCGGGGCTGTTGCCGATCCTCTTCGAGCCCTCGCTGCAGCCGATGGCGTTCGACTGGCAGGACTCCTGTCCGGCACCGTCCTGGGTGCTCGAGGCGCTGCGCCACTTCCCCGCCGACGCCGTGTCCACGGCGCTCGCCGCCGAGATCGGTGCGGCGGAGGAGGACGGGCGGCTTGCCGCGATGCACCCCGAGACGCTCTTCCGGTACGTGAAGTCCTGCCGCGAGGGGCGCGACCGCGGCCGCCTCCTGCCCGAGGTGGCGCTGCTCCTCGGCGACGTGCTCGACCGCCTCCCCTTCGACGGCGAGGTGGCCGCCGAGAGGATCTCGGCGCTTGCGACGCTCGGCCGCTGGAAAGAGGCCGCCGAGGTCGCGCGCCGTGCCGCGGCGGAGGCGCGCGCGCGCGGGCGCGGCGCGGACGAGGGCTTCTGGACGCCGCGGCGCCTCGACGGGCGCGCCGCCATCTGCGACGCGATGGCCTCCGGGGACGGCGCCGCGATGGGCGCGCTCGCGGCGGCGGCCGGCACCGATCCGATCGTCAGCTATCTCGCGGCGTGGAACCATCTCTTCGCGCTCGGCGACCTCGCGGCGGCGGACACCGCGGCGGCCGCCGCGGCGTGGGGCACCGGCGCGCTCTACCACGCCTATCGCGACATGCTCGGGATGGTGCGCGTGCGCCAGGGGCGGCCGCAGGAGGCGCTCTGGTGGTTCGACCCGCAGGCGGCGCTGCCGATCCGCCGGCCCAGCGACCAGGGCGCCCGCCACCTGCTCTACCAGGCGAAGGCGCTCATCGCGCTGGGCGAGACGCGCGAGGCGCAAAACGACCTCGAACGCGCGATCCGCGAGGACCGGCGCCTCCTCGCCGAGGCGCAGGCCGACCCCGACTTCGCCCCCTTCGCCGAGAGCTTCCGCCTCGCCGAGGAGGAGTTCCTCGAGTCGCTCTTCCGGTGGGACTAGCGGGGCCCGGCAGGGCCCGGGCCCCGCTAGTCCCGAGGTGGAGTTCAGGGGTAGTTCCAACTCGAACCCGGCTCGAGTTCCTTCACGGTGACGCCGAGGGGCGCGAAGCCGCGCGCGTCCTGCGCGAGCACCGGGAAGGTCCTGTAGTGGATCGGGATCGCGACCTTCGGGCGGATCCACTCGGCGGCCTTCGTTGCGAGTTCGGCGCCCATCGTGTAGCGGTCGCCGATCGGGATCAGCGCGACGTCGGGCCGGTAGATCTCGCCGATCAGTTTCATGTCGCCGAAGAGGCCGGTGTCGCCGCAGTGGTAGACCGTCACGCCCCCCATGCGCAGCACGATGCCGCAGGCGTTGCCCATGTAGCGGCCGCCGTGCGACGAGGAGTGGAACGCCTGCGTGAAGGCGGCCCAGCCCCACGGCGTCTCCACCTTGCCGCCCGGGTTGGCGCCCACCGTCCTGACCCCCTCGCCCTCCGCCCAGACGGTGATCTCGTGGCAGGCGATCAGCGTCGCCTTGTTCCGCTTCGCGATCGAAAACGAGTCGCCGACGTGGTCCTCGTGGCCGTGCGTCAGCAGCACCGTGCCGCAGCGGATCTCCTCGGGCTTCTGCTTCGCCAGCGGATTCCCCGTCAGGAAGGGATCGATGACGGCCGACTCCTTGCCGTCGGAGAAGAGAAAGCCCGAGTGCCCGAGATAAGTGATCGAGAGTCCCATCGCGTCCTCGCTTGAATGCGCCTTGTACCCGGTACAGGACAGAGGCTAGCACGCCCCATTCCCTTGTAAACGGCGGCTCCGCAGCCCTTTACGGCAATCCGCTCGAGTGGCACGCCTTTCGATAAGGCACAGGCAGGAGATAACAGCCATGACCAAAACCCTGCTGATCGCCTCTCTCTTCGCTCTCGGGGCGCCGACCGCATCGGCGGGCGACCTCGACTTCATCTTCCGCTGGGGAAGCCACCGGCACAACCGCCGCGTCGAAGTGCGGCACAACCACCGCCACGAGGTGCGCTGCGACGAGCACTGCCACCGCACCTACGTCCCCGGCTGCTACGAGACCGTGACCGTCCGCGTGTTCGTCCCGGCCCGGCATGAAACCGTCTGGGAGCCGGCCGTCTACGAGACTCGCTACGACCCCTGCGGCCGCGCCTACCGCGTCTGCGTCCGCGAGGGATACTACCGGACCGTCTGCATCCCGGCGCGCTACGAGGACCGCTGCGAGCGGGTCTTCAGGCCGGGCCGCTGGGTCTACGACTGCAACACCCGCGGACACTGCCATTGAAGACTCGCCTGCGGCGGGTTTTCACCAAGGGCTGCTGCGCGGACCTAGTCCGCGCAGCAGCTTGTTTGGAAGCGCGGGGCCTTCGAACACGAGGGCGGAGTAGATCTGCACGAGGTTCGCGCCGGCGTCGAGACGGGCTTGTGCTTCGGAGGCCGAGCCGATGCCGCCGACGGAGATGATCGGCAGGGACCTGCCGAGGAGCGAGCGCAGGTCGCGGAGCATGGCCGATGATCGGGGGGCGAGGGGGGTGCCGGAGAGGCCGCCCTCGAAGGCGATGCCCGGGGGGCGCTCGAGCGTCGTGTTCGTCGCGACAACGCCGTCGCACCCCGAGGCCGTGACCGCCCCCGCCGCGTCCGCAAGGGCGGCCTGGTCGAGGTCGGGGCTCAGCTTGACGAAGAGCGGCGTTCCCCCCGCGGCCGCCTTGACGCGCCGGAGCAGCGTTTCGAGCCAGGCGCGGGACTGGAGTTCGCGCAGGCCGGGGGTGTTGGGCGACGAGACGTTGACGACCCAGTAGTCGGCGACCCCGCGGGTCGCCTCCAGCGCTTCGAGGTAGTCGTCGGTCGCCCGCTCCAGCGGCGTCTCCTTCTGCTTGCCGAGGTTGATGCCGACGGTGTCGCCCTCCCGCTTGTCCTTCCCGAGGCGCCTTGCCACGGCGGCGGCGCCGTCGTTGGGGAATCCGAGGCGGTTGCCGAGCGCGCCCACTTCGGGAAAGCGCCACATCCGCGGGCGATCGTTGCCGGGCTGCGGGCGGGGGGTGACCGTGCCGAACTCGACGAAGCCGAACCCGAGCGCGCGCCAGAAGGGTAGAGCGACGCCGTTCTTGTCGAACCCGGCGGCGAGGCCGAGGGGGTTCTTGAACCGGAGGCCCGCGACGACGACCGGCCGGTCGCCTCCCCCCGCGCCCCCCAACCATCGCCCCAACGGGCCGCCTCCCAGCCTCGCGGCGCGCATCGCCCATCGATGGGCCCTCTCCGGATCCATCCGGAAGAGCAGCGGTTTCATCAGGCCGTAGGGCAGGGGCATGGCCGGCGGCTGGCAGTCTAGGCGATAATGACCACGGATGTCGGGCGCGGGCGAGACCTACGAGAGCCCCTTGGCCGGCCGGTACGCCAGCGCCGCGATGAAGCGGCTCTGGTCGCCGGCGCACTCGGCCCGGACGTGGCGGCGCCTCTGGCTCTGGCTCGCGGAGGCGGAGCGCGAGCTGGGGCTGCCGGTCTCGGAGGCGCAACTCGCGGCGATGCGGGCGCACCTCGACGACGTCGATCTCGACGAGATCCGGCGCCGGGAGGGGGAGCTGCGCCACGATGTGATGGCCCACCTGCACACCTTCGGCGCGCTCTGCCCGGAGGCGAAGCCGATCCTGCACTGGGGCGCCACGAGCGCCTATGTGCAGGACAACGGCGACCTGCTGCTGATGAAGGAGTCGCTCGGGCTGCTGCGGGCGGGTCTCGTCAACGTGCTCGACGCGCTGGGCCGCTTCGCGCGGCAGTGGCGCGACCTGCCGACGCTCGGCTTCACGCACTTCCAGCCCGCCCAGCCGACCACGGTCGGCAAGCGGGCGACGCTCTGGGCGCAGGACCTGCTCTTCGACCTGCAGGACCTGGGGTATCTGCTCGGGACGCTCCCTTTCCGGGGGGTGAAGGGGACGACCGGCACGCAGGCGTCGTTTCTCACCCTCTTCGAGGGGGATCATCAGAGGGTCCGGGAGCTGGACCGCCTCGTCACCGCCAAGGCGGGCTTCGGCAAGAGTGTTGCCGTCTCCGGCCAGACGATCTCGCGCAAGCAGGATGCGCGGGTGGCGGCAGTGCTCGGGGGGATCGCGGCGACCGCCGGGAAGTTCGGCAACGACCTTCGGCTCCTGCAGCACCTGGGCGAGCTCGAGGAGCCGTTCCGCGAGAAGCAGGTCGGCTCGTCGGCGATGCCGTACAAGCGTAACCCCATGCGGGCGGAGAGGATGTGCGCGCTGTCGCGCTTCGTCCTCGCGACCGCCCAGAACCCCGGATACACCGCGGCGACCCAGTGGCTGGAGCGGACCCTGGACGACTCGGCCAACCGGCGGCTGGCGCTGCCGGAGCTCTTCCTCGCGGTGGACGCCCTTCTCCATCTCTTCCTCGACGTCGCGCGCGGGCTGGTCGTGCATCCGAAGGTGGTCGAGCGCAACCTCCGCCGGGAGCTTCCGTTCCTCGCGACGGAGGAGATCCTGATGGAGGCGGTGCGCAGGGGCGGCGACCGGCAGGTGCTGCACGAGCGCCTCCGCGTGCACGCCCGTGCCGCCGCCGACCGGCTGAAGGAGGGGGGGGAGGGCAACGACCTCCTCGCGCGCCTCGCCTCCGATGGCGCCTTCGAGGGCGTCGGCGACCTGCTCGCGGCCGACGCCGACGCGCGCCGGTACACCGGGCGCGCGGGCCGGCAGGTGGAGGAGTTCCTCGCCGAGGAGGTCGACCCCGTCGTCGCGGCCCATCGCGACCTGCTCGGCGGCGAGGCTGAGGTGAATGTCTAGGAACTTCACCGGACTTTAATGTCCGGTCCGCCCGCGTCCGAAAGAGTGGGCGCTCCTGCGTATACAATCAACGCGGGACAGCGCAGATGAGTCACGGCGAAGGCAACGACGATCGAAGCGATCCGGCACCCGACGAGGGCGTGGACGAATCGCCGGTGCGTCGTCCCGGTCCCCACGGCGCCGACGCCGAGATCACGCGCGCGCACCGTCGCGCGGAGAAGAGCAGCCGACGCGCGTTCGAGGAGGTCTCGCCGCAGCCGATCGCCGCCGCGGAAGCGGTGACGGCGCTCGACGACGAGAACGAGATCCCCCCGCCGTCGCCGAAGGGGAAGATGCCGCTCGTGAAGAGCCGGGCCTGCTTCATCGCGACGGCCGCCTACGGCACCGACGACGCGCCCGAGGTGGAGCAGCTCCGCCGCTTCCGCGACGAGCGCCTGCTGAAGAGCGCCGTCGGCACGATGCTCGTGCGCCTCTACTACCGCATGAGCCCGCCGATCGCGCGCCTCGTCGCGCGCAAGCCGCGCCTGCGCACCGCCGTGCGCCGCGCGCTCGACTGTTTCCGCAGCCGCGCGGCGCTCTAGGCGAGCGCGCCGCGCAGCACCGTCACCGCCTGTCCGGCGATGTTGACGCGGTCGCCCCACAGCGAGACGCGCACCGTGCCGCCGCGGCGCGACGCCTGGTAGCCGACGAGGCTGTCGCGGCCGAACCGCTCGCACCAGAAGGGCGCGAGGCAGCAGTGCGCGGAGCCGGTCACCGGATCCTCCGGCACGCCCACGCTCGGCGCGAAGAAGCGCGAGACGAAGTCGTAGCCCGCGGTCTCCGCCTTCGCGGTGACGACGACGCCGCGCACGTCCACCTTCGCGAGCTTCGCGAAGTCGGGCGTCATCCCCCGCACCGTCTTCTCGTCCGCGACCTCGATCATGTAGTCCCGGTCGTTGCGCCCGATCCAGGCCGGTTCGACGCCGAGCGCCGACAGGAGCCCCCGGCGCGGCGCCGCCACGCGGCGCGCGGCGAGCAGCGGGAAGTCCATCTCGATCCAGTCGCCGGCGCGCGCCGCCGCGAGCACGCCGCCCTTCGTGTGGAAGACGGCCCGTGCCGAGGGCGGCAGGCGGCCGCTCTCCCAGAGCACGTGGGCGCTCGCCAGCGTGGCATGGCCGCAGAGGTCCACCTCGATGAGCGGCGTGAACCAGCGCAGGTCATACTCGGAGGGGGCGCGGGGGACGAGAAAGGCGGTCTCCGAGAGGTTCATCTCCGCCGCGACCGCCTGCATCCAGGCTTCGTCGGCGGCCTGCTCCAGCACGCAGACCGCCGCCGGATTGCCCGCGAACGGGCGATCCGTGAATGCATCCACGAACACGATAGGCTGGCCCATCGGCCCCACCATCGTAATGCGGGGGCTACCCCGGCCCAAATCCGCCGCGCCTGCCGATCTATAGACGGAGAACCGGCATGATCAACACCGAAGCCCTGCGCCGTCGCGCCCTCGCATCCCTCGAGGTCCACGGCCCCACCCTGCTCGCCTTCAGCACCGCCGCGACCTGCTTCACGGTGGCCGCGATCCAACTCTTCACGCCCGCGCTCTCCGAGACGACGGGGAGCGTCTCCCTCGCCCGCGGCCTCGCCCGCGGCTTCGGGATCGCCTTCGGCCCGGCCTCCACCGTGCTCGCGCTGCTCGCCGGGGCCCACGCGCTCCTCCACCTGGTGGGCCGCGGGCTCGAATTCGACAAGCGGCGCATCTTCTGCTCCTTCGCGCTGGTCATCTTCGTCCCGTGCCTGTTCGCGCTTCTCGGCAGGGCGGACGGCGCGGCGGGCGGCGTCGTCGGCGTGCTCGCGCAGGACGCCGTGCTGCTGCTCTTCCCGGAGCTTTTCGCGCTGCCGCTGCTCTTTGGCGCGACGCTCGTGACGCTCGGCCTCTCCACCGACTGGTTGTTTCACGGACTCCTGACCTCCCCCCCCGCGCCTGGGTTGTCCGGGGGGGACTCCGCTCCGCTCCGCCCCCCCGCGCCCCCCCGGCTTGCCCCCAAGCCGAAGAAGGTGGAGCCGGAGCCGGAGCCTGAGCCCGAGCCGGAACCGGAGGAGGACGACGACGAGGACGAGTGCGTCCCCTGGGAGACCGAGGACGAGGAGGAGGCCGACGACGAGCCGGGCAAGGAGGAGGAGCGCGCGCCCGTGCAGAAGCCGGTGCAGCTTCCGCTGCCGACGATGCCGGACCTGCCGCGGCCGCGGCGCAGGAAGGACGACAGCCCGCTGCCGAGCCTCGACCTGCTCGAGAAGCCGAAGTCGGTCGATCTGGGGCGGCTCGAGAAGGCGATCCAGCAGAACGCGCAGATCCTCGAGCGGTCGCTCGCGTCGTTCAAGATCGAGACGCAGGTGGTCGGACACGTGCGCGGGCCGGTCATCACGATGTACGAGCTTGCGCTGAAGGAGGGGACGAAGCTGAGCCAGGTCGTCAACCGCGCCGACGACCTCGCGATCGCGCTGAAGGCCGAATCCGTGCGCATCGTCGCGCCGATCCCGGGGAAGAACACCGTCGGCGTCGAGGTGCCCAACATCATCCGCGACGACGTCGGGCTCCACGGCCTGCTCGCCGAGGTGGGCAACAGCCTCGACAAGAAGGCGGTGCCGATCTTCCTCGGGCGCAACGCGGCGGGCGAGCCGATGGTGGAGGATCTCGCGACGATGCCGCACCTGCTGATCGCCGGCGCGACCGGCAGCGGCAAGAGCGTTTGCATCAATTCGCTGATCCTGTCGGTGCTGATGACGCGGCGCGCCGACGAGGTGAAGCTGATCCTGATCGACCCAAAGCAGGTCGAGCTCGCGTTCTTCCGCGAGGTGCCGCACCTGCTGACGAGCGTCGTCACCGAGTCGCGCAAGGCGGCGCAGACGCTCGACTGGGTGGTCAACGAGATGGAGGACCGCTACCGCGTCTTCGCGATGTTCGGCGTCAAGAACATCGCGTCGTACAACCGCCTCGGGAGCAAGCGCGTCAAGGAGCTCGCGAAGGAGCACGACATCGGCGAGGAGAGCGCGCCGACCTACATGCCCTACCTCGTCGTCGTCGTGGACGAGCTCGCCGACCTGATCATGACCGGCAAGAAGGAGGTCGAGACGGCGATCACGCGCCTCGCGCAGAAGTCGCGCGCCGTCGGCATCCACAGCGTGCTCGCGACGCAGCGGCCCTCGACGGACGTCATCACCGGCCTCATCAAGGCGAACATGCCGAGCCGCGCGTCCTTCAAGGTGACGAGCAAGGTCGACAGCCGCGTCGTCCTCGACCAGAGCGGCGCCGACAAGCTGCTCGGACGGGGCGACATGCTCTTCCTGCCGCCGCGGGCGTTCCACCTCGTGCGGGCGCAGGGCTGCTACGTCAGCGACAACGAAGTCCGCGCGGTCGTGGACTACCTGCGTGCCAACGGCCCCGGCCAGGACCTGCGCGAACTCGTCGTGCGCGCCGAGACGCTCGACACCCGCGACCCGCGCGAGGTGGACGACCTCTTCGACAGCGCCTGCCGCGTCGTGCTCGAGTCGCAGCGCGGCTCCGCGTCGCTGCTCCAGCGCGCCCTCGCCATCGGCTACACCCGCGCCAGCCGCCTCATCGACCTGATGCGCGCCCAGGGCATCATCGGCGAATTCAAGAACGCCCAGGCCGCCGAGGTCCTGTTGACCCCCGAGGAGTACGAGGCGAAGTACAACTCCGCTGGGGAGTGACGCGGTCTCCCCCCAGCATCCCCCCAAGGATGTGATCGAGGGCGCTTGCAGGACCTGCGGGCGAGTACCCACGGTTGAAGGCTCCCCCGCCGCCAATCCTCCAGCCCCCTTGCTACCATCCCCCCATGCCCGACGCCTACGACACGATCCTCGCGCGCATCAAGGTCGGCCAGACGATGCGGACGCCGGACGACAAGACGGGCAAGCCGTTCACGATCGCGGAGATCGGCCCCGAGTCGGTCACGGTCAAGACGGCGAAGGGCGGCAAGGTGCGCATCTCGCTCTTCACCTTCGACACCGCGGCGAAGTACCTCGCCGACATGGGCTGCCGCGGCGACCGCTGGCTCGAAGTCAAGGACGAGAACTTCCAGATGGTGCTCAACATGGAGAACGACCGCGTGCGCGCCGCCTCCTACGTGCTCGGCATCCTCGCGGCGGCGGGCGTCATCGAGATCGACGGCGGCCGGCCCAACCGCGCGCGGCTCGTCACTCGACCGTGAGGATCGCCGAGGCGACCGCCGCGCCCTTCTCCCCCTCGACAAAGAGGCGGATCGGATGGGGGCCCGGGGGAAGATCCTTCGACAGCGGCAACGGGATCGAGAACCTCCCGCCCTTGACCTGCCCCGTCCATGTCGCGAGAACCCAGTCGTTCGCGTTCCTGTAGCAGTCGCGGAAGGCCTCCTCGCTGTCGCCCGCGCGCTTCGCGCGCGGTGTCGTGCGAGCCTGGACCAACTCGACCAGCGCCGCGCCGTCCACCGGCGAGGTGCCCGTGAGCGAGGCGAGCGCGCCGCGCGCCGCGGCAGGGGGCGCGTCGACGGTCGCCGTCGCGGGCAGCGGCAGCCGCATCAGCGGGTCGCCGAAGAGGTGGTAGAGGTAGAGGTGCTCCTTGCGCTCGCCGATCCGGAGCTTCTCGTCGAACTGGTAGCCGAGCGCGAGCATCTCGATGAACTGGCGCCCCGGATCCCCCTCCTTCGCGTTGACCAGGCGGCGCTTCGCCTGCAGCCACGCCTCGCCGAGCGTCGGCCGCCGATCGACGAAGAGCGCGTCGAGCAGTTCCTTGGCAAGCACGCCGTTCGCGTAGGGCATCGAGACGCGCGAGGACGCAATGACCGCGATCGGCCCGCTCGGCAGGCGCAGCGCCTCCTCGGCGAGGCAGTCGGGCCCGTCGTCGAAGCGGCCGGTGGAGCAGGCGACAAAGACCGCGATCGGCGCGCCGCGGCGGCACTCGATGCTGTCGATCGCCTCCTCGGGGAAGATCTCGTGGCTCCGGCCGCCGAAGCGCACGCGGTCGAGGTGCCGGCGGCTGCCGTGGCCCATGTAGGCGACGACGAGCGCGCCCTCGTTGAGCCGCTCGAGCATCGCCTCGCCGACGCGCGCGGGCGGCGGGCAGAAGGGGCTGTTCGGGTTCGCGTAGGTGACGTGCAGGTCGAAGTCCTGCGAGACGCTCTCGGTCAGGAACTTCGTCGCGACCTGCTCCAGCGCCCAGTCCTGCAGCGCGCCAAACCCCCCGACGCCCGCGAAGACGTTGACGCGCCGCCGCCAGAGGCCGAAGTCCCGGCCCTTCTCGTACGCGACGACCCGCCCGAGCATCGCGCCGACCTCCTCCGGGCTGTCGGCGGGGATGCGCCCGACGGCGAGGTCGGGCAACTCGTCGCCGTCGAGATCGGAGAGCGGGTGGTCGGTCGCGATCTGGAAGTCCTGCTCCCAGATGCGGATGAAGACGCCCTCGCGGTAGGCGCAGCGCACCTGCTTCATGTCGCCGAGCAGCAGCACGCTGCGGAGCGTGCCGCCCGCCGCGACGTCATGGACGAGCTTCGGCAGGTCCTCCGCGGGCTCGCGGAACTCGAGCACGTGCCCCTGCGCCTCGCGGTACCCCTTCCACTCCTTCGCCGCGGGCCAGTAGGCCTTCGGCGCGATCACGAGCGTGTCCTGGGCCCCCGCGACCCCCCCCAAGGAAACGAGCAGCAGCAGCGCTCCCGAAAGCCGGCGGTTAGTAGCCACGACGGAAGTGTAACCGGCGTCGTCAGCCGCTACCCTTGGCGCCGCCTTGCCGAGCGACCACTCCGATTGCGTCATCGTCGGCGCGAGCTTCGCCGGGCTCGCCTGCGCGAGCGCGGCGGCGCGCGCGGGCCTGCGGGTCACCGTGCTCGAGCAGAAGGCCGATCCGGGCGAGAAGCTGCACACGACCGGCATCCTCGTCAAGGACGCGATCGACCAGGTGGCGCTGCTCGATGCCCTGCCGCCGGCCCTCGTGCGGCGCATCGACGGCGTGCGCCTCTACGCGCCGAGCCTGCGGTCGGTGGACCTGCGCGCGCCGGGCTACTACTTCCTCGCGACGGAGACGCCTGGGCTCATGCGATGGCTCGCCGCGCAGGCGGCGGCGGCGGGGGCGCGCGTGCGCTGCGGCAGCCTCTTCGCGCGCGCGGAGCGCATGCAGAGCGGTTTCGACCTCGGCGAGTTCGGCACGACGCGCTACCTCGTGGGCGCGGACGGGCCCAACTCGCGCGTCGCCAGGGTGCTCGGGCTCGGGCAGAACCGCAAGTTCCTCTTCGGCATCGAGCACGAGTACGCCGGTGTCGCGATCGCCGAGTCCGACTACTTGCATTGCTTCGTGGATCGGCGGCTCGCGCCCGGTTACATCGCGTGGGTGGTCGCCGGCGTCGGCGTGCTGCAGGTGGGCCTCGCGCGCCGGGCGGCGCGCCGCGCTCCCCCGCCCGACGCCGCGATGGCCGCGCTGCTCGGCAAGATCGCGCCGCTCTTCGATCTGCGGGACCGCCCGCCCACGGCGGTGCGCGCCGGCCTGATCCCGTGCGGCGGTGTCGTGCGCCCGGTCGCGGCGTCGCGCGCGCTGCTCGTCGGGGACGCCGCCGGCATGGTCTCGCCGGTGACCGCGGGCGGCATCCACACGGCGCTGAAGCACGGCCTCGCCGCCGGCCACGCGATCGTCGAGTACCTGACCGGCAAGCGCGACGACCCGGCCGGATGGTTCCCTCGCAGCTACCCGCGCTTTCGCACCAAACGGCTGCTGCGCTTCCTGTACGACCACTTCCAGAGCGATCTGCTCTTCGATCTGCTGCTACGGACGCGGGCGATGCGCTCGGCGGCGAGCGTCGTCTACTTCCACCACAAGGGGGTCTTCGATCCGCCGCGCCGCGAGTAGAATGGGGCGATGCGCGTCGCGCTGACGATCGCCGGATCGGATCCTTCGGGGGGCGCGGGGGCGCAGGCGGACCTCAAGACCTTCCAGGCCCACGGTGTCTTCGGCATGGCGGTGCTGACCGCGCTGACCGCGCAGAACACCTGCGGCGTCAGCGGCGTCCTCGACATCCCTCCCGAGTTCGTCGCGGCGCAGCTCGACGCGGTGCTCGGCGACACGGAGGTGCATGCGGCCAAGACCGGGATGGTCTCGCGCGCCCCGACGATCGTCGCGATCGCCGAGGCGCTGGCGCGACACCCGGTGCGCCATCTGGTCGTCGATCCGGTCATGGTCGCGACCTCGGGCGATGCGCTGCTGTCGGACGACGCGGTGGACACCCTCGTCGAGCGCCTCTTCCCGCTCGCCCTGCTCGTGACGCCGAACATCCCCGAAGCGGAGCGTCTGACCGGCATGCGCATCACGACGAGCGGCGACATGCGCGACGCGTCGGCGATCCTGCAGCGGCGCGGCGCGCGCGCGGTGCTCGTCAAGGGGGGCCATCTCGACGGCGCCGAGGTCGTGGACCTGCTCCACGCCGAGGGCGTCTTCCGCGAGTTCCGCCAGAGGAGGCTCCCCGGGCCCCCGGTCCACGGCACCGGCTGCGCGCTCTCGGCGGCGATCGCGGCGCACCTCGCGCGCGGCGCGGCGCTGACCGAGTCGGTCGCGCGCGCGCACGCGTTCGTGCACAAGGCGATCGAGCGCGCCGTCGCCACCGGCAAGGGCGCACGGCCGGTGAACCTCTTCGCATGAGGATCGCGTTCGTCGGCTGCGGCGCCGCGGGCCGCCCGCTCGGCATCGCGTGGCGCAAGGCGGGCCACAGCATCGGTGCCGTTCTCGCACGCCGCACCGCGGCGGAGGCGGTGGGGGCCCTGGGGGAGGGGGTCGCCGGCGGCTCGCTCGACGACGCCGACGTCGTCGTCTTCGCGACGCCGGACGACGCGCTCGCTTCGGTCGCGGCCCGGTTCCCCCTCGCCCCCTCCCAGATCGCCCTCCACCTGTCGGGCGCGCACCCTTCGACCGTGCTCAGCCCGACCGGCGCGCGCACCGCGAGCCTCCACCCGCTGCGTGCCTTTGCCGATCTCGCGACCTCGCTCGCCGCGCTGCCGCAGACGCACTTCTTCGTCGAGGGCGAGGCCGTCGAGGTCGCGGAGCGCCTCGCGAAGGACGTCGGCGGCACCGTCGCCCGCATCGCCACCGACCGGAAGATCCTCTATCACGCCGGCGCGACGACGGCGGGCAACTACACGGTGACCCTGCTGTCGGTCGCGCTCGAGCTGCTGCGTCGCGCCGGCGTGTCGGAGGAGGAGGGCCTGCCCGCGCTTCTGGCGTTGGCGAGGGGTGCGCTGGACAACGTCGGGCGCGTCGGCGTCGCGAAGGGGCTCACCGGTCCCTGCGCGCGCGGCGACGTCGAACTGGTCCGCCGCCACATGGAGGCGCTCCCGCCGCCGATCCGGGCGCTCTATGCGGAGCTGTTGCGCGCGACGATCCCCATCGCGCGCGCGAAGGGGACGCTCGGCGCCGAGGCCGCGCGCGAACTCTCCCGGCTCTCCGAGACGACCTAGCCGTCCGCGTGCCGAAACCGGACCAACCCGAACAGTTATCGGAGTGTGTCTTCGGGGGGGGAGATCGGGCGGCCCTACGCGTAGATCGCGTCCACCAACCCCGCGTACCGCTCCGCGATCAGGTTGCGGCGCATCTTCAGCGTCGCGGTCAGCAGGCCGTTCTCGGTGCTGAAGGGCTCCTCGATCAGCGCGAACTTGTGCACGGCTTCGAAGGCGCGGAAGCCGCCCTTGGGGCCGGTGCTCTCGGCGAGGGCGCGGCGGATGTTCTCCTCGCTGGCGCCGCGCTCGCGGTCGGGGACGACCAGCGCCGCGAGGTGCTTTCGGTCCTGGCCGACGAGCATGACCTGCTTGACATAGGGGGAGAGCAGGATCCGGTTCTCGATCGGCTCGGGTTCGATGTTCTCGCCGCCAGAGAGCACGATCGTCTCCTTCAGGCGGCCGGTGAAGACGAGATCCCGGCCGTTGACGATGCGGCCGAGGTCGCCCGTGTCGAACCAGCGCTCGTCGTCGAGCACCGCGCGCGTGAGCTCCTCCTCGTTGTAGTAGCCGCGCATCACCTGCGGGCCCTTCACCTGGAACGTCCCCTTCGGACCGACGCGGATCGCCGTCTCGGGCACGGCGCGGCCGATCGTGCCGAGCACGTTGTCATGGCGGTCGCGCAGCGCGACGACCGGCGCCGTCTCCGTGAGGCCGTAGCCGATCAGCAGCGTGATGCCGACATCCGCGAAGAACTGGTCGAGGTGCGGCGCGAGGTAGCCGCCGCCGCTGACGACCAGCTTGAGACCCCCCCCGAGCCCCCCCCGGATCTTCCTGTAGAAGAGGCGCTCGCCGAGCGCGTGCAGCGGCGCCGCGAGGAAGTTGCCCCGCCGCCTCGCGCGCGTCGCCGCGCGGCAGAGCGCGAAGAGCCGCTCGAGCACCCGGCTCTTCTTCGAGAGCGTCTGCAGCACGCCGTCATGCACCGACTCCCAGAGGCGCGGCACCGCGGCGAAGAACTGCGGCCGGTGCTCCCTGAGATCGTCGCGGAAGCGGCGCCGGTCGCTGTAGACCGTCACGCACCCCACCGCGTGCCCGCAGAGCTCGACGGTCTGCTCGAAGGTGTGCCAGGACGGCAGGATCGACACCCACGTGTCGCCCGCGGCCATGCCGACGAGGTCGGGCAGGTGGCGGATGTTGTGCGCGATGTTCCGGTGCTCGAGCATCACCCCCTTCGGGCGGCCGGTCGTGCCGCTCGTGTAGAGGATCACCGCGAGGTCCTCCGGCGCGCGCGCGCGCGCGTACTGCGCCAGCGTGCCGGAGGGGAGGTCGGCGGGTCCGGGAAACTCCTCCGCGTCCATGCGGAGAACGGGTAGGGGTCCGGGGACCCGGTCGGCCATTCTGGCGCTGCCCGCGAGCACGATCCTGCTGCCGCTGTGTTCGAGCAGGTAGGCGAGTTCGGAGGGCGCGATCTCCTCGCCCCGCGGCACGACGACGGCGCCGCAGGCGAGCACCGCGAGATAGCTGTGCAGCCAGCGCGCGCTGTTCTCCGCGAGGAGCGCGACGCGGTCGCCGGGGCGGACGCCCTGCTCCTTCAGGCGCGTCGCGATGCCGTGGATCGCGCGTGCGGCGTCGCCGTAGGACCAGCGGCGCTGCCGGTCGATCTGCATCGTCCGGTCGGCGTACCGGTCGAACGCGCGGAAGAGATGGGTGTTGATCGTCTCCACGTGGCGATTGGCCCGCGGGTTGCTTCGGCTAGGAGTTGAGGGCATTGGTATACTGCCCGTTTCCAGCCGGAGAGTCCAGATGAGCCTGACGGTACTGAACGACGACAACTTCTCGCAGGAGGTCATCTCCTCCGGCGTGCCCGTGATGGTGGACTTCTATGCGACCTGGTGCGGCCCCTGCAAGGCGCTGACGCCCATCGTCGAGAAGCTCGCGAAGGAGTACCAGGGCAAGCTGAAGGTCGGCAAGCTCAACATCGACGACGCGCCGCAGACGCCGAGCCAGTTCGCCGTGCGCGGCGTGCCGACGCTGATCTTCTTCAAGGACGGCGAGGCCGTCGACTCCCTCGTCGGCCTCCGGAAGGAGAGCGAGCTGCGCTCGCGCATCGAGCAGCTCATCGCCGGATGAGCGCGCGCGGGATCGCGCTGCTGCTGCTGCCGCTGGCGGCGGCGGCGCACGGCGGCGAGGACGCGCTCGACCTGCTGCGGCGCCGGATGCAGGAGGCGAAGGACAAGGTCTTCCCGGCGCTCGTGCACATCGTCAACGTCGAGGAGAACCTCGTCGGCGGGCGCAAGGAGCGCAGCGTCAGCACCGGCAGCGGCTTCTTCATCGACGCGCTCGGGCACATCGTCACGAACTTCCACGTCGCGGGCACGACGGCCCGGCTCACCGTCACGCTCGCCAACCGGCAGCAGGTGAAGGCGGACCTCGTCGCCGGCGACCCCTACACCGACGTGGCGCTGCTGCGCGTCGACCCGAGGCAGGCCTTCCCCGACGGCAAGCCGAGCTTCGCGACGCTCGGCAGCTCCGCGGCGATCCGCGAGGGGGAGTTCGTCATGGCGATGGGGTCGCCGCTCTCGCTCTCGCGGTCGGTCTCGTTCGGGATCGTCTCCTGCCGCAACCGCATCCTCGACACGATGCGGCTCGCCGGCCACGAGACCGGGGAGTTCAACACGTGGATCCAGACGGACGCGGCGATCAACCCCGGCAACAGCGGCGGCCCGCTCGTCAACCTCGACGGCGAGGTCATCGGCCTCAACACCCGCGCGAACCTCTCGGCGAACAACATCGGCTTCGCGATCCCGAGCGACGTCGTGCGCGACGTCGTCCGGGCCCTGCTCGCGCACGGCCGGGTGCCGCGCGCGTGGCTCGGCCTGCGCCTCCAGCCGATCGACGCCGTCGAGAACACGTCGCTCGGCGGCCTCGGCGAGGGCGTCCTCGTCGCCGCGGTCGCCAACGGCTCGCCGGCGGCGCTCGCGGGCATCCGCCCGGGCGACTTCATCACGCAGCTCGACGGCGCGCCCTTCTCCGCCCGCTTCGACGAGGACGTGCCCGACCTCTATCGCCGCATCTCCGCGCTCGATCCCGCCCGCGCGGCGCGCCTGACGGTGTCGCGCGGCGGCGAGAGGCGCTCCGTCGAGGTCACCCCCGAGCCTCTCGGCGAGCAGGTCGGCCGCGAGGTGAGCATCCCCGAGTGGGGCATCACCGTGAGCGCGATCACCGACGGCATGCAGCGCGAACTGGGCCTCGAAGACGCGGCGGGGGTCATCGTCACCGGCATCTCGGCCGGCAGCCCCGCCGTGAACAGGCTGAGCCCGGGCGACGTCGTGCGCACCGTCGGCCGCGCGACCATCGCGGATCTCCCCGCCTTCCTCGCGGCGGTGAAGCGTTCCGCCGCGGCGCGCGAGCCCCTCGTGCGCCTCGTCTACCGCCAGGGGGCGACCCTCGACGTGACCGTGCTGCGCCCCACCTACCCCGAGGACTGAGTCGTGCGCCGGTTCACCCTTCTGCTCCTCCCGTGCCTCCCGGTCCTCGCCGGGGAGCCCATCGACCGCCTCTATGTCGCGCGGCTCACGACCGAGCGCCCGGGCGTCGCAGGCCCCGACCGCCAGACGCTTGCGGCCCCCGCGGTGCCGGTCGGGCCCGACGGCCTGCTCCTCGTCGTCGGCTTCTCGATCGACCCGCCCGACGGCCCGAGCGAGGCCGTGCGCGTGCACGCGATCGCGCCCGACGGCAGCGAATGGCCCGCGCGACTGCTCGGCGGCGACAAGGACCTCAACTGCACCTTCTTCCGGCTGGAGACGGCACCGGGCCAGGGACCCCTCCCCGAGCCCCTCCCCATCCGCCCCACGCCGCTCGCCGCCGGCGACGAGGTGCTCGTCCTCGCCCGCCAGGGCGAACTGCTCCGCTACGCGGGCCGCACCGTCGAGACGCGCATCGACGCGGTCGGCCCCGCCCCCGACGGCTTTGGCCTCATCCCGGAGGCGCGCGGGGAGTGGCGCGGCAGCGTCGTGGTCGATCGCATGGGGCGCCTTGCGGGCTTTCTCGACCTGCGGCCGACGATGCGCGAGGGCACCGGCGTGATGCTCGGCGTCGGCTCGCAGACCGTCGTCGTCGTGCCCGTGTCGGCCTATGCGGCGCGCATCGCGCACCCGCCGGAGCCGCGGCCGAAGGAGCGCGCCGCCGTGCCGCGGCGCGAGCGGCCGTGGATCGGCGTCACGCTGTCGCCGTGCGATGCCGACCACGAGGCCTACTTCGGCATCGGCAAGGACGAGAAGGGCGCCTTCGTCACGAGCGTGACCCCCGGGTCGCCTGCGGCCCGGGCGGGGCTTCAAGTCTTCGATCTCGTGCACCAGATCGGCGACCTCCGCCTCGACTTCGAGAGCCGGCCGGAATTCGCGCGGCTGCTGCGCGACGTGCAGGAGCTCGCGCTCGGCAAGGAGCTCGCCTGCCGCGTGACGCGCTTCGTCGCGCGCGAGGACGGCAGCTACGAGGCGCGCGAGGTCGCGCTGGCGCTGACGCTCGCGGCGCGGCCCGCCGGCTTCGAGGAGATGCCCGACACCGAGGTGCCGCTCGTGGGCATCCGGGTGAGGCCCGCGACGCAGGACTGGCTGCGCAACGCGCGGCTGCCGGAGCAGCTTGCGGGTCTTGTGGCCATGCGCGTGGAGGCCGCCTCCTCGGCCCGCCTCGGGGGGCTCATTCCCGGGGACCTGATCCTCGAGGTGGACCAGACTCCGGTGGCCGACGGCGGCGCGCTCGTCGCGGCGCTCGACGCCGCGAAGCAGGCGGGCCGGGAGAAGGCGGTCTTCTTCGTGCGGCGCGGCGCCGAGACGCTCTTCCTCGCGATCACGCTGGACGGCTCGTGAGCGAGCAGGAGAAGGCCGCCCGCTACGCGGAGGTCCTCGAGCAGGCGCGGGCGCTGCTCGACGGCTGCCCGGGCCCCGTCGCCGGCATGGCGTCGCTGGCCGCGCTGCTGAAGGAGCGCTTCGAGGGCTTCTTCTGGGTGGGGTTCTACCTGCCGCGGGCGGACGGGGCGCTGGTGGTGGGCCCCTATCAGGGCCCGCTCGCGTGCATGCTGCTGCCGCCGGGGAAGGGCGTCTGCGGTGCCGCCGCGCGCGAGCGCCGCTCGATCGTCGTGCCCGACGTCCACGCCTTCCCGGGCCACATCGCCTGCAACAGCGCGAGCCGGAGCGAGATCGTCGTTCCGGTGCTTCGCGACGGGGACCTGCTGGCCGTGCTCGACGTGGACTCGACCGAACCTGCCGACTTCAGCGAGGTCGACCGGCGGGGGCTGGAGGCGCTGGCGGCCCTACTGGCGCAAATCTAAGAGGGGCCGGGCATTGCGCCCGGCCCCGTAGAGCTTTTCACGACGCCTGAAGCGGGTGGGTGGGATAGGGTACGGTACGGAAGAGGGAACTGGGCGCCGTGACGGTCGAGACATGGCCATAACTGAGGATCTGGAGGTAGGTTGCATCCGTTGTCTCGGCAATGCTGAAAGTCGTTCGGAGTGCCATGTCCCGCCTTGGCTCTTTTGTTTTCAAAGCTCTACCCCAGTATACGCAAGCGGCGTACCGTTCGGACGGTAATTCCCGAAATGCGAGACTGGGCTGGTTGGGGCGAGGTTCTGGGGGGTCGGGGGGCACGGAATCGTGCCAAGTGTCCCCGGAAGAGAGCGCTTCTGGCACTCCAGCCGGGTCACCCCCCCGTAGGCGGCGGCCGGAGGCAATCCCCGGCTTTCGAGGCTCCCGATCGCTATGCTGCCGCCCATCCAGGCGGGGTATCCAGGCATGAAGGCGGCGCAGAGGACGGCGGACGGTAGGGCGGGCGGGAGCGTGCGTGACGGCGCAGACCTTCCAGGGCAAGACGCTCTATCCGTTCCAGCAGCGCGCGATCGAGGCGATCGATGCCGGCCGGTCGGTGATCGTCGCCGCGCCCACCGGCGCGGGCAAGACGCTCGTGGCCGACTACGCGATCGAGCACTCGTTCATGGACGGGCGCCGGATCGTCTATACCGCCCCGATCAAGGCGCTCTCGAACCAGAAGTTCCGCGACTTCCGCGCCGAGCACGGCGACGACGTCGGCATCATGACCGGGGACGTCACGATCAACGCGGAGGCGCCGCTGCTGATCATGACGACCGAGGTCTTCCGCAACACGATCTTCGAGAGCCCCGAGCGCCTCGAGCCGGTGACCTTCGTCGTCTTCGACGAGGTCCACTACCTCGACGACGAGGAGCGGGGCACGGTCTGGGAGGAGTCGATCCTCTACGCCCCCTCCCACATCCGGATCGTCGCGCTCAGCGCGACCATCCCCAACATCGAGCAGCTCGCCGGCTGGATGCGGCGGACGCGCAAGTCCGAGGTGGATGTCGTCGTCGAGGAGCAGCGCCCGGTGCCGCTGCACCACTACTTCTACGTGCCCGAGGCGGGCCCCCGGGACCTGCGCCAGCTCAAGGGGGTGCTCGCGAAGGCGCCGCGCAACCGCCGCTTCCGCAGCGAGGGCTTCCCGCGCCACCCGATCGCCTACGTCGTGCGCGAGAGCTGGCTGCCGGCGCTCTACTTCGCCTTCTCGCGGCGCGACTGCGAGCTGCTCTGCGAGCGCGAGGCGCGGGCGAACGACCTGCTCGAGGACAGCGAGCGGCGGCAGATCCTTGCGCTCTTCGACGACCTGGCCCGGCGCTACGAGGTCGACGGGCAGGCGGGGACCGCGCGGCTCCGCCACCTCGCCTCGCGCGGCACGCTCTACCACCACGCGGGCCTGCTGCCGATCCAGAAGGAGATCGTCGAACGCCTCTTCACGACAGGCGGCGTGAAGCTGCTCTTCGCGACGGAGACCTTCGCGCTCGGCGTCAACATGCCGGCGAAGTGCGTCGTCTTCGACACGCTGCGCAAGTTCGACGGCGTGGACGTGCGCATCATGAAGACCCGCGACTACCAGCAGATGGCGGGGCGCGCGGGCCGGCAGGGCATGGACAAGGAGGGGCTCGTCCTCTCGAAGATCGACATCGAGGAGGCGAGCTTCGCCGCGCTGCAGCGCGTCACCGAGGGCACCAACGAGCCGGTGCTGAGCCGCTTCAACCTCTCCTACGCGACGCTGCTGAACCTCTACCTCCGCCTCGGCGAGGGGGTCTACACCGCCTACGACCGGAGCTTCGCGCACTACCAGCAGACCAAGGCCGAGCGGCGCGAGGCGGCGCCGAGGAACCGGGTCATCGCCCGGCGCATGCGCATCCTCCGCGAGCGCGGCTACGCCGGCGAGAGCGGCACGACCCCCCGCGGCGAACTCGCGCGCAAGATCAGCGGCTACGAGATCCAGGTGACGGAGTTCTACTTCGCGGGCCTCTTCGAGCGGGCGTCGGTGCTGGAACTCGCGGCGCTCTTCGTCGCGATCGTCTACGAGGCGCGCAAGATGGACGACACCGACCCGGTCCGCATCCCCGGCATGGAGAAGGAGGCGATCGCGCTGGTGCGGGACTGGACGCTGGACGAGCAGCGGGCGGAGCTCGCGGAGCTGCTGAAACGCCCCGATTTCGGGCTCAATGCGGTGGTGTTCGCGTGGGTCAAGGAGGTCTCCTTCGAGGACCTGCGCCGCTTCACGAACGTCTCCGAGGGCGACCTCGTCCGTACGCTCCGCATGGCGCTCCAGCTGATGCGGCAGCTCCGCCGGGTCATCGACCGGAAGGACCCCCTCGGGGACAAGCTCGACGAGGCGGCCCGGCGGATGGACCGCGACGTCGTGGATGCGCGGCGGCAGCTCGAGCTGGGGTAGACTGGGGCGATGGCGCGCCGAAAGAGCGAGGAAGACGAGCCCGAACGGCCGGCGAAGGGCAAGAAGGCCCCGGCGGCCAGGGACCTCGGCTCCGACACCTCCCCCGACACCAAGCTGGTCAACGCGCTCGAGTCGGACCCGGGCTTCTTCAAGGACCCGCTCATCGGCCAGACGCTCGGCAAGTGCAAGATCGGCAAGCTGCTCGGCGAGGGCAAGACCGCCGTGGTCTATCGCGCCCTGTACGAGCCGCTCAAGCGCACGGTCGCCGTCAAGGTGCTGCAGGAGCACATGAAGCGGGTGCCCGCGGTGCTGCGCGTCTTCCAGCAGGAGGGCAAGGCGGTCGCCGCGCTCGACCACGAGAACATCCTCAAGATCTACGACGTCGGCGAGGACAAGGGCCAGCACTACCTCGTGCTCGAGCTGCTGAAGGGGCGCGACCTGCTCAAACGCATCGAGGAGTGCGGCGAGGAGGGGCTCCCGCTCGAGGAGGCGGTGGACTACGTGCGGCAGGCCGCCGCCGGGCTCGCCGCGGCCCACCGGAAAAACCTCGTCCACCGCGACATCAAGCCGCAGAACCTCGTCGTCGAGCCCGGCGGCACGCTCAAGATCGTCGACTTCGGCCTCGCCGCCGACGTCGAGGGGGCCTTCGCCGGGGGCCGGCTCGGCACGCCGCACTACATGTCCCCCGAGCAGTGCCGCGGCGAGGGCGCCCGCACGGCCTCCGACATCTACGCGCTCGGCATCACGCTCTTCCACATGCTGGTCGGCCACCCGCCCTACTCGGGGCTGCACACGACCGAGGAGATCATCGCGGAGCACCTGAAGGGCCAGAAACTCGAGCCCGAGAAGCTCCGCCGCGGCCTCCCGCGCGGCGTCGCCGACCTGCTGCGCAAGATGACGCGGATGGACCCCGACGCGCGGCCGTCGGCGAAGGAGCTGACGGAGACCCTCGCGAAGTTCACGCCCGAGCAGCTGGGCGATGAGAAGGGGGCACGGGGGCGCGGGCGCCGGGGCGGGCGCACCGGCGCGAAGGCGGTGCCCCCGATGGCGATCGCCGGCGGCGTCGTCGTCCTCGGGATCCTCGTCGCGGTCTTCCTCGGCGGCAAGGACGCGCCGCCGGAGGAGACCCCCAAGGCCACCCCCCCGGCCCCCCCCGAAATCGCCGCGCAGGACCGGCCCAGCAAGCCGGAACCGTCCAAGGTCAACCGGACCCTCGAGCAGGAACTGAAACAGCTGATCGCCGACGCGGTGCGCGAGGAGGGCACCGGCAACTTCGTCGAGGCGCACAGCATCTACACGCAGGTGAAACTCAAGAGCAAGCCCGACCACCCGCTCTACAAGCAGGCGGACGCCGCGGCGAACCTGCTCAAGGAGCGCATCAACGCGGAGAAGAGGCAGGGGAAGGAGCGAAAGCCGTTCATCACCGCCGCCGACAGCGAGCGGGCGGGCGCGGAGTACCTCGAGCGGCAGGAGGAGTTCCGGCTGCTGCTCCGCTCGTTCCAGGTCACCGCGGTGCGCACCGAGCTGGATGCGCTGATCGCCCGCACGCGCGAGGCGACGCCGGAGCGCGCGGTGATCGAGGAGGGGATCCGCCGTCTCGCCCACCTCGAGGCGCTGATGGGGATCCTGCGCGGGCGGGCCAGCACGCTGTCGGGCGGCAAGGAGTACTGGTCGAAGTACGACAGCAACGCGTCGCCGGACCAGGTCGTGGATGACGCCGACGAGAAGGGCATCCGCGTGCGCGACACCGCGATCAACCGCGAGGACGTCTACCCGTGGGCGGGGCTCGCGCCGAAGGTCGTGATCCGCTTCCTCGACGCGCTGCGGAGCGCGCGGAGCGGCACCGAGTGCCTCTGGGTGGCCTACTACTGCCAGCTTCTCGCGGATCCGGTCGCGGACGTCTACTTCGACCAGGCGATCCTGCTCGACAGCAGCGCCGAGATGGCGGCGGAGGTCCGGGCGCTGCGCGGATCCTGAGGCCGGGCCCCGGGGGGTTGAACCGCGGCCGCGGGGTGGTAGAGTCGGGGACGGACGCGGGCGTAGCTCAGTGGTAGAGCATCACGTTGCCAACGTGAGGGTCGTGAGTTCAAACCTCATCGCCCGCTCCAAAAAAGGCCCCCGCCAGAGCGCGGGGGCCTTTTTTGGAGTAAGAGGGACGCGTATGGACGAGCTGCTGCGGGAACTCCTCCTGGTGCCGGGGGTTTCGGGATGCGAGGAGAGGGTGCGGGCGGTGGTGGGGCGGCACCTGCCTCCCGGCGTGACGGGCGGCGTGGATGCGATGGGGAACCTCGTCGCGACGCTCGGGGGCGGGGACGAGGCGATCCTCTTCGCGGCGCACATGGACGAGATCGGGTTCGTCGTCAGCGACGTGCGGGAGGACGGGTTCCTGCGGCTGAAGCCGGTCGGCGGCATCGATCCGCGCACCGTGCTCGGCCATGTGCTGCGCGTCGTCACGCGCGAGGGCGAACTGCTCGGCGTCGTCGGCGTGAACCCGCCCCACCTGATGCGCGACCGCGCCAAGGAGATGGGGGCGGTGCCCGAAGTGACGGAGATGTACGTCGACATCGGCGCGAAGAGCCGCGAGGAGGCGCTCGCGCTCGGCGTCGCGCTGCTCGACTTCGCGGTGCTCGAGAAGGCGCCCTGCGTGGTGCACGGCCGCCGGCTCGTCTGCCGCGGCCTCGACGACCGCATCGGCTGCTGGATCCTGCTCAAGGCGATGCATCGGCTGCGCGAGGAGACCTTCGCGCGAAAGGTGCACTTCGCCTTCACCGTGCAGGAGGAGGTCGGGCTGCGCGGGGCGCAGGTCCTCGCGCGGCGCATGGATCTCACGCACGTCTTCGCGGTGGACAGCGCATCCGCGGCCGACTACCCCATGGCGACCCGCGACCTGAGCCCCGCGCTGCTCGGCGGCGGCGCCTGCCTGCGCGTCTTCGACAACGCATCGATCATCCCCCCTGCGTTCACGCGCGAGATCGAGGGCATCGCGCGCGACGCGGGCATCCCCTGCCAGGTCATCTTCGGCGGAGGCGGCACCGACGTCGGCGCCTTCCAGTACGGCGGCGCGCGCTCGATGCCGCTCGGGATCCCGATGCGCTACACCCACGCGGCGGTCGAGATGGTCGACGAGGGCGACGTCGAGGCGACCCTCGACCTCGTCTGCGCGCTCGCGCTCCGCTACGGCTCATGAGCGCGGCCGCGCCGGTCGAAGGAGGGGGTATGGGCCAATCGATCCTCGTGACCGGAGGCGCCGGCTACATCGGCAGCCACACCTGCGTTGAACTCCTGCGGGCGGGCTACGAGGTTACCGTGCTCGACAACCTGTGCAACAGCTCGGAAGTCGCGTTGGACCGCGTCCGTGAGATCGCGGGCCGCGCGTTGCGGTTCGTCAGGCTCGATCTGCTCGATGGGGAGGGGGTGCGGGGGATCCTCGCCGACGGGCGCTTCGACGCGGTGATCCACTTCGCCGGCTTGAAAGCCGTGGGGGAGTCGGTGGCGATCCCGCTGCGTTACTTCCACAACAACCTGACGGGGACGCTGGTGCTGCTCGAGGCGATGCGCGAGTTCGGCCCGCGGCGGCTCGTCTTCTCGTCGAGCGCGACCGTCTACGGCGATCCGGCGAGCGTGCCCATCCGCGAGGACTTCCCGCTCTCGGCGACCAACCCCTACGGCCGCACGAAGCTGATCATCGAGCAGATGCTGATGGACCTCGCCCGCGCCGAGGGCGACTGGAGCCTCGTCGCGCTGCGCTACTTCAACCCGGTGGGCGCGCACGAGAGCGGCCGCATCGGGGAGGACCCGCAGGGGATCCCGAACAACCTGATGCCCTACGTGATGCAGGTGGCGGTCGGGAAACTGCCGCACCTGAGCGTCTTCGGCAACGACTACCCGACGCCGGACGGCACCGGCGTCAGGGACTACATCCACGTCGTCGATCTCGCCGAGGGCCACCTCGCCGCGCTGCGCGCGCTCGACTTCACTCAGGGATTTGTCCCCTACAACCTCGGCACCGGCCGCGGCTACAGCGTGCTCGAGGCGGTCGCCGCCGCCGAGCGCGCGTCGGGCCGCCGCGTGCCGCACAAGGTGGTCGCCCGCCGCCCCGGCGACATCGCCACCTGCTACGCCGACCCCTCCCTCGCCGCGCGCGCGCTCGGCTGGAAAGCCACCCGCGACCTCGACGCGATGTGCAGGGACGCGTGGCGGTGGCAGCGCGCGAACCCGGACGGGTACGCGAGCTAGCGCCACGGGGCTCCCTCGGCCTGGCCCTGCCGGCTGCGCGCGCTGGAGGCCGGGTATCCTGGGCGCGATGCCCAGGGACTCCGCCTACTACGCGGCACCGGTCGGGATGTTTCTTGCGACAGCGACGGAGCATGTTCTCGGTGTCCTTGCGGTAGCGCACGCCCAGGATCTGGAGGCGAGCCAGCGCCGGGCGTGGCAGGAAGAGATCGATCTCCTGAAGTCCCAGCTGCGGGGTTGCGTCGGCACGCTCTTCCTCGAGTTCGACGTGCCGCGGCTCGGAAGCCGGATCGATGCGGTGCTGGTCTCGGGGCCGGCGGTCTTTCCGATCGAGTTCAAGTGCGGGGAGAGGCAGTTCCGGGTGCCCGACTACAACCAGGCGTGGGACTACGCGCTCGACCTGAAGAACTTCCATGCGGCGAGCCACCGTGCGCCGATCCTCCCGATTCTCGTGGCGACCCGGGCGGAGGGGCACGACCAGGAGTGGGATCGCGCGCATGTCGACGGCGTCCGGCCGCCCTACCGCTGCGGTGGGGGCCACTTGCGCGCGGCGATCGACCGCGGTCTCGCGGTCAGCGGCGGACCCGCCATCATCGCCTCGGACTGGGGAGAGGCCCCCTATCACCCTACGCCGACCATCATCGAGGCGGCGCGCGCGCTCTTCGCGCGGCACACGGTGGAGGCGATCTCGCGCAACGACGCCGGCGCCACCAACCTGCGCGTCACCTCCGTTGCCGTGGAGGATGTCATCCACCGGTCGAGGGATCGCCGCGAGAAGTCCATCGTCTTCGTCACGGGCGTCCCGGGCGCGGGAAAGACCCTCGTCGGCCTCAACGTCGCGACGCGCCGGCGAGCGCAGGGAGAGGCGCGGGCGGTCTACCTGTCCGGGAACGGACCGCTCGTGGCGGTGCTGCAGGAGGCGCTCACCCGCGACGAGATGGCGCGGTCGGGCAACCGCGAACGGAAGGGCGTCGTCCGCCAGCGCGTGAAGCCGTTCATCCAGAACGTCCACCACTTCCGCGACGAGGGAATCCGCACGGGCACCGCTCCCTACGATCACGTCGTCATCTTCGACGAGGCGCAGCGCGCCTGGACTCGGGAGAAGACCGCGGACTTCATGCGCCGCCGGAAGGGGCTCGCCGACTTCGATCTGTCGGAGCCGGGGTTCCTGATCTCCTATCTCGACCGTCACGAAACCTGGGCGGTCGTGATCTGTCTCGTCGGCGGGGGACAGGAGATCCACACCGGGGAGGCGGGGATCGGCGAGTGGCTCGAGGCGCTGAGGGGCCGATTCCCGCACTGGCGCGTCCATGTCTCGCCGCACCTCACCGATTCCGAGTACGCGGTCGGGGAGACGATCCGTCACCTCGGCGAGTCGCTGACGGTTTCTTGGGACGAGCGCTTCCATCTCGCGACGTCGATGCGTTCGTTCCGCTCCGAGAGGGTTTCCGCCTTCGTGAAGGCGCTTCTCGACTGCGACACGCCCGCCGCGCGAACGCTGTGCGACGAGGTGACGCGCCGCTACCCGATCGCCGTGACGCGCGACCTCGCGCGCGCGAAGGCGTGGATCCGCGAGCGCGCGCGGGGATCGGAGCGGTACGGGCTCGTCGCGTCGTCGCAGGCGCAGCGTCTCAAGCCCCACGCGATCGACGTGCGCGTCGAAGTCAATCCGGTCCAGTGGTTCCTCAACGGGAGGGAGGACACGCGCTCGAGCTACTACATGGAAGACGCTGCCAGCGAGTTCCAGGTCCAAGGCCTCGAGCTCGACTGGGTCTGCGTCACATGGGACGCCGATCTCCGCCACCACAAGGGGTCATGGCGCTACCATACGTTCCGCGGGGACGCCTGGCAGAACATCCACAAGCCCGACCGCAAGCGGTACCTCCTCAATGCGTACCGCGTGCTCCTGACTCGCGCCCGGCAAGGGATGGTGATCTTCGTGCCGCCCGGGGATGCGGCGGACCCGACGCGTGCGCCGAGCTTCTACGACGAGACCTACCGATACCTGACCTCATTCGATCTCGAGGAGGCGTAGGACCTTTCCGCCCCCCCCGCGCCCCCCCGACCTCGCCCGCTGGAAGCGGCGCGCGAGGGCGGGTAGAAGGTTGGGCTGAGGAGCAGACCTATGGGTGCCAGTGTCATCGTCCGATCCGTTCCCGGAGCGAAATTCACGCAGGAGGTCGTCGCGGGACGGCACCGCATGGCCGCCGACGAGCCCGCGGAAGCCGGCGGCGCGGACCAAGGCCCCGGCCCGTACGAATGGCTACTCGGCGCCCTCGGCGCCTGCAAGTCCATGACCGTGCGCATGTATGCGGAGCGAAAGGGGTGGCCGCTGCGCGAGGTCGAGGTGCGGCTGAGCCACGCGCACATCCACGCGAAGGACTGCTCCGACTGCGAGACCCGGGAGGGGCACCTCGACGAGATCCGGGCGGAGGTCCGACTGGTCGGGGAGCTTGATTCGTCGCAGCGGGCGCGCCTTCTCGAAATCGCGGGGCGCTGTCCGGTGCACCGCACCCTCGTCTCCGAGATCAAGATCCGGACCCTGGCCGCCGACTGACGCTCCTCGGCCCCTCCTGCCCGGGCAAGAAGGTCGTGCCGCCGCCCGAAGTGGTCGAACTGCTGAAGGCGCCGTCTCGGGCGTGGTGCTGCTAGGAGGCGCCCGGGCCTGGCTTCCGCAGCTTGGTTGAGTACGGAACGTAGCCCATGGCCGCGTAGAAGCGCCGGGCCTCGGCATTGAAGTCGTACACGTTGAGTTCGACCCACGAAGCACCCGACCCATGCCCCCAGGTCTCGACGGCGCGTGTGAGCAGTGTGCCGATGCCTCGCCGCCGCCACGCTGGCTCGACGACGAGAGCGTCGAGCACGCACCAGCGCTGCGGACGGAAGATGGGCAGATCCGGGGCGGTCCGGACAAGGCCGATACCGACGCCGACAACCCGCCCGGCATCCGCGACGAAGACCGCGGAGTCGTCGCGGCCCAGCAGTGTTTCGTAGTACGCCACGGACCTGGGCGGGACCGCGGGAAGCGCGAACATCCAGGGAGCGCCGTCGCGATGGACCGCGTCGGCCAGGTCAAACAGTCGACATACCTGCCCGTAATCCTCGAGTCGCGCACTGCGCACGATGGCGTCGCAGCCTGAACGGACGATGTGCAGGGGATCCATTGGGTGCGATGGCGCGCCAAGCGACCTGCCGCTCAGCCGTGAACGGCGCACCCATGCTACCGCGATCGCCGCCGCGGGATCCGCCGGCCGCCGGCGAGGGCGCGGCCTTTGAGGGCGTGGCCGTCCTCACGCCTCGCCGGGTCGCGGGTCGGGCTCGTGGACCACATCGGCGCGGTAGACGTTCTCGAGGCGCGTGAAGCGGTCGATCCAGCAGTGCGAGACCGGATAGGGGCCGACCATCTCGCGCACGGCGGGCTGCGTGTTGCCATGCTCGCCGCGGCCGGTGAGAAGCGTTCGCCGCAAGAGGTCGGGGTCCTGCGAGAAGTAGACCATGCGGTCCCCGGTGACACGGCGGGAGTGGATGCGATTGCCGAAATCGCCGGTGCCCTCGGGGTCGAAGAGGCTGCACCAGAGGGCATCCCCCTCCGCCGTGAAGACGAGGCGTCCCTCGCGGTAGGGCTCATCGCAGCAGGCGTTCTGGTCGTCGGCGGCCCAGCGCGCCGCGTCCTGCTCGCAGTCGGCCCGCGTCAACAGCTTGATGAGTCCGCGCCCGAGCAGCGAGTCGATCGCCGCGGCGTACTCCGGGTGCGTTCCGCGCATCGCGACGCCTTTTGCGTGGGAGGCGGTCCAGTGGCGATCCACCGGAGGCAGTAGGCTGATCGAGGCCATCACGGAGTACTCGAACTCGCTCAGTCCCGCCTCCGCCGCCCTCACAGCGGGCGGATGGGGCGGGAGGTCGAGTTCGAGCTCGACAACCCACGTCTCGGGCACGAGGTCGTAGGGGTGGGGCCGGTGGGGGCCGCCGGGCCGGATCGTGCCGGGATGGACCGCCGTCGCGCGGCGGGGCGCGTGTTTCATCGGATCTTCGAGGGCGCGCTCGAGATCCTCACGTCGCACCGCCCGCAGGCGACGGTCGCCCGACGCCATGTGCTGGTTCCAGACGACGCCGTCGAACCGCGTGCCCCCCCGCGCCGCGGCGATCTGCCCCTCGAGCAGGACGAGCAGGCGCGCGCCGAGACGCGTCAGCTCGACCCGGCCCGGGTGGCAGTACCGGAACGGTTCGTCGAAGCGGGTCGACACCTGAAGAAGCCGCTTCGCGCACAACTGTTCGAGCGCGCGTTGCGCCTCAGGAAGGTCGAAGCTGCCCATCGGATCCAGGTCCCCTTTCCAGACGGCGTGTTCGGCGAGCCCGCGATGGGCGAGCCGGTCGTAGGCGGTGCGCAGGATCCAGAACTCGGCGACGGTGATCCTGTGCCGCGTGAGGATCGCCAGCGCCCGCTTGGACTCCTCCGTGGGCCGGCCGCGGCGGCGCACATCGGCGCGCCAGCCGCGCGGCAGCGCGAGCAGGCGGTGCAGCCACCAGCGGCCGACGCGGCGGGGGCCCTCGATCTCGATGACAAGCCCGGCCTGCTCGCTCGCGCTCCGTTCCGCGCGCAGCCATCGCAGCAGCGTCGCCTTGCGCGTCGTGATGATCGTGTGATGGGTCGCCCCGCGCCTCCGCAGGCCGACGAACCCCCCCCGCGGCCCCCCGACTTCACGCGCGAGAGCGGCGATCCCCTCCTCCGTGAGATCCAGGAACCCCTTCTCGTAGCGCTGCGAGCTGCACACCTCGTCCTGATCGCCCTGCCAGCGGAGGGCATCATCGGCCGCATCCTCGGCGGTCAGCACCCGCACGAGGCCCTGCTCGATGCAGCGGCTCACCGTGTCGTCGCGATCCCGCCAGCGCGGGTCCGGCACATAGCGGAACGAGCGGTGGGCGACAGTCGTCGCATCCTGCGGCCCCTCGCGGAAGAGCGCGAGGAGCACCGCCAGTTCGGCCTGCCTGCGTGAGGGCAGTCGGCTGCCCGTCACGGCCGGTTCGAGGTCGTGGCCTCCTGGGTCATGGTTCGCCCATCCTACCTGCCCGCCACCTCGTCCGCCGCCTTCCACACCTCGCCGAGGCACGACGAGTGGCCGACGCCGGGAAGCATCGTGCGGCGCACGCGGGTGAAGCCGAGGGCTTCGAGCGCCTTCACCCCGGCGTCGGTCTGCGGCTCGATGCCGGGCATCTCCTTGTTGCCGTGCGTGAACTCGCGGTGGGGGTCCTTCTCGCCGGTCACGATGAAGACCGGCGGGCCTCCCCCCTCCACCGGCTTCGCGTCTCGGAAGCCGAGGCCGCTGAAGTTCGCGCAGGCGGGCACCGCGAAGCGCACGCGTGCGGGGTGCAGCGCCGTCATCGCGTAGGTGAGGTTGCCGCCGCCGGAGAAGCCGGTGATGCCGATCTGCTCGGCGGCGCCGTAGCGCTCCCTCAGCACGGCGAGCAGCCCGAGCAGCCCCTCCACGTCGAAGCCGATGCGGTCCCGGTTGCCCGCCTCCAGCGTCGCGGCGTCGTAGAAGGGGTACTGCGCCGGCAGCAGTTCGTTCGTGTTGCTGAGCGAGCAGGGCGCGAGCACGATCCACGGGCGCGATCCGCGCGAGTCCCTCGCGCCGCGGGCGGCGCCGAGGAAGTTCGAGCCGGCGCCGTCCACCGTGACGAGCACCGGCCACTCGCCCTTCCGCTTCCAGCCCTTCGGCAGCGACACGTAGCCCACCATCGGGTGGCCGGGCGCCTTCACCACCGCGACGTCGTCGAGCGCGAGGTCGCGCTCGATCGCGTCGTAGTCGCCCTTCGGGTCGATCTCGCGCAGCCGCGCGAGGATGCGGCCGGCGGCGTCCGCCTTCGCCTTGTTGCCCGCGTACTGCTTCGCGCGGGCGGCGAGCTTGCCGAGGCGCGCCTTGCCCGGCTCGAGTTCGGCGGCGCGCAGCAGGTAGCCGTCGGCCTTCGCTTCGTCGTCCACCGCCTTCGCGAGCTGCTCGAAGAGCTTGGCACCCTCCGCGTGCGCGCGCTTCCGCCGCGCGTCGAGGTCCGGGTCCGCCTCCGCCTGCTCGAGCGCCTCGATCTCCGCGGCGAGAGGTTCGACCGGAGCGCCGAGCTCCCGCGCCACCGCGAGCGCCCGCTCCGCCTCGCCCTTCTGCCCCTTCTCCTTCAGCCACTGCGCGAAGTCGACGAAGACGAGCGCCGCCTTGTCCCGGAGCTTCGCCTCGGCATCGGGCTTCGCGCCGGCGAGCAGGACCAACACCAACACCACCGGGATCGCCCTCATCCCGCCAGTATAGTGAAAACCGGGGGGGCCCTGGGGGCCCCCGGTTTTCATCAGAAGTTGACTGAGGTCCAGAAGTTGAACCGGAGCATGTTGCCGAGGCCGTTCGTGCCCGCGTACTGCGTCTCCCAGAAGATCACGTCGAAGGCCGAGACGAGGTTCTTCGACCACTGGTAGCGCGTGCCGACGTAGCCCGAGCAGTTGAGGTTCGGGCTGCTGCCGCCGACGTCGGCGTTGTCGGGATCGTCGATCGAGCCGCCGAGCAGGAAGGTCCAATGGTCGTCGTGCTTGTACTGCCCCTCGATCCAGCCGCCCCAGCCCTCGATCTCCTTCCCGGTCGTCGAGTTGATCACGAGGCCGATGTTGCCGCGGTGGTCGCCGAGCGCCTGGCCGGTCCAGATCTCGCCCATGACGAAGACCTTGGCGCCGACCGGCACCTTGAAGTCGAGGCCGATGGCCCAGAAGGTCCACTCGTTCTCGCCGCCGAAGAGCGCATCCGTCTCGAGCTTGCCCGCGATGCCCATCACGGCGACGACCCACGGCTTGCCCTCGACCCACGAGTCGCCGGAGTACTGCGCGCGCACCTGCGCGTGCGGAATCCCGGTGTCGAACCCGTCGCGCTCGTTGACGCTGAACGGGGGCGCTCCGGGCGGCGCGATCGCGGCGTCGAGGTCCTGGTTGTTGATCGCGCCGGTGAGGCCGAGCGCGACGGTGACCTCGAGCTTGCCCGACGCCTTGTAGGTGAACGCGATCATCGGGCGGCGGTCGCCGAGGTTGCCGTTGTTCCACATCAGCGTCTCGTTGTTGGCGCTCGGGAACATCGCCGACGCGATGTCCCAGTCCTGCCCCATCCGCAGCCGCCACTTCTCCGCCTCGATGTTGATGTAGGCGAGGCGGATGCGCGGCGTCTCGCGCGACTCGGGCACGCCGGCGGGGAAGTTCGCGAAGTCGGTCTCGAGCTTGGCCGTCACGGCCGAGCTTCCGACCTGCCCGAAGTTGAAGTTGAACCCGAGGCGCGTCAGGCGCGCGTCGAGCGCGAAGCTCTCGTTGTTGCTGTCGGCCTGGGAGCCGTTCTCCGCGGCAACCGTGAACGGGATGATGACGTTGCTCGCGCGGGCGGTGTCGAAGTAGAGGTCGAGACGCACGAAGCCGTAGAGTTCGAAAATCGCGCCCGCCTTCGTCGTGAGGCCGCCCTCGCCCGCGGCCTCGGCGCTGTTCGCGGCGAGGTACTGCTCGATCTCGGCGGAGAGGCGTCTCGCCCCCTCCTCGCGCATCCGCGACACCTCGTCGCGCAGCGTGTCGTTCTCCGACTCGCTCTTGCGCAGCCGGTCGAGGATCTCGCGGTTCTGCTGCTCGAGCGTCGACAGCCGCTCCTCGGTCCCCTCGCCGGCGGCTGCCGGCAGCCCGAGCGCCAGCAGCAGGGCGGCGGACGCCCCCAGGAATCTTCCAGACATGGGTCCTCCTCGTGCCCGCCGGCCGATCCGCCAGCGGGAGAGGGGGAGAATAGGAGCGCCATATACATCTGTCAATCCGATTTTTGATATCGAAATATACGATAAAAGTGGCCTGCCGGATCGGCCTTGGAGCGCTGGATACCCGGTTTTCGGCCCGCTTCCGTGGGAACCTCCCCTCCGTCTGGCGCGATTTGAGTTCATGCCGAACCCGCGTGTCGTGCCCGGCCATCCCGACTCGCCCGGGGGATTCGGTGTCCGCGCCCAGGTGATCGGCCAGAGCTTCCACATCTACGTCCGGGTCGACTCCCTCGGTCCGCACGACCGCCTCGCCGTCGAGGACTGCCTCATCGAGGAGGCGCGAAGCCTCATCCGCAAGGCGGAGGGCGCGGGCAAGTTCGAGTGGGAGCGCTACGGATTCCGGCGCAACGCCGCCATCGGCACCTACGAACGCACGCTCTCCGCCCGCGAGGTGGACCACCTGGTGCGGGGCTAGCTCTCGACATACTCGTCCATGCCCGCGCAGGAGCAGACGAGGTTCCTGTCGCCGAGCACGTTGTCGATGCGCCGGACCGGCGGCCAGTACTTGTGGTGGCGCGTCCAGGGCGCGGGGAAGCAGGCCGTCTCGCGGGTGTAGGGGTGGTTCCACTCCGACGCCGCGATGTCGTGGGCCGTGTGCGGGGCGTTCTTCAGCGGGTTGTTGTCGCGGTCCATCGCGCCGCGCTCGATCGCGGCGATCTCGCCGCGGATCGAGATCAGGGCGTCGCAGAGGCGGTCGAGCTCCTCCTTCGACTCGCTCTCGGTCGGCTCCACCATCAGCGTGTCGGCCACCGGGAAGCTGACCGTCGGCGCGTGGAAGCCGTAGTCCATGAGCCGCTTCGCGATGTCCACCACCTCGATGCCGCTCGTCTTCTTGATGCCTCGGCAGTCGAGGATGAACTCGTGCGCGACCAGGCCGCCGCGGCCGCGGTAGAGGATCGGGTAGTGCGCCTCGAGCCGCTTCGCCATGTAGTTGGCGTTCAGGATCGCGACCTGTGTCGCGCGCTTGAGGCCGTCGCCGCCGAGCAGCGCGATGCAGGTCCAGGAGATCGGGAGGATGCTCGCGCTGCCCCACGGCGCCGCCGACACGGCGGGGATCCCCTGCGCGCCGCCCGTCTTGATGACCGGGTGGCCCGGCAGGAAGGGCGCGAGGTGCGCCGCCACGGCGATCGGGCCCATGCCGGGGCCACCGCCGCCGTGCGGGATGCAGAAGGTCTTGTGCAGGTTGATGTGGCAGACGTCCGCGCCGTAGTCGCCGGGCCGGCAGAGCCCCACCTGCGCGTTCAGGTTCGCGCCATCGAGGTAGACCTGCCCGCCGTTCGCGTGCACGATCTCGCAGGCCTCGCTGATCCCCTCCTCGAAGACGCCGTGGGTCGACGGATAGGTGACCATGATCGCGGCGAGGTCGTCGCGGTGCGCCTCGGCCTTCGCCTTGAGGTCGGCGAGGTCGATGTTGCCGTGGTCGTCGCACTTGACGGCCACCACCTTCATGCCCGCCATCACGGCGCTCGCGGGGTTGGTCCCGTGCGCGGAGGTTGGGATGAGGCAGACCCGGCGGTGGCCCTGCCCGCGGCTCCGGTGGTAGGCGCGGATGACGAGCATGCCCGCGTACTCGCCCTGCGAGCCCGCGTTCGGCTGCAGCGAGACCGCGGCGAAGCCGGTGATCTCGCCGAGCGCCCACTCGAGGGAGACGAAGAGGTCGCGGTAGCCCTTGGCCTGCTCCACCGGCGCGAAGGGGTGCATCGTGCCGATCTCGGGCCACGTGACCGGATACATCTCGACCGTCGCGTTCAGCTTCATCGTGCAGGAGCCCAGCGGGATCATCGACGTCGTCAGCGAGAGGTCCTTGGCCTGCAGGCGGTGGATGTAGCGCAGGATCTCGTGCTCGCTGTGGTAGCGCGAGAAGACCGGGTGCGTCAGGTAGGGGCTCGTGCGCGCGAAGGCCGGCGGGATCGTCGGGTCGACGGTGGCCGGGAGGGGCCCGGCCTCGAAGCAGTCGGCGAGGTCGGCGAGGTCCTGCGCCGTCGTCACCTCGTCGAGGGCGATGCAGAGGGAGCCCGAGGGCAGCGTGCGCAGGTTGATCCTCCTCGCGCGGCACCGCGCGAGGATCCCCTGCCGCTGGGCGGCGTCGCAGTCCACGCGGATCGTGTCGAAGAAGGGGTGCGCGCCCAGGCGGTAGCCCCGGCTCCGCAGCGCCTCGGCGAGCGCGCTGGTGCCGCCGTGCACGCGTTCCGCGATGGCCCGGATCCCCTCGGGACCGTGGTAGACCGCGTACATCGACGCCATGATCGCGAGCAGCACCTGCGCGGTGCAGATGTTGCTCGTCGCCTTCTCGCGCCGGATGT
>CAZMXP010000005.1:0-72555 GCA_964570285.1 uncultured Planctomycetaceae bacterium
ATCGTGAACCCGCTGACGGGCGACTTCTGGACCGTCTGCCAGCTCGATGCCTTCAACTCGGGCACGACGCAGGGCGTCCAGTTCGGCGCGGAGGCGGTCGTGGCGATGCAGGGGGTGTCGGGATCCTTCGGCTACCCCTACTACGAGGCGGCTTCCTACTGGAAGATGTGGTACTACGGCACGACCGACACCCAGCATGACCGCGAACTGCTGACCGCGGGTCTCGGCAACTACATCGACGACTACGGCACGAGCACCAACACGAGCATCGCCTGGTACAAGATGCCGCAGGGGCGCAGCGCAACCTCGGTCGCCATGTCGGCCGACGGCATCTGGTGCGCGACCGCGCTGCCCGGCGGCAACATGCAGCGGATCCTGCTCTGGCGCACGGACAAGCAGCCGATCTCGGCGGCGATCCGCGCGAATGGATACGTCACGTCTCTCTCGGGGACCGATGCGAACAACGCCGCGCTCGCCAACATGGCGGTCATCTTCAACCTCGGCGCGCAGTCCTTCAGCGGCAAGGTGCTGACGTCCAACCAGCAGCACCTGATGCCCGACTCCCTGATGTTCGTCAAGGACGGGCTGATCTTCCTCAACGAGACCCAGCTCGACTTCGTCTTCGGCATCAGCCTCGTGAACGGCTCGCTGTCGAGCAAGTCGATCGCGCAGGCGGCCCGCATCGAGATGGAGGCGGGGGTCACGGGGAGAGGACCCAACTACGACGCGATCCTCCCTGCCAAGGGGCAATTCCCGCCCGACCAGGACTACCTCCGCGGCTTCGCGGGCATCGCGGGCTTCGCGGTGCAGTTCTCGTTCGCCGGCAACGACCCGGTGGCCGGCGCCGCGGCGCGCGGACCCGACCGGATCGCCTTCGTCGCGGGCGACAACCTCTTCTATGGCACGTTCACCGACATCGCGTCGGTGCGTGACGGCTACGCCGTCGAGAGCAACCGCGACAAGTCGCTGCTCTTCCTGACGATCGGTACGCCGGCGGGGGTGGGCCTCGACCTCGGGCACGCGACCACCACGCTCAAGGATCTCACCGGCAACAGCCCGCAGATCTACGGCGACCTGCTGACGCCCGGCCGCTTCGGCGAGGAGCACGACTGGCTCGTGGTCTCCCCCAACGGGCAGTACGTGGCGGTCATCCGCGACCACCTCTCGGGCTCGACGAGCACCGCCAACGACTACAACGCGGGCTCCTTCGGCTTCTACTGCACCTTCCACTTCAGCTACTACAGCGGCACCACCTGGGCGCCGGACGACAACCTGCTGCTGATCTCCACGACCGGCGCGGACATGGACAGCGGCACCGGCGGCACGCAGCACGTGCTCGTCGTGGGCACGCAGACCTTCACCGCCGGCGGCGGCGACCCGACCGGCCTTCCGGCCTGGGCGAGCGGCAAGGGCTACCTGAACTCGGTCCACCGCCGCATCAACGGGCTGACCTTCTCCCCCACCAGCAACTCGATCTTCTTCAACTTCTCGGGGCACAACAGCTACTCGACGAAGATGAGCGGCTACTCCTACGGCTGGTCGATCAACCCGACGACCACCGGCACCTTCGGCTTCGGCACGCAGGTGAGCATCCGCCTCGACTTCCGCACCTCCGCTGGCGGCGCCCAGAACTTCGTCGGCGGCGGCGCGACGATGGTCAACAACCTCTCCGGTCTCGCGGGCCTCGGGACCATCGGCAACACGGCGGCGCCTTGGGCCGACACGACGAACTCCACGCAGATGTTCTGGGACACCTTCAAGAGCCACAGCGGCAACTTCCTCTACTTCGTCATCGATCAGTTGACGAGCCGCAACCACATGGTGGGCATCCGGATCACGGCGTCCGCGATCCCGGGGGGCACCTCCCGGAACGCGTTCGTCGCCTTCAGCCCCCACGCGGCGACGATCGGCTTCGAGCAGTGGGACTGCAACTCGTTCCAGTACGACCACCGCTATGCCGCGGTCCCGGCCGGGGTCGTCAACTTCGCCACGGGCCGTGACGGCGCGGGCATCATGTTCATCATCGGCAGCGCGAGCGCCGCGGGTGCGACCAGCGCTGTGGACCTCGAGGTCTACGTCTTCGACGCCGACCGCGGGACCGACCTGGTGGTGCTGACGGCGGGCGTCACCGACGGCACCTCGAACGCGATCAACCACATCTATGCCTCCGCCGACGGCAATTACCTCGTCGGGCAGCGCTCCAAGACCACGGGGAACAGCCGCGACAGCCGCGCGACGCTCAACGGCAACAGCGACCTGTTCGTCGTGACCAACGTGCATGCGGTGCTCGGGGGCGCGAGCCCCATCGGCTTCATCGTCAGCGCGGCCCAGTCCCACGGCTCCACCTACGCCTTCGTGGGCGAGGGGACGACGGCGGGACCGCAGGCGCTGGTCTACAGCTCCGCCGCGAGCGGCGGCAACTCCACCTGGAAGGACCGCACGCTCAAGATCGGACTCCTCACGCCGGGCGGTACGCCCACGACGCTCGACTCCACGGCCTCGACGTACGTGGTGCTCGGCGCCGGCCGCAAGCTGGACGACGACGCGACCAACAGCGGCTAATCGACTCCTCCGTGGAGGGCTCAGCGCCTCCACGACTCTCTCGAACCGGGCGTCCCGCAAGGGGCGCCCGGTCTTTTTTCGCGCCGCTGCCTCACCTACAATGGCCGACGCTCCCATGGTCCGCGGAATCGCTGCTGCCGTCGTGGTCACGGCCTTGGCGTTGGCCATGGCCTATCGCTCGCGGCCGGAGGCCCCCGCGCCCCCCATCGATCCCATGCGCGACCACTTCGAGCTCCCGGAGGAGGCCCAGAAGCACCTCTGGGAGGTCGAAAAGCGCGCCTTCCTGCTAGGGCAGGAAGCAGGCCCGCGCCTCACCCGGGCCCTGCGGGAGGGCACGGCAGACGCGTGGGAGGAGGTGCTGGCGGCCGAGGCCACGGTGCGCCTCCCGGGCGGGAGCGGCACGCGCGAGAGGGCCGGGGCCCTCTCGACGGTGGTGTGGAGCACCTTCGGGGAGGCGGACCGGTCGGCCTTCGGGCCGTGGCTCGCCGAGGCGCGGGCGCTCTTCACGAAGGTCACCCGCGCCTCGGTGCACTTCGAGAATCTGCGACCCTTGTCCGCCGACCTCTCGGGGCGCTACGAGGGTTCGTTCAGCCTCCATCTCGTGGGAGTGGACGCGGGAGGGGGTCCGGGGGAGTGGTTCGCGCAGTGCGAGTACGGCCTCACGGAGGTACCCGACCACCCCGCCACGGCAGAGGGATGGATCGGCCGGATCGACGTCGTCGGGTGCTACGCCTCCGCGGCGGGAGCGCCGCTCTTCCTCGACGCGACAGCCCGGTGCGGCATCGATCCGACGAACTTCGCCGACCGCTGGGCCTGGAGGCGGCCGGCCGACATCGATCCCGCGCTCTCGCTCGCCACCTACGCCTTCGACTACGACGTCGACGGGCGCATCGACCTGCTCCTCTTCCACGGCCGGCCCTACCTCTACCGCGGGCTCGGCGACGGCCGCTTCGTGGATATGACCGAGGCCGCGGGACTGCCCGTGCGCATGTCCTGCACCTTCCTCGGCGGGAGCGTCGCGGACTTCGACAACGACGGGGACGAAGACCTGCTGCTCGACGCGCGCCTCCGCGAGGGAGCGGTCAACGTCGCGTTCGAAAACCGCGGGGACGGGACCTTCCGCGTGCTCGGGACCGACGAATTCGAGCAGTTGCACTGCAGCGTCACCCATGGCGCGGTGGCCGACTACGACGGGGATGGCCTGCTCGACCTCTACCTCGCGAACTCTGGCGTCGCCCCTGCGGGGGAGGAGCGGCGAGCGCGCTGGATCGGCGACCGGACGCTTCCTGCCGGCGTCCTGCTGCGCAATCGGGGAGGATGGCGCTTCGAGGATGTCACGGCCCATGCGCGTGCGGGCGCGGACTTCCGCGACATCTTCGCCGCCCACTGGCTCGACGCCGACGGCGACGGCGATCCCGACCTGCTGCTCGCGAACCACATGGGGGAGAACCCCCTGCTCGAGAATCTCGGCGACGGCACCTTCCGCGAGCACGCCACCGCGCCGGGCTTTGGGGGCTTTTCCATGGGGCTCTCGACCGGGGACCTGGACAACGACGGCGACCCCGACGCCTACTTCGCCAACATGTCGAGCTTCGCCGGCACGCGCATCTTCCAGAACCTGCGGGCGACGGACTTCCCCCCCGGCATCTTCGACCTGATCCGCGGCTTCGTGCAGGGCAACGTCGTGCTCCGCAACGACTCGCGGCGGGGCGCCACCCCCGCCTTCCGCGAGATGGCGGACCAGCCCGCCGGTTGGGCCTACGGCCCCTCGATGGCGGACTTCGACGGGGATGGCCTGCTCGACCTCTACTGCCCGGCGGGCTACCAGAGCGTCGCGCGCGGCGAGGCGGACGGCTGAAGCTGCGTCTGGCGGGCGGCGGTCGCGCGCCCGACAAGACGCCTCGACGATGTCGATGCCTCCGGCACGGTGTTGACGGAGCGCGGCGACTTCTGGGTCAAGAACCCGTGGCGCTACCCGATGGACAGGAACCTCTCCGCGTTCGAGCCCAACCGGCTCTACCTCAACCGCGGCGCGATCGAATTCCGCGATGCGACCTGGCTCAGCCCCGCCGGGACGGTCTCGGACGGGCGCGGGTCGATCACCGCGGACTTCGACGGCGATCTGGCGCCCGACATCCTCGCGCGCAACATCGGGGGCGGCCCGGTCCAGATCTTCCTGAACCGCTTCCCGAAGGCGGGGAGGCTCACCGTGCGCCTGCGGGGCACGGCGAGCAACCGGATGGGCGTCGGCGCGCGCCTCACGGTCGAGGCGGGCCCGCTCCGGCTAATGCGCGACCTCTTCCCCTCCAACAGCCATGTGACACAGCAGCCCTGCGAGGCGGACTTCGGCCTGGGCGCCGCCGAGCGCGTCGACCTGCTGAGGATCCGCTGGCCCTCAGGCGCCGTGCAGGAGCTGCGCAACCTCGAGGCGGGCCAGCGCATCCTCGTCGTCGAGGGCCGGGAGTCGCACGAGGTTGTCGGGCCGCGCTAGCGCCGCGCCTTCCACCACTCCTTGCACTCCTCCGGCGTCTCGAGCTGGGCGCCGGCCAGCGCCGCGAGCGACCGGATCGCCTCGGCGTGGAAGGGCGCGAGATCGACGAGCGCCTTCAGGATCTTCTCGTGGTCGAGCCTCGCGTGGCGGGCCAGCACGCTCAGCCGGTGCGCGGCGCGCTTGTTCTTCTTCAGGCGGGCCGCGTCCAGCGCACGGGCGAACTCGGCATGGTTCTCGGGCAGGACTGTCCGGGGCGGGGAGGTCAGGGCCACCGCCGCCGCCGACTGCACCGCCTCCTCGGGATCGCCCACCATGTGCAGCAGCCGCGCCTCGGCCTCCCGGGTGTCGATCCATGCCAGCGCAGCGGTCGCGGCCGCACGCAGGTCCGGACTCTGCGACCGCGCCGCGCGCTCCACGGCGCCATAGGCCTCCTTGCCGAGCAGCGCCAGCCCGAGCAGCGCGAGTTCGGCGGTGCGCCCGTCCCCATCGCCCAGCGCACCCGCCAGCACGTCGGCGTCGGCCCGCTCGAGACGCGTCGTGACCAGCGCCCGCGCGGCGGCCCGCCGCGCGCCCGGCTCCTTCTCCTCGCCGAGGATCTGGCGCAGGCTCTTGCGGGCCGTGCCATCGCCGCAGCGCACCAGCGCCCCTGCGAGCATCGCGCGCGCCGAGCCGAGTTCCGTGCGCCCGAGCGCGTCCCGGAGATCGGGGAGCGCCGCCTTGTCTCCCTCGTGGCCGAGCGCCCACGCGGCCCCCGCGCGGAAGAGGGGCTCCTCCTCCTTGAGCAGCCGCAGGAGCTCCTCGCGACGCGGAATCGCGACCTCGCGCGCGGGCACGTCGAGCGCGAAGCAGACGAATTCGTCGAGGAGGCCGCCGCCACCCTCGGACTGGCGGGCCACGAGCAGCCGCCCCGGGACGGGCTCGGTGGACACGAAGGCATAAATCAGGGGGTCGGGGGGCCCACCCCTCCCCCTCGGCGCCTCCAGAGCGCGCTCCAGCGTGGGCCAGGGCGGCAGCGCGTCGACGGGCAGTGCCGCATAGTCGAGCCGCTCCTCGTACCCCTTCTCCTTGAGGTGGTAGACGCGGTCCTGTTCCGGCTTGCCCCCGTCGGGGGCGCGGTTGGCGAAGGTGATCATGAAGTCGCCGCTGGCCATGGGCACGATGTGGAGCGGGCGCCCGAACCGCCCGAAGGAGAACTCCGCAAGAACCTTGTCCGAAGCCTCGCCGCGGTAGTCCGGGCCCGGGGGGCGGCGGAGCAGGTCCTCGAGCGTGAAGGCAGGCGGGCTCGGCCTGCGGATCACGCGGCAGGTGTCGGTACTGCCGAAGACGAACGCGTAGACGAGGCGATCGTACGACTCCGCATAGTCCAGGTGGCGTCCGGGGGCCGCCTCGGCACCCGCGAGCGCGAGCGCGAGGCCGAGGATCACCGAGCGCGCGATCCTCCTCCCGCGGGGCCGGCTACTTCGGGGAATTCTTGTTGCCCTCGTCGCCGACGATGGACGGGGGGGTGCGATCGGGATCGATCTTCCCGTCCGGGTCGAGATCGACATCCTTGCTGCGATCCACGAGGTCGGGGCGGAGCGTCTTGCGCGGGGTCTCGCGGTGCTTCTCCTCGAAGTACTCGCTCGGCTTCATCTTGATGTAGGGCTGGCGCACGCGGTCGAGGATCATCTGCTCCATCTCGGTGTTGTTGTGGGTGCCGACCCAGCGCGCCTCCTCGATGCTGCCCGGGTTGTCGATGTTGTCGCTCAACTGCTGGACGACGGCGGCGCCGACGCGGACCTTCCCCGGCGAGGTGGGCTTGACGCTCACCCGCGCCCTCGACCGGGTCGTCTCGCGGTTGAAGGTGCTGATCTTGTAGTCCCAGACGGTATAGAACTCGCCCATGCCCGGGTCGGTCCGGTCGGGGTCGAGCCCCTTCGGGTAGACCTTGCGCAGCACGAATCGCACGCGGTCGAGCACCTCGTCGATGTCCGCCTGCATCTCCTCGCCCCATCGCACGTCGTCGAGCCGCCGGTCGGTGCTGGCACAGCCGGCCACGCCGAGGACGAGAAGAAGGGGCAGGATGCCGCGGGGCGCGTTCATGGACCCCCTGTTGTCCCCGCGCCGTGTCACGATTCGGTCTCCGCGGCCCACCTCTCCAGCCGGGGCAGCGCGGCGCGGATCGCCGCATCGGGGCTGCTCGCGTCGACCCCCTGCAGCGGGGCGCCCCGCGCCTCCAGCGCCTCCACCGCCGCCTCCCGCACCTCCTGGCTCGGATCGAGCAGCGCCGCCACGGCGCACCGGCGGCCCTCCTCCCCGAGCCCCTCCACATCGATCGACCTCTTGAGCAGGTCGACCCGCTCGTCCTCGTGCATCCTCTCCCACTCCGCGAAGAGCCGCTTCGCCCCGGCGGCCCCCATGTGGCGCAGCACGATGCCGAAGAACATCGAGGAAGCCTTGTCGGTGACGCGGCGACGCCACCGGAGGACGAGGGGCTCCAGGTGCCTCGCGACCGCCGCGGTGGCCTCGGGACAGGCGGGCCACTCGGCCTCGGAGAAGAAGTCCCCGACCTCCTCGCCGGTGAGCGTGTGGGAGTCCCCCCAGGCGCGCTCGAAGGCCCACGGCACCGCCGCCGACGCGGCCGCATCGTAGAGGGCGGGGCGCGCGGGATCCTGCGGATCCTCGACGATGCGCCGCAGGAAGGACGTCACGACCGCGAGGCAGATCTTGTCCCACTTCTGCAGCGCGTCATCGACCTCTTCGAGATCGGGGTGCGGCCCGAAGAGCGGCGCGAAGAGCGCCGGGTCGGGTTTCAGGCGGTAGAGCGCCTCATGCAGCGCCAGGTACCGCCGGTCGTCCGTCGGATAGATCGGAGCCTCCCCGTCGATGTACCTCCGCAGACCCGCCACCAACGCGGACCCCTCGATCACCTGCAGGTCCTCCCACCGCGCGTCCGTCAGGCGTTGTTCGTACTCGACGCCGGCGGGGGCTCTGTTCCCCCCGCAGGCGGCGAGCAGGAAGAACGCGGATCGAAGGCATCGCGCAACCCGTCGCCGAGCAGGTTGAATCCCAGCACGGTCAGGGAGATCGCGAGTCCGGGGGGGAGGAGGATCCATTGCTCGGCATGCAGAAGATACCGGAAGGCCTTCGTCAGCATCACCCCCCACTCGGGGCTCGTCTCGGGGGGACCGAGGCCGAGGAACGAGAGCCCGGCGGCGTCGAGGATGGCGATGCCCGTCGAGAGCGTCGCGAGCACGAGGATCGGGGCGATCGTGTTGGGCAGCACCGTGCGCCAGAGCAGGCGGGCGTCGGTCGCCCCGAGCGCCCGCGCGGCGACGACGTACTCCTGGGCGCGCACCTGCAGGACCGCGGCCCGCACCTGCCGGATGAAGGGCGGCGCGAGCACGACGCCGACCGCGAAGATCACCGTCGTCAGCGAGGGCTTGCCGGCGAGCGCGGCGATCGCCACCGCGAGCAGCACCGACGGGAAGGCGAGCAGCACATCGACGACGCGCATCAGGACCCCGTCCACGAGGCCGCCGTACCACCCCGCCGCGAGGCCGAGAGGCACGCCCACGAGCAGCGCGAAGCCGACCGCCGACAGCGCCGTGAGCAGGGAGGCGCGCGCGCCGTGCACGACCCGGCTCCAGACGTCGAAGCCGTTCTCGTCGGTGCCGAGCCAGTGGTCCGGCGACGGCGGCGCCCGGAACGCCTGCTGCCGCGCCTCGGGGTCGTGCGTCGCGAGCAGGTCGGCGCCGAGCGCCGTGAGCGCCATGAGGCCGACGAGGACCGCGCCGACGACGGCGGCGCGGTTCCTGAGGAGCACGCGCAGGCGGCGCCCCCTCATCCGCCCCTCCGCAGGCGCGGGTCGATGACCGCATAGAGCAGGTCGACGGCGAGATTCACGAGGATGAAGACGGTCGAGACGAGGAGGATGCCGCCGACGATGATCGGCGTGTCGCGCGCCTGCACGCCGCGCTCGACGATGTAGCGCCCGAGCCCCGGCCACGAGAAGACCGTCTCGGTCAGGACGGCGCCGCCCATGAGCTGCCCGAACTGCAGGCCGGTGATGGTCGTGATCGGGATCAGCGCGTTGCGCAGCACGTGCTTGAGCACCACGGTGCGGCGCCTGAGCCCCTTCGCCCGGGCGGTGGTCGCGTAGTCCTTGCCCATCTCCTCGAGCATCGCCGCGCGCGTCATGCGCGTGATCACCGCCATCGGGATCGTGCAGAGCGCGAGGGCGGGCAGCAGAAGGTTCTTCGCGGCCGAGGCGAAGACGTCGAACCGACCGCGGAAGGGCGCCTCGAGCAGGATGAGCCCCGTCGCGAAGTCCCGCGTGTCGAGGTCGGGGTGGTAGCGGTTCGACGAGTACTGGAACCCGAGCACGTTCACGGCGAAGACGATCATCAGCATGCCGAGCCAGAAGACGGGCACGGAGATGCCCGCGAGCGCGACGAGGTTCCCGCCGTAATCGATGGGGGTCCGGGGGAAGCAGGCGGAGAGGATGCCGACCGAGAGGCCGATCAGCAGCGCGAGCAGCAGCGCGAAGAGCGTCAGTTCGAACGTCGCCTGCAGCTTCGCGAGGAGCTCGCCGGCCACCGGCTGGTCGTCGAGGTGGGAACGGTCGAAGTCCCCCCGCGTGACGATGCCCGAGACGTAGCGCCACCAGCGCTCGAAGAAGGGGTCGTCGAGCCCGCGCGCCTTGCGCCACTGCTCCATGAGCTGCGGCCGCTTCTCGAAGCGCGAGCTCGCCGCATCGCCCGGCAGCGCGGCGCTCAGCGCGAAGACGACGAGCGACACCGCGACGAGCAGCGGGCCCGTGACGAGGATGCGCCGGAGCGCGTGGTTCACTTGGCGAAGCTGACGTGGCGGAAGTACTCGCCGCCGGCCGGGTAGATCGTGTAGCCGCGCACGTCCATCCGGACGACGCGGAAGTCGGGCACCGTCGCGAGGGGGAGCGCCGGAACCTCGTCGAAGAGCACCGCCTGCGCATCCTCGTAGAGCTTCGCGCGGGTCGGCCAGTCGTAGCTCCGCTGGGCCTCCACGAGCAGGTTGTGCACGCGGTCGCCCCGGTAGAAGGAGACGTTTTGCGCCGGCGGCGTCGCGTTGTCCTTGTCGAGCAGCACGTAGAGGAAGTTGTCGGGGTCGAAGATGTCGGCCATCCAGCCGAGCAGGCAGAGATCGTGCTCGCCCGCCTGCGTCGCCTGCAGGTGCGCGCTCCACTCCGCCTTCCTGAGCTCGACGGTGATGCCGACCTCCTTCAGGTCCTGCTGGATCTGGATCGCGGTCCCGCCGGGATCGGGCAGGTAGGTCCGCTGCGCGGCGGGATACCAGAGCGTCGTCGTGAACCCGTCGGCGTAGCCGGCGGCCGCGAGCAGCTCCCGCGCCCGCTTCGGGTCGGGCTTCCGGTCCAGGCGCGTCGCGTGCCCCGCCATGCTCGACGGGCACATCGAGACCGCCGGTTCCGCGATGCCGTTGTAGGCGGCCTGCACGATCCGCCGCTTGTCGATCGCCGTCGCCACCGCCTGCCTCACGCGCACGTCGTTGTAGGGCTTCTTCAGCGTGTTCATCGCGAGGTAGCAGACGTTGATGCCGGGACGCGAGAGCAGCCGCATGCGCGGATCCTGCTGGATCGTCGCGAGATCCTCGAGCGCGGGGTTGTCCATGCCGTGGATGGATCCGGCCGCGAGTTCCTGCAGACGCGCCTGCGCGTTCTTGATCGGCCGGAAGATCAGCTTGTCGATCGGCGGCGCCCCCGCCCAGTGTTCCTTGTTCGCGCGCAGCACGATCTGCGCGTCGCGCTCCCAGCGTTCGAAGACGAACGGCCCGGACCCGACCGGATTCGACGAGAAGTCGACCGCGTTCCCGTCCTTCCCGGCGCGCGCGAAGGCCGCGGGACTGACGATGGCGCACGAGTGCAGCGCGAGCGCGCTCAGGAAGGGCGCGTAGGGCTGGCCGAGCGTGAACCGGACCGTCTGGGCGTCCACGGCCTCGACCCGCTGGAGCGCGCGGAAGTTGGTCTCGTAGTAGAGGAACGCGTCGTCGGGGCGCCGCGCCGGATGCGCCGCGTCGCGCTGCCTCTCGAACGAGAAGGCGACGGCCTCCGCGTCGAGCGCCGTCCCGTCGTGGAAGCGCACCCCCTCGCGCAGGTGGAAGGTCCAGACGAGCCCGTCGCGCGAGGCCTCCCACCGCAACGCCAGCCACGGCACGATCTCCGTCGTCCCCGGCTTGAAGCCGACCAGCGTGTCGAAGAGGTTGGTCGTCACCATGACGCTCTCGCCGTCGGTGACGAGCGCCGGGTCGAGCTTCACGGCGTCCCCCGAGCGCCCCCAGATGAAGGTCCCCCCGGGCAGCGGCGGCATCGCCGCCGGCGCCTCCCCGGGCAGGCGCGAGACGTCCAGCGGCCTGGCCGCGGGCTTGGCGCCTCCGCCGCAGCCCGGGAACGCGAGCAGGAGAGCGAGCAGGAGGGCCGCCTTCATGTGGACTTCCTCGAAAAGATGCTCCGGCGCCGCCGGTAGACCACGCGCAGCGGGATCTCGCGGAAGGGCAACTCCTCGCGCAGCCGGTTCTCGAGGAAGCGGCGGAAGCCCGAGCGGAACATGCGCGGATCGTTGACGAAGAGCATCAGCGTCGGCGGGTTGATGTCGGTCTGGGTCCCGTAGTAGATCCTCGGGTTCCCGCGCACGCGCACCGGGGGCCGGAAGTCGGTCCGCGCCCGCTCCAGCGCCTTGTTGATCTCGGGCGTGCCGACGCGCAGCTTGGACTGGTTCGCGAGCGCCTGCGCGGTGTCGAGGGCGGCGAGCACGTTGCGCCCCTCCTTCGCGGTCACGAAGACGAGCGGCGCGTAGTGGAGCCCCGGCAGGGTCTTCGCGACGTAGCGCGCGTAGTCGTCCATCGTCATCTTCTCGCCGACGAGGTCCCACTTGTTGGCGACGATGACCACCGGCTTGACCGAGTCCTCGACGATCCGCGCGATCTTCTTGTCCCCCCGCGTGATCTCGTCGGTGCAGTCGAGCATCAGCAGGCAGACCTCCGCGCGCCCGATGGAGGTCTCGGCGCGCCGCTGCGCGTAGAAGTCCACCGAGTCCTGCACCGACCCTTCGCGCTTGAGCCCGGCGGTATCGATCAGCAGCAGCGTCTTGCCGTCCTTCTCGACGAGCAGGTCCACGCTGTCGCGGGTGGTGCCGGGAAGCTCGCTGACGATCGCGCGCTCGCTGCCCGCGACCCGGTTCAGGAAGGTGGACTTGCCGACGTTGACGCGGCCGACGATGGCGACGCGCAGCGCCGGCTCGTCGATCTGGGGGGGCCCGGGGGCCGGAAGCGCCTCGAGGATGCGCTCGGCCAGGAAGAAGAGGCCGAGCCCCTCCAGCGCCGATACCGGGATCGGGTCGAGGCCGCTCGCGCCGAACTCCCCCACCGCCCCCATCGCCTCGCGCGACTCGGTCTTGTTGACGACGAGCAGCAGCGGCTTGTGCCGGGCTCGCAGCGCCCGGGCGATGTCCATGTCCACCGGCGTGAGCCCCTCGCGCGCGTCGGTCACGAAGAGGAGCAGGTCGGCCATCTCCAGCGCCTGCTCGATCTGCGCCTCGACGTGCTCCTCGAGCTGCTGCGTATCGACGATGCCGATGCCGCCGGTGTCGACAAGCTCGACCCACTGGGCCCGCGCCTCGTCGCCGAGCGGCGTCCGCACCGACACGCGGTCGCGGGTGACGCCCGGCATGTCGTCGACGATGGACACGCGCTCCCCGCAGAGCGCGTTCAGCAGCGAGGACTTGCCGACATTCGGCCGCCCGACGATCGCGACGACGGGGAGCATGGGCCCCGCATTCTACGGGAGCCTCCCAGCCGGGACGGGTTTATGCCACCGCCCGCACCCAGCGTCCCCGGGAGAACCAGAAGGCGAAGGCGAGGCCGCGGAGCACGCTCGTGATCGTCAGCGCCCAGAAGACGCCGGCGACCCCCCAGCCGGCACCGCGCGAAAGCAGCATCGCGAGGGGGATCCGGGCGATCGTCAGCGGCAGGCCGAGCAGCATCGGCGGCAGCGTGTCGCCCGCGCCGCTGAACGCGCCCTCGAGCACGATCTCGACGGCGGTGAAGGCGAGGCTCATCGCGACGATCTCGAAGTAGTCCACCGCGTAGGCGGTCGTCGCCGGTCCCGGACTCATCCAGGCCACCACGGACGACGGCAGCAGCAGCAGCAGCAGCCCCCACGCCCCCGAGATCCAGACGGCGACCCGCACGGCGGTCCACGCCGCATCGTTCGCGCGACGGAGGTTGCCCGCGCCGAGGTTCTGCCCGACGAGCGCCGCGGCGGCGGAACAGAAGCCGACGCTGACCATGTAGGCGAACCCCTCGAACCGGAGGCCGAACCCGAGCGCCGCGGTCGCCGCATCCCCGCCGGCCCGGTTGGTCTCCGCGACGATGAAGATGTAGACAAAGCTGAAGACGATGCCGTGCAGCGACACGGGCGTGCCGATGCGGACGACCCGGCCGACGAGCCCGAGGTCGAGCCCCCGCCCCCCCATCGGCGTCCACCCCCGCCGGAAGGCGAGCGCGAGCAGGATCGCTCCCGTCACGCCGAAGGCGATCACCGTGGCGAGGGCCGCCCCGAGCACCTCGAGCCCGGCGACGTGGATCAGCAGCGGGTCGAGCAGGAGGTTCAGCGCGACCGCGCCCGCCACCGCGTAGAGCGGACGCCTCATGTCCCCGTGCCCCTTGAAGATCCCCTCGCCCGCGTAGAACAGGAAGATCAGCGGCGCCCCCGCGCAGGCGGTCCTCAGGTAGTCGAGCGTGTGCGCCGCCGCCTCCGGCGAGGCGGCGTTGCCGCGGATCAGCAGCGGCACGAGAAACCAGCAGCCGCCGCCGACCAGCAGCGACGCGAGCATCGCGCCGCGCAGGCCGTGCCGCGCGGCGTCGGCCGCCGCCGCCGGGTCCCCCTCGCCGACGCGGCGCGCGACGATCGCGGTGAGGCCGATGCTGAAGATCTGCGCCAGCGAGAGGATCGTCCAGAGGATCGTCCAGCCCGCCGTCTGCCCCGCCGCCGCCTCCGGTCCGAGCTTCTGCACCCACTGGTAGTCGATGAAGTTGTTCGCGAAGATCAGGATCTGGAAGAGCGCGGCGGGCGCGCCGACGCGCAGCACCGACCGCAGCAGCGGCCCCTCGACCAGCGGGTTCGCGCTCACCGGACGTGGAGCTGCTTGTGGGTCTGGGGGATCACCCGCGTGAGGCGATGGACCGTCATCGCGGCGCGCTGGAGGTCGAGCAGGTGGCTGCCGTTCGGCGGCGAGAAGCGTGTTCCGCTCACCGGCTGGAGCACAAGGGGGAGGGGCGCGGGGACCAGCGCCGCCGCCGCCCGGACCTCCTCCGCGGTCGTCGCCGCCGAAACGACGATCTTCACGGCGCACTCGCGCCGCGAGGCGATCGCGAGAAACGCGCGGGCCGTTCCGGGGTCCGCCGCCGCGCCCGCGGACGAGGCGAGCTTGATGTCGGCCATCACGATGTCGATCTCGTCGATCAGCATCGCGAGTTCCTCGGGCCTGTGGCCGCCCGTCTCGAGCAGCACCGGGAGCCCGCGGGCGCGCCAGCGCGCACAGAGCGGCCTCAGGAACTCGACAAACAGCAACGGCTCGCCGCCGGTGAGCGAGAGCGCGTGGTGGGGCCCCGCGGCGCGATCGAGTTCGACGACCCAGCGGTCGAGTTCATCGCGGTCGATCGGGTTGTCGGCCTCCTGCACGCCCCCGGGGTGGAAGAGGCGCGCCCGCTCCGGGATGCGCCGCGACGCCGGGGTGTCGCAGAAGACGCACTCGAGGTCGCAGCCGGCGAGGCGCACGAAGAGGTGGCGCTCCCCCACCCGCGTCGCCTCGCCCTGCACCGAGGAGAAGACCTCGTAGAGGGGCGCGCTGGTCATTCCGCGGGGATCTCGCCCTCGACCTCGACCAGCTCGAACCCCTGCGCGGTCGGATCGAAGTCCGAGTCGTCGGGGCGGTAGCCGTCGATGTTGTCGAAGGGGACCTTGTCGATGCGCAGGCGGAGCAGCAGGTAGACCATCTGGTGGAGCACGACCCGGAAGACCAGCAGCCGGGCGACCAGGAGCGTCAGCAGGATGGCCCCGCAGGCGAGCACCGTCCACCCCGCGAGGGAGGCGGGGAACGGCGAGCGGCCCGGCGGCTCGAGCAGCACGCCGTCGAGCAGCGCCTTGGCCCCCGCGGTGCCGAGTCCGACCGTCAGCACGACATAGAAGAGCCCGAGCACGAGCGCCGCCCGAAGGCCGCGCGTCACGACCGCGCCGAGCCACGCGGCCCAGGCCCCGACCCGGTAGAGCAGGATCCGGTAGGAGTGCGCGAAGCTGTAGCCGTAGACCCGGGTGACCGCGTCGAACGCATCGCTCCACTCCGTCGCGATCGCGGGCCACGCGAGCAGCCCCCCGCCGAGCAGGCCGACGATAAGGATGACCGCCGCCCCGACAAGCAGGATCGCCAGCGGTGCCGCGACAACAAGCAGGTAGCCGGAGACGCGGCCGACGCCGAGCAGCAGCGCGGCGAGCACGAGCAGCAGCACCGTCCCGACGAGCAGGCTCGCCGGCGTGAGGAACGCCCAGTGCCAGTGGCGCCGCGTGAACGCGAAGGCCTCGCCCACCTCCGCCCGCCGCTGGCAGGTCAGTTCGACGGCCGCCATGCGCGTCAGCGCGAGGCCGAAGAAGGAGCCGATGAGCATCGCCGCGAGCCAGACCCCGAGCACGACCAGCGTCATCAACCCCCAGCGGCCCGCGGCGTACCCGTCGGAGAAAAAGCCGAAGGTCGCCTGCACCGGTCGCAGAAAGGTCGCGCCGATCTCCGCGCCGTAGCCCCCCGCCCCGGGAAGGAGCGCCCGGCCGGCGCCGACGATCACGAAGCTGACCGGTACGAAGAGCAGCAGCCCATAGAGGCCGAGAAAGATCTTGCGCATGTCGGCGGCGCACCGGCGGGCACGCCGCAGCACCTCGACAAAGTCGATCCGTTCCTCGCTCATGACCCCCCTCCCTCCTCCGGGAGGCTCCTTGCCGCCTCCTCGAACTCCTCCGGGGTCGGCGCCGCGACGGGAATCGCGTACGCCCCGGTAAGCCAGCGGTGGAGATCGACGAGCCGGCACCGGTCGGAGCAGAAGGGGTACCACTCGGGCCTCCCCGCGGGGTCCGTCTGGACCGGTGCCCGGCAGGTCGGGCAACGGGCGCGGGAGGCCGCCATCATGGCGGAAGTGTACCCGTTCGTCCGATCCGGTTCACCCCCCGACCTGAAGAGCGGTGATGCATGCGACGAGAACGATGTCCGAGGCGGTGCACCCCCGGCTCAGGTCGTTGGCCGGCCGGTCGAGCCCTTGCAGGATCGGGCCCAGCGCCGTGGCCCCGGCGAGGCGCTCCGCCAGCTTGTAGGCGATGTTTCCCGCCCCCAGGTCGGGGAAGACCAGCACGTTGGCCCTCCCCCCCACCGGGCTTCCCGGCGCCTTGGTGGCCGCCACGGCCGGGACCAGCGCCGCGTCCCCCTGGAGCGGCCCGTCGAGGGCCAGATCGGGCCGCAGCGCCCGGGCGAGCCGGGTCGCCTCCCGGACCTTCTCCACCGACGGGTGGCTCGCGCTCTCCCTCGTTGCGAAGCTGAGCAGCGCCACCGAGGGGGGCTGGTCGAGGAAGAGCCCGGCCGACCGGGCGGACATCACGGCAATCTCCGCAAGCTGCTCCGGGGTCGGGTCGGGCACCACCCCGCAGTCGGCGAACAGGAATGGCCGGTCGCCCGGGAAGACCATCACGAAAAAACTCGAGAGCGTCTTGACCCCCGGGGCAAGGCCGATGCCCCAGAGGGCGGCCCTTACCGTCCGGGCGGTTGTCGCCACCGCCCCGCCGACAAAGCCGTCCGCCTCCCCGGCCCGGACCATGAGCGCCGAGAAGAGCAGCGGATCGGCCACCGCCTCGTGCGCCTCCCCCTCGCTCATCCCCTTCTCGCGCCGCCGCTCCCAGAGCAGCGCCGCCAGCCTCTCCCGGTGCGCCTCGATCAGCGCCGGCTCGGCGAGCACCGGCACCACCAGCCCCTCGGAGCGCAACTCCCGCGCCGCCGCCTGCATTCGCGGATCCTCCGGCTCGGCCAGCACGATCCGCCTCCGCAGCGCGCGCGCCCGCTCCCGGATCCGGTCGAGCATCATGCGGGGACCAGCGCCTCGTCGACGGCCACCTCGGCCGCGAGCAGGAACTGCGAGTAGGTCTTGCCCTGCGCATCGACGAGCAGCGAGAGCGTGCCGCCGCCGCCGAGGCTCTCGTGCAAAAGGAAGTTCAGCGCGAGCAGGTTGGCGACCTCGAACCGCTCGACCTCGCCGCGGCAGATCGAGCCGAACCGCTCCTTGACGAACCCGGGCGTCAGGGTTGCGACCATCCACTCGTAGATCGCCGGCGAGCGGCCGATCACGCCGATGTTGGCGGTGTCGCCCTTGTCGCCGCTCCTAGCGAGGCAGAGGCGGGAGAGGGGCAGCTTGCGGGTTCGGCCCGTCGCCCGCAGCGAAGCGGGGGGGGGCCGGGGGGGGGCGAACGGGCGTGCCGGGGAGGCGGCGACCGCAGACGAGATGGCGATCTCGCGCTTGCCGACGAGGACGCGGCTCTTGACCCTTTCGCGCGAGATCAGCGCGGGCCAGTAGCCGACGACGCCGCTCGCGCGGGGGCGCCCCTGGTCGGAGAGGTAGGTGATGCCGGGGACCGTCGACAGCACCTTCGGGACCAGTTGGGGCGCGAAGCGGTCGTTGATCTTCTTCTCGTCGGGATCGCGCACGCCGACTTGCAGCAGGACCTCCCCCGGCTCGCCGCCGGTCACGGAGGGATGGCTCGCGTCCCACCCGATGAGCTGCGTAAGGGCGCTCTCGTAGGCCCCCGCCCCCCCCACACTTTCCCAGAACGCTTCGGCGACCCTCTGCGCCTTCGGAAGCGCCTCGGGCCCGCTGACCAGCAGCCGCCCGAACGCGCGGTACCCCTCCTCGAACGAAATCGACACCTTCAGCTTCGCCGGCGCGGGGCCGCCGCGGATGCCGCGGACGGCGACACGGTCCTCGCCTTCCTGCTCGAGGCGGATGCTGTCGAAGTGGGCGACGCAGTCGGGGGAGAGATAGGCGGGGGAACCCATCTCGTAGACGAGCTGCTCGCTGACGGTGTGCACCGAGACCAGCCCGCCCGTGCCGGGGTGCTTCGTCACGGTGAAGGTGCCGTCGGGACGCGCCTCGACGAGCGGGTAGCCGATGTGGTCGAAGCTCGCGACCTTGCGCCAGTCCGTGAAGTTGCCGCCGGTGCACTGCGTGCCGCACTCGATGATGTGGCCCGCGATGATGCCGCTCGCGACCTTGTCCCAGTCGCCGTCGGACCAGCCGAACTCGTGCAGCATCGGCGCCAGCGTGACGGCGGTGTCGGTGACGCGGCCGCAGAGGACGACGTTGGCGCCCAGCGCGAGCGCCTCCGCGACCGGGCGCGCCCCGAGGTAGACGTTGGCCGAGAGGACCTTCTGCCGGATCGAGGAGAGCGGCGCGCCGCTCTCCATGTGCGCGAGCGGCTCCCCCCCGGAGAGCAGCCCGTCGAGATCGCCGAAGATGTCGTCGCCGAGGACGAGCCCGACCCTGACCCGGTCCGCGACGCCGAGCTCCGCCGCGAGCTTCTCGACGGCGTCGCGGCAGGCGAGCGGGTTGACGCCTCCGGCGTTCGTGATGATCTTGATGCCGCGTTCGGCGCAGGGCTTCAGCACGTCGCGGAGCTGGACGAGCACGTCGGCGGCGAAGCCCGCCTGCGGGTTCTTGCGCCGCTGCTTCTGCAGGATCGCCATCGTCACCTCGGCGAGGTAGTCCATCACGAGGTAGTCGATGGGGCCGCCCTCGACCTGCCGCCGCGCGGCGGTCGGGTCGTCCCCCCAGAATCCGCCGCAGTTGGCGATGACGATCTTGGATTTCACGGCGGTATTCTACGGGCCTGCCACCGTCCGCCGACGCAGATGTCCGCGATGACGTCGTCCCCCGAGCCGAGCAGGATGCCTCCGAGCAGCGTCTCCTCGGTCCAGCCGCGCAGCGACGGCGCCGCGAGGTCGATCGCGAGGAGGTCGGCCCAGTGGTCGGGTGCGATGCGCCCGGCGGGGATGCCGAGGGAGCGGGCGCCCTCGAGGGTGGCGGCCTCGAGGAGAGCCTTCGGGTCGATCACCCCCCGCTCCTCCCGGCGGAGCCGCTGCGCGTACTCGAGCCAGCGCATCTCCTCCAGCATCGAGATCCGGGCGTTGCTGTCGGTCCCGAGGCAGCGCGCCCCCATGCGCGCCGCGTCGGCGATGCCGTCGCCGAGGTTCGCCTCGGTGAGCGGGCAGAGGCAGACCCGCCCCGCACGCGCCTTGTAGGCGTCCATCTCCTCCGGCGCCGTGTGCGTGCAGTGGACGGCGGTGACGCGGGCGTCCACCTCGACCTCGTCGAGCAGGAACCGCATAGGGCGCTTGCCGTACGCGGCCACGCACTCCTCGATCTCCCTGCGCTGCTCCTCGAGGTGGATGTGGAAGACCATGTCGCGGCACTTCGCCTCGCGGGCGATGTCGCGCAACTCCTCCCGCGAGGCCGCGCGTACGCTGTGCACCGCGGCGCCGACCCTGGCGAGCCCCGAGAGATGGTCCACCTGACGCCAGTAGCGCGCCCTCGAGTTGGTGCGGAAGCGCCGCTGGCGCGGCTCGAGCGCCTTGCCGATCCCGCCGGCGTGGTAGAAGGCGAGCAGCAGCACGATGCGCACCCCCGCCTCGGCGGCGGCGCCGAGGATGACCTCGTCGAGGCGGAAGTCGTCCGTCGCACCGAGGTGGTGCATGTAGTGGAACTCGCCCACGGTGGTGATGCCCGCCTCCCGCATCTCGCCGAACGCGTCCATGCAGAGCGCCCGGAAGGCCGTCTCGTCCAGCCCCTCGGCGAGCGAGTACATGCCCTCGCGCCAGCTCCAGAAGCTGCCCGGGCCCTCGCCCACCCCCCGCAGCGCGCGCTGGAACGCGTGCGAGTGCGCGTTCACGAGTCCGGGGAGCAGCGCCCGCTCCCGAAGGCGCAGGTCCGCCTTCCTCCCGAGCGCCCCGACGTGGCTGATCGTGTCGCCGCGGCATCGCACCTGGATCCCGCGCTCGAACCGCTCGCCGGTCCACGTGAGGTCGGCCTCGATCGTCTTCACCGGCAGAACCGCTCCACGATGCGCTCCAACACCCCCCGCGCCCCCCGGAGATCGGCCTTGGGCACAGACTCGTCGGGCCGGTGGGCGACCTCGATCGACCCGGGCCCGTAGATCGCGCACTCCATGCCCGCCGTCGCGAACCACCCCGCATCCGTCGCGTAGGAGACGCTCGCCTCCCCCCGCTGCCCGACGAGGCGGCAGAGTTCGTCGTGGATGCGCGAGGTAGGCGAAAGCAGCATCGGCGGGCTCTCGCCGGTGACTTCGACGCGGAAGAGGTCGGGCCCTGCCGCCGCCGCCACCTTCGCGCCGATGCGCTCGACGATCGCGTCGCTGCCCATGCCGGGCAGCAGCCTCAGACCGAAGTCGAGCACGCACCGGTCGGGCACGACGTTGACGGCGGTGCCGCCGTGGATGCAGCCGAGATTCAGCGGCACGAAGGGCACCTCGGGGAAGGAGGCCGCGTTCGGCCCCCCCTCGCGCTCGAGTTCGTGGCGCAGGCCGCGCAGCGCCGCGAGCACGCGCCCCATCGCCTCGATCGCGTTGCGGCCGAGGTGCGGGTAGCCGCTGTGCGCGCTCCTGCCCTCCATCGTCACGCGCATCTTCATGTGCCCCTTGTGCATGCGCACGACGCGGAGGCCGGTGGGTTCGCCGATGATCGCGCTCCGGGGGAGGCTCTCCGGCGCCGGGAAGCTCTCGACGAAGTGGCGCGCGCCCAGCGTCCCAACCTCCTCGTCGTAGGTGAAGAGCAGCGCCAGCGGCCGGGCCAGATCCCGCGTCTCGCACGCGACGTTCAGGGCGAGCGCGAGGAACCCCTTCATGTCGCAGGCGCCGCGCGCGACGTAGCGGTCGCCGCGATCCGAAAGCCGGAAGGGGTCGCTGCCCCAGCCCTCCTCCCCCGCCGGCACGACGTCCATGTGGCCGCTCAGCAGCAGCCCCGCCCGGTCCCCCGACGGAGGCGGCCCGAATCGCAGCAGCACGTTGGCCTTCGTGCCGTCGGGGGAGGGGAGGCGCTCCGCCCTGCCTCCGTAGTCGCAGATGAAGTCGGCGCACGGCAGGTTGCTGTTCGAACTCGTCGTGTCGAACGAGACCAGCCGCGCGAGCAGATCGTCGTCGGCAAGCCTCTTTCTCGCCATCGCATGAGCTTACAATCCGCCACCGATGATCGATCTGGACGCCCGCCGCGCGAAGGTCGCGAAGCGGTGGAACCTCGGGAACGAAATCGTGCTGGTCGGGGCGGGCCGTCTCCTCCCCATCGAGGGCAGCGGCGACCAGACCTACCCGTTCCTGCCGCATCCCGAGTACCGCTACCTGGCGGACGACGCCCTCCCCGACGCGGTCGTCGCCTTCGACCCGCGCGAGGGGTGGACGCAGTTCGCGCCCGTGCTGACCCAGGCGCAACGCGTCTGGGAGAGCGCGCCGGAGCGGAGCGCGCTGCCCCTCGCGGGGCTCGGCGACTGGATCAAGAGCCGCTCCGGTCGTCCGATCGCCACCCTCGGGTGCGAGGTCCAGGGGGTGCGGGGGACGCCGGAGCTGGCGGCGGCGCTGCGGGAGGGGCTGAAGGAGGTGCGCCGCGTGAAGGAGCCGGGGGAGGTCGAGCGGATGCGGCGGGCCGCCGCGGCCACCGCCCGCGGCTTCGCCGAGGCGCGGGCGTCCATCCGCCCGGGCGCGACCGAACGCGGGATCCAGATCGAGCTCGAGGCGGCCTTCTTCCGCGCGGGGGGCGAACGCACCGCCTACGGCACGATCGTCGGCTCGGGCCCGAACGCGGCGATCCTCCACTCGACGCCCTCGGCGCGGGCCGTCGGGAGGGGCGACCTCGTGCTCATCGACGCGGGCTGCGAGATCGACGGCTACTGCGCGGATGTGACCCGCACCTACGTGGTGACGGAGGAGCAGCGGGAGTTGCACGCGGTCGTCCTCGAGGCGGAGCGCCGGGCGATCGCCCGCTGCGTTCCGGGCATGGAGTACCGCGAGATCCACCTCGAGGCGGCTCTCGACCTCGCCCGGGGGCTCGTGCATCTGGGCCTCCTGAGGGGGAACGCCCAGGATCTCGTCGAGCGCGACGCCCACGCGCTCTTCTTCCCCCACGGCATCGGGCACCTCGTGGGCCTCGGCGTGCGCGACGGCGACAGCGCGCCGCCGCGGCGCCCGACCACCCGCCCCACCCTGAAGTACCTGCGCCTCGACCTTCCGCTGAAGCCGGGTTTCACGCTTACGATCGAGCCGGGCCTCTACTTCATCCCCGCGCTGCTGGACGACCCCGCGCTGCGCGAGCGGCACGCCACGGAGGTCGACTGGGCCCGCGTCGACCGCATGCGCGACTTCGGAGGGATCCGCATCGAGGACAACCTCGTGATCACCGACGGGGCCCCGGAGGTGCTCACCGCGGCGATCCCCAACTGAGGACGGGCGTCCCTGCGGGAGGACGCTGGCGGCCCGGCTGCTCCCCCCCGCGCCCCCCCTCCCTCCCTTGGTACGCGAATTGCGAAATCCGCGCCATGCGTCGAATCCCCTTCGCTCTGCTGGCGTTGATCCCCCTCGTCACGGCCGCCCCCGGCCGCGACTCCCGCACCTTCGAGATGCGCGTCTTCCTCGACGGCGCGACCCAATACCGGCCGCCGGTCGAGTTCCTGCACGAGATGAGCGCGCCCGCGCTCGAGGTCGTGCTCCACCTCGAGTTCAAGAGCGGCCTCTACCGCGTCTCGAAGACGGGCAAGACGCGCGGCACGACCGGCGGCGTCTACCTCGAGGCCAACGATGCCGAGGCCGCCGACGACGATCCGAAAAACCCCTACCGGCCGATCCCCTTCGAGCCCTATCGCAACGGCGACTGGCACGAGTGCGTCGCCCCCGACTTCCCCTATCCGAACCCGGCGCCCGGCTACTGGTACACCTTCGCGGGCACCGGCGGGAAGCTGAAGCGGGATCTGCGGATCGCGCTCTCGGAGCCGCAGCGCCTGCGCATCCGCATCCGCGGCGTCGCCGAGGAGATCCCGAGCGCGCGGCGCGTGCCGACGCTCGTGGCAATCACCGAACTGGGGATCCGGGACGGGACCGCGCCTCTCCCCGCTCCGCCCGCCCCGCCCCCGCCGCCTCCCGCGCCGCCGCCCTTGCAGCGGGCGTCGCTCGAGTTCCCGGGGGTCGCAGGCCTCCCCGCCCTGCTCCAACTCGAGCGCGAGTCGCCCGCCCGCGTCCGTCCGGGCGAACTCTTCGACGTGACGCTGCGCGTGCGCAACCTGACGCAGCAGTCGCTCTCGCGCATCGCCGTCGTCGAAAGCGGTGCAGGCGAGTTCCAGGTCGAATCGGCGCCGGAGGAGGTCGACCGTGGCGAGGAGGGCCTGCTCGTCTGGCGCATCGCGACACTCGGCCCCGGCGGCACCGCGGAGGCGCGCCTCAGCGTGCGCGCCTCGGCGGAGGGCGTCGCCGCCCGGCGCACGACAATCTCGCTCGAGAGCGCGCCACTCGAGTCGGCCTCCCCCGCGCAGTGAACGCCGGACGGCTACGCGCTCGTCCCACGGCGCGCGAGCACCATCCCGCGACCGCGACGCGAGGCTACTCGCCCTTCTTCCGCTTGGAGCCGGACGCGGGCGCCGGGGTCGACGGTGCGGAGGCGGACGACGCGTCGGGGGCCTTCGCCGGCTTGCTCTCCCCGTCCTTCTTGGGGACGCCCTCGTTCGGGCCCTCCTTGGACGTGGAAGAGCGGGAGCGCTTGTAGTCGGTCTCGTAGAAGCCGCTGCCCTTGAAGATGATGCCGGCACCGCTGCCGATGAGACGGCGCAGCCTGTTCTTCCCGCAGGAGGGACACTTCTTGAGCGCGGCCTCCTTGATGCCCTGGAACTGGTCCATTTCGTGGCCGCAAGCGTCGCACCGGTAGTCGTAGGTCGGCATGCTACTCCTCGTGCTCCCCCGGGGCGCGATCGCCGCCGTCCCCTTCTTTCGGCTGGGGAGCCACGACGATGTGAACCGCGCTCGGGCGGAGAATCCGGTCGTGGAGGCGGTAGCCCGGCCGGTCCTCGCGGACGATCGTGCCGGGGGCGACGGCGGGGTCGTAGGACATCCCCGCGGCCTCATGCACTCTCGGGTCGAAGATCTGGCCCACGGAGGGGATCGGTTCGAGCCCGCGCTCCCCGAGCATGCGGCGAGTCGACTCGAGGACGAGGCGGATCCCGTCCTGGATCGGCGCGAGGTCGCCCTGGGCGCCGAGCGCCGCCTCAAGGCCATCCAGCATCGGCAGCAGGTCGCGCATCAGCCCCTCGAGGGCGTAGCGACGCGCGGACTCGCGCTCGCGCTCGGAGCGCTTCCGGTAGTTGTCGAGCTCCGCCAGCGTGCGCAGGTACTTGTCGCGCCACTCCGCGGCGCTCTCCTCCGCCGTCGGGGCCGGCGCCGCGCACGCGTCATCGGGGGGCGTGGCCTCCGCCTGCCGCTCTCTCTCCTCGTCGGGGCCGTTCATTCGAAGATCTCTCGCACCTTGTCCCAGAACCCCTTCTGACGCGAACCGACCTGCTGCTCCTCCATCTGGGCATAGCGGCGGAGCAGTTCCACCTGCTCTCCCGTGAGTCGCGTCGGCACCTCGATCTGCACCCGCACGAGCTGGTGGCCCACGCCATAGCCGTCGAGCCGCGGCAGGCCGAGCCCGCGCATGCGGAGCACGGTGCCCGGCTGCGTTCCGGCGGGGATCGTCAGCTTGCTCTTGCCCTGCAGCGTCGGGACCTCGAGGTCGGTGCCGAGGGCCGCCTGCGCGTATCCGATCGGGAGGTCGAGGAGCAGGTCCTCGCCCTGCCGGCGCAGCAGCGGGTGGGGCGCCACGCGGATCTCGCAGAAGAGGTCGCCCCTCGCTCCGCCCCGGGGACCCGCCTCCCCTTCGCCGGAGAGGCGCAACTGCATCCCGGTATCGACGCCGGGGGGGATCGTCACCGTGACCTGGCGCGACTCGGGCACCCTGCCGGTGCCGCCGCAGTGGCCGCACGGCGTCTCGATGACCTCGCCGGTGCCATGGCAGCGCGGGCAGGTGCTGCGCATGGCGAAGAACCCCTGCGAGCGGACGATGTGGCCGTGCCCGCCGCAGTCGGCGCAACGCTTGGGCGACGTGCCCGCCTTCGCCCCGCTCCCGTGGCAGGGCTTGCAGACCTCGTTGCGCTGGATCTCGATGGTCTTCTTCGCGCCCGAGCGCACCTCGTCGAGGGTGATCTCGAGATCCACCTTGAGATGGGCCCCCCCCTGCCGCGAGCGCTGGGAGCGCCCGCCGCCGAAGAGATCCTCGAAGACGCTTCCGCCCCCGCGCCCCCCGAAGATGTCGCCGAAGGCGCCGAAGATGTCCTCGACGGAGGTGAAGTGGGGTCCGCCCCCCCCCACTCCGGCGTGGCCGAACCGGTCGTAGGCGGCGCGCTTCTCGGGATCGCTCAGGACCTCGTAGGCCTCGGCGGACTCCTTGAACCGCTCCTCCGCCTCCTTGTTCCCCGGGTTCTTGTCGGGGTGGTCGCGGAGCGCGATCTTCCTGTAGGCACGCTTGATCGCCTCGGCATCGGCGTTCTTCGGGATGCCGAGGATCTCGTAGTAGTCGCGTTTTCCGGCGGCAGGGGGCATACGAAAAAAAGCGGCGGGGGCGAAAGCCCCCGCGCTTCGTCTTGATGAGGGGGGGCTCAGGCGGTGGCGCCGACCGCCGCCTTCTCCTTCTCCTTCAGTTCGGTGATTGCGGTGTCCGTCGTGAGCATCAGCCCCGCGCGGCTCGCCGCGTTCTGCAGCGCGACCCGGACGACCTTCAGGGGATCGACGACCCCCATCTCGATCATGTCGCCGTAGGCCCGGTTGAGCGCGTCGTAGCCCCAGTTGGGCGACTTGTTCTCGAGGATCTCGCTCGCCACCAGCGAGCCGTTCTCGCCCGCGTTCGACGCGATCGTCTTGAGGGGGATCGCGAGCGCGTCGAACAGGATCCGCGTGCCGATCGCCTCGTCCCCCTCCAGCTTGAGCGCATCGACGGCCTTGCGCGCCCGCAGCAGCGCGACGCCGCCGCCGGGCACGATGCCCTCCTCGACCGCGGCCCGGGTCGCGTTGAGCGCATCCTCGACGCGGAACTTCTTCTCCTTCATCTCGGTCTCGGTCTTGCCGCCGACCTTGATGACGGCGACACCGCCGACGAGCTTCGCGAGGCGCTCCTCGAGCTTCTCGCGGTCGTAGTCGGAGGTGGTCTTCTCGATGAGCGTGCGGATCTGCTTGATGCGGTCCGCGATCGCCTTCTTGGTGCCGCCGCCGCCCACGATCGTCGTCTTGTCCTTCTCGACGATCACCTTCTCGGCCCGGCCGAGGTGGGAGAGCTCGACGCTCTCGAGCTTCATGCCCTGGTCCTCGGAGATGAACTGGCCGCCGGTCAGGATCGCCATGTCCTCGAGCATCGCCTTGCGCCGGTCGCCGAAGCCCGGCGACTTGACCGCGCACGCCTTCAGCGTGCCGCGGAGGCGGTTGATGACGAGCGCCGCGAGGGCCTCGCCGTCGACGTCCTCGGCGACGACGAGGATCGGCTTGCCGCTCTGCGCGACGCGCTCGAGCACAGGCACGAGGTCGCGCAGCGAGCTCAGCTTCTTCTCGTAGAAGAGGATGGAGACGTCCTCGAGCGTGCACTTGAGCTGCTCGGGGTCGGTGATGAAGTAGGGCGAGATGAAGCCCTTGTCGAACTGCATCCCGTCCACGGTCTCGAGCGTCGTCTCGACCGACTTCGCCTCCTCGACCGTGATGACGCCGTCCTTGCCCGCCTTGCCGATGGCATCCGCGAGCAACTCCCCGATCGTGCGATCGTGGTTCGCGGCGATCGTGCCGACCTGCACGATCTGGTTGCGCCCCTCGACGGGGGTGGACATCTTCTCGAGCCGCTTGACGATCGCCGCGGTGGCCTTCTCGATGCCGCGCTGGAGCAGCACCGGCGCCGCGCCGGCCGCCATCGCCTTCAGGCCCTCCTGGTAGATCGCCTCCACGAGCACGCTGGCGGTCGTGGTGCCGTCGCCCGCGAGGTCGTTGGTCTTGCTCGCGACCTCGCGCACCATCTTGGCGCCGAGGTTCTCGAAGGGCTCCTCGAGCTCGATCTCCTTCGCGACGGAGACGCCGTCGCGCGTCACGACCGGGCTGCCGAAGGACTTCTGGAGGATGATGTTGCGGCCGCCCGGGCCGAGGGTCGCCTTGACGACGCCGGTGATCTTCCGGACGCCCTGCAGGATGCGCTGGCGCGCCTCCGTGTCGAACAGCATTTGCTTGCCCACGTCGCTCTCCTATTCCTCGAACTTGGCGAGGACGTCCTTGACCTCGAGGATCTTGTACTCGTCGCCGTCGATGCGGATCTCGGTGCCCGCGTACTTGCCGAAGAAGACCCTGTCGCCCGCCTTCAGCGGGATCGGCACGCGATCCCCCTTGCTTTCGATGAACTTCCCCGGGCCCACCGCGACGACCTCGCCCTTCTGCGGGCGCTCCTTCGCGGTGTCGGGGAGGTAGATGCCGCCGGCGGTCCGGGTCTCTTCCTCGACCGGGCGCACGACGATCCTGTCCTTGAGGGGTCGAATCCTGATGGCCATCTCTTGTCTCCCGTCCCTTACCACTCGTCCCCGAAGTCGCCGTGATCGTGGTGGCCGTGCTCGTCGCCGCCGGCCGCATCCTCCGCCTTCTTCGGGATGTCGGTCACCAGCGCCTCGGTGGAGAGCAGCAGCGCGGCCACGGAGGCCGCGTTCTGCAGCGCCGAGCGCGTCACCTTCGCGGGATCCACGATCCCGAGCTTGTACATGTCGCCGGTCTCGCCGGTGGAGGCGTCGAAACCGGTCGCGTCCTTGCCGCCGCGGATCTTCTTCACCGCGAGCGCGCCGTCGTACCCGGCGTTCTCCGCGATGAGCTGCGCCGGCACCGCCAGCGCGCCGCGCACGATCTTCACGCCGATCTGCTCGTCGTGGTTCTCGAGCGTCATCGTCGCGAGCACCGCATCGCGGGCCCGGATCAGGGCGACGCCGCCGCCGGGGAGGACGCCCTCCTCGATGGCCGCCCGCGTCGCGTGCAGCGCGTCCTCGACGCGGGCCTTCTTCTCCTTCATCTCGCTCTCGGTCGCCGCGCCGACGTTGATCTCGGCGACGCCGCCGCTGAGGCGCGCGAGGCGCTCCTGCAGCTTCTCGCGGTCGTACTCGCTGTCGGTCTGCGTGATCTCGCGCCGGATCTGGGCGCCGCGGGCGCTGACGTCCGCCGCGTCCCCGGCCCCCTGGATGATCGTCGTGTTGTCGGCGTCCACGGTCACGCGCTTGGCGCTGCCGAGGTGGGCCTTGGTCACCTTGTCGATCTCGATGCCGAGATCCTTGTAGAGCGGCTCGGCGCCGACGAGCGTCGCGATGTCGCCGAGCATCGCCTTGCGGCGGTCGCCGTAGCCGGGGGCCTTCACGGCGCACACCTGCAGGACGCCCCGCATCTTGTTGACGACGAGCGTCGCGAGCGCATCGGCCTCGACCGCCTCGCAGATGATCAGCAGCGGCCGCTGCGTCTTGCTGATCGTCTCGAGCAGCGGGACGAGCTTCGCCGCGGCGGTGATCTTGTCCTCGAAGACGAGGATGAAGGGACGCTCCAGCGAGCACTCCATCCGGTCGGCGTCGGTCACGAAGTGCGGGCTCTGGAAGCCGCGGTCGAACTGCATCCCCTCGACCACGTCGACCGCCGTCTCCATGCCCTTGCCCTCCTCGACGGTGATCACACCGTCGCGGCCGACCTTCTCCATCGCCTCGGCGATCATCTTGCCGATCTCGGGGTCGCCGTTGGCGGCGATCGTGCCGACCTGGGCGATCTCCTCCTTCGTGTCGATCTTCTTCGCGTAGCCGCGGAAGAACTCGACCACCCGGTCCACGGCCTTCTGGATGCCGCGCCCGACGGCCGCGACGTTGGCGCCGGCCGTGACGAAGCGCAGGCTCTGGTTGAAGATCGCCTCGGCGAGGACCGTCGCCGTCGTCGTGCCGTCGCCCGCGACGTCGGAGGTCTTCGTGGCCGCCTCCTTCAGGAGCTGGGCACCGAGATTCTCGTACGGGTTGCTGAGGTCCACCTCCTCGGCGACGCTCACCCCGTCCTTGGTCACGGTCGGGTTGCCCCAACCCTTGTCGATGACCGCGGTGCGCCCGCGGGGCCCGAACGTCGACCGGACGGCTCGCGCCATCTTCTCGACCCCGGCCCGCAGGTGCTCACGCGCCTCATGCTCGAAAACGAGCTGCTTGGCCATCCGCTATCGCCTCCTACAGAGAGTTGCCTAGTAGTCCCGGCCGGACCAACAGCGAACCAAGTGCCGAAGGAGGCTTCGCTCTCAAGTCGTTGCCGGAAAAGGTCTTACATCATCGGGGGGCGCGGGGGCCCGATGCCAGAATGGCAAGACCCGCCCTCCCGAATGACAGGGGCGCATGGCGCGGCGCAGCCTCGGGTCGAAACCGGATGAGCGCCCCGGCTACTCCTTCTCCGGGTCCTTCCAGGCCTCGGCCCGCGAGTTCTTCTTGTTCTCGCGCCACCACTCGCGCCAGTTCTCGACATCGTTGATGGTCGGCTGGCGGCAGATGACCTGCATGCTCGCGACGATGCTCGCCTTCAGCTGGTTGAAGCGGTCCTGCTGCTCCGCGCTGACGCCGCCGCTCTGGCCCGCGGTCGGATTCTCGGCCTCGAGCCTCTTGATCAGTTCATCGGCGATGTCGCGCCGGACCTTTCCCTTCGCCGTGGCGTATTGCTTGAAGCTCTCGTAGGCGGCCTTCGCGACGACCAGGCTCTTGTTCCTCGTCTGCTCGATGAGCGAGGCGACCATCTTGGGGTCGTTCATCAGCGAAATCGCGTGGATCGCGACGGCCTGCACCTCCTCCTCGTCCTTCGTCAGCCCCTCCTTCTGGAAGGCGACCTTCTTCAGCAGGCGCGAACCCTTCTTCGAACGGAGTTCCCCCATCGCCTCGACGATCTTGCGCAGGGTCCCCCAGTTCCCCTTGCAGATCTTGAAGGACTCGTCGAGTTGCGCCCCGAACTCCTCGATCGTCTCCTCGGTCTTCCCCCTCTTGGCATAATCGAGGATCTCCTTCAGCAGGAGGTCGATCTTGCTCGAGTCCTTGGCGGCGTTGGCCGCGGTCAGATCGTTGAGGATCCGCGCCCCGTCCGCCTCGGGGTCGCCATCGGGACCCTCGGCAAGCCCCTCGGTACTAAGCAAGCCAGCCAGAATGATCAGGAAGAGTGCCGTGCGCCTCATGATTCCACCTCGTGGGTCGATCACCCGATTATAGCGCCCCCCGCGCCCCCCCATGCCCAAGGCTCGCCGCAAGCGCCGCCCCCGCCGAGCAGTGCTCCTGCTCTTGCTGCTGCTTCTTGCGCTGCTCCTTCCGCTCGGCCTCTTTCTCGCGGGCACCTTTCGCGGCGGCGGGCGCCTCCCCGCCCCGGGGGGCGAGAGCCCGGCGCCCGGCGAGCGCGGCCGACTGCGCGTTCGCGTCGTGGCGGCGCCCGACGGTACACCCGTCGTGGGAGCGACGATCCTCATCGAGGGGCTCCACGGGAGGCGAGCGGAGGGCACCACCGGTTCCGACGGAGTCTTTGCCGCGGACGACCTGCCGGTCGAGCCCGTGCGCGTCCGGGCGCGCTCGGCGCAGGGGCGCGCCTCCGCGTGGGTCGACGCCCGGCTGACGCCGCACGTCGAACTGAGCGTCGCCCCGCCGCGCATGCGCACGGGAACCGTCACCGGGGTCGCCTCCGCCGAGGTGCTGCTGCTCGACCGGCATGGGACCGTGCTCGCGCGCACGCCGACGGAGCGGGACGGAGGCTATCGGCTCGAAGACCGCGAGGGGGCCGTGCTCGTGGCCGCGGTCTCGTCTGCCGGCGCCGCCGTCGCCGCGGGGGATGGCCAGATCGACTTCGGCCGGGGTTTCGCGCTCAAGGGCAGAATCGGAGGCTCAGGGGGTCTGGGGGAGATTCTCATCCATGCACGCATCCCGTCGGTCGGCGATGACGACTGGATGGCGCTCCGATGGACCGCCGCGCTGCACGAGGACGGGGGGTTCGACCTGCGTCTGCCCGAGGGGACGCGCGCCTGGGCCGTCGTGCAAGGGCGTCCGATCGCCCTGCGCGACGGTGTGATCGACCTGCCCGCCGCGGTGCGGGGGAGGGGGAGGATCCTCGGCCCGGGGGGAGCTCCCGCGGCAGGCGCGGTTCTCGAGTTCGCGCCGCTGGGCGAGGGGGATGCGCCCACAGGCATCCCCGCCACGCGGGGCGAGGCGGGGGCGGACGGGCGCTTCGACCTCCCGGGCCTCGCGGAGGTCGCCTACGCCGTGCTGGTGGGCGCGCGGGGCTGCGCGACCCGGCGCATCGCGCTCTACCGCCCGGCAGAGGGAGAACTCGAGGTGACCTTGGACGCGGGCTACGAACTGAACGGGTTTGTCGTCGATGCACGCGGCCTGCCGGTCGAGCATGCGGAACTCCTCGCGGTTTCTCTCCCTGATCCGGGCCAGACTCTCGCACTCGTGCGTGCCGTCGCCGATGACCGGGGGCAATTCCGGCTGGCGGGGCTTGGCGGCGAGCGCGCGACGATCCAGATCACCGCACCGGGATTCCTGCCGACCACTCTCGACGCACGGCCGCGACAGGGCCAGGTCCGGGCCGTCTTGCCTCGTGCCGGTCAGGAGCCGAACGGATCCTTCTCGCCCCGGTAGGCGCGCCACCAGTCGGCAAACTGGTCGACGGAGTTCATGCGGCGCCCGAGCAGCCGCTGGAGCGCGCGCAACCCCGGCGCCCTGAGCCGGTCCCAGGCACGCTTCCGGCTGAGCGAATCGCAAAGGTCGAGCGTCCGCTGCACGACCTGCTTGCGCAGTTCCGCCGGCGCGAGGCAGAAGTCGCCCAGCGCGGCGAGCGCCTGCTCCGCGAGCAGCGGCTCCTCCGTCCGGGCGGCGACCCGCAGCAGGCCCGGCGCGAGCAGGGGGGCGCGGATCCTGCCCGCCGCCCTCAGCGCGGCAAAGCCGATGGCATCCTGCTTCGGCGAGCGGAGGTAGGGCTCGACGATGGGCGCCGCGGCCTCGGCGCCCGTCTGCCCGAGCGCATCGAGGGCCGCAGCCTGGACGCGGGCGCTCGGCGAGCGCAGCGCCTCCGACGTCTGGCGCAAGAGCGCCTGCGCCTCGTCGGGGGAGGCCGGGAAGCGGTAGAGACCGCCGACCTCGTCGAGCAGCGCAACGGCGCTCTCCTCGCTGCCCGAGGCGAGCGCACGGGCGAGAGCGCCGCAGACCTGCTCCCCCGGGGTCGCAAGCTCTTCCGCGGCGCACAGGGCGGCGCAGAGCAGCAGCACCGCGCTAGCCAGGGGGCACCTCCTCGAAGGGGGTGCCGAACGAACGCAGACCGCGGGCTCCCTCCGTCGAGAACCCGACCGCCTCGCGGTCGCGACCGAAGCGGAAGTCCATCCGCTCGATCCCCTCCTCGACGACATGCACCGGCTGGCGGAGCGACCACCTCTCGACAAAGGCCTCCGCGAGACACCCGCGCCCGGGGACCAGCGCATGCGTGCCCGGCGCCCGCACGTGGACGGCGCCGGATGGCCCCCGCACCCCCTCGACGCCGCTCCCTGCCGGACCGAGGCTGAGCACGACGCCGGGGCGCCAGCAGGCGATCACCCCCTCGTAGCCCGCCGGCACGGTCCCGGAGAAGCGGTAGCCGTGTCTCGCCGCGGGCGCGAGCACGACCCGCTGGCCGTGGTAGATGCCGACGGTGCGGGCCGGCAGCACCTCCGCCTCCGCCACCTCGACATGGAACGAGAGCGACCCGTCGGCCTCGGGGCGCACTCGCGCCACGATGCCGCCCTGGACGTCGTCCTCGACACGGGCCAGCAGGCGCGGGGGACGATCGCCCAGCCTGCCCCAGGACTCGCGCAGCACGAAGCGGTGTGCGACGGTGCGGTCGAGCGTAGTCCAGACGCCGACGCGGCACCACGCCGCGAGGCGCTGCGGCGCGCCTCCGTCGTCGATCTCGAGGTGCACCTCCCGCGACTGGAGGCTGTCGTTGGCACCCTCGTGCGGGGGGCGCGGGGGCGCGGGGGGCGCACGGTCGCGCGCGAGCGGGCTCGGCACGAGGCGCAGCGACCCGGGGCTCGCGGCGCACGCGGCGATCAGGAGCGCGCCAGAATAAGCGAGGCGATCCCGCACACGCCGGATGCTAGCACGAGGAGCAGGACCGCCCGCGGCACGGGGTAGCCGAAACGGACGAGCCGGTGCGAGAGATGGTCGGTGCCGCCCCGGAAGAGCGGCCGTCCCCGGCGCAGGCGCGAGAGTGTCACCGTGGCGACGTCGGCGATCGGGACGGCGAAGAGCAGCGCCAGCGGGAGCAGCAGGCGCACCCGGAGCCCGCCGTCGGCGTGGAAGAGCAGCCCGACGGCGTCGATCGCGAGCAGCGCGCCGACGAGGTGGCTCCCGCTGTCGCCGAGGTAGGCGCGCGCGGGCGGCATCGAGTGGAGCAGCGCCCCGGGCAGCGCCCAGACGAGAAGCGTGGCGCCCACCCCCGGCGTGATCCCGACCTGCATCAGCGCGAGCGCCTGCACGAGGGCGACACCGGGCAGCAGCGCGTCCATGTTGTCGAGGTAGTTGCTCGCGTTGACCGCGAAGAGGACCGTGAGGAGCACGAGTCCCGCCATCGCCGGGGAGGGGGCGAGGGCGAGGCTGCCCGCGAGGGCAACGCCCGCCTGCAGCGCGAACTTGGGCGCGGGGCGGAAGGCGAAGCGGTCGTCGAGGAGGCCGACCACGAAGAGCCCGAGGGCGAGCAGCGGCGGCGCGAGCGGGATCGCGGGGCGCGTCAGCAGGAGCGCCACGAGCGCGCCGGCGCAGAGTCCGAGGCCCCCCGTGAGCGGCACATGGCCGGCCCCGAACCGGTCGCGACGCGAGCGGGAGACCATCCCCCACTTGCGTGCCGCGCCGTCGAGCAGGCGCACGGCGGTCCACGAGACCGCGGCGCTCGTGAGGGCGAGGCGCGTGAAGTCGAAGGGGCTCAGGTCGAGGCCGCCGAAGAACTGCATGGCGAAGCAGGGGGCCCCGGGCTCGAGCGACGCCTGGCCCGGTAGGCGCTTCGGGAGAAGCCCGCTACGATACCGCAAGCGCTCGCCCGGTGGGTCGGGGTACATTCTGCGCTCCGCGCGCGGGCCGCACGCGGTGGCCGCTCACGAGTACCCATGCAAGAAACCTCCCCGGCCGCCCCCCCGCCGATCCCGCGCGGGGCGATCGACCGCGATGCGGTCACGGTGATCCAGCGCCTTGTCCGCTACGGGTTCACGGCCTATCTCGTGGGCGGCTGCGTGCGGGATCTCCTGCTCGGGGTCTCCCCGAAGGACTTCGACATCGCGACTAGCGCGCGGCCGCGGCAGATCAAGCGCCTCTTCCGCAACAGCCGGGTGATCGGACGCCGCTTCAAGCTCGTGCACGTCACGTTCGGCCCGCGCACCGTCGAGGTCGCGACCTTCCGCGCGCCGCCCGACCAGGAGAGCGACGACCCCTACATCACGCGCGACAACATCTTCGGGGACGAGGTCTCGGACGCCCTGCGCCGCGACTTCACGATCAACGGGCTCTTCTACGACATCGGGCCGGGGCGGGTCATCGACCATGTCGGCGGCCTCGCCGACCTCGAGGGGCGCTGCGTGCGCACGATCGGCCAGGCGGAGGTGCGGATCCGGGAGGATCCGGTGCGCATCCTGCGCGCGGCCAAGTTCGCGGGCCGCCTCGCCCTCTCCCTCGACCCCGCGCTGCGCGGCGCCGCCATCGCCCACGCGGGCGATCTCGCGAAGGCGGCCCCGCCGCGGGTACTGGAGGAGATCTACCGCCTGCTCTCCGGCCACGGCTCGGCCGACTCGTTCCGCCTCCTCGAGGAGGTCGGCGTCGTGCGGACGCTCCTTCCCGAACTGTCGCCCCTACCCGAGAGCTTCTACGCCGCGCTGGCCCGCCTCAGCGAGGAATCGGGGGGGGATCGGGGGGCGCTGTCGCAGTCGCTGCTGCTGGGCGTGCTCGGGGCGCCGCTCGTCGCGCGCGCGCTGCCGCTGCGCAACCCCGAGGAGGACCTGCACGAGATCCTGCGACCGCTCGCCGGGCGCCTGCTCGCGTCGCGCCGCGACCTGACGGGCATGCGACTCTGCCTCGCCGCCCAGGTCCGGCTGCTCGAACCTCCCGACGGTCGCCACGCGCACCGCCTGTGTGCCCGCGACTACTTTCCCGAGGCGCTCCACCTGCGGGCCATTCTCGGCCCGCTCGTGCCGGTCGATCCCGACCCGTTGCCGCTCTGGGAGGAACTCTTCCGGGCCGACGCCTCGGGGGAGCGGTCCGCGGGGCGGCGGCGGCGGCGACGACGGAGGCGGCGGCGGGGGGGCCCGGGGGGCCACGCGCACGTGGGGGGGGAGCAGGCGTGACCTGCCGCGCGCGCCTCCTGCTCTGCACCTGCCCCGCCGGGGATGCCGGGCGGATCGCGGAGGGACTGCTCGGGCGACACCTCGTCGCCTGCGTGAACGCGATCGAGAACGTCCAGAGCCGCTACTGGTGGAAGGGCGCGCTCGAGGGCGGCACGGAGACGCTCCTGCTGATGAAGACCGAGAGCGACCGCGTCCCCGAGGTGATCGCCGCGCTGGAGGAGCTGCACCCTTACGAGGTGCCCGAGTTGCTCTCGGTCGCCGTCGAAGAGGGCGCTCCCGCCTATCTGGCGTGGCTCAGCGCTTCGATTGCTCGCGACGCTGGGCCAGGCACGCCCTGAGGATCTCGTCGAGGCCGCGCCGCGGGAGGTAGCCCGTCCAGCGGCGGAGCCGCTCGACATCGGGCAGCCGGTGGCGGATCGCCGCGAACCCCTGACCGTACGCGGGCGCCGTGAAGCGCACCTCGAGTTGCGGGTCCACGAGCATGCGGACCTTGTGCGCGAGGCCCTGGATCGAGACCGGGTCCTGCCGGCCGATGTTGACGAGCAGGCCGCCCGCCGGCGCCGCCTCGAGGAGGCGGAGCACATACTCCGCGGCATCCTCGGCGGCGATGAAGGAGCGCGTCTGCTGCCCGTCCCCGTGGATGCGCAGAGGCCCTCCGTCGAGGGCCTGCGCGATCAGGCTCGGCACAACCGCGCCATACTCGGCGGTCTGCCGCGGCCCGGTGACGTTGAAGAACCGGCCGACGACGGCGGGCAGCGAGTACTCGTGCGCGTAGGCGAAGGCAAGAGCCTCGCCTGCGGCCTTGCCTGCGGCGTAGGTGAAGCGGATGCGCTCGGCGGAGCCGAAGCCGACGCACCGGTCCTCGCGCAGCGGGCTGCCGTCGTTTTCCCCGTAGACCTCCGACGACGAGGCGAAGAAGACCGGACGTCGCGCGGCGGCGGCGTGGCGGAAGACGCTCTCCGTGCCGAGCAGGCTCTGGCGGAGGAGTCCCGTGGGACGCGCGAGAACGAGCCCGACGCCGACCCCGGCGGCGAGATGCACGATCCGGTCGACGCGCCGCACGAGGCTGCCGACGACCGCGTCGTCGCAGACGTCGCCCACGACGACCTCGAGCCGCGCGTGCGGCGGGAGGTTCTCGCGCCGCCCCGTCGAGAGGTTGTCGAGCACCGTGACCGCGTGTCCGCGCTCGAGCGCCCGCTCCACGACCGAGGAGCCGATGAGCCCGCAACCGCCCGTGACGAGGATGCGCTCCGACATGAAGCCGCCTTTGTAAGCGCGACCCCGCCGCGCCGCAAGTGGGACGCCCCACCCCCTGGCGATCTTCCCGACCCCCCGAGCCCCCCGCGATTCCGACCCGCACCTCACGCGATCCGGCCCGGCGCGCCCCCGGACGGCTCTCTCACCCGGGCATCTGCGCCTTGATGATGTACTGCGTGATCAGGTCGGTGTCCTTGCTCGTGATCTCCTGGAACTCGAGGCCCATGACGATCTGGTTCGCTTCGCCCTGCAACGCCGTCGTCCACATCACCTTGCAGAGGGCCTTCACGGGTCGATCGGAGTTCGGCAGCAGGACGTTGATGCCCACGAACATGCGCCGCGTGAGCAGCTTGCTCAGCCACGAGGGTTCGGGGAGCTTGCCGCGGAGGAGGAGGCCCCCCGCGCCGATGTTCTGCGAGACCCCCTCGTGGACGGTCTCCATGTCCTTGCCCGCCATTTCGCGGGAGAGGAACTTGTAGCGCACCGGGACGGTGATCGGCAGCCGGATGAACTCGCGACGCTCGTAGTCGAATTGTGCCGTCATGACCCTCGGTTGACCTCCAGACCCGGGAGTCCGGGCCCATCGCTCCTATCGGGCCGCGCCGAGAGGCGACTTTAGTAGAGGCGCTCGAAGCCCCGGTCGTACCCCTCGACCTGGGAGAGCAGGGGACCGAGGTCGGCGAGGAAGCGGCGACCGTCCTCGACGTAGCCTGCGGTGGGCCGGAGGCCCGCGAGCCTGCCCGCGAAGAACCGGTTCAGCGCCTCCATGAACAGCTCGCGCAGGTACTTCGCGCCGATCGACGCGAGGCCGGCGAGCGGATCGAGCGCGTCCGCCTTGGCCTCGAAGCGGATGCGCACCCGGCGCCCCCCCGAAGTCAGGCGATAGCGCGACGAGGCCGGGCCCTCGGCCTCGGCCACGATCGTCGAGGGTCCCAACTCCGCGAGCAGCAGCGCCGCGTAGAAGTGCCTGCCGCCGTGCTTGTCGCAGACGACCTCGGCGTCGGCCTCGGGCGCGAGCGCGAGCGCCTCCCGCACGAGCCGCATCGTCTCCGCGAAGAGCAGGTGCGCCTTCCCGCCGCGCGTGCGGCACCCCTCGTTGAACTCGCGCTCGCAGACCGGATTCAGCAGCAGCCGCTTGAACCCCTGCGGAGCCTCCGCCGGCCGCAGCGACGGATCCTCGACGTCGCCATACCAGGCGTAGGCGCCGCGGGGGTCCGCCCGCACGGACGCGTTCCGCAGCAGCGCACCCAGCGAAGCGCCCGAGGCGCCCTGCGGGCCGGGCGCGGGCAGCGGCAGGTAGGAGCCGAGCACGCGCGCCAGCGCATCCCGCCCCCCGCGCGCGTAGACGCGCTTGCTGTCCCCGACTCCGGGCAGGCGGATCCCGGCGCGGGAATGGTCGCACTCGAAGACCGCAGCGGCAACCACGAGCGGGCCGAGCAGCGGACCGTAGCCAGCCTCGTCGGTGCCGACGTGAAGCATGGAAGTGGAGCCCCGGGGCGGATTTGAACCGCCAACCCCCGCTTTACGAAAGCGGTGCTCTACCGTTGAGCTACCGGGGCGTCGTGCGAACATGATAGTCGACGCCATGGCGCCGACACCGTCAAGGATTCCCGAACTGCAGGAGGACCTGCCGTCCGCCGGTTGTCCGCGATGCGGCGCGCGCCTCGCGGAAACGTACAAGTACTGCCCGCACTGCGCGTATCGGCTGCGGCCCGACGTTCGGGAGTCCCCTGCACCCCTCCACAACCCGCCCACCACCGGCCAGCGCCTGCTCGCCGTGGGCGGCTACCTCGCCTTCACGAGCCTCCTGCTGCTGGTCGTGCTGGCTGGCATCCAGATCTTCGTCGGCGACGGCGCGCCGCTGCCGACGAACCGGTCGGCCCTGAGCGTCCCGCGCGATCCGGAGGCGGGGCGGATCGTGCTCGACCGCGACAGCTTCCGCGAGGTGAGGGCCGACGCGGTGATCTGGGGACTCTACCGGCCGAGCGACCCCGACTGGAACCCCGCCTCCCTGCTGCACACCCTGGTCGACGACACCTTCCTGCTCGCGACCTCGGAGACGACCAACGACCAGTACTACGCGTTCCTCCTCGCTCGCGCGAAGAAGAGCGGCAAGCGGATACCGGACCGCTTCTACCCCACCTCATGGAAGCGCTCCTCCGATCTCACGCTCGTCAGGCGCATCTATGACACCGGCACCGGCAACTACCCGGTGACCGAGGTCGACTTCGCGGCCGCCCTCGAGTTCTGCGCCTTCGTGTGGGAGGAGGTCTTCGCCTCCCAGCCCGACCTGGTGGTCGATCTCCCGACGGCGCAGGAGTTCGTGCTCGCGGGCCGCCGCGGCCGCCTCGAACTCAACTTCCCGTGGGGGTCGCGCCTCGACGATCCCGACGCCCATGTCGTCCTCGAGGGCTCCCCGCTCCCCGTCCGCGACGCGCGGGTCGGCGAGTACGGCGGCTTTTTCGGACTCGTCGGGAACGTCGCGGAGTGGGTCCACGTGGGGAGGAGGCCGCAGGCCGCAGGTTGGTCCTACCGCGATGTCTGGTACCGGAGCGCCTGGGAGGAGGGGAGGGTCCACGATCTGCGCACGCCCTTCTCGCCGGACGGGTTCGAGCCGCTCGACACCGGCCCGGCGCAGCCCCACGTCGGCTTCCGCGTCGCCGTGCGCCGGGCCCCGGTCGAGCCGCGCTTCGTGCCGTGCGGGCGCGGGACCGCCCGGCACGTCACGTGGGAGAACCCCGTCCTGCCGCCGCCGATCGCGCGCAAGGCGGCGGACCCGGAGATGGAAGAGGGCGACGATGTCGAGCGGCTCCCCCCGATCACCTTCCTCTCCGCCGACCGCACGGTCGTCCAGGACTTCGAGATCAGCCAGGGCGAGATCACGAACCGCCAGTTCCTCGCCTACCTCGCCTCGATCGCGAGCGAGCGCAACGCGAAGCAGATGCAGGACCTCGCGATCTACCCGGGCTCGTTTGCGCGCGAAACCCCGTTCGCGCGCGTCGATCCGGTCTACACGGGCCACTACGGCGACCCGCGCAAGGTGCGCTTCCTCTACGAGGCCGGACGCGAGAACCACCCCGCCGAAGGCGTCAGGCTGGAGCAGGCGCTCGACTACGCGCACTGGCTGAGCCGGCGCGCCGCGGACCGCATGCTCATCCGGCTTCCCAACATCGGGGAGTACCTGCGCGCGGGGCGGGGCGACGGGACAATGCCCTATCCGCCGCCGATCACGGCCCTCTCGCCCGACCTCATCTGCGCCGACCGCACCGGGGACGAGGCACGCGCCGCGTCGCTGCTCGGGAGCGAAGCGGCGGCGCGGGGGGAGATCCTCGGGCTCGTCGGCAACGTGCTCGAGTACGTGCGCGACGAGATCGAGGAGCGCACGCTGCTCGCGGGCGGCTGCTACCTCTTCCCCAAGGACGCCTGCACGCTCGACTCCTTCCTCGATCCCGCGTGGAAGGTCGTCGACGTGCCCGAGGAGTACGTGACGGACGACGGCAACCTCGAGCGGCGGCCGCGCCCCGTCAACATCTCCGTCTGCACCGGGTTCCGCCTCGTGCGCCTCCCGAGGATCTTTTGAGGGGACTGCTTCCCCTGACGCTCCTGCTCGCGTTGACCGCGACCGCGGGGATCGCGCTGCTCGCGACGCGCGCCCCCCGCACGGCGGCGGCGCGGGAACCGCTCTCCCCCGCGCCCCCTCCGGACGGCCCGGCGGGAGAGGAGCCCGCGGCCGACGGCATCCGCCCCTACGAGACGACCGCCACGCTCGTGGAAGACCTGCGCGACGCGCTGACGGGGGAGGATCGCGAGCTGGCACGGGAGTGCCACCGGGTCTCCGCGGCGCTCGCGCGCCAAGCGCGCTGGACGCTCGTGAACCTCGTGCGGCGCGAGGCGAGTCCCAGGGTCCGCGCCCTGCTCGTGCTCGCCGCGGGCGTGCATCTGCCCGACGACGCCCTGCTGCTCGAATCGCTGCATGATCGCGATCCCCTGGTGCGCGAGGCCGCGGCCCTCGCGGCAGGCCATCGCGCCGACGGCGTGTCCGCCTCGCTCCTGCTCGGCCGCGTGCCCGTCGTCCTCGGTCGCGCCATGGCGGCGGAAACCCGGGACGCCATCCAGCGCGCTCTCGCAAGGGAGCAAGACCAGGGGGCCCGGGGGACGCTCCGATCCGTCCTGGGCGCTTCGCCGCCCTAGTCGGACAGGGTCTTCATCGACAGCCGCCCACGCGAGCGCTTGCCCGCTCCCTCGACGGCCTTCCCCCGCGCCAGCACCTTCTCCATGCGCTTCTCCCAGACAGCCTTGATGCAGTCGCGGGCATAGGGGCAGCTCGGCGTCATGCAGACGTAGTCTTCCTGCCCGAAACAGTCCTTTTTCTTGCCCATGGATGCGGTCGGATTGGTGCCGGGATTCTACCACGCGTCGTGGGTGGAAGGGCGAAGGGCACCAAGCCTTAGCCCTAAGCAGATCGGTCCGGGGGGAACCGCGCTTGAACCCGGAAAAGACGCGCCTATGATGCTGTCAGACAAGGAGTTCCGGCGTTGTCCAAAATGAGCGACCAGGTCCGGCTGATCGTCGGCCTCGAGAACATCCTCCTGAAGGCCCGGCGCCGCGTCCGCGAGTGCGAGCGCGAGGAGGGGGGCCCCTCCGGCGCCGCGGGGGCGCGCTACAAGGACCTTGTCGCGAGGCTCTCCGACGAGATCCAGGGGGCGGATCGCTCGCAGCTGGAGGAGTACCTCCAGTACATGGAGGAGAGCGTTCTCGCCCGCCTCGCGAAGAGGGTGGAGACGGAGAAGGAGCAGATGGTGGCCTCCGCCCGGCGGATCGTCGAGGGCAAGGTGAGGCTGCACGAGTTCCGCCACGAGTTCACCGACGCGCTCGACCGCATCCGGATCGTGCGCGAGCGCCTCGGTACCGATCCGTTCAAGCCCACCGAGATCCGCTTCGGCCTCGGCACCCACGCGCCGGGCGTGGACCGCCATGCGCGCGAGGCGCACGACCTCGTGAAGGAGTTCCTGAAGTCATGACGACGCCGGATCCCAAGCCGGGCGCCGACCTCTATCGCGCCCGGTTGGCCGGCGCGGATCTGCGCGCCCACGACCTGCGCCGTGCGAACTTCGCGCTCGCGAACCTGAAGGACGCGGTGCTCGTGGACGCGATCCTCTCGGACTGCCTGCTGTTCTCGGCGAAGCTGTCGGGGGCCGACCTGACGGGCGCGCACCTCGAGAACGCCGACCTGAGCGAGGCGGACCTCTTCGGCGCGAACCTGCGCGGCGCCGACGCGACCGGCGCCGACTTCCGCCGCGCCAACCTCGCGCTCGCGAACCTGCGCGGCGCCCGGCTCACGAACGCGATCCTGCGTGAGGCCAACCTCAACGGCGCCGACCTCACCGACGCCCAACTCGACGGAGCCGACCTCTCGGGCGCCGTCTTCGGCGAAGCCGAGCCCAGCGAGTGACCGCCGCCGCTCCGGTCCTTGGCGTCGGCTTCGACCTCGTCGACATCGAACGCATCGACGGGATGATGAAGCGCCATGGCGCCGCCTTCCTGCGCCGGATCCTCCATCCAGGCGAGGATCCGGCGCGCGTCGACCGGAGCGATGGCGCCACCCACCTCGCGGGCCTCTTCGCCGCGAAGGAGGCGGTCATGAAGGCGCTGGGCACAGGCATGTCGGGCGCGGCGTTTTCCGAGATCCGCATCCTCCACTCCGCGCTGGGCGCCCCGGGCGTGACCCTCGACGGCACCGCCGCCGAGACGGCCCTCCGCCGCGGCGTGACCGGCTGGCAGTTGAGCATCACGCATACGCGCACCACGGCGGGCGCCGTCGCGATCGCCCTCGGTGCGCCCGCCACGTGAGCCCTTCCCGCATCCGCTCCGCAGCCCTCGGCTCCCTCCCCCGCGCCCCCATCCGTTGACCAAAAAAGAAGCGGGCCAAGGCTTGAAGCCTTGGCCCGCGCAGTCTCGGTCCTGTTTGCGCTACTCGCAGCCGCAGCCACAACCGCAGCCGTCGCCGCAGCCATCGCCGCATCCGTCACCGCAGCCGTCGCCGCATCCGCTGCCGCCCGTGTCGCCGGAGGCGCCGGGGCGGTTCGACTTCGCGACTTCGTATGCCTGCGCCGCCGTCACCGACGAGGAGCCGATCGCCGCGAAGGCCGCGGCACGCACGCCGGCATCGCCGTCGCGCGTCCCCTTGAGCAGCGTCTGGAAGGAGTCGTCTCGGAGCGTGCCCGGGTTGGCGCGGCAGATGGCGGCGATCGCCATTCCCGCCGCGGCCCGCTGCTCCGCGGGCGCCCCGCTCCCGAAGAAGGCCACGAGTCCATCGCGCGAGGAGGCGTCGCCCAGCCTCGCGAGGGCACGGATCGCGTTGTGCCGCACGGGCGGATCCGCGGGGATCTCGGCCGTCAGCAGCGCGGTCAGCGTGGGGGTGAGATCGTTCCAGTTGAAGAGCGTGTTGCCCGTGTCCGTGCCCGCGAGGGCGTCGAGAATCGACGCGCTGCGCGCGTAGCGGGCGATCTCGCCCGGCTCCTCGCCCCCGAACGACCCGCGCACGGTCGTCAGGAACTCCTCGGACGGCAGGCCCGGGCCCTCCGGGATGGACGTGACGCCGGCCACGCCCTCGGCAAAGAGGCCGCGCCACTGGTCGTCGGCGGCCTGCGCCGCCGTACCGACGACGACGATCGGGACGTCCTTCGTCCGGTCGTCGCTCTTCAGCTTCGCGATCACGTCGAGCACATCCATGTCCCTCAGGCTCGAGCTGAGCACGATGAGGTCGAGCCCGAGGTAGCGGAGCGCGCGGACGATGCCGTCCGACCCGCTCCTCGCGTCGAAGCCGACGAAGGTCGCCTTGTTGATCTCGGTGAGCATCTTGTTGCGTCGCACGTCGTCGCCATCCACGACGAGCACGCGGCGCGGGATCACCTCTCCCGCCGCGGCCGCAAGCAGCTTGAGGAAGCCGCCCGCATCCGGGAAGGAGGAGATGCGACGCATGCCGTTGAAGCGTAGGATCGCCTCCGCGGCGGCATGCCGCACGTTGCCGGCGCTGTCGACCACGGCCCGCGCGACGGGGTGGTCGGAGCTGAAGTCGGCCCCGCCATAGGCGAGGGGCATCGCGTCGAGGATGCCCGCGGCCGCGATGTGGTCCTGATGGTCGAGCGCGTCGGTGAGCGCGCCCGTGAGCGTCGCCCATCCCATGCCCGCGCAGATCCCCTGCGCATTGGCGAGACCCGCCGCGAACTGCTTGGTCAGGTCGTCCTCGGAGCCGGCCGCCATCACGTCGCTCGCGTGCTTCTGGCTGAGCAGGATGCGCACGAGGAGCGAAGCCGCGCCGCGATTCTCCGCATTGCACCGAAGCGCGTCGTAGGCGGCCTCCTCGGCCAGCTTGAGCACATAGAGGTGCCTCGGCGTCGGCTCCTTGCCGAGCCCGTCGTTCCACGCCCAGCGGACCAGCGGCTTGTCGGCGTTGCCGAGTACGCGGTAGTTGCCGGAGTAGTAGAGGTCGGCGAGGCGGAGGTAGAGGTCGCTCGCCGACATCCCGCTCGCCCAGGTGTGGCGCGAGGAGATCTTCGCGAGGGCCTCCGAGGCCTTGCCGCGCGCGTCGGCATCGGAATCGCCCGCCGCGGTCTCCGCGAGGGCGGCCAGCGACCGCTCGTCGCCGATCACGCCGAGTTCGGAGGCCACCATGCGGCGCACGTTGGCGTTCCCGCTCTGGAGCGCCTCGTTCAGCGGCAGCACCGCGTCACGCCCGATCCGGTTCATCAGCGTGATGTGCGCGTTGACCCGGTGGTCGGTGTTCGAGCCGCCGAGATATGCGACCAGTCCGGGGACGGCGAACTCGCCGTAGACGCGCGAGAGGCTCATCGCCGCCTCGAAGCGGTCGGCGTACTCCTCCGCGGTGACCGCGGTCTCGATGAGGCGGTTCATCTCCTCCGCGTTGAAGGCGTGCTCCGGGAGGATCGGCTGCGCCCGGTCGAGCAGGGCCTTCGCGACGTTGGAGCCCTCCTCCCCGGAGGCCATCAGGCTCAGCAGCGCGTCATACTCGCTGCGCGTGAGCGCCGCGATGATCTCCTCCGACGAGGGGTTCGCGGCGAGCGCCTGCCGCAGGAGGGAGATGCCCTCCTTGTAGTCGCCCGCCCGCAACTTCGAGAGTCCATCCTTGAGGAGGGATCCGTCGTCCTGCGCGTATGCAGCATTGTCGAGCGTGAGCCATGTCGCAGGAAGCGCGAACATCGCAAGCAGCAAGAACACGCGCGCCAGGGGAAATCCGCCTGTCGCCATTCCGGTCCTCCCTTCGGTATTGCCGAGTCGCGGCGCGGCATCGCGGCGCCGATGGTCTGTCATGCCCTGGGCCTTGCCTAAAAACCCCTTGCGGGGAGAGCGAGAATCTAAGAGGAAGCCCGGGTCCAATGCAAGCCTAAAGACGGGGCCGGGCCCCGGGCGGCTCACGGTCCGCCCCCAGCAGGAGGCCCGCCACGGCTTCCACGGTCAGCGGATCCTCCCCCGGCGCCTGGACGAGGGCTCGGGGGTTCAGCCCGTCGAGCAGGACCGGCGGCCCCAGCAGGATGACCAGTTCCGCCTCCTGCGCCGCCGCACGGACCACATCGGGGAGAACGAGGGGGCCTCCCCACGCCCTGTCGCGGCGCAGGATCGCCACCGCGGGCACGCTCAGGCTCAGGCGCAGCGCGGCCGGGGGTTCCGCGCCGCCCAGGTCGAAGATGCGAAGGGGATGGGGTCCGGGGCCCGCCGGGAGCCTCCCGTCGGTCCGGATCGAGGTGGTCGCCGCCGCGGCGAGCGGGTCGGGGAGGGGGTCGGCGACCGCCGCAATGCGCTCGAGCGCGGCGGCCGCCTCCACCCCTTCGAGGGCCCCCAGCACCCCCTCGACATCCTCCGGACAGAGGACGAGATCGCACCCGGCGGCGAGCGCCTCCACAGCCGCCTCGGCCTCGCTTCGCCCCTGCCGCACGCCCTCCATCAGCAGCGCATCGCTCACGAGGAGCCCACGAAAGCCCATCTCGTGGCGGAGGAGGTCCGTCATCACGCGGCGGGAGAGGGTCGCGGGGAGCGTCGGGGATCCGGTGAGAGCGGGGCAGGCGAGGTGCGCCGTCATGATCGCGTCCACGCCGGCGGCGATGCAGGCCTCGAAGGGGGGCAGGTCGCGCTCGCGCCACGTCCGCTCCGGCGCATCGACGACGGGCAGCGCGTCGTGGCTGTCGAGGGCGGTCGCCCCGTGCCCCGGGAAGTGTTTCGCGCACGTGCGCAGGCCCATCCTGCGCGCCCCCGTGACGAAGCGGGGCGCCGACGCGGCGGGGTCGGCGAAGGCCCGCGCCTGCAGGATCGGGTTGCGCCGTTCGCTGACGACATCGCAGACGGGCGCGAAGGCCATCGTGATGCCCATGCGGCGCGCCTCGACCGCGGTGCGCGCCCCCGCAAGTTCCGCGGCGTCGGGCGTGAGCGCCGCCGCGGGGGGGTGGCGCGAGAGGCCCTGGAACTGCTGCCCGGCGCCATCCTCGACGTCGCTTGCGAGAACCAGGGGGTGTGGCGCGGCGTCGCGGAGCCGCCGCAGCAGATCCGGCAGCCGCTCGTCGCCGCCGAAGACGCAGAAGCCGCCGACTCCGCGCGCCGCGAGGCGAAGCAGCGGATCGGGGTCGCGGATGTCGCGCGCGAACCGGAGCCCCGGCATCAGGAGCCGCGCGCGGGGGGAGATCGCCGTCACGGGCTCACCTTCCCGAGCACGGCGGGCCATCGGGCGCCCGTCGCCCCGGGCATGTTGTTCGGGATGCCGTGGATCGTCTCGTTCGCGAGGATCGCGAAGAGCAGCGCCTCCTTCGCGTCGGGATCGATGCCCTCCTCGGAGAGCGTCACCACGGGCACGCGACCGAAGAGGCGGCGCAGATGGGACATCAGCACGTGATTGTGGACCCCGCCCCCGCTCGCGACGATCTCGGTCGCCTCGGCACGCGGCGCGACATGGTCGCGGAAGGCGCGGTGGATCGAGTGGGCGACGAACGCCGTCAGCGTCGCCAGGATGTCCACCCCCTTCAGCGCCCCCTTGCCTCGCAGGTAAGGCTCCACGAAATGGCGGCCGAAGGTCTCCCGGCCGGTCGTCTTCGGGGCGGGCAGCGCGAGGTAGGGATGATCGAGCAGGCGCCGGAGCAGGTTCTCGTCGATGCGACCCTGCGCCGCCATGCGGCCGTCCCGGTCGAAGTGGGAGGCGCCGTCGGTGAGCAGGCGCACGCATTCGTCGAGCGGCATGTTCGCGGGGCCGGTGTCGAACGCGAAGACCTCCTCGATCGCGGGCGTGACGACGGAGACGTTCGCGATGCCGCCGAGATTCAGCAGCGCCCGCGTGCGCCCCTCGCGCCGGAAGAGCAGGTAGTCCATGTAGGCCGACAGGGGCGCGCCCTCCCCTCCGGCGGCGATGTCCCGCGTGCGGAAGTCGGAGACGACCGGGATGCCGAGGCGCTCGGCGATGACGTCCGCCTCGCCGATCTGCAGCGTCGAGCCGTAGACGCCCATCCGGCGCGGCAGATGGCAGATCGTCTGCCCGTGGGAGCCCGCGAGGACCGCCTTCCGGCCGCACTGCGCCAGGAGCGCGAGGCCGGCCTCCGCGAAGCGCTCCCCGATCTCGAAGTTGAGCCGGCAGAGTTCCGCGGCGCCGCCGAGCCCCGCCGAGAGCCTCAGGATCGCGTCGCGCAGCCGGTCGGGATAGGCCACCGTCGCGAAGGCCACCGTCTCGACGCGCGTGTCGAGGCCGCAGCCGCGGATGCGCACGAGCGCCGCGTCGATGCCGTCCGCGGAGGTGCCGCTCAGCAGGCCGAGCACGAGCTTCTCCTCCATCGCCGCGAGCTCGGCCACGCGCCTCATCCGAGCGCCCTCCGCAGGGAGCCGCCCGCCCGCCGCAGCCGTTCGAGCGCCTCGTCGCGCCGGCAGCGGCGGCGCGCCATGAGCACGGCGACCCGCACGTCGTCCCCCGCCTCCGCGAGCAGGCGCGCGGCCCCGTCGCGGTCGAGCGGCGCCAGCTCCATCACGAGCCGCTCCGCCCTGTCGCGCAGCTTCCGGTTGACCGGGCGCACCGCGACCATGCGATGGCCGTAGACGGCGCCGGTCGTCGCCAGCGCCGCCGTCGAGAGCATGTTCAGCACCGCCTTCGTCGCGCTCCCCCCCTTGAGCCGCGTCGAGCCCGCGAGAAGCTCGGGGCCGAGATCGAGCGCCACGATCAGGTCGGCGCGGATCGCCGAGGCCGCGTTCGCGGTCACGAGCAGCCGCTTCGCCCCCCCGCGCCCCCCCTCATCCAGCGCGCCCTCGACAAAGGCCGCCGTGCCCGACATCGTGATCCCGACGACGCAGTCGGGCGCACGGGGCGCGTGCGCGCGCATCGCGGCCCGGCCCGCCTCGAGGTCGTCTTCCGCCCCCTCGACGCTCTCGGTCATCGCGCGCGGCGCGCCCGCGAGCAGCGCGACGACGACGCCCGGCGGCGCGCCGAAGGTCGGCCCCACCTCGGCGGCATCCAGCACGCCGAGCCGCCCGCTCGTGCCCGCGCCCGCGTAGAAGAGCCTTCCGCCGTCGCGCAGCGCCGCCGCGGCCGCCTCGCAGGCGCGACCGACGGGACCGATCGCCCGCGCGACCGCCGCATGCGCCTCCGCCTCCTCCGCGAGCAGCAGCCGCGCGATCTCGGCGGGGGCGAGCAGGTCGAGATCTGGCCCCGTGGCCCGCGCCGCCTCCGTCGGAAGCGATCCGTAGTCCACCACGACTCCAGCCTATCCGCCCACGGCCACGCTTACTTGGGCGCGGGCATGCCGTTGCCCGACTGGCCCGGGGGATCGGGATCGGGGGGGGTCGCGGGGGGGGAGAGGCTCTTGCCGCTCGCGCTGCCGAACTTCTGCGTCCACCAGTGGTGGTCGCAGGAGCCGCAGCCGAGGTCGGTGTGCTGGAGCAGCATGTTGCGGTGGTGGCCGCTCGAGCGGAACCACTGCACGAACGCCTCCACGCCGTTCGAGGCGCCGCGGGCGATGTTCTCCGAGACGCCGCCGCCGTAGCCCTCGCGCCGCGCCCGCTGGGTCGGGCTCTTGAGCGAGGGCGTCGGGCTGTCGTGCTCGAAGTAGTTGAGCTGCTTCATCTCGATGCTGTGCTTGCGCGCGGCGCGCACGAGCCGCTCGTCGAGCTTCACGGATTCGAGCCCCATCATCCAGCGGTAGGCGTTCACCGCGTCGACGTTGGCGCGCTCCTCCGCGTCGGCGCTCGTGCCGGGCAGATCGCGGTTGTACTTCTCGACGGCGAGGTTGTACTCGATGCGCTTGCCGTCGCGGCCGTCGAGGGCGACGGTGCGCATGTCGAGGCGGCGGGTCGTCTCCTCGACGGCGGCCTCGTAGATGGGCTCCGCGAGCGGATCGACCGCGGCGAGGCGCTCGTCGAGGTCGCGCACCTCCTGGTCGAGCGCCTTGGCCTCCTCGGAGCCCGCGAGCAGCAGCGGGTAGGGGCGCTCGTAGAGCTCGCGCACCCGGTCGACGAGGCGCTCCGCCTCCTTCTGGGCCTCTTCGGACTTGTTCGGGTAGGGGTAGGCGCTGGCGTCGAGGATGAAGCGGAGCGCCTCCTCGCGGCGCTGCGTCAGGTCCGCGCCGTGCTTCGCCGCCCAGCGGGCGCCGCTGAAGGCCTTGTGCGTCTTCAGCTCGTCGGCGGCGGCGGCGCGCCGGTCGCGGATGCTCTGCGCCAGCGCCTCCGTCGCCGGGGGGCCCAGCCGCCCCAGCTCCGCCCAGATCTCGAGGCGCCGCTTCGCGCTGCACGTGCGCCCCTCCTTCGCGAGCTTCTCGATCTGTTCGCCGAGGAGGACCCGGTCGCGCTCCCCGGCCGTGACGAGCCGATCCCGGAAGAGCAGGAACCCCTGCGGCGGCTCCTCGATCCCGCGGCGGCGCGCGAGGATGCGGCTCAGCGTCGTCGGCGCCTGCTCGCTCCGGAAGAAGTCGAGATAGGCCTCCTCGGCCTCCTTCGGCTGCGCCTCCTCGTCGAAGAAGAGCGCGACGGCGAGGCGCGGCGGCTTGGAGAATCCCGCCTGCCGGAAGAGCCGCACGAACGACTTCGGCGGGACCTGCTCCCAAGGGCAACGCACCTCGGCGCCCCCCTTGACGAGCACGAGTTCCCGCCCGTCCGCGCCCGTGGCGTCGCCCCGCCCCTTGCCGTCGGGCAAGACGACCTCGGTGAAGCCCGCGGGGTTCGCGGCGATCGCGGCGACGAGGTCCGCCATCAGGTTCGCGAGCAGCGTCAACTCCTCGGTGCGCACCGGCGCGAGCGCGTGGCGCGACACGCCGCGCAGCGTCGCCGCGGCCTCGGCATACCGGCGCGCGCGCACGAGGTCGGCCACGGCGGGCGGATCGGCGTAGGGCCCCCTCTCCTCCGGCGGCGGCTTCTCGCCGGGCGGCTTCTCGACCGGCGGCTCCTTCGGCGCATCGAGGACGACCACCGGCTGGTCCCTGCGCGCCTTCAGCGCGGAGATGCGCACCTCGAGGTCGTCGAAGTGCTCGGTGCCGCGGAAGAGCGGGCGGTTGGCCTCGAGCAGGCCGATGCGCGCGTCGAGGTCGGCGCCGTCGCCGGCGAGCCGGAGGAGCGCGCGGTACTGCTCCGAGATCCCCTTGGCGATCCCCGTGAGGGCGTCCTCGGCGCGCCGGCGGTAGAAGTAGTTCTCGGTCTCGAACGCCCGCCAGAGCGCGATCGCCTCGGCGAAGCGGCGTTCCGCGACGAGCGCGCGCGCGCGCTGGGAGCGTTCGTTGAAGCTGCGCTCGTCGCGCGCGACGAGGCCGCGCCGCAGGCTCTCCTCGATCTCCTCGATGCCGCGGATCACCGCGGGGTGCGCGCCGTCCTTCATGCGCGCGAGGCGGGCGTAGTGCGACTCGGCGTCCGCCACCTCGCCCGCGAGCGCCTGCCTGTCGCGCGCCACGGTGCGCAGGTCCTCGAGCGCGCGCCGGACGTCCTTGAGCGCGACCTCCGCGGTTCCGGCGGTCTTCGTCCCGCCGAAGCGGGCCCCGATCTCCTCGAGGAGCCCCCGCGCGCGCTCCAGCGCCCCCTGCGCGCCCTCGGGCCGCTCCCGCGACTCCCGGAGCGCCGCCAGCGCGTCGCTCCAGATCACGCCGGCCGCCTTCTCCGGATCCTCGCGCAGCAGAAGCAGCGCGACGAGCAGCAGCGCCACCCCCCCGAGCCCCCCCCCGATCAGCCACCGGGCGCGGGGATGGGACGCCTCGACCGTCCGCGCCCTCGCCCTGGGACGATCGACGGGGGGCGCGGGGGCGGGCGCCCTGACCTCGACGACCCCCTCCTCCGCGAGGAAGACGCAGCGCACCGCGCCCGCCTCGATCACGTCGCCGTGGTGGAGCGCGGTCGCGAAGACCGGGCGGCCGTTGACCGTCGTGCCGACGCCGCTCCCATCGTCCTTGAGGCGGAAGCCCGCCTCCTTGGGCTGGATGCGGAACTGGATCTCGCCGAGGCGGGGGTCGGGCAGGTGGATCGTGCACCGGTTCGAGCGGCCGACGGTGGTCTCGCCGCGGGCCAGCGGCACCACGGTGGAGGCCCCGGAGAACTCGATGCGCAGCCGTGCCACTACGCCCCCAGGTCGGCGATCGCGTTGCGCAGGCGGGCGACGCGTTCGGCGACCTCCTCGCGGCGCTGCCGTTCGCGCTCGACGACCTCCGGCTTGGCGCGGGAGGTGAACTCCCGGTTGGCGAGCTTGGCGTCGATCGAGGCGAGCAGCTTCTGCGCCTCTTCGAGCTCCTTCTGCTTGCGCGCCCGCTCCGCGGCGACCCGCTCCTTGTCGAGGGGGACGATGACGGTGTCCCGCGGGAGCACCTGCACCGCCGTCGGCCCCTGCGGATCGACGTTCCTGCCCGAGTAGACGGTGCCTGCGGGCGCAAGGCCGGCGAGAAACTCAGCCTCCTCCTGAAAGATCTGCGGGTCCTGGGTGACGATGTAGGCGTCGCCGGTGCCGGGCTTGAGCTGGTACTCGTTCCAGACGTTGCGGATCGCGCGGACGGCCGCTTGCAGCCGTTCCATCTCCGCCTCCGCCACCCCGTCCCGCGGGCCGGCCTCCGGCCAGCCGAGCAGCGCCGCGGGCTCCTTCTCGCCCAGCGCCTCGCCGAGTTCGGCGGCGAGGTAGGGCGCCATCGGCTGCGCGAGGCGCACGATCGTCGAGAGCACCGACAGCAGCGTCGCGCCGCAGGCGAGATCCTCGGCGCGGATGCGCGCCTTGCTCGCCTCGAGGTACCAGTCGCAGAAGTCGTCCCAGACGAACCGGTAGAGCGCCTGCGCGGCGTCGCTGAAGCGCAACTGCTCGAGCGCCTCGCTGACCGCGGCGACGGCGGCGCTCCGGCGCGAGAGGATCCACCGGTCGTGGCGGTGGTCGCCCGGCCGGGCCGAGCGCGCCGCCTCCGGCACGCTCATCAGGACGTAGCGCGCGGCGTTCCAGATCTTGTTCATGAAATTGCGGCCGAGCTCGAACTTCGTCGGCGCGAGCTTCACGTCCTGCCCCTCCGTCGCGAGGATCATCAGCGTGAAGCGGACGGCATCGGCGCCGTACTGCTCGATCATGTCGCGCGGGTCGATGCCGTTGCCGAGGGACTTGGACATGCGGCGCCCCTGCTCGTCGAGCACGGTCGCATTGATGTAGACGGTGTCGAAAGGGCACTTGCCCAGGAACTCGTATCCGGCCATCACCATCCGGGCGACCCAGAGGTAGATGATCTCCCGGGCGGTCGCGAGGTACTGCGTCGGGTAATAGCGCCCGAGGTCCGCGGTATCGTTCGGCCAGCCCAGCGTCGAGAAGGGCCAGAGCCACGAAGAGGCCCACGTGTCGAGCACGTCCTCGTCGCGGCGCACGAGCGGCTTTCCGCTCTTCGGGTGCGGCGATCCGATCGCGAGGTCCTCCACCGACGCGACGGCGTTGCCGTCCGCGTCGTACCAGACGGGGATCTGGTGCCCCCACCAGAGCTGGCGGCTGATGCACCAGTCGCGGACGTTTTCGAGCCAGTCGAGGTAGACCTTCGCCCAGCGGTCGGGGACGAAGCGGAGGGTCCCGTCCTTCACCGCGGCGATCGCGGGCTTCGCGAGCGGCGCCATCTTGACGAACCACTGCTCCGAGACGAGCGGCTCGATCGGCGACTTGCTGCGGTCGCTGAGCGGCAGGTTGTGCGTGTGCTCCTCGATCCGGTCGACGAGCCCCTGCGCCTCGAGGTCCTTGACGACCCGCTTGCGCGCCTCGGCGCGGTCGAGCCCCGCGTAGGCGCCGGCGGCGTCGTTGAGCGTGCCGTCGGGATTCAGGATGTTCACGATCGCGAGCCCGTGGCGCAGGCCGCGCTCGTGGTCGGCGAAGTCGTGGCCCGGCGTCACCTTGACGGCGCCCGAGCCGAACTTCGGATCCACGGTGTCGTCGGCGACGACCTGGATCGTGCGGCCGGTGAGCGGCAGATGGACGCGCTGGCCGACGAGGTCGCGGTAGCGTTCGTCCCCCGGGTGCACCGCCACCGCGGTGTCGCCCAGCATCGTCTCCGGGCGCGTCGTCGCGACGACGACGAAACCGAGGCCGTCGCAGCGCGGATAGCGCAGGTGCCAGAGGTGCCCCTTCGTCTCGCGATCCTCGATCTCGTCGTCGCCGACCGCCGAGCGCAGCACGCAGTCCCAGTTGACCATCCTCGTGCCGCGGTAGATGAGCCCCTTCTCCCAGAGCTTCACGAAGGAGACGCGCACGGCGCGGGAGAGGTTCTCGTCCATCGTGAACGCGGTCCGCGACCAGTCGCAGGAGCAGCCGAGTTCGCGGATCTGCTGCAGGATCAGGTTGCCGTACTCCTCCTTCCAGGCCCAGACCTCCCGCACGAACGCCTCGCGCCCGAGGTCGTGGCGCGTCTTCTTGCGCTCGCTCCAGATCCGCTTCTCGACGACCGCCTGCGTCGCGATGCCGGCGTGGTCGGTGCCGGGGAGCCAGAGCACGTCGCGGCCCTGCATCCGCCGGTAGCGCGCGATGACGTCCTGCACGACGTCGTTCAGCGCATGGCCCATGTGCAGCACCGACGTGACGTTCGGCGGCGGGATCATGCAGGTCCACGGCTCCGCCCCCGGGCGCAGGCCCGCGGTGAAGAGGCCGCTCCGCTCCCACTCCGGCGTCCAGCGCTGCTGCACGCGCCGCGCGTCGTAGGTCTTGGCGAGTTCCGGCATGAACCGTTCAAGGATACTACGGGAGCTGGAGCGGGTTGAACCCCGCGGCGGCGTCGCGCACCCGGGGCAGCGCCGCCTTGAGGCGCCGGATCCAGATCTCGCAGGCGGTCCCGACGACCCCCTTGTTCAGGTGGCCGGTGAAGGCGATCAGCTCGGTCCCCGAGACCGTCACGTGGGCGTGCACGTGCGGCTCCCCCTCGAGCATGGACAGCACGCCGACCAGGGAGCCGATCTCCATCGGCTCCTCGAAGCGGCGCGGCAGGTACTCCTTCCGCTGCGGGTCGAAGAAGGCGATCTCGACGTCGCTCGTGCTGCCGAGGCCGCCGAACCAGCCGCCCTGGATCTTCTGCTCCTCGGCCACGGCGCGAAGCGAGGCGACGATCTCCTCCCCCGGCACGAGCGCGACGACGACGGTGTCGCCCTCGACTAGGATCCTCATCGGAGGAACGGTACGACCGAATCCCGCCGTTTGCAACCACCTATGCCCGTCGCGCGCCACCCCCTCGCGGCTCCCCCCGGATTCAGCCTCGCCTCCACGATCCTGAGCCACGGCTGGAGCGACCTCGCCCCCTTCGAGGCCGACCCCGCCGCCGCAACCCTCGGCATCCGCCTCGGTCGGGTCCGCGCGACGGTCGCGGGCGACGAGATCCGCCTCGAGTCCGCGCGCCCCCTCGGCAGCCGCGCCTCCGCCGACGCCCTCGCCGCCGTGCGCGGCTGCCTCCATTTCGACCTCGACCTCGATCCCTTCTGGGAACTCTGCCGCGCCGACCCGGAACTCGACTGGGCCGCGCGCCTCGGCGCCGGCCGCTTCCTCCGCGCGCCGACGCTCTTCCACGACGCGCTGATGGTGCTCGCGACGACGAACTGCTCCTGGGCGCTGACGCGGCGCATGGTCGGCGCACTCGCGGCGCACTACGGCGTGGACGGCGCGCTGCCGACGCCGGAGCGGCTGCGCGAGGTCCCGCCGCAGGAGTTGCGCGAGCGGGCGAGCGTGGGGTACCGCGCTCCCTACTTCTCCGCGCTCGCGGCAGAGCGCGATCTGGAGGGGCTGCGGGGAGGGGGCACTTCCACGGCCGAGTTGCGCGCGCGGCTGCTTCTGCTGGACGGGTTCGGCTCGTATGCGGCGGAGAACCTGCTCCGCCTGCTCGGCCGCTTCGAGCATCTGGCCCTCGACTCGTGGGTCAAGAACATCTGGAAGGAGCGCCACCCCCGCGGCGCGTTCACCGAGCGCGCGATCGCGCGGCGGTTCAAGCGCTATGGCCCATGGAAGGGCCTCGCGCTCTGGCTCAGTCTCACGCGCCCCTGGTATTCGCCCACCGGGCGCAGCCTGACCCACAGCGACCGCGACAGCACCTCACGAAAGTAGCGTCTTGGCGCTACGGCTGGTTCTGGCGGACTGTCGGTCTTGAGCGCCTCAAGGCCAGGCTCGGCGACTACGTCCGAATCGCCGGCAGGGGCGAGTCCGTCCTTGTCCGAGGCCACGGCGGCGTCGTCGCCGAAGGCGTGCGCATGGGGTGGATCGTGCTCCGCCGCTACGCCGCGGGCGGCACGGCACACGCCGCTCGAGCCGCTCAGGACCCGCGGATCCGCGCGACTTCGTCGAGCAGCGCGGGCAACGCGTCGAGGGCGACCATATTCGGGCCGTCGCTGAGCGCCTTGGAAGGGTCCTCGTGGGTCTCGACGAAGAGGCCGTCGATGCCGACGGCGGCGGCGGCGCGGGCGAGCACCGGGACCATCGAGGCGTCGCCCCCCGACGCGTGGCCGAGGCCGCCCGGGCGCTGGACGCTGTGGGTCGCATCGAAGACTACGGGCGCGTACTGGCGCATGATCGGCAGCGAGCGGAAGTCGACGACGAGGTTGTGGTAGCCGAAGGTCGTGCCGCGCTCGACGAGCGCGACCTCGCCGTGGCCCGCGACCGAGCGCACCTTGTCGACGGCGTGCCTCATGTCCTCGGGCGCGACGAACTGCCCCTTCTTGACGAAGACCGGCTTGCCGGTCGCCGCGGCGGCGAGCAGCAGGTCGGTCTGCCGGCAGAGGAACGCGGGGATCTGAAGCGTGTCCACGTGGCGGGCGACCTCGGCAACCTGCGCGCGCTCGTGGATGTCAGTGTTGACCATCAGGCCGAGCCTTTCGCGCACCTCGGAGAGGATCGCGAGCGCCTCGTCGATGCCCGGCCCGCGATAGGAGGCGCCGGAGGTGCGGTTCGCCTTGTCGAACGACGCCTTGAACAGGAGGCGCACGGGCCGCTTCGCGGCGATCCGCGCGAGCCGCTCCGCGATCCGCAGCGTGATCTCGCGCCCCTCGACGACACAGGGGCCCGCGATCAGGAGCAGCCTTCCCTCCGCGAAGAGGCTCACGGCCCCCTCCACTCCGGCTCCGCGCTCTCGCCGCGCACGAGGTCCTCCTCCGACTCGCGGCGGCGCGCGATGCCGAAGCGCTCCCCGTCCACGACCACTTCGGCGGCGCGCGGCCGAGCGTTGTAGTTGCTCGACATGACGAAGCCGTAGGCGCCCGCGCTGCGCACGCAGAGCAGGTCGCCGGCGCGCATCGGCGGCATCGCGCGGTCTTTCGCGAGGAAGTCGCCCGATTCGCAGACCGGCCCGACGACGTCCGCCGCCGTCTCGGGCCCCGGCCGCGCCTCGACCGGCTCGATGCGGTGGTAGGCGCCGTAGAGGCTCGGCCGGATCAGGTCGTTCATCGCCGCGTCGCAGATCAGGAAGCGCTTCTCGCCCCCCTCCTTGACGAAGAGGAGCCGCGTCAGCAGCACCCCCGCGTTGCCCACGAGCAGCCGCCCCGGCTCCATATGCACCTTGAATCCGCTCGCGAGCAGCATCGGCACCAGCGGCTCGGCGAACTCCCGCATCTCGCGCGCCTCGCCTTCGCGGTAGTGGATGCCGAAGCCGCCGCCGATGTTGACGGTGTCGAGGGCGGGGTGGCTCCCCTTCAGTTCCGCGGCGAGCGCGAGCAGCCGCGTCACCATCTCGACATAGGGTTCGACGGTGGTGATCTGCGAACCGATGTGAACGTGCAGTCCCGAGAGCCTGACCCCCCCGAGCCCCCCCAGAGTGCCGGCGAGGCGCCGGGTGCGCTCGATGTCGAGACCGAACTTCGTCTCCTTCTTGCCCGTGGCGATGTAGGTGTGCGTCTTCGGGTCGACGTCGGGGTTCACGCGGAGCGCGATGCGCGCGACCTCGCCGCGCGACCTCGCGACGGCGTCGATGAGGTCGAGTTCGGGCTCGCTTTCGACGTTGAAGGTGTCGATGCCCACCTCGAGCGCGTACTCGATCTCGTCGCGCCGCTTGCCGACGCCGGCGAAGTCGATCTTGCCGGCGTCGCCGCCGGCGCGCAGCACGCGGAAGATCTCGCCGCGGCTCACGACGTCGAAGCCGGCCCCCTCCTCCGCGAGCGCGCGCAAGAGCGCGAGGTTCGCGTTCGCCTTCACCGCGTAGCGGATCTGCGGGCTCACCGCCGCGAAGGCGTCGCGCAGCCGCCGGAAGTGGCCGAGCAGCGTCGCTCTCGAATAGACGTAGGTCGGCGTGCCGACCTCCTGCGCGATGCGGCGCAGCGGCACGCCTTCGGCGAAGAGGGATCCGTCGCGGCGGGCGAAATCGTCCATCTCTCGCGGGAGGATAACGGGGGGCGGGGGGGGGTGCAAATGCGGTCACGCGCGCGCGGGGGGCAGGCTCCGCGCGCACCGGAAGCCGACATCGGTGTCGCGCACGGTCGGCTGGTTCCAGTAGCGGTAGGTGGTCCGGAGCACCCGCGGCGGATTGAACCAGGCGCCGCCGCGCAGCGCGCGCAGGACCCTCTCCTCGTCGAACCAAGAGTCCGTCCAGTCCCAGACCCCGCCGGCCGCGTCGCCCATGCCGTAGACCGACTCGGCGGTCTCGAACGCGCCGACGGGCTCGGGTTGCGGATTCACCTCGCGCGAGTCCCTGCACTTCGCGAGGCTCGCATCCTCGAGGTCGCCCCACGGGAAGGTGCGACCGTCCACGCCGCGCGCCGCCTTCTCGCGCTCCTGCTCGGTGGGAAGGCGCCACTCCCGCGATGTCTCGGCACTCTTCCACGCGCAGTAGGCGCGGGCGTCGTCCCACGAGACGCAGTGCACAGGGAGCCTCCCGACGAAGTCCTCGCCGTAGGTCGCGAGGCTCCACTCGCGCGCCCTTCCGCTGATGCGGTTGATGGGCTGGAACCTGCCCTTCCTCGTGCGCTTGAAGAAGAGCCCGTCGGACTCGTTGCGCGGCATGCGCGCATCCGCCTCGCCCGGCTCGAGCGCGGCCAGGAACTGCGCGTACTCCCGGCGCGTGACCGGGTACTTCGCGATCGCGAAATCTGCGAGCTCGACCACCCCCGTGTCGCTTCCCTCGCCGTAGACGAACGGCCCGCCCGGCACGTAGACGAACCCCGCCCCGATCTCCTCGGCGGTGCGCAGCCGCACCGAGCCCGTCCAGGAGCGGTTGCGCGCGATCTGCACGGGGACGCGGGTCTCGCGGAACCCGGCCTTCCGGAGGAGGCAGAGGTAGCTTCCCATCGGGAGCGTCACGGGCGCGAGCGGGGTCGTCCCGAGGGGGCGCTCCTCGCCGGCGACGAGCACGCCGTCCCGCTCGGTGTAGCGGTAGAGCGTCACGTCGGCGCCCGCGGGGTCGGAGACCAGCCGCAGCTCGGCGCCGCCGTCCACGTAGGCGGCGAGGCTCCCGTCGTCGAAGCGGCGCACCATCTCCCGCGCGTACGCCGAGCCCGTCGCGTCGCGCAGGCGGTCGGCCTCGTCGAGACGGGTGCGCCACAGATCGGCCAGCGCCCGGCGGGCCGCCGCGTTTCCCGGCTCCTGGGTCAGCGCGGCGTTGAGCAGGTCGGTCGCCTCGCCGAAGGCGAGAGCGACGCGCGTCCTCGCGTTCGCGGCGGTCGCCCGCGCGTCCAGCAGCCTCCGCTTCTCCGCGACCCTCTGCCAAGGCTTGAACCGGTTCGCTTCGCTCTCGGCCGCCCGACCGGCATCGTCCCGCTCCTGCCGGAGTCGCAGGTAGTCCGCCGCCGCCACCCTCCCCTTCTTCGCGAGCAGCTCCGCCTCCTCGTGGTGACGGTCCCGCTCCGCGCGGCCATCGAGCCAGCGACGCAGCTGCCCCCCCAGTTCGGCGGCACTGCGCTGTCGCGTTTCGCGATCGAGTGCCATCGCCTGCTCGCAGATCGCCACGAGCGGCACCGGGACCGGCGCCCGGTCGCCGTACGCCGCCACCGCGGGGCAGTCGCCCCTCTGCTTCTTCGATAGCAGGTCCCGGTCGCGCGCGTCGAACGCGGGCCGCAGCGTCAGCATCTCGTAGAGCACGCACCCCAGCGCATAGACGTCGCTTCGCCGGTCGAGCACGTCGCCGCGCATCTGCTCGGGGCTCATGTAGGCGACCGTGCCGGTCATCGAACCGGCCGGGGTGTCGAGTCCCGCCTCCTGCCTGACGGTCAGCATCCCCCGCCCGCTCCCCTCGCCCCCCTCGAGCTGCGCGAGCCCCCAGTCCATGACCTGCACCTCACCGTAGTCGCCGAGCATGATGTTCTCGGGCTTCAGGTCGCGGTGCAGCACGTGGCGCTCGTGCGCGAACTGCATCGTCTCGCAGATGCGCTCGAGCACCGTGACGAGCTTGTGCAGCGTGTACTCCCTCTGCCTCTCGGGCCGCCCGAGCGCGAGATCGTGCAGCACCCGGCGCAGCGTGGACCCCGACACGAGTTTCATCGTGAAGTAGATCTCGCCGCCCGGGGTTACGCCGAGGTCGTGGATCGGCGGGATCCCCGGGTGCTCCAGCTGCGACGTCGCCTGCGCCTCCGCGATGAAGTGGAGTCGCTGCCGGCGATCGGTCTCCGAGTCCCGCCGCAACACCTTCATGGCGACGGGGCGCTTGAGGTCGCGGTCGTGGACGAGATAGACTTCCCCGACCCCCCCGCGACCGATCAGCAGTTCGACGTGGAACTTGGGCGCATCGGGAAGGAGGTCCGCTCCCCCTTCCCCCTCGGCCCACTTCACGATGCTCCTGCGCCCGAGGTCGAATTTCATGGCAACCTCCCGGTGCGCATCGCCACCCGCGACGCTGGGTCGGTCTGGTGCCGCGGCCGGTGGCGCTACACGGCCCACCCTATCACAATTCCGCGCCCCGCGCCATCGGGTGCGCCCCGCGCGCGGCACCTCCCAAGGTACGCTCGATGACCGCGGAGTCGCCCTCCCGCGCGCGTGGATGCAAGCATCTCACTGCTTGGCGCCGCGGACGCCCACAGGTCTGGCAAGCGCGGAGCGGAGCGCGGACGGCTTGCGCCGCCCGGATCGGATCGTCCCGGGGGCGGCCCTAGCCGCCCCCGGGGGGAGGGGCCGTCACCGCTCCAGGACCGCGCGGACCTCCTCGACCCTCGTGCGGAGCTTGGCGAGCGTCGTCGTGCGGATCTGGCTGACGCGCGACTCGGAGATGTTGAGCACCTTCCCGATCTCCTTCATCGAGAGATCCTCGACGTAGTAGAGCAGGATCACCATCTTCTCCCGGTGGCTCAGCGAGGTCATGAGGTGGTCGCTGAGGTCCTTGAGGAAGATGCGCTCGAACGGCGCCTCCGACTGCCGGTCCTCGTAGATGAGACTCCGCTCGTCGGATTCGCCCCGCTGCGCCTCCTCCTCGCAGCGCGAGAAGGCGAACATGGAGACGAAGTTGCTCTCGCGGATCATCGCCTCGACCTTGTCGCGGCTGACTTCCAGGCGTGCCGCGAGTTCGGCCGGCGTGGGGTCGCGCCCCAGCTCGCGGGTGAGATCCTCCCGCGCGGTGTTCATCCGGCTCGTGTTGTTCCGGATCATGCGGGGCACCCAGTCGCGCGCGCGGAGCTCGTCGAGGATCGCGCCCTTCACGCGCGTGGCGCAGTAGGTCTCGAAGCGCGTTCCGCGCTGATGGTCGAAATTCTCGACCGCGCGGATGAGACCGTAGGAGGCCGCCGAACGGATGTCCTCCTGAGGGATGGACCGCGGCAGCTTCTGCTGCAAGCGGTCGGAGACGTACTTCACGATGTAGAGGTACTTCTCCACAAGCCGGTTGCGGATCTCGACATCTCCCGTCCGGCGGAACTCGTCCCAGAGGCTCTGGGTTTCGATCTTCATGACGCCTTACCTCCAGAAGGCGCGCAATGCGGCGGTCGGTCTGAGCGCGGGGCCGTGGTCGGGGCCCGGGTCACTCGTCTTGTTCCGGTCTTCGTACCGTGTCGTGGGTCGTGGTCGTGCGTAAAGTCTTCGCGGCGCTCGGCCGCGGTGCGTGCGAAGCTTCCAGCATCTCCCGGATCTCGCTCAGCGTATATCCCTTTTTCTGCAGGGTCGCGACGCGAGTGAGTTCGGCGAAGACCGCGGCGGGGAAGAGGCGATACCCCGCCCTGGTCCGGGACTTCTCCCGGATGAGGCCGATCGTGGCGTAGAACTGCAGCGTCTGCCGGGTGAGACCGGTGTGCTCGATCACCTCGCCGATGCGGTAGAGCTTTTCGGGCAGTCGCCTGCGCGCCATCCATTCGCCTCCCCTTCCGGGGCTCTCCCCGGGGCAGAGAGGCCGGGACGAGATGTCCCGACCGGGCACAGCACGCACCCCGGCTCGCCGGTGCCATGCGCACTGTGCACTATGCACATTGGAAAGTGGAGTCTATTCCCCGCCGCCTGTCAATGGCCCGGTGGCGGGGAGGGACACCACATCCCTAAGGGGGAACGGATCGGCTCGGGAGAGCATTCTCTTGAGCGGGCCCAGGAGGGTGCCCAAAGGTCCGGCGCGAGGAGGGGACGGGACGTCCGCCGCCTCCGATCCCCACCTTCGGCTTTCCCGATCTTGCGGGTGAATGGGGTCAGACCCCATTCACCCGGTGCTTGACCGTGCCGCGCGGGCGGGGTATCAACCCACGTTTCCCGCCTCGGTCGCCGCTCCATCCCCACCCCCCTCCCCCCCCCCTACGCCATGAGCACCCCCCTAGGCCTCCTTGCGTCGAGCGGCGGTCCGGTCCCCCCCCTCTGGAGCGTCGCCCCCTTCGCGCTCACGCTGCTCGGGATCGCGATCCTCCCCCTCGTGGCGCACCACTGGTGGGAGTCCAACCGCAACCGGGCCGTCTTCGCCTGGGGGATCGCGATCCCGACCGCGCTCTGGTGGCTGCTCGCGGGCTACGGGATGTCCGGGCTTTCGCACGCGTGGCTCGAGTACATCTCCTTCATCCTGCTGCTCGGTTCGCTCTACATCGCCGCGGGGGGCATCTTCATCCAGGCTTCGCTGCGTGGCGGCCCGGGAACCAACACGGCGCTCTGCCTCTTTGGGGGCGTTCTCGCAAACCTCGTCGGGACGACCGGCGCCTCGATGCTGCTGATCCGCCCCTTCATGAAGGCGAATGCCTGGCGGCCGATGCCGAGCCGGATGATCGGCGTCGTCTTCTTCATCTTCCTCGTCAGCAACATCGGCGGCTGCCTGACGCCGCTGGGCGACCCGCCGCTCTTCCTCGGCTTCCTGAAAGGCGTGCCCTTCCAGTGGACGCTGACACACCTCTGGAGGGAGTGGGTCATCGCGTTTGCGCTTCTGCTCACCATCTTCTACGTGTGGGATTCGCTGCTGCGCCGCAAGTACGCGGCGCACGTCGCGCCGCCGCCGGTGGAGGACCTCCCGTTCCGGATCGAGGGCCGGCGCAACATCGTGCTGCTCCTCGCGATCGTGGGCGCGGTGCTCGGAAAGGGCCTGCTCCATTGGCCCTTCGGCGTGCAGGAGGCGATCATGGCGCTGGTGGCGGTGGTGTCGCTGGCGACGACCCCGAAGGCCGTGCGCACGAAGAACCGCTTCACCTTCGGCCCGATCCTCGAGGTCGCGATCCTGTTTTCGGGCATCTTCACGGTCATGGTGCCCGCCCTCGCGATCCTCGAGGCGAAGGGGGGGGAGATGGGCCTCACCCAGCCCTGGCACTACTTCTGGGCCACCGGTTCGCTCTCGGCCTTCCTCGACAACGCGCCGACCTATCTCGTCTTCGCGCAGACCGGCGCGGCGCAGGTGGGCGCGCCCTCGATCCGGGATCTCGTGACGCAGGGCCCCGAGCTCCTCGCCGCCGTCTCGATCGGCGCCGTCTTCATGGGGGCGATGTCCTACATCGGCAACGGGCCGAACTTCATGGTCAAGGCCATCGCCGAGGAGGGCGGGGTCGTGATGCCGAGCTTCTTCGGCTACATGAAGTACAGCTGCTTGATCCTGCTGCCGCTCTTCGCCCTCGTCACGCTGCTCTGCTTCCTCTAGCCGCGGGCCCGGCGTCCCTTCCGCCCCTCACTCGAGGGATCGCAGCATCTGCCTCGCGATGACCATGCGCTGGATCTCGCTCGTGCCCTCGCCGATCTCGCAGAGCTTCGCGTCGCGGAACATGCGCTCGACGGGGTACTCGCGGCTGTAGCCGTTGCCGCCGAGGAGCTGGATCGCGCTGTCGATGACGCGCATGGCCGCCTCGCTCGCGTGGAGTTTCGCGATGCTGGCGGAGAAGTTCACGTCGTGGCCGCGGTCCTTCAGCGCCGCCGCGTGGTAGCAGGCGAGCCGCGCGACGTGGATGTCCACGGCCATGTCGGCGAGACGCTCCTGGATCGCGCCGAACCGGCCGATCGGCTGGCCGAACTGCTGCCGCTCGGCGGCGTAGGGGAGCGCGATGTCGAGCGCCCCCTGCGCGAGGCCGAGGGCCATCGCGCCGATCGAGATGCGCCCCGCGTCCAGCGTCTGCATGAACTTCGAGAAGCCCGTGTTGACCTCGCCGAGGCGGTTCTCGTCGGGCACGCGCACGTCCTCCAGCACGAGTTCGCGGGTGTCGCTCGCGCGCAGCCCGAGCTTGTCCTCGAGCGTGCCGAGCTTCACGCCGGGCCACGCGCGCTCGACGATGAACGCGGTGATGCCCCCGGAACCGGGCGCGTCGGGATCGGTCCGCGTCGTCAGGATCACCGTGCCCGCATGGGTCCCGTTCGTGCAGTAGACCTTCACGCCGTTGAGGATCCAGTCCTTGCCGTCGCGCACCGCGCTCGTGCGCGTGGCGCCCGAGTCGGAGCCGGCCCCCGGCTCGGTGAGGCCGAACGCCCCGAGCATCTCGCCGCTCGCGAGGCGGCGCAGGTACTTCTCGCGCTGCCGGTCGGTGCCGAAGCTGTAGATCGGGTTGGTGCCGAGCGACGTGTGCGCCGCCACGGTGATCGACGTCGTGCCGCAGACCCGCGCCAACTCCTCGATGACGAGGATGTAGGAGAGGTAGTCGAGCCCCGCCCCCCCCCACTCCTCCGGGAAGGGCACGCCGAGAAGGCCGAGTTCGCGCAGCTCGGCGATCGTCTCGTGCGGGAACTCCTTGGTCTCGTCGAGGTCGCGCGCGCGCGGCGCCACCTTCTCGGCGGCGTACCGCTGCACCATCTCGCGGATCTCGTAGTGGTGATCCTCGAAGTAGGGGATCGGGTCTTTCAGCGTGATATCCGCCCTTTGGGATGCCATGGGTCTCCGATCCTCTCATGCCTTGGCCCCTCGCCGGCGCGCCACCTCGGCGCGGATGTAGTCGGCGAGGGATGTCGTGGGGGTGCCGGGGCCGAAGAGTTCGCCGACGCCTTGGGCGCGGAGCGCGGCCATGTCTTCGTCGGGGATGATCCCTCCCCCGGTCAGCAGCACGCGGTCGAGCCCCGCCTCGCGCAGAAGCGCGAGCACCCGGGGGAAGAGCGTCATGTGGGCGCCCGAGTGCAGCGAGAGGCCCACGGCATCGACGTCCTCTTCCAGGGCCGCCTTGACGACCATCTCCGGCGTCTGGCGCAGGCCGGTGTAGATGACCTCCATGCCCGCGTCGCGCAGCGCCTGCGCAACGACCTTCGCGCCCCGGTCATGGCCGTCGAGCCCCGCCTTCGCGATGAGCACGCGGATGGGCCGCTCCGTCACGGGAGCACCTCCGCGACCGCGCGCTCGGCGGCGCGCGCGAGGGAGCGCCGCCCGGCGAGGACCGCCTCGGCCTCCCGCGCGAGCACCTCCCCCGCCGCCGCGAGCAGCCGTTCCGAGGCCAGATCGGCGAACAGCCGGCGCAGCCGCTCCTCGGTGCCGCGGCGCCGGCGCAGCGCGAGCCGCCCCTCCGCACCAAGCCACGTCGCATGCGCGGCAAGCGCCTCGGCGAGGAGGCGCGCGCCGCCGGGCTCCTCGGCCCTCGTCACTACGACCGGAGGCCGCCACGGGAGTTCGCGCCGCAGGTCGAGCATCGCCCCGAGCGCGCCGGCCAGCGCGTCCGCCCCCTCGCGGTCCCCCTTGTTCACGCAGAGCACGTCCGCGATCTCGATCAGCCCCGCCTTCATCGCCTGCACCGCATCCCCGGATTCCGGGCTCAGCACGACCGCCACGCTGTCGGCGCTGGCCATCACCTCGATCTCGGTCTGCCCGACGCCGACGGTCTCGACGAGAAGCACCGCGAAGCCGGCGGCGTCGAGCAGGTCGAGGGCGGCCGGCGCGGCGCGGGAGAGCCCGCCGCGGGCCCCGCGGCTCGCCAACGAGCGGAAGAAGACCCCGTCGTCCTGCGACGCCTCGCGGCCGAGGCGGTGGCGGTCGCCGAGCAGCGCGCCGCCGCTGAAGGGGCTCGTCGGATCGACGGCGACGACAGCCACCTTCGCCCCGGCTTCGCGCCAGCCTGCGACCAGACCCGAGACCAGAGTCGACTTGCCCGCTCCCGGCGGTCCGGTGATGCCGATCCGGCGGGCCCTCCCGACAAGGCCCGCGAGCGCGTCGAGCAGGTCGGCCCCCCCCGCCCCCCCACTCTCGACCGCGCTCAGCCCCTGTGCCACCGCGCGGCGGTCGCCCCTGCGGATCGCGTCGAGGTCGCTCATCCGCGCAGGAGCTGGCGCGCGATGACGAGCTTCTGGATCTCGGTCGTCCCCTCGTAGATCTCGGTGATGCGCGCGTCGCGGAAGTAGCGCTCCACCGGGAAGTCGGTGCAGTAGCCCGCGCCGCCGTGCACCTGCACCGCCTCCTTCGCGCACCAGTTCGCCGCCCGCGACGCAAAGAGCTTGGCGACAGCGGCCTCGCGGACGTGGGGCTTGCCCTCGTCCTTGAGCGTCGCCGCGCGGTAGATGAGCAGCCGGCTGGCCTCGATGCGCGTCTCCATCTCGGCGAGCTTCCACTGGATCGGCTCGAACTCGGCGATCGGCCTGCCGAACTGCTGCCGCTCCTTCGCGTAGGCAAGCGACGACTCGAGGCAGGCCTCCATGATGCCCAGCGCCTGGCAGGCGATGCCGATGCGGCCACCGTCGAGGGTGTGCAGCGCCACCTTGAACCCCTCGTTGACCTCCCCGAGCAGGTTCGACGCGGGCACGCGCAGGCCGTCGAAGTGGAGCTGGACCGTCGACGAGGAGCGGATGCCGAGCTTCGGTTCCTTCTTGCCGACCGTGAAGCCGGGCCAAGAGGTCTCGATGACGAAGGCGGAGACGCCGCGGTTCCCGGCGTCGGGATCGGTGCGCGCGAAGAGCACGACGAGGTCGGCGCGGTCGCCGCTCGTGATCCACGCCTTGCTGCCGGAGATCACGAAGTCGTCGCCGTCGCGCACCGCCTTGCAGACGAGGTTGCCCGCGTCCGAACCGGCGCCAGTCTCGCTCAGCGCGTAGGCCCCCAGCCACTCGCCGCTCGCGAGCCGCGGCAGGTATCTCGCCTTCAGCGCCTCGGGGGCCCACGCGTTGATGCAGGAGCAGACAAGCGAGTTGTGCACGGAGAGCGTGACGCCGACGGAGGCGTCCACCTTGTTGATCTCGATCAGCGCGACCGAGAGCGCGAGATTCGACAGGCCGGCGCCGCCGAAACGCTCCGGCACGAGCAGCCCGAGCAGGCCGAGCGCCGCCGCCTTCTTGACCTGCTTCTCGGGGAACTCCTCGAGCTTGTCGCGCGCCGCCGCGCCCGGCCCGCACTCCTCGCGGGCGAACTCGCGCGCCATCGCGCGGATCGCCGCCACCTCTTCGCTCAGTTCGAAGTCCATCGTTTGCGCTACGGGTAGGAGTAGAAACCGCGCCCGGACTTGCGCCCGAGGTGGCCGGCCATGACCTTCTTCCGGAGGAGCGGGCAGGGGCGGTACTTGTCGTCGCCGAGGTCGCGGTGCAGAACCTCGAGGATCGCGAGGCAGACGTCGAGGCCGATGAAGTCCGCGAGCTGGATCGGGCCCATCGGGTGGGCCATGCCGAGCTTCATCACCGTGTCGATCGCCTCCGCGGTCGCGACACCCTCGTGCAGGCAGAAGATCGCCTCGTTGAGCATCGGCAGCAGCACGCGGTTGCTGACGAAGCCGGGCGAGTCGTTGACCTCGACCGGCGTCTTGCCGAGGCTCTCGGCCAGCGCGAAGACGCGCCGCGTCGTCTCGTCGCTCGTGTCGGCGCCGCGGATCACCTCGACGAGCTTCATGACCGGCACCGGGTTCATGAAGTGCATGCCGATGACCTTGTCGGGCCGCTTCGTCGCGGCGGCGATCTGCGTGATCCAGATCGAACTCGTGTTGCTCGCGAGAATGGCCGCCGGAGGCACGATCGCGTCGAGTTCGCGGAAGAGCTTCGCCTTGATCGCCGCATCCTCGAGGATCGCCTCGACGACGAGTTCCGCGCCGCCGAGGTCGCGCATCGACGTCGTGCCGCGCACGCGCCCCCGGACCCCCTGCGCATCGCCCTCGGTCATCGCGCCCTTCTTGACGAGGCGGTCAAGACTCTTCCCGATGGCGGAAATGCCCCGGCCCACCGCCGCGTCGTCGAGATCCACGAGCACGACCTCGTGGCCGCAGGCCGCGAAGACCTGCGCGATGCCGTTGCCCATCGTGCCGGCGCCGACGACCCCGAGCATCAGACGCGCTCCACCGACAACGCGACCGCGTTGCCGCCGCCGAGGCAGAGGGAGGCGAGGCCGGTCGACGCCCTGCGGTCGGCCATCGCGTGCAGCAGCGTCACGAGCACGCGGGCGCCGGAGGCGCCGATGGGATGGCCGAGCGCGACGGCGCCGCCGTGGACGTTCACCCGCGCGGGGTCGAAGCCGAGTTCCCGCGTCACCGCGCACGCCTGCGCCGAGAACGCCTCGTTGAGCTCGACCAGTTCGTAGTCCTTCGCCGTCGTGCCGCGCCTCTTGTGCAGGATCTTGACCGCTTCCACCGGCGCCATCATGACCCACTTGGGCTCGACGCCGCCGGTCGCGTAGCCGGTGATGCGGGCGAGCGGCTTGAGCCCCAGCGCCTTCGCGCGCGCCTCCTCCATGACGACCAGCGCCGCGGCGCCGTCGCTCAACTGCGACGCGTTGCCGGCGGTCACCGTCCCCCCCTCCTTCTTGAAGGCGGGCCGGAGCTTGCCGAGCCCCTCCGCGGTCGAGTCGGCGCGCACGCCCTCGTCCGAGTCGAAGCGCACGGGATCGCCCTTCCTCTGCGGCAACATCACCGGCGCGATCTCCGTCTTGAACTTCCCGGCGGCGATCGCCGCCGCCGCCTTGCGGTGGCTCGCCGCGGCGAACTCGTCCTGCGCCCCCCGCGTGACGTCGTACTTCGCGGCGACGAGTTCCGCGGTGTTGCCCATGTGGAAGTCCTCGTAGACGTCCCAGAGCCCGTCGGCCACCATCGAGTCGGTCACCTCGCCGTGGCCGAGGCGCAGCCCTTCGCGCGCGTTGCGCAGCAGGTAGGGCGCGTTCGTCATCGACTCCATGCCGCCCGCGACGAAGATGTCGCCGTCGCCCGCCTTGATCGCCTGCGCCGCGAGCATGACCGACTTGAGGCCGCTGCCGCAGACCTTGTTGACGGTGAACGCCGCGACCGTGGGCGGCAACCCCGCCTTCAGCGCCGCCTGCCGTGCGGGGTTTTGCCCGACGCCCGCTTGCAGTACGTTGCCGAGGATCACCTCGTCCACCTGCTCGGGCCTAAGGCCCGCCCGCTCAAGGGCGGCCTTCACGACGACGGCGCCGAGGGCGGGGGCGGTCATCGCGGAGAGCGCCCCCTGGAACTTGCCGATCGCGGTCCGCGCCGCCGAAACGATGACTGCCTGTCTCATGGTGCTCCCGCCCAGGGCCTCTGGGCCGCCCTATCCTCAGTGTGCAGGGCGGAGGGGTCAAGAATGCCATCCGGAAAAGCGGCCCAAGCCGCGGCCTAGCGGAGGAGCTTGTCCGGGCCGGAGGCCCCTGCCCCCCCCCGGCCCCCCCCCGATCCCCGGACAAACGCCTACGGCAAGTTGCTATGCACCCTCTCCATATCCTCCGGCGTCTTCCCGAGGTCGGACATCAGGTGCAGCACGAGCGCGTCGAGATAGAGCAAGAGCGCCTGCTCGAAGAGCGAACCCATCGGCTGCGGCGTCTCGACCCGGGCGAGCTCGATCGGCAGGCGCAGCACGAAATCGGCGTCTTTCGCGAGCGGGGAGGCGCGCTGGCCGCTCAGGATCGCCACCCGGGCGCCTTGGCGCCGCGCGAGGCGGACGGCGTGGTGGAGGAAGGGGGAGACTCCGGTCCGGGAGCAGACCACGAGCAGGTCCTTCGAGCCGATGGCCGGGGTCGTCGTGTCGCCGACGATGGTCGCGTCGCGGCCTAGGTGGACAAGGCGCATCCCGAACATCCGGGCAACGAGGCCCGACCGCCCGAGGCCGTAGAGGAAGACGCGGGGCGCCCCGAGGAGGAGCTTCAGGAACTGGCGCGTCTTCGTCTCCGAGACGGCGCCGAGGATGCGCTCGAGGTCTTTGAAGTGGGACTGCATGGCGGCGGCGCGGGATTATAAGCTTGCGGCCCGATGGAAGTGCGCGCAGCCGGCCTCGTCCTCTTCCGCCGGGAGGCGGGGGGCCACCGCTACCTGCTGCTGACGAACGCGCGGCATGGTGACGTAGGCCTGCCGAAAGGCCATGCGGAGCCGGGGGAAGGGGAGATCGCGACCGCGCTGCGGGAGACATGGGAGGAGACCGGGATCCGCCCCGCAAGGGTCTGCCGCCACTTTCGGAGGGAGGTGCGCTATCCGGTCGGCGCCGGCACGAAGTCCGTCGTCTACTTCGCGGCGGAGGCGGCTTCGGAGCGGGTGCGCCTTTCGGCGGAGCATTCGCACGGCGCCTGGCTGAACTTGGAGGAGGCCCTCGCCACGCTGCACCACGAGAGCCTCCGGACGGTCCTCCGCGAGGCGTCCATCTACCTGAAGGATCCGCTCCTGCGGCGGGGCCTGCAGCCGGCGGCGGCCGAGGCGCTGCTCGTCGAATTGGTGGGGTCCGGGGCCCCGGTCGTAGCTCATACGGCCGCCGTCGTCGCGATGGCGCGCACCCTCGCCGAGATCTGGGGGGGCCTCGATGCGAGTTTCGTCGCTGCCGCCGCGTGGGTGCATGACATCGGCCGCTCGGTGACCCACGGCACCGAGCACACGCTGGAGGGTTTCCGCCTCCTCGTCGCCCGCGGCCTCGGCGGATATGCGGCCCCTTGTCTGAGCCACTTCACGAAGGGGCGCCCCCGGGCGGCGTGCGGCCCCTTCGGCGACGCCCTCTGGGCCGCCTGCGATCTCGACACCTTCGAGGTCGAGGAGCGGCTCATCGCGCTCGCCGACTTCCTCGCCGCGGGCGACCGGCGCGTCACGCTGGAGGAGCGCCACCGCGACCTCACGGCGCGCTATGGCCGCTCCGACTTCCTCGACGGCAGCCTCGAGATCTCGCGCCGCCTGAAGGCGGAATGGGAGGGGCGCACGGGGAGGGATCTCTACCGGGAGCTTCGTTGCGGCTGACCCCGCGCCATCGGCCTCCGAGATCGGCGGGCGCCAGGGCCGGGCTGCTCGCCCTCGTCGATCAGGTCTACGCGATCGAAGGGGCGGACGTCGCGCATGCGAAGTCCATCGTGTCGAGCCGCCGGCCGGTCTCCGCCCGCGACGCCCTGCACATCGCCGTGATGGAGCGCGCGGGCGTCAAGAGGATCCTCAGCTTCGACTCCGACTTCGACCGCTACCCCGGCATCGAGCGCATGGGCCGGTGATCCTCGGCGGCGAAGCGACGCGGACTCCGATGCGTCGCGCGAGCGGCGATCACGCCCGGGCGGCAGCCCGGCCCCGCGCCGCCCGACGCCCCCGCCACCCCCCTCCCTGCACCCACGGAAAGGTGAGGAGAGGCCCATTTCCTTGATCTGTCCGCGCCTCCGGCCACCATGCAGGCGATGCGGGAATTCAAGGAGGCCGTCGCCGACGCCGCCGCCAAGGCGGGCCTCGACCGCGCGCTCGCGCTCGAGTCGGTCACGGTGCCGCGCGAGCGCGAGCGCGCGGACCTTTCGCTGCCCTGCTTCAAGCTCGGCAAGCCGCCCCAGGAGGTCGCGAAGCGGATCGCGCTGGCCTTCGTGCCCGGGGAGATCCTCGCGTCGGCGGAGGCGGCTGGCCCCTTCGTCAACTTCCGCTTCGAGCGCACGGCCGCGACCCGGCTGGTCCTCGGCGCGGTGGGCCCCGCGTTCGGGCGCACGGACTTCGGCCGCGGCCGGTGCGTCGTCATCGACTACGGCTCGCCGAACATCGCCAAGCCGCTCCTCTTCCACCACCTGCGTTCGGCGGTCATCGGGCAGGCGCTCTGCCGGCTGCACCGCTTCTGCGGCTATGAAGTCGTCGGCCTCAACTACCTCGGCGACGTCGGCACCGCGTTCGGCAAGCTGATGGTCGGCTTCCGGCGCTTCGGCGAGGCCACGACCGCGGATGCGCTGAACGAGACCTACGTGAAGGCGAGCGCGCTCTGCTCGGAGGACGAGAGCGCGATGGCCGAGGCGCGCGAGTGGGCGCGAAAGCTCGAAGAGGACGATCCGACCGCGAAGCGGCTCTGGGAGGGGGCGCGCCGCATCTCCCTCGAAGGCTTCAAGGAGGTCTACGACTGGCTCGGCATCCGCCACGACGTCGTCGACGGCGAGCAGATGTACGTGAAGCCCGCGACGGCGCTGATCGAGCGGCTGCTCGCCGAGGGAAAGGCGCGCGAATCGGAAGGCGCGGTCGTGCTCGAGCCGTCCGATCCCAAGCTGGGCGTCCTGCTCCTGCGCAAGAGCGACGGCGCGACGCTCTACCAGACGCGCGACCTCGCCGCGGCGATCGACCGCCAGCGGCGCTACGGCTTCGCGCGCATGCTCTACGTCGTCGACATCGCGCAGGAACTCCACTTCCAGCAGCTCTTCAGCGGCCTTCTGGCGCTCGGCCATCCGTGGGCCCGCGACTGCCGCCACGTCGCCTTCGGCCAGGTGCTGATGGGCGGCAAGCGCGCGAAGACGCGCGAGGGGAGAGGCGTGCTGCTCACGGAGGTGCTGCGCGAGGGCGAGCGCCGCGCCGCGAAGATCATCCGCGAGAAGAACGCCGACCTCGCGAACGCCGACGAGGTCGCGAAGGCGGTCGGCGTCGCGGCGGTGGTCTTCACCGACCTCGGGCTTCTCGTGCGCAAGGACATCCACTTCGACTGGGACGAGATCCTCTCGTTCGACGGCAGGACCGGTCCCTACCTGCAGTACGTCCACGCCTCGGCGTCGAGCATCCTGAGGAAGGCCGGGGGGCCCGGGGGGGCGGAGCGAAGCGGAGTCCCCCCCGAGCAATCCGGCGGGCCCG
>CAZMXP010000005.1:72655-119296 GCA_964570285.1 uncultured Planctomycetaceae bacterium
GGGCCCGGGGGGGCGGAGCGAAGCGGAGTCCCCCCCGAGCAATCCGGCGGGCCCGAGGGGGCGGAGCGAAGCGAAGTCCCCCCCGAGCAATCCGGGGGGCCCGACGCCCGCTCCGCGGGCTATGGGCCCCGAGGGGCCCGGCGGGGAGAGGGCTCGAGGGAAGGGGAGGGGTCCGGGGAGGGAGATGGTCCGCTGCTGAAGCACGACCTCGAGTGGGATCTCGTCCGTCGGCTTGCCGAGTGGCCGGAGGTGGTGGCGAAGGCGTGCGAGGAGTGCGAGCCGAGCCTCGTCTCCGCGCACCTCTACGACCTGGCGCGCGAGTTTCGCAGCTACCACACGGCGGGCGCGCGGGACGCGACGCTGCGCGTGCTCGTCGAGGATGCCGCGCTGCGCGCCGCGCGCCTGCGGCTTGTCGCCGCGGTGCAGTCCAATCTCGCGATCGGCCTCGAGCTGCTCGGGATCGCCGCACTGGAGGAGATGTGAGCCTCGCGCAGGAAGTCGCCAATCGGATCCGGGACGTCCCCGACTTCCCGAAGCCGGGCATCCTCTTCAAGGACATCACGCCGCTGCTCGCGGACGGGCCGCTCTTCGAGCGGGTCACCGACTGGATGGTCGAGCAGTACCGGAGCCAGAGGCCGACCCATGTGATCGGCATCGAGAGCCGCGGTTTCCTGTTCGGGGCCCCGGTGGCCCACCGCCTCGGCGCGGGTTTCGTGCCCGCGCGCAAGCCGGGCAAGCTGCCGTGGAAGACCGAGCGCGTCACCTACGCGCTGGAGTACGGCGTCGATGCGCTCGAGATCCACGAGGACGCCTTCGGCAACGGGGACCGGGTGCTCATCGTCGATGACCTGCTCGCGACCGGCGGCACCGCGAAGGCGGCCTGCACGCTCGTCGAGAAACTCGGGGGCGACCTCATCGGCGTCTGCATCGTCGTCGAACTCGCCTTCCTGAAGGGTCGCGAACGCCTCGGCAAAGTCCCCGCCCGGGCGCTGGTCCGCTACGAGAGCTGAGTCCTCCCTCCCGGCGCGACGATACCGCCGGCAGCTCCTTGGCGAGAGAGAGCCCGCGTGCGCAGGAATGCTGGGGGAGGGATGAGGATCTCCGCCGGGAAGCTATAACCCACGGGCACGCTGCTCAATCACGCGCGGGAACGCCCACTACCCTCCCTTGTCGGGCAGGCCGAGCGCGGACAGGATGCGCCGTACCGTGACGACGGTGGGATTCCCGCGGCCATTCTCGATGCGTGAGAGCGTCTCCGCGCGTATTCCGGCTTTGAAGGCGACTTCCGCCTGCGTGAGACCGGCGCGCTTGCGCTTCTGCCGCAAGTTCCGGCCGATGGACATCTTCGCGTACTCCACCGCATCGACCGAGCGTCGTCCCGCCTCCCTCAGGAGACGCAGATACTCCCCCTTCGGGATCAGGCAATAGGACTCGCCTCCGACCCTGATCTCCTGCACGCCCGCCTTGCTCACCGCATCCTCCATTGACCCTGCATGACCTGCCCCTCGTAGAACCGATCGCGATGGCCCACCTTCGTCACGTCCACGGCGTCCGCAATGATGCGGAACTGGAGCAGGTAGTCGCCAGTAGGATCCGGTGGAACCCCGAGAGGGCTCCCCGCAAGGGCTTTGCACCGCTCACATGCGGCCAATCCGCGAGTCTCTTGAAGATAGACAACATCCGAGCCGCGACAACCTCCGGCAACCTGTCGAACTGCCTCTGCGCTTGCGGCGTGAGGACCACACGCACTTCGGCATACTACGGCAGATGATTTATACGTCAAGTGTCTTCCGACTTGATGCGGAGCGAGTCGCGTCCCCGCAGCAGTTTCCATGGTCGACGTCCCTTCTTCCGAGGCGGGGGGAGACGAGGCTGCGGCTTCTCATCGGGCGAGCGCAGGTCCGCGCTCGCGGCGCTCGCCGGCGACCTCATCGGCGTCTGCATCGCCGTCGAACTCGCCTTCCTGAAGGGGCGCGAACGCCTCGGCAAGATCCCCGCCCGGGCGCTGGTCCGGTACAAGTCCTGATCGGGAATCGGGCTGCCGCGCGCCGCCGCTCCGCAGCCCCGGCCCGCGCGACTCCCTGCCCGACCCTCGCAAGTTCACCATCAAGCGGCAGGAAGCGTCACCCCGGTCCGGAGAGCCAGCCCGGCTCGCGCGGCGGGTCCTTCGACTCCAACAGCGCCTTCCAGTCCGCGTCGGAGGGCACCTCCTTCGCGTCGTGCTCGTAGTAGCTGAGCACGACGCCGCGGCAGGGCCAGAGCTCGCCGCGATAGGGGTAGAGGACCCAGATCTCCCGTGGCCGGCCGGTCCCGACGATGCGCACCGTGTCGCGGATCGGGTCGCAGACGACCGCCACCGCGCGCGGCGCGTCGTCCTCGGCGTGCTCGACGGATCCGAAGGAAAAACCCATCATCTCCCCGAGTTCGACGCCGTAGCCCTTGAGGAACGCCGCGTCCTCGTCGCTCCAGCGCTGCTGCCGCAGCTGCTTGTGGGCGAGCAACTCGAGCCTCATGCAGAGGTCGATCCACCGCTTCCACTGGGGCGCGAGCGGAACGCCGGGCGGCGGACCGTCGAGCTTCACCGAGAGATCCGTCGCCCTCGCATGCCACCGCTCGGCCGCGGCGAGCAGCGGCGCGAGGCGCTCGCGAACGACACGGATCTTCTCCTCGATGACCGCCTCCGACTCTCCGGACTGGCGAGTTTGCCATCGCCGCTTCACTCCGCCATCGTGGTCCCACGGCATCCCGACGGAGAGGGCGCGCTCCTCCTCCGCGCTTACCACGCCGACTTTCGCGAGCCAGGAGAGAAGCCTCCTCTCCGACGGTGGGAAGGGGCTATCCGGGTCGAGGAGACTTGCGACCGATCCGCGCGTGTGGGCGAGGACAGCATCCGCATGCTCAAGGCGCATCGCCTCCCCATCGACCTCCTCGCGGCCCATCCACGCGAGCAGGGTCCGGCCCATCTCCGCGAGGCGCGCGAAGACCTCGGGGTCCGGCTCAAGAAGCCCCGGAAGCTGCTTCGGCCCGCCGCCAACGGTCATGGCGGGCCCCGAGTGCAGCGTCCAGATATTGCGCTCGAGCGCCCAACTCCCGAGCGCCGTGCGGAGCGCCTTGCAATGCCACGCGGGAGTCGAGAAGAGCGCGGGTGCCTCCGGCTCGGCCGCGTCGAGCAGCGCGGCCCGCATCCTGTGCGCCTGCGCGATCCAGGACTTCCCTTCGACAAGAGGGGCTATGGACGCCTCCCCACCGGCCCCCTCCCACGCATCAGCGAGAAGGTCACGGGCCAGCGGCGAGCCGAGCATCCCGGCGACCCATAGGCCCGCCGGAAAGCCGGCACCGGGGAGCGGAGGCCGCCCTTCCGGATTCAGGAGGCGAAACAGGCGCTGGTCCTCGGGGAGCAGAATGCGCGGCGTAAGACGCACCTCGTCGCCGCGCGGGACGGCGTAGAGCAGATCGGAGGACTTGCGGCCTTCGTGTCCGTTGCGCAGGTCCCTGCGCAACGAGGCGAGTTGCGCTGCGCCTATCCCACCGTCGTCGTCGTCCCGGTAGAACGCATCGGCGAAGACCGACTGCTCCTTCGCGACCGGCAGCAGGCCCACGGCCCACATCGGGGATGGCCAGTACCGGTTCCGCGCCCGCCGGATCAGCCAGAGCGCAGCCAGCTCCTCGTCCCGCTCGAGCCGGAACGGCACAGAGGAGAGCCAGCGCATGGCGCGAAAGCCGCGCTCGCCCCATGCCTCGCCGGCAAAGGGCCCGCGGGGCTTGAAGAGGCGCCACTCAAAGCCGAGCCAGCCGGGGTCTGGGGGCCCTAGGCCCGGAGCCATCGAACGGCCCTCCGCCTTCTCGACGAGGGCCGCACACTCCCGCGCCTGCGCGAGGGCAGCGTCGTCGAGCCCCTGCGGGCTCTCCCCCAGCAGCAAGAGGGCCACGGCGACGACGAGGCGAGCGCGCGCGGCCGCGGCCGCGACAGTCTCGGCGGGCAGAAGCAGGGACCGTTCCACTTCCGCCAGTCCGGCTTCGGTTTCGCGCAACCCTCGCGGCAACTTCGCGAATGCCCAGCGCTCCATCCGCATCGCGGTCCGCTCCATCAGGCGGTAGCCCGCCACGATCGGGCCGTCGCTGGTCACGAAGATCGGGCAGGGAGGGGAGTTGTACGCCTGAAAGACCTGTTTGAATTCTGTGGGTCCCACCCAGACGCCGTCGCGCTCGAGCGCCTTGCGACCTTCGACGGGAAGCTGGTCAGGCCAGTCGACCTCCTGCGCCAACGCCGGGAGCGCAAGAAGCAGGACGACCAGCGGATGGCGCCACACCCCACAAGGGTAACGCCGCGGCTGGAGGGAGGTTCATCGCCGCCGGCCGACCGAAGATTACGATGCAACGGTGCGCCTCCTTTCGCTTTGCTGCATCCTCACCGCCGCGCAAGCGCAGGAGGCGGAGCTGCGCGCCGCCCTCGAGCTCCCCAGGAAATCCGACCGGCGGGCGATGGTCGCGCCGCTGGCGGCGCTGCCTATCGAAACGCTGCGCGAGGCGATCGCACGGCTGGCCCCGGATACAGAAGTCGCCCGCGGCGTCACGACGGTGACGGTGCCGCTCCTCGTTGACGGAGCCACCGAGGAGACGCGGATCACCACCTACGTGCCGGAGCGCTACAGTCCCGGGGAGCCGGCGCCGCTCTTGCTCGCGCTGCACGGCGCCGGCGGCGACGGGCTCCACGAGCACGCGCGCTGGCGCGACGTCGCGGACGATCTGGGCATGATCGTGCTCTCGCCGAGCGAGGCGAAGAGCCACGAGGGGTACGCCTTCACGTCGCGGGAGCGCGCCTCGGCGCTGGCGGCGCTCCGGTGGGCGCGGCTGCGCTACCGGATCGACCCCGACCGCATCCACGTGACCGGCATCAGCCGCGGCGGCCATCTCGCCTGGGATCTCGCGCTGCGCCATCCCGACCTCTTCGCGTCGCTCGCGCCGATGGTCGGCGGCCCGCGCCTCGACACGCGCGGCGGGCAGAACAACCTGCGCTTTGTCGAAAACGTCGCCCACCTGCCGATCCGCGACTTGCAGGGCGAGGGGGACGATCCGCGCATGCTCTTCAACCTGCGCTACGCGTTCGAGCGGCTTCTTGCGCTCGGCGCGAAGGAGGCGCAACTGCTGACCTTTCCCGGCATGGCCCACTCGTTCGACCTCGCCGCCGTCGACTGGCGCAAGCTCTTCGAGTCGGCGCGGCGCGATCCGGTGCCCCCGCGGGTCGTGCGCCTCTGCGCCGGGGTCGGCGAGGGGCGCGCCTTCTACGTCGAGATCCTGAAGCTCAAGTCGGGCATCCGCGAGGAGTTCACGCCGCAGGTGGAGGCGGAAGTCTGGAACGCCCTCGACGACGCTGGCCGTCGCCGCCACATCGCGCAGGCCGCCGAGGAGAACGCCGCCCGGATCGAGGTCGCCTTCGCGGGCAAGGGCCGCTTCGACGTGAAGAGCCGCGGCGTCGCGAAGTTCCGGCTGCTGCTCGAGCCGGGGATGATCGACCCGACGGCCCCGGTTCAGGTCGTCTGGAACGGCCAGAGCAGGGCGAAGAGGCTGGTCCCGTCGGCCCGGATCCTCCTCGACGACTATGTCGAGCGGGTCGACCCGCGCTTCCTGCCCGTTGCGGAAGTCGCGCTGCCCTGAGGGCGCCCTCCGCTGCCGCCGCGGCGACGCGTCTCAAGCGCGCCGGGCGGTCCGTCGATAGGAGGTGCGGAATGTCTACGGAGACCGAGGTAGTTCTCTCCGTGCGCCCGGGCCCCCGCCCGGACCCCCTCCCCGTGCGCGGCGCCCCGGCGTGGACCGCCCACGCCTCCTGGATCGCTGCGCTGGCGCTGACCCTCGCCGCCGTCCTGCTCGTCGGGCCGCGCGAACTGGGACTGCTCGCCTGCGGCGCGGCGCTCTTCGGCGTCGTGGCGCAGGTCGTCATCGGGCGCCTCCAGCGCGCCTGCCACGCGGCCCACTTCGCGGCGGGACTCATGGTGCTCGCGCTGGCCAAGGGCGCCGAGGCGGCGGGGGAGTTCGCGCTCCCGGTCGGGCTGCTGCTCGCCGGCGACTTCGCCGCGCGCACGGCCGCGCGCTTCGTGCGCATGAGCATCGTCCCGCTCGCGGGCTGCGTGCCGTGGCGCTTCCGGAGCAGCTACCGCCAGCTCGCGCTCTGGTTCGCGAGCGGCGGGCTCGCGGCGGGCCTCCTGCTCGTCGTCGTCGCGCCCGGTGCGCCGGTGAAGGTGGCGGCGATCGCGCTCTTCCCGCTCGCGCTCCGGTCGTACGCCGACAACCTGCTGCCTCGCCTCTCCGCGCGCAGCCTCTGGGCTCTCGTCGCCTGCGGCCACGCCGCCGCGCTCGCGGCCTTCGTCCCTGCCTACGGCGCCGTGGCCGCCGCGTGGACCTTCGTCGCGGCGGAGACGCTCCTCTTCGCGATCTCCGCGCTGCTGATCGCCCGCTCGACCGGCGTCGCCCCGTTCCCCTCAGCCCAACTGGCCGGCGCGATCGGCGCCGTCCTCGTGCTCTGCGCGCTCTCGCTGCCGGGCAACAGCGAGTGGCCCTTCCTCGTCTCGATCGTCTTCGGCGCGGGCTGCGGCGCGCTGCTCTTTCCCCGCCGGACGCTCTAGCAGCGCGGCGATGCGCGGCCCGGCTCGTCCATCCCCGTAGAGCGGAGGCCGCGTCGCCGCGCGCGGCGGCCGGGCGATCGCGCGGCCGATGCGCGCCGTGTCGGTCCCCACGAGCACGTTCCACCCCTCGGCGACCGTCTCCCCCCACTCCGTCGCCTCCCGGAGCGTGATGCAGGGCACGCCGAGCAGATAGGCCTCCTTCTGCACGCCTCCGGAGTCGGTGGCCACGAACGCGGCCCCGGCGACGAGAGCAAGGAACTCGAGGTAGGGGAGCGGCGGTCGCGGCGACACCGCCGGGGGGAGGTCGGTCGGTCTCGTGCGCGGATGCAGCGGGAAGAGCACCGGGCAGGGAGAGGTGGCGACGCCGGCCAGCACCCGGGCGAGGGCGCGGGGGTCATCGGCGGTGGCGGCCCGGTGCACGGTGAGGATTCCATAGGGGGTGCGGGGGCGGTCGGCGGTGCGCGCGCGCACGATCGCCTCGCGCGCGAGCAGGGCATCCGCCATCAGGTCGCCCACCACGTGCACGCCCCTCCTGCCGCCGAGATGGGCCGCGTGCGCCGGCGTCGAGCAGAAGAGCAGGTCGCTCAGCGCATCCACGCGGATGCGATTGCGCTCCTCGGGCAGGTCCGGCTCCCCCGAACGCGCCCCCGCCTCGACGTGGCCGACCGGGATCCGGAGCGCCGCCGCCGCCTCCGCCGCGGCGACGGTGGTGTCGGTGTCCCCCAGCGCGAGAACCCGCGAGGGGTGCAGGCGCGCGAAGAGAGCCGCAAGCCCGGCGGACATCTCGGCGAGGCGGGGCGCCCGTTCCCGCTCGCGCAGTTCCAGGCGCTCGTCGGGGGGCGCGAGCCCGAGCCCCTCGAAGTGCGCCTCGACCATGCGCGGGTCGCCGTGCTGCCCGGTGTGCACGAGCAGCGCCGTCGTGCGGGCGCGCAGCGCGGGCAGCAGCGCCGCCGCCTTGACGAACTGGGGACGCGCCCCGGCGACGACGACCACGCTCATGCGTAGGTCGGGATCGGCGTGAAATGCCTCACCTGCTCGTCCAGCGGCGGCGAGTAGAGGTGGACCGTCACGAGCCGCTCGCCGCTCGCGTTGCGGATCCTGTGGATGTCGCTGCCCGCGGCGACCATGATCTGGCCGCGGGTCCACGAGCGCGACTGCGTCCGGCGCGGCTTGCCGTGCGGGACCGGCTCGAAGAGCTCCTCTTCCATCGTCCCCGAGACCACGAGGTAGAGGCAGTTGCTCTTGCCGTGGTCGTGCACGCTGCTCTCCTGGCCCGGCAGCCAGCAGATGACCACGAGTTCGAAGTGGTCGTTCAGGTGGATCCTGTTGCGCGTGTAGCGCGCCTTCTGGAACGTCGCGCACTCGGAGAGATCCACGGTGGCGAGCTCCACCGAGCGCGCGTGCGCCACCATCTCGTCGCGGGTGAGGGGGCGCTCCACGCCCCCGGGCCCCCTGAGAATGCGCTCCCGGAGCTTCTGCACCATGACGCAAGGATGCGCCAGAGGAAGCGGCAATGCAATCCCATACAATCGGGCCCATGCGGAGAGTGTTCATCAGCGCGGACATGGAGGGGGCGACGGGGGTCTGCCACCGCGACCACCTGCTCGCCGGCGGCCAGGACTACGAGAAGGCGCGCCGCTGGCTCACCGGCGACGTCAACGCCGCGGTCGAGGGCGCGGTCGATGCGGGCGCGACGGAGGTCGTCGTGGCCGACGGCCACGCGACGATGCGGAACCTCCTGCTCGACGAACTCCACGAGGCCGCGCGGCTGGTGACGGGACCGGCCCAGGTGCGCAACCGGCCGCTCGGGCAGGTCACGGGCATCGAGGAGGGGCGTTACGAAGCGGCGATGCTCGTCGGCTATCACACGCGCGCGGGCACGCCCGGAGGCCTGCTCGCGCACACCTGGGTGGGCAGCCTCGTGCGCGGGATCCGCCTCAACGGGAGGCCGGCGGGGGAGGCGCTGCTGAACGCCGCGATCTTCGGCCACTACGGCGTGCCGGTCGTCTTCGCCAGCGGCGCCGACGACTTCTGCCGCGAGGTGCGCGAGGACCTCGGCGCCGACCTCGAGGTCGCCGAGGTGAAGCGGGCGCTGGGGCCCTCCGCGATCATCGCGCTGACACCCGCGCGCACGCGGGCGCTGATCCGGGCCGCGGCGAAACGGGCGATGACGCAACCCGGGCGCGCGCCCCTCGTCGTCGCCCGACCTGTCGCGATCGAGATCGAGTTCCACACCTCCGACATGCGTCAGCGCGCCCTGGAACTCGGCGGGAAGGCGCTCGGCGAGGCGGGCCTGCGCTTCGAGGGCCCCGACATGCTCGCGACGGTGCGGCCGGTCTGGGCCGCCCTCGCCCACGCGCTGCGCGAGGAGGCGAGCTTTCTCAAGTGAAGGAGGAGAGGCCCGTACGACCTTCCGGTCGGACGAGCCCCTCCCGTGCCACGGATGCCGGACATCGCGATCGCGGGCGTGCCCCCCCCAGTGGGATGGGACAGGGCGGAACCCCGAATTTGACCTTCATTCCTGCGTCATTCGCGGATCGGCTGGCCTTGCGGCCTTCCAGTTCGGTTTTCCCCAGAGCCCTGGTGGTAGTCATTCCAAGGGGTGCGATCATCCCGCCACGCGTTCCGACGTCTCCGTGTTGTCGATAACCCGATGGGCCAACCCGGCCCGTACCGGAGAACCCTAGGCAAGGGGTGTGCCAGTCCATCTCCCCCGCTGCCTGCGCACCCGCTTGCAGGCTTTGGCGTAATCTCACACAAGCCCTTGTGTGAAATCACTCCGGCCCTCCGCCCCGGGAGGTCGAGGTTCGAGCGCGATGGCGAGCAGGGCGTGGGCCCGGAAGAGCGCGCCCTCCACGCCCTGCCGGTCGCTGCCGCGCGCCTCGAGGAAGCCGATGTCCTCGCCCGTGCCCTGCCGGGCGGCGATCCGGTCGCCGACCGAGACCCGGCACCGTATGCGGGTGATGCCCGGCACCTGCCGCGCCTCCTGCACGCCCTCGATCGAGCGCACGACCCCGGCGCCGGGGTGGAGCATCCAGACGCCTGCGCACCCGCGCGCCTCGTGACGCACCCGCGGGACCTCTCCCGCCTCCGCCTGCAGGTGGGCGCGCCAGGGGTCGAAGCCGTAGACCCTCCGGATGAGGCGCGTGATCCGCCCGCCCGGGGGGCGTACGGCGATCTCCCCGAAGACCGGGCCGCGCGGCGTCAGGAAGAGTTCGAGGTGGGTCATGCCGCGGTCGATCCCGAGCGCCGCGATCGCCGCGGCGTTGAGCGCCTCGACCGCCTGACGGCTCGCGGCGTCGAGTCCCGCGGGGAGCAGGTGCGCGTGGCCGGGCACGAGATAGTCGGTGGGGTTGACCCAGACCGGTCGGCCCGAAACGACGATCGACTCGACGCTCATCTCGCGCCCTTCGACGCGGCGTTCCGCGAGCAGGCCCGGACCCACGACGATCTGCTCCACGCTCTCCGCGATGACCTGTCCGCGCCCGCCGGAGGCGAGACGCCGCTTCACATAGACCGGAAGCCCCAGCAGCCGCGCGATCGCGCGCGGATCGCTCGCCGCGTCCAGCGCGATCCAGTCGGTGCAGGCGAGGCCGTGGGCGCGGATCGCCTCCTTCATCCGCACCTTGTCGCGGCAGCGGAGTGCCGCGGCCGGCGCGAGGCCGTCGAGGCCGAGGGCGGCCCGCAGGTCGGCCGCCGGGAGGACCGCCGCCTCGGTCAGCGCGACCACCGTGTCGGGGCCCTCCTCCGGACGCTTCACGACCTCCCAGCCGAGGGCGCGCGCGGCCCGGTCCGCCTGCAGGCGGTCGCCCACGAAGAGCACGCGCCGGCACGCCCTCACGCGAGGCTGCGGGCAAACACGCCGACGAGATAGGCGAGCGCCGCCGCGCCGCCTCCCACGAGCAGGGTCTCGAGACCCGACCGGATCGCCGAGGCCCGGACGAGGCGGCTCTTGACGACCCCGATCACGAAGAACGTGATGCCGGTCGCGATGGCGCTGCCGCGGAATCCGCCCCCCGGGCCCCCCACCATCAGCGGCACGAGCGGGACGAAACCCGCGGCGAGGAACGCCCCAAAGGTCGTCGCGGCGGCGCGGAGCGGCTCCGGCGTGTGGAGACGCAAGCCGAGTTCCTCCGTGAGCATCGTGTCCACCCAGCGGCGCCGGTCGCGGGTGATGACGGCGACGACCTCCTCGAGCACGTCGCCCGAGAACCCCTTGCGCGCGAAGATCTGCCGGATCTCCTCGCGCTCGCCGTGCGGGATCGTCTCGATGTGGTGCTCCTCGCGGCGGCGCGCGTGGGTCACGACCTCGCGGTCCGCCTTCGCCTTCAGGTAGTTGCCGACGGCCATGCTGAAGGCGTCCGCGAGCACGTTCGCGAGGCCGAGCACGAGCGCGACGCCGCCGCCGAGGCGCGCCCCCGAGGCGCCCGCGACGATCGCGAAGGTGGTCACCGTGCCGTCGATGGCACCGAGGATGCCGTCGCCGAGGTAGCTGTGGTCGGTCGCGGACGCGAGCCGCGCCGAGATGGCCTCGGGCGTGTGCTGGTCGACGAGACCCGCCATGCCGCGATCCTATCCTGCGGCGGAAGATGCGGGGGCCGCGGGGCCGCCCCGCCTACTTGCGCTTCTTCTTCGCGGGCTGCTTCTTCTTCGCGACCTTCTTCCCGGCGGGCTTCTTCTTCGCGGGCTGCTTCCTCGCGGGCTTGCGCTTCGGGGCGGGCGGCGGTCGCTTCAGCGCCGCGCGCTCGTAGGTGGCGTCGATGAAGGGCGTCCAGGTGACGCCGTCCTGCGAACTCTCGATGTGGAAGTCGTAGCGCGTCGGGGAGACCACCTGGTAGGTGTAGCGCGAATGGCCGTGCGGGCCGCTCGCCTGGAAGGTCAGCCTGTCGCCGACCCAGTGGCCGGGCTTCGCCTCGACGGGCACGCCGCCCATGCTGTCGGACCAGTGTTGCAAGTAGACCTGCCGCGCCGTGTCGTAGCCGGTGACCCCGTGGCCGACGTAGTGGACGACGCCGCCGCGCTCCTCGACGTAGTCGGTGACGAGGCAGAGCCCCTCGCAGGTGAGCCGCGAGGTCACCGTCGCGGTCGCCGTGCCGCCCGCCGGGTCGAAGGGCGACGGATGGATCCTCTCCTCCCCGGTCCAGTTCCCGATGAACGCGGCCAGTCGTGCATGCTCCGGTGTGGGCTTCGGCATTTCCATGCGGTGAGTCCTCCTCTGAACCGGAGGATTCTACCGGGGGCGCGGGGGCGCGGAAGTCCCCTCCGGCCCGACGCGACGACCGGCGCGCTGCTGGTAGCATGCGCCCCTACGACCCCGTAGCTCAGATGGATAGAGCGGCAGTTTCCTAAACTGCAGGTCACAGGTTCGAGTCCTGTCGGGGTCGCCAGCCCTGCGGTCCGCCGTCGCCCGGGCCGCGGGGCTCCCGCCTCACTCCGCGAGGCGCCGGTGGAGCCACGCGCGGGCGAAGGCCCAGTCGTCCTCGACGGTCGTCTCCGAGAGGTCGAGCGCCGCGGCGCTCTCCTTCGCGGTGAGGCCGGCGAAGAAGCGCAGTTCGACCACGCGCGCCTTCCGCGGGTCGAGCGCGCCGAGCGCCTCGAGCGCCTCGTCGAGCGCGAGCAGGTCGAGATCGGGGCGGCCGAAGGGCGCCTCGGAGTCGTGCAGCGTCAGCCGCGCCCGGCCCCCGCCCCTCTTCTGCGCGCCGCGCCGGCGCGCATGGTCAACGAGGATCTGCCGCATCGAGCGGGCCGCCACGGCGAGGAACTGCGCGCGCCCGCGCCAGCGGATGCGCGACTCGTCCACGAGCCGGACGTAGGCCTCGTGCGCGAGCGCCGTCGCCTGCAGCGTGTGGCCGGCCTGCTCCCGGCGCAGGTAGGATCCCGCGAGCCGGCGCAACTCCGCATAGACCTCCGGCAGCAGCGCGTCGAGCCCCGCGCGGTCGCCCACCTCCGCCGCCTCGAGGATCCGCGTGATCTGCTCGCGCCCGCCGCTCATCGGCGCGACTCCCCGCCCCCGTCGCGGAGCAGCAGCAGGTGCAGCGCGGCGCGCCGCTCCCCGCTTGCAAGTGTGGCATCGGCGCGGATCGCCGCCGCCGCCGCGGCCCGGTCGCCGGTCGCCGCGAGAACCCGCTCCACCAGCGGGCGCGCCGCCTCCCGCGCCGCGCGCGAGGCCTTCGCCCGCGCGTAGCGCTCCGCGCCCCCCCGCGTCGTCCAGATCTTCACCGAGCCGTCGCCCGACGCCGAGGCCAGGGTGGCGCCGTCGGGGCTGAAGGCGAGGTCGTGGACGTAGTTCTCGTGTCCGCGCAACTCGGCACGCTCGACACCCCGCTCGACGTCCCACAGGCGCACGGTGTTGTCGTTGCCTCCCGACGCGAGCAGCGCCTCCGTCGGATGGAACGCGAGGCAGTAGACGCGGTCGAGGTGCCCCTGCAGCGTCGCGAGGCAGCGCGCGGTCGACGCGTCCCAGACTCGCACGAGGCGATCCTCCCCTCCCGTCGCGAGCAGGCGCCCCGTCGCATCGAACGCGACCGCCAGCGCGCCGCCACGATGGGCCTCGAAACGGCGCACGACCTCTCCCCCCGGCACCCCCCTCCATTCGCACGAGCCGTCATCGCCGACCGTCGCGATCCGCGCCCCGGCCGGATGGTAGGCGAACGCGCGGCACCGCTGCTGCGGGACGACCCAACCCGATCCCCTCTCGGCGGTGGCGCCGTCGAGGAAGTAGATCGCGCCGGCGGTGAGCGCGGCGATCGTCTCCCCCGCGGGCGCGAACGCCACGGCAAGTACCGCGGCGAGGGGAGCCGTGGGGTCTCGCGAGGCGCCCGTCGCGGAGTCCCAGAGTCGCACCCCGTAGTCGACGGCAACAAGCCGGTCGCCCGAGGGATGGAAGGCGACATCGAAGATGCGGTTCCGCGCGGTGTGCTCGAAGGTGGCGAGCAGGTCGCCGCTCTCGGCGTCGGCGATGCGCACCGTCGAGTCCCATCCCCCCGACGCAAGCAAGGTCCCGTCCGGGCTGAAGGCGACGGCGTAGAGATAGGTCCGGTGGGGGTCGTCGACGGTCGCGCGCTCGTGGTGGCGGAGCAGATCGGGATCGCCGTCCGGGGAGAGGTCGAACTTGAGAACGCCGTCCCGCCCTGCGGCGAGCAGCGAGTCGTCCGCGGGATCCCAGGCCAGCGCGCGCACGGGGCCGACGCTGCCGTGCAGCGTCCGCACCGCCGCGCCCGAGGTGACGTCCCAGACCCGGACCACGCCGTCCCTCGAGGCCGACGCGAGCCGGTGCCCCCGGGTCGACCATGCGAGGGCTTCGACCTCGCCGCCGTGGCCCGCGAGACGGTGGAGCAGGTCGCCGTCCGCGACCCTCCAGATGCGCACGCTCTTGTCGTCCGAGGCGCTCGCGATCAGGCTGTCGTCGGGGCTGAAGGCGAGGCTGCGCACGGCGCCGGTGTGGCCGCGCAGCCTCCGCAGCACCTCGCAGGAGGACGCGTCGTCCAGGCTCACGTCGAGGTTCCAGCCGGAGGCGGCGAGCAGACGCCCGTGGTTGCTGAAGGCGAGGGAGAACATGTCGCAGGGATCGCCGGGCCGGCTGGCGACCGTGACGGAGGTCGCGGCGTCGACGACCCGCAGGTGGCTGAACTGCCTGTCGCTGCCTGAGGCGAACGCGTACCGAGAACCGTCGCGCGTCGAGGCCACCGCACCGATCGACCATCGCGGGACCCCGGCGACCGGGCGCACCTCAGCCGTCGCGAGCCAGGCGAAAGCGCTGCCCTCCCCCAGCACCCCCAGCGCGAACGGCCGGTCGGCGAGGTACCCGACCCGCAGCCAGTGGCCCTCCGGGAGCGAGAGCCCCCTACGCGTGCCGTACGGGAGTTCCAGCAGCGCCAGACCGCGCTCGTCGAGGGAGACAAGCCCTCGAAGGTCCGGGGAGAAGGCGATCGACGCCGGCACGCCGAGGTCGAGCGGGCAGCGCGCGATGCTGTCGTCGGTCCGGGCGGAGAGGTAGCGCCACTCCCACCCCCGGTGGTCGGCAGGCACATCCTCGAGGTGGCGCCTCGCGGACGCCGCGGAGTCGGCGCGCAGGTCGGAGGCGGCCGCCGCGATCGCCGCGCGCGACGCCGCCCACCGCGCCTCCGCGGCACTCGCGTCGGCGCGCCGGCGCTGGACCGCCTCGTCGGCGGCATAGCGGAGCGCGAGAAGGAGCCCGATCAGCAGCGCGGCCAGCGTCGCGGCCCCGCCGCCGGCCAACGCCTTGTGCCTCTTCAGGAACCGGCGGAACTGGTAGGAGGCGGTCGGCGCGCGGGCGGTGATCGGCTCGCCCGCGAGGTAGCGACGAAGATCGTCCGCGAGGGTGCTCGCGCCCGCATAGCGGCGCGACGGCTCCTTCGCGAGCGCCGTCAGCAGGATCAGGCTCAGGTCGCCGCGGAGACGCGGGTCGAGCGCCCCGGGATCGGGCGGCTCCTCCTCCACGATGCGCCGGATCCAGGCCGGGAGCGGATCGCCCCCCATCTCGTGCGGCAGGCGTCCGGTCAGCGCCTCGTAGCCGAGCACGCCGAGCGAATAGATGTCGGTGCGCGCATCCACGCGGTCGAGGTCGCCCAGGGCCTGCTCCGGGCTCATGTAGGCGAGCGTGCCGAGGATCTGGCCCGTGCGCGTGCGCTCGATCGTCTCGGCGTCGAGCAGCCTCGCGATGCCGAAGTCGAGCACCCTGGGCTCCCCCCCGGGCGTGACGAGGATGTTGCTCGGCTTCAAGTCGCGGTGGATGACGCCGCTCAGGTGCGCGTGCGCGACGGCGTCGGCCACCTTCGCCAGCAGCTCGATGCGCTCGCGCTGCTCCAGCCGACGCGTCGCCTCGGCGAAGTTCTCCCCCTCCACAAGCTCCATCGCGATGTAGTGGCTCTCCCCCCCGGCGGTCCTCACCGTGCCGTGGCCGAGCAGGCGGGCGATCCCGGGGTGGCGCAGGCGCCCGAGGATCTCCGCTTCGCGCGCGAACCGCCGCCGCCCCTCCTCCGACGCCATGCCCGGGTGGAGCACCTTCAGCGCGATCCGCGCAGGCTCCCCGACACGCTCGGCCTCGTAGACGACACTCATGCCGCCACTGCCGAGTCGCCGCACGACGCGGAACTCCCCGTACACGTCGCCCGCCGCGACCCCCGCGACCCCCTCCCATCGTTCCGATCCCGAAAGCGCGTCGAGCAGGGCCAGGACCTCGTCCCTCAGCGCGAGGTCTCCGTCGCATTCGCGCTCCACGAACGCCTCCCGGTCTGAGTCCGGCAGCCTGCGCGCCTGCTGGAAGAGCCTCTCGAGCCGGGCGAAGCGCGCGTCCATGCGGGGGAAAGCCTACCCCCATCGCAGGGATTTTTCCGGGGGCCCGGGGGCCGGAAAACGCACCTACGTCCGGAGGAAACCCCGATGAGTCCCCTGCGAGCCGCCCTTCTTCTTCTGGCCGTCTCGGTTGGCGCGTGCCATCCGGTCGTGCTTCCCGCCCCGGTCGAGGCCCCCGTGCCCGAACCGGAACCCGCGCCGGAGCCGGAACCCGCGCCGATCACGGATCTCGCGAGCTCGCTGCACGCGCTCGGCGTGGACAGCAAGGAGACCCCGCGCGAGGACGGCGAGGGGAACCTCTACCCCCAGAGCTACTCCCCGTTCGGCAACAGCTTCGCGATGACGCAACTGGAGGACGGATCCTACGTGTTCGGCCGGCCGGCCAAGCTGCTCTTCGGGGGATTCAGGCTGAAGAACGAGAACGCGACGATCTCGGTCATCGACAACCTCGTCGTCCCGCCCGGCCCGAATCTCGTCACGCCCTACGTGATCCAGCAGCGGTCGCCGTCCTGGGCCCGCGAAGCGCTCGCCAAACATGCGCATCCCGAGACCAAGCGCGACGCGACCGCCGCGGATGTGGATGGCGACGGGCAGGAGGAGATCGTCTTCGTCTACGTGCAGGGCGGCGTCGTCCACCTCGAGGTGCAGAACGGCGACGACGGCGGCGAGGGCGACGTCGACCTTCTGCTGCCCGCGCCCCCGACGGTGAGCGACGTGCGCGTGCGCGGCGGCGACTTCGACCGGGACGGGCGTGCCGAACTCGCGATCGCGATGAGCTCGCCGGCACCGGCCGGCGCGGCCGGCAGCGCGACCGTCCTGATCGTGGACGACGCGGAGACGGGATTCGCCACGATGCGCACGCTGGGGGTCACCGGCTCGCTCGTGAACAGCTCGCTCAGCCTCGTGCTCGTGACCGGCAGCATCGACTACGACGGCGCCGACGAGCTTGTCGTCGTCGCGAACGAGCAGCGCGGGCAGAACTCCATCACCGGCGTCGCGCGCTACACCGTCTTCGACGATACCGACTCCGGGTTCGCCGAACTCGCCTCGGGACCGGTCGAAGCGACCGTGAACGGCGTCACGACGGTGGCCGCCGTCGCCAACGCGGCGATCGGCGACCTCGACCACGACCAGGCGGGCGAGATCCTGCTCGTGGGCATCGAGACGATGACGCGCACCTGCGAGGCCGTCACGCACCTGCTGATCCAGCTCGACGACGCCGTCCACGGGCTGGCGCGCATCGCGCAGAGCGTGTCGCCCGTCGATCGCCCGGCATGCGCGAGCGACGCCGCGAACGACCCCTGGCTCGTCCGGTTCCCCTACCTGAACATCCTCGACCTCGAGGCCGACGGGCAGAAGGAGTTCCACGTGAACGACATCATCTTCCGGAGCTTCCCGCCCCCGGGGAAGGCGTGGGACGCGATCCCCGAGGCGATCCACATGAACCCGACGGTGCTCTTCCCCGAGCAGGACAGTGACGGCATGTTCTTCGACCGCTCGACGAACGTGCTGGCCGTCGCGGATGTCACGGGGGACGGGCGCGACGACATCGTCAGCTACCGCCTCGGCATGGACGAGATCGAGATCTTCGGGCTCGACGCCGCGGACAAGTTCGTTCGCCTGCTCCGCATCCCCATCGCGGACGATTGGCCCTTCGCAGGTATCAACCCGATCGTCGTCCCCGTGCGTGCGGACCTGAACGGGCGGGTCACCGACTCGGAGACCTACGTCTACGACGGGGCCCACCAGCTCGTCTTCACCGAGCCGCTGCTGCTCGCGGCGCTCGCGGCGCCGCCTTGCCAGGCCGGCATCGGGCAGAACACCGACGACTGCACGACGACGTGGGGCCTGTCGAAGAGCACAGGCGTCGAGTCGGAGCGCGAGCTGAAGTTCAGCGTGGGCGTGGGCATCGGCCGCGAGTGGAAGGCGGGGGGCTGGGGGGGCGAGTGGAAGGCCAAGCTGATGGCCTCCCTCGCCCGCACGAAGAGCGAGAAGTACGAGCTGACGAAGTCGGTCAGCTTCACGAGCGGGGCGCTGGAGGACTCGGTGGTCTTCTCGAGCGTCCCCCTCGACACCTACGTCTACCAGGTGATCTCCTCGCCGCACGCGCAGCGGATCGGCGAGCAGGTGACGATGTGCCTTCCGCGGGAGGCTGTCGTGCGGCTGGCCGAGCGGAGCTATTACAACAGCCACACGCCGAAGGACGTCTACAAGGTCGGGGCGAACGTCTTCCAGCACGTGCCGGGGGAGGTCGCCACCTACGCCGACAGGGAGACGAAGGACCGCCTTCTCAAAGACATGCGCTCCCAGCTCGAGGACACGCGCCTCGCGTACAATCTCTCCCTCGAGGATCGCGAGGTATTCGACCCCGTCGAGGCCCTGCTCGGGCTCGAGACCGAATCGGTCGGGGTGGGTCAGGGGGGCGGGGCCACCGAGGTCGCCCTCGAAGTCGTGCGAACCGCCGGCGAAGGGAGGGCGTTCGCGCTCGGCTTCGAGTTCGAGGCGAGCGTGACGATCAAGACGTTCAAGGTCGAAGTGACCATCGGGTTCGAGGCGGAGTGGACGACGAAGGTCGAGTACGGCAGCGGCACCAACTTCGTCGGGACGGTCGGCAGCATCGGCGCCGAGCACTTCGCCGAGCGGCAATACCGATTCGGCCTCTTCACCTACATCCAGGCCGACCCCGACACCGGCCACGAGTTCCAGGTCGTCAACTACTGGGTGGAGGAGTAGGCCGAACCGCGCGGACGCGAGACGTCCGGCGCCTCTGTGCTGCGGCGCCGGACGGTCCCGATCGTCATGGCGCGTCCCGGCCGCGCCAGTCAACCATCGAGTCGCGGAGGAAGGCCGCCTCTCGCGATCCGATATAGAGTCCGCTCGCTGTTCTCCCGACCCGGGCGCGCGTCGCGTCGGCCAGGCGACGCCAGGCCTGCTGCAGCTCCGCCGTCCCGTCGCAGGAGGCCAGCAGCTGCCGGTGCGGTCCCGTCGAGACGGCGACCGTGTAACGGGTCCCCGACTCGAAGCGTATCGCCTCGATCGACACGGAGCCGATCATCAGCGACCGGTTGACGTAGGCAACCGCCACGACGTCGACGTCCATCGCGAACGCTGGGGTCTCCACCCCCCCCCGGTGCCGGCCCGTTGCCCCTCCATCGAGTCGGCCAACATGGCGATAAACTCGCGGATGTGGGTGCGGAGCGCATCTTGACGCACCATGTAGGCGCGATCACCCTCGATGAGGACCGATAGTCCCTGCGCCTCGCGAAGCGCCGCGACGACCTGGGGACGAATCGAATCGCCCGACACCGTCAGCGTCGTTGGCCACCGCCCTGAGGTGCAGGCCGCGGTCGCAACCAGCATCGTCATCCATCGCATGCGTGCTTCACCTCCCCCGCACCCCCTCCGATGCGCTATGCATCACCTTACCTGCCTCGCCTGCAACCTGCTGGGCCACTCCGCGGCCTGCTTGTCATGCCCGGCCCCGGGCGCCTCGGCATGCCAGGCGCGGTCGAGCAAATCCAGCACGGCCATGGATCGCAAGTGGTGATCCCCGGCCTCCGTGAGCGCGCTGCTCAGCGCCCGCTCCGCCTCCCATGGCCGCTGCTCGGCCTCGGCGAATCGTCGCATCGCGCTGACGCTCTCTCCCACCCCGTTCCGCGCCCGCGCGGCGTGCCCATCCGCCACCCCCAGCGTCCGCTCGTAGCCTTGCAACTCTTCCTGGTGGCTGGCAAGGGACTCGTCCCATCGCCTCGGATTCCGGAGGGCGAGACCGAGGCTTCTGCAGACGGCGAGGGCGTCCGGGGCGTCCCGACCGCGCAGCGTCCGCAGCCGCTCCAGCTGCCGGCGGGAGATCGGCACCGCCTCCTCGAGCTTGCCCTGCCGTGCGCGGAGGCTGCCCACGCCGTCCATGGCAGACTCCGGCCGAGCACTCGGCCCGCGCCTATTCCCTCTTCTTGCCGTTGCGCCACTCCACGCGGCTCGTCACCTCGCCCTTCGGGTTCCACTGCGTGACCCAGCCGTGGAGCTGCCCCTTCCGGTAGTGGCGCGTCTCGCTCGGAGTGCCGTCGGCGCGGAACCACTCCCACTTGCCCTCCTGCAACTCGTTCTTCCAGTCCCCGCGGTACTCGATGGACCCGTTGTCGTGGTAGGCCACCTGCCTCTGGTTTGGCACCTTGCCGCCGGCGCCCACGCGGTACTCGGTCCAGTGCGCGCCGTTCGCGTGGAAACACTCCCAGGTCCCCTGGGTCAGCTTGCCCTCGTGGTAGGTCCAGTCGAACTGGAGTTGGCCGTTCTCCCACCATGCGGCGCGCCGGCCCTCCCACTTGCCGCCGTCGTACTCCTCGTGGGCCGCGAGCTTGCCGTTCTCGTGCCAGCGGCGGAGCAGCCCGTGGCGCCGGCCCTCCTTGTAGTTCGCCTCGAGCTTCGGCTTCCCGTCGGGCCAACTCTCGACGTGCGTGCCGTCCTTGGGGGGGTCCGCGGCGAGGGTCGCGATGGCCAAGACAGGGAGGATGAGCCAGCGCATCCCGCTATGGTAACGCGGGCCGAGGCGGGGTTTCACTCCGGGGGTGAGCGTCGCGCGCACCCCCGGAACGGTGACAGGCCGACGCATGCACCTACAATGTCCGGACCGGCCCAACGGTCAGCGGCCGGCAGGAGGGCAAGCAATTCACATGAACCGGATCTGGATCATTTCCGCGATGGCGCTGCTGTGCGGCGCCGGTTTCCTCGTCGGGCGCGTCTCGGCGGAGGACGAGATGGAGGGGTGCGCGGGCGAGGAGGCGCCGGCATGGATGCAGGCGGGGCCGGAACACGAGAAGCTGAAGAAGATGGTCGGCGACTGGGATGTCGCGATGAAGTTCCAGATGAGCCCCGAGGAGGCCATGGAGTCGACGGGCAAGGCGTCCTACAAGGCGATCATGAACGGCTTCTTCGTCGAGCAGACCTTCTCCGGCACGATGATGGACAGGCCGTTCGAGGGACGCGGGCTCTACGGCTATGACCGCGTGAACAAGGAGTACGTCTCCACCTGGTGTGACAGCTGGAGCACCTACCTGTACATCAGCAAGGGGCAGGAGCAGGGAGGCGTGACCACCTACGCGGGGCAGGAGCCCTGCTACGCCAAGGAGGGTTGCGCCCCCTACAAGCACGTCCTGAAGTGGGACGGCGACAACAAGATGATCTTCGAGATGTGGTCCACCGGCGAGGACGGCAAACTCTTCCAGATGGGCACCATCACCTACACGCGCGCGAAGTAGCGGCTGTCCCGGGGCGGGACGGGCGGGGGGAACTCCCGCCCGCCCGCTCCGTCCAAGGGGTGATGAACGCACTCGCAACCCTTCTGCTGCTCGCCGCGCCGGACTTCGCCTGGCAGGTGCAGCTTCCCGCCGAGCACTCGGCCTTCGCGGCGATCCGCATGCAGGCCACGCTGATGCTCGCGGGCAAGAGCCCCGTCGCGGCCCCGAAGCTCGATGTCGCGATCGAACTCGAACCGGAGGGCGGCAAGGCGATCCGGAAGCCGCTGCCGAAGGACTCGATGGCCTCGCCCGGCCCGTCGCCGGTCCCCGAGGGGTCCTACGCGTGGTACGTCGCGCTGGACCTCCGCCGCGCGTTCGGGAGGCTTGCGCCGGGCAAGTACAGCTTCCGGCTGATCGACGCGCGCTTCAAGTGCGAACCGGTCAGGTTCGAGGTCCTCGCGACGACGCTCGACGATGCAAGGAAGAACGGGGGGGGTCCGGGGGCCGTCCGCCTCGAGGTGCGGGAGGGCAGGGGCACGCTCGTCAACGGCTCGAAGGCCCCGATCCGCCTGCTGGCCTACGGCGACAACACGCCGCTCTCCTGCCTCACCGGCGCCGAGCAGTGGACGGGCCGCCGGTGGTACGGCGGCATCGGCGGCTACTGCGGCACCGGCCTCGAGGAGGTCGTCATCCCCGCGGGGGCGAGCCGCGCGATCGAACTGCCCCCGACCGACGACGGCATCGTGCGCTACGTGCTCGACGTGCGCACCGGCGAGCAGTCGCTCCGCGTCCTCTCGGAGCCGGTGCTGGTCGACACGCTCGGGTAGCGCTGGCGCGTCAGTCCACGCCGAAGGTGCGCTCGCTCCGGTAGCCGACCTCAAGCGCGAGAGCCATCATCGCGGTCGCGTAGAACCTGCCCCCCGTGCCCCCCACGGATCGAACGGGTCCCACGACCGGCTCCCCGCGCCGCTTCCCGCCGGATGCTGGTGGCGCAGCGCGGCTCGACGCCGCCACCACATCGGCGACGGCCGAAGGCCGCGCTGCGCCTAGTGAGGAGCTGGGGGATCCCGGTGACGCGCGCGGGGCGCAGGGCTGCGTTGGTCTCGCCTCCGCCGCCGAGGAGAACTGCGCGGTGCGGTGGACCACAGTCATCGTCTTGAGCTTGGAAGAAGGAACCCAGGAACCTAGGAACCGAGGAAGAGGCGGATTCGATCATCCGGGAATCGGGATGCTCCCCTTTGCTTTCATGGGTTCCTCCCTTCCTGGGTTCCTCATGAAATCCGATACCCCCGGCCCTGATCGCTTGTACTCCATGCCCGCAGAGTCCACGCCGCCTGCGCGAATGCCGACGAGTCACCGAATTCGAGCGGGGAGGACGAGAACCACGAAGACACGAAGGAGCCCTCGCGACCCGGGACGCGCGCCGTACGCCGCCCCTTCCATGTCGCCGTGACTTCGCGACGTTGTGGTCATGGCTCGACATGGCGCGTGCCGTGACCCGCGCTTCCCTGGTTGCGGCGTGGAGCCGCGCCGTGCCCCTGCGCTCTTCCTGCGGCCAACTCGACCACGCGATCAACGCCCGCTTCCGCGAGCGACGGCGCGGCGATCACGAGCGTGCCCCGGAATTCCCCGAGCGCGGCGACGAGGGCGCCACGGCCCGCCTCGTCCAGCGCGGCGAACGGCTCGTCGAGATAGAGGGCGTCGGGCCGCACCGCGAGCGCGCGCGCGAGCGCGACGCGACGGCGCTCGCCGCCGGAGAGGACCTGCGCCGTGCGGTCGCGCACGTGGCCCGCGCCGACGCGGTCGAGCCATGCGGCGGCCTCGCCGCGGGCCCGGCGTTGCCAGCGCAGCGCCTGCTCGATGTTCTCCCCGGCGGTGCCCCGGAAGAGGTAGGGACGCTGGTGGACGAGTACGCCGCGGCCGGGGCGCGGGAGGCCCTCGACCACGCCGGAGGTCGGCGGCAACAGCCCTGCGAGCACGCGCAGCAGCGTCGTCTTGCCGCTCCCGTTGGGCCCCCGCACCCCCACCCGTTCGCCGTCGGCGATGTCGAGGGCCTCGAGGGCCAGCGCCTCGACGTCGCCGAACCGCACGACGACCTCGCGCAGGCGGATCACGCCTTCGCCTCCCGGGAGAGGCGGTGCGTGAGCGCGGCGGCGCCGCACGCGAGAACGATCAGGAAGAGCCCCGGCGCGAGCGCGGCGGCGAAGTCGCCCCGGCTGAGTTCGAGCTGGATCGTCGACGGCAGCGTGCGCGTGCGGCGCAGCAGGTTGCCGCCCACGGTGACCGAGATCCCCAGTTCGGTGAGGCAGCGGCCGATCGCCGCGAGGTAGGCGGCCGCCATCGCGACGCGCACCTCGCCGAGCGCCGCGACCATCGCGCGGAAGCGGCCCGCGCCGAGCGTCCGCGGCGTCTCGACGACTTCGCGCGCGAGGCCCGCGGTGGCGGCGTGCGCCAGCGTGCCCAGCAGCGGGAAGGCGAGCAGCGTCGTGCCGAGGATGATCGCCGCCTTCGTGTAGAGCAGGTCGAAGGAGCCGAGCAGCCCGCGGCGCGAGAGCAGCGCGAAGACGAGCAGGCCGACGATCACCGTCGGGATCGCCATGCCGACGCGCAGCGCGAAGACCTGCGCCGCCGTGCCGCGCGGGCGGTAGAGGCCGAGCCACGCGCCGTAGGGCACCGCGACGAGCGCGGCAACCGTCACGGACGTCAGCGTGCAGAGAAGCGAGACGTAGACGGCGTGGAAGGTGGTCGGGTCCCCGGCCCACACGAGGCGCAGGGCTTCGCGCAGCCCCTCCGCGAGGAACTCCATGGGCTAGCTGCCGCCGACCGCGGGGAAGAAGAGGGTCTCGCCCCCGACCTTGAACTCCGCGATGCGGCGCTGCCCCTCCGGCGAGGTCAGGTAGTCGAAGAGCCTGCGGGCCAGCGCGTGCCTCACGCCCGGGTGGCGCGCCGGATCGACCAGGATGACGCCATAGGGATTCCGCAGGGCGACGTCCCCCTCGACGAGCACTTCGAGGTCGATCTTCGCGCGGAACGAGAGGAAGGTGCCGCGGTCGGCGAGCAGGTAGGCGCACATCTCGTCCGCGAGGATGAGGCAGGGTCCCATCCCCTGTCCCGCCTCGCGGTACCACTCCCTCCCCCCCGGCACCCCCCCCACCCTCGCCCAGAGCGCGCGCTCCGCGATGTGGGTGCCCGAGTCGTCCCCGCGCGAGACGAACGCGCAGCCCGCCTCCGCGATCCTCGCGAACGCGGCGGCGGCGTCGGCCATCCCGCGGATCCTCGCCGGGTCCCCGCGCGGCCCGAGCACGACATAGTCGTTCCACATCACATCGCGGCGCTCGCAGCCGTGTCCCGCGCGCAGGAAGGCGTCCTCGCGCTCGCGCGCGTGGACGAGCACGAGGTCGGCGTCGCCGCTCTTGCCGAGGGCGAGCGCCTGCCCGGTGCCGACGGCGACGACCTGCACTTCGATGCCTTCGCGCTCCTCGAAGGGCGGCAGCAGCCAGCGCAGCAGCCCCGAACTGTCGGTGCTCGTCGTCGTCGCGAGCCGCACGCGCGCGGGCTCCGGCGCGCCCGCGCAGGCGGCGAGCAGCAGCGCGACGGGGAGAAGACGCATCGCGGCGCATGATACCGGGGGCGAGAAGGGCGCGGAGGACCGCGCAAGTGTCTCAGACCGGTACACGCGGATCCCGCAGCGGGACCACGGCCAGGCCCCGCGGCCTCCGGCGGCGCTGCCTCGACCCGACAGTGTGCCTTGCACTGCCGCCGCCCTGTGATGGGATTACGCCGGGAGCGGCGATGGCAAGGAAGGGGCATCAGTGAACTTCGGGCGCGAGAATCCTCATCCGGGCGCGACGCCGCTTCCGCGCCGCATCAACATCACCGTGCGCAAGTCCCCGCGCGTGGCGGCTCCCCCTCCGCTCCCCGTGGTCGAGCGGCCCTCCCCGCCGGTCGCGATCCTGGGGCCCGTCCCGGTCAGGGCTCCCGTCGAACCCGAGCGCCCCCACGCCGACCGCCCCCTCGAGACGGAGGAGCGCAAGGCGGACCGCGTCCAGCGCATCCTGGCGGTCCGCGTGGAGGGGCGTATCGGCTGCTTCGACGCGGTAATCACCGACGTGTCGGAGACCGGCGTCTGCCTCACGGTCGTCGATGCGGGCTTCACGGCGGCGGGATCCGGGGCGGGGCTCGAGGGCGTCGCCGTGCCCGAACTGCGCGTAGCCGCGCACTTCGGGGAGGGCCTCGTCCTCACCTTCCCCCACGAGCACTACCGGCTCGAGGCGGAGGTGGTCCGTACCTTCGCGACCGAGCGCGACGGGATCGCCCACGACTCCATCGGTTGTCGATGGCTCCGGGATCTGACCTGGGAGGAGCGGACCTTCCTCCACCTGCCCTTGGCGCTCCCGCCGGCGCCCGCGGGCTTGGGCGCCGTGGAGGCTGCCCCGCCGCCCGGGGTCGTCGTCCCGGCCGGCGCGGCCCAGGTGGTCGTCATCCCCGCGTCCGCTCCGCCTGTGGGCGTCCCCGAGCAGGCGCTCCCGACCGCCGTGGCGGTGGACGGGAAGCTGCTCGGCATGCGCGACCTGCTGATGCGCGCGGTCGAACGCCGCGCCACCGACTTGCACCTCAAGGCGGGCAGCCCCCCGCGCATGCGCGTCGACGGCGACCTCGTCACGCTGGGGAACCGTCCGCTGGAACCCGCCGAGGCGCGGGGCCTCGTGCGCAGCCTTCTCACGCCGGAGCAGATGGCGCGCTTCGACGAGAAGGGGGATCTCGACATCGCCTACTCGCTGGAGGGCCACGCGCGCTTCCGCATCAACGTGCTCCGGGCGCGCGGCATCCTCGGCATGGCGATCCGCCGCATCCCGGAGCAGGTGCCCGATGTCGTCCAGCTCGGACTCGCGCCGGCCTGCGTGGCGCTCGCCGAGCGCCCGCGCGGCCTCGTGCTCGTGACCGGGCCCACCGGGTCGGGCAAGTCCACGACGCTCGCGGCGATGATCCAGCACATCAACCGCACGCGCCGCTGCCACATCCTCACGATGGAGGATCCGATCGAGTTCATCCACAAGGAGGACCAGGCGCACATCACGCAGCGCGAGATCGGCCGCGACACCGAGGACTTCGCCTCCGCGCTCAAGCGCGCGCTGCGCCAGGATCCGAACGTGATCCTCGTCGGCGAGATGCGCGACCTCGAGACGATCTCGCTCGCGGTCACCGCCGCGGAGACGGGCCACCTCGTCTTCGCGACGCTGCACACGACCTCCGCGGTGCTGACGGTGGACCGGATCGTGGACGTCTTCCCGCCGACGCAGCAGCGACAGGTGCGGATGCAGCTCGCCGACTGCCTGCAGGGGATCGTCTGCCAGCTGCTGCTGCCGCGCATCGGCGGAGGCGTGGTCTGCGCGCAGGAGGTCCTGATGGCGAGCACCGGCGTGCGCTCGCTCATCCGCGAGGGCAAGGCGCCGCAGATCGGCAACATGATGCAGACCGGCGCGCGCGACGGCATGCAGACCCTCGAGGACGCGCTCAACGACCTGATCGCCCGGGGGCTGATCACCTACGACGTGGCCCTGTCGAAGGCGAACCACACGCGGCTCATCGAGAAGAACGGCAAGCCTCAAGGGCGCGGGCCGCAGGAGCGCTGACCGGTCCGCGGCGGCGATCCGGGGGGGGTGCGGGGGCCTCAGCGCACCCGCAGGTTCTCGTAGCGCACGAAGGGCGGGAAGTAGGAGACCGTGAGGCCGTCGACCTCGGGGCGCGCGACGCGGTAGATCTGGTCGTGGAAGAGCGGAAGCACGGTCGCGTCGCGCGCGACGACCTCCTCGATCTGGCGGTAGACGACGCGCCGCGCCGCGGCGTCCGCCTCCTCGCGGCCGCGGCGGATCAGCGCGTCCAACTCCGGCGAGCCGCCGATGCCGCGGTAGAAGCCACGGGTGTGGAGGAAGGCGTGGACGAAGTTGTCCGGGTCGGGGATGTCTGCGGACCAGCGCCCCACGATCAGATCGGCGTTCCGCTCGGGCAGGAGGCTGATGAAGTCCGTGAGCCCCGAGTTGAGCCGGCGGATGCGGAAGCCCGCGGTCAGGAGCGCGGACTCGATCCGCTTCCAGAAGGCGACATAGCGGCCGAAGAACGCCGGGTGGATGATCGCGGTCAGTTCGGCGTCCTCCGCGCCGCGGGGGGCCGCGGCCGGCGGTGCGGGCCTCGCGGCCATCGTCGAGTCGTGTCCGAGCAGGCCCGGCGGGATCAGGCTCTGCGCCGGGATCGCGAGGCGGCCGAGGGTGTTCCGGACGAGCGGACCGACGGGGATCGCCTGCACGAAGCGCTCCCGCACCCCCCGGTCGCGCAGCGGTCCCCGGCCGGAGTGCATCATGATCGCGTAGACCGAGAGGCTCGGCGTCTCCCGGTAGCCCGCCGCGAACTGCGCGTCGCGGCGCAGCGCCTCGACGTCCTCCGGGAGCAGGTCCGACGCGACGGCCAGCCGCCCCGCCTGGAACTCCGAGAGCACCTCGCGCGGGGAGAGGCCGAAGCGGAAGACGAGGCCGTCGGAGCGCGGCCAGCCGCGGCGCCAGTACTGCGGGTTGGCTTCGAGTTCGAGGGCGCGGCCCGCGTCGAACCGCACCACGCGGAAGGGCCCGGTTCCCACGCAGCCGTCGCGCCATCCCCCGGACACGCCGCTCCCCCCCTCGGGGATGATCGCCGTCGAGACGTCGGAGACCAGCGCGGGGAAGAAGGAGACGGGCTCCTCCAGTTCGATCGTGAACTCGTGGGCGGAGTGGATGCGGAACCCGGCGAGGTCGGTCCCCTCGCCCTTCGCGAGCGCATCCGCGCCGCGGATCGTGTTCAGCAGCCCCCGGCCGCTCTGGCCCCGCACCTGGAGGCTGCGCTCGTAGGAGTAGCGGACGTCCCGCGCCGTGAGCCGGCGGCCGTCGTGGAAGCGCACGTCTTCGCGCAGGCGGAAGCGGTACTTGCGCCCGCGGTCCTCCACGCGCCACTCCGTCGCGAGCCAGGGGGCGATCCCGGCACCGACGTCGCGCGTCAGACCCTCGAAGACCGACGGGAGGACCTCCGCGTCCTCGGTGGAGTCGACGAGCGCGGGGTCGGTGTGCCGCACCTGCTCGGCGATGGGGACGAAGATCACCCCCCCGCGCGCGCGGCGCTGCTCCGGCGGGGGCAGCGCGGCGGACGACTTGGCGGCTTCCGCGTAGTTCGCGTGCGGGGCGCGGCTCGTCAGCCTCAGACCCTTCACGGCCGGACCGGCCACGCGCACGTCGATGTCGTGGAAGAGCGGCAGCAGCGCCGCGCCCTCGTGGATCAGGTGCTCGAGCTTGCGGTAGAGCGCCTCGCGCGCGGGCGCCGTCCGCGCCGCGCGGGCCTCCTCGCACAGCGCGTCGATCTCCGGCGCGGAGAAGTAGGAGCGGAGCAGGCCGGTCTCCGAGTGGAAGAGCCCGTGCGTGAAGTTGTCGGGATCGTCGAAGTCGGCGTTCCAGCGCGCCATCATGAAGTCGATGCCCTCGCTCTTCTCCCAGGTCGCGACAAAGGACTCCATCGACCTCGTCTCGATCGTCACCTCGACGCCGAGCTGGGCCCAGACGCCGAAGAGCGCCTTCACGATGCCGGAGAAGCGATCCTCGATGAGCGGATGGACGCTCGCGCGCAGCCGGACCGGCTGCGGGAGGCCCGTCGAGCGCAGCAGCGCCGCCGCCTCTTCGGGGCGCATCGCGCGCTGCTTCCTGCCGGCCTCGTGCCCCAGGATGCCGGGCGGGATGAGGCAGACGGCGGGCTGCGCGAACTGGCCCAGCGCCTGCCAGACCAGGTCCGCGATGCGCACGACGCCGCAGAGCGCGTGGCGCACGCGCGCATCCCTCGCCACGGGCCCGTTCCGGCAGTTGAAGAGCGCGAAGTAGGTGTTGTTGCGTGCCGTCTCGAGCAGGCCCCCGCGGAATCGCGGATCCTTGAGCACCCGTTCGAGATCGTCGGCGAGCAGGTCGCGGCCGACGTCGAACTCCCCGGCGAGCAGCCCCTCGGCGATCGCGCCCGGGCTCTTGCCGGGCCGGAACTCGACCCCGTCGACCCGCGCGGGCTGGCGGCGCCAGTACGCGTCGTGGCGCGCGAGGCAAATGCGCTGCGCGTCGCGCGAGACGACGCGGAAGGGGCCCGTGCCGACCACGGACCCGCCCGACTCCTTGGCGACCGCCGTCGTGACGTCGCTCAGGAAGGCGCCGAAGAGCGGCTGCGGCTCGGTGAAGCGGATCTCGAGCTCCCGGTCCGAGCGCACGAGGAGGCCGGACGCCTCCCCGGCGCCTGCTTCCTTCAGCTCCGCGGCGCCGGCGATGTTCTGGTAGGCCGCGGGTGTCTTGTGCGCCGCCCCGAGCATGCCGCGCTCGAAGGAACGCTTCACGTCCGACGCGGTCAGCAGCGTGCCGTCGTGGCACCGGACATCCCCCCGCAGCGTGAGCAGGAACGCATCGCCCTCCCCCGTGGGCCCCCACTGTTCGCACAGCCACGGCACGAGATTGCCCCGCGCGTCCGTCGAGAGCAGCGTCTCGAAGACGCAGTGGAGCACCTCCGCCTCGTCGCCAAAGCCGATCTCGCACGGCTCCTTCGCCTTGATCGGGTTGGTCAGGGGGACGACCAGCGTGCCGCCGCGCGCCAACTCCTCCCCGGGGCCGGCCGCGACCTCGGCCTCGCCGAGGCTCTCGCGCTCCCGCAGCAGGTCGGCGGCCTTGCCGTGGTCGCCGCGCAGGTTGGCCAGCGTCGCGCCGAGGCCGAGCAAGGCGCGGGTGGTCGCCGCGTCGGAGGCCGCGCGCGCGGCCTCCAGCCCCTCCTCGACACAGCGGCGAGCCTCGTCGGACTGCCGCGCCTGCCACGCGCACTCCGCCCCGAAGAGCAGCGCCTCGCCCACGCGCGCGCCCCGGCCCACGCGGCGGAAGACGTCGGCCGCGCGGCGCGCCTCGACGAACGCGTTCTGCATCTCCCCCGCCATGCGGCTCGCGCGGGCCAGCAGGAGGCGCGCCTCGCCCTCGGCCCCCCGGTCCCCCTCCCATTCCTCGTCGAGGAAATCGAGCGCCACCTTCGCGGCGTGCAGCGCCTCCTCCGGGCTGAAGGTCTCCAGCGCCGCCCGGGCCTGCAGGAGGCCGTACTCGACGGCCTTCTCGGGCACGTCCGCCTCGGCGAAGTGGTAGACGAGCTGGGGGTAGACGCGGTCGAGGCGGTCCTTCTGGCGCCGCTCGATCTGCTGCGCGCACTGCGCGTGCAACGACCGGCGGCGGCGGCGCGGGATCTGCGCGTAGAGCACGTCGCGCACCATGCCGTTGGCGAACCGCAGCCGGTCCGAGCGGGCGACACGCTCCTCCTCGACGAGCCCCTCCTCCACGAGGCGGTCGATCGCGCGGTCGACGTCGGCACCCTCGGGCGCGAGCCGTTCGAGGTCGTCGAACTCGAAGGTCTTGCCGAGGACGGCCGCCACCGAGAGGATCTCGCGCAGGTCGTCGGGCAGGCGCTGGATGCGCTTCTCGACGGCCTGCTGGATCGTCTCGGGCAGGTCCTCGTTGCGCACGCCCAGCCGTCCGTCGAGCCGCCACGTGCCCGTGTCGTCCCGCTCGAGCGCGCCGCTGTCCGTCAGCGCGCGCACGAGCTCCTTCGTGAAGAAGGGGTTTCCCTCGGCGCGCTCGAAGACGCGCTGGGCCAGTCCCTCGGCCACCTCGGTCCCGCCGAGGAGCGTCTGCAGCAGGCCCGTGCTCTCGGAGGAGGTGAGCGGCCCGAGGGCGAGGGACGCGAAGCGGCGGTCCCCCTCGAAGGCGTCGCGCAGGCGCGCGAGCGGATGGCGCCGGTCCACCTCGGTGCTGCGATAGGTGCCGACCACGAGCGTGGGCGTCGGCCCGAGGCGGGGCACGATGTACTGGAGCGCCTCGAGGGAGACCTCGGCGCCGTGCAGGTCCTCGAGCAGAAGCAGCAGGGGCTTGCCCGCCGCGAGGCGCGCGAGGGCGCGGGCGAGCAGTTCGAAGACCTGGGAGCGGTTCTCGGGCCGCTGCCAGTCGCCGGTGGGCGCGAGGGAGGCGCGGCCGGAGGCGGCGGCCCGGATCTCGCCGATCTCGGCCAGCATCGGGAACAGCGTGATCAGGTCCTGCGCCACGTCCGAGAAGTCCGGCACCTCGGCCGAGGAGCTTCCGATCTCCTTCTGGCGGAAGTACTCCTGGATCGCCTCGCAGAAGCCCTGGAAGGGCAGCGCGCGGTTCTGCTCGACGAAGCGCCCGTGCAGCACGCGCACGCCGCGGGCCCGCGCGAGCCCCTCGATCTCGTCGAGAAGGCGGGTCTTGCCGATCCCCGGCTCGCCGCCGACGATGACGAACTGGCACTCCCCGGCGATCGCGGAGTTGAGCCGGTGCTGCAGGGTCTCGATCTCGCGGCTGCGCCCGACGAACGGCGCGCGCGCCGTGCGCGGGGCGCTCGGGCCCGCGACGGCCATGACCGACTTCAGGCGGTCGGCTTCCGCGAGCCGCCCGCGACACGCGCGGAGCGCCTGCGCGAGGGCGCCCGCCGACTCGTGCCGCTCCGCGGGCTCCTTCCTGAGGCAGCCGAGGAGCACGCTCTCGAGGGACTCGTCGATCGCGACGCCTCGCGCGCGCGGCGGCTCGGGTACCTCGTGCACGATGCGGTAGAGGATCGACTGGACCTCGCCGCAGAAGGGAGGCTGGCCGACGAGGCACTCGTAGAGGACCGAACCGAGGGCGTAGAGGTCGGCCCGCGCGCCGGCGGGCTTCGCGAGCACCTGCTCCGGGCTCAGATAGGCCATCGTGCCGACGAGCACGCCCGTCTGCGTCATGCGCGTGTTCGTCGAGATGCGCGCGAGGCCGAAGTCCATCACGCGCACGCGCAGCGAGCCGCCCTCCTCGCGCGCGACCATGATGTTCTCGGGCTTGATGTCGCGGTGGACGACCCCCCCCTGGTGGCTGTACTCGAGCGCGTCCGCGACCGCGATGCCGATCTCGAGCACGTCGCCCACGCGCAGCGAGCGCTGCTGCAGGAGCGTGCGCAGGCTCGCGCCCGGCACGACCGGCATCACGAGGAAGAGCGAGTCGCCGTGTCGGCCGAAGTCGTAGATCGGCGCGATGCCCGGGTGGTCCATCCTCGCGACCACCTGCGCCTCGCGGCGGAACCGCTCCTCGGCCTCGTCCTGGAGCGTGCCCGGCGCGATCACCTTGACCGCCACCTCCCGGTCGAGGGCGGGGTCGCGGGCGCGATAGACGATTCCCATCCCCCCCCGGCCCAGTTCTCCGAGGATCTCGTACCGGTTGGACAGCCTCTCGCCGATCAACGCCACATTCTTGCCCCAACGGCGGGCCGGCGTCAAACGGGATCCGGGTTTCGCCCCCGTTCAGACGAGCCGGCGCATCAGCTCCTGGAACCGCGGCTCGACGCGAAGCGCCCGGAGATCGGTGTCGTTCTCGAACCACGCGCGGTCGCGGAAGCCGTTCGCGACCGCGCGCTCGAGACAGTCGAGCGCGTCCGGCAGCCGCCCCATCAGCGAGTACATGCAGCCGACGTTGTAGAGCGTGACCGGCTCGTTCGCGTCGATGCGCAGCGCGCGCTCCGCCCACTCGATGGCGCGCGCCCTCTCGCCGAGCTGGCAGAGGCAACCGGCCCCGAGGTAGAGCGCCCGGGCGTCGTCCGGATGGAGTTCGAGGTGCTTCTCGGCCACCCGGATGCCCCGGCGGGCCGCCGCGAGCGCATGGTCGGGCCGGCCAAGCCCCTCGTAGATGGAAGCCAGCACGAGCGGCGTCTGGTAGTCCTCGGGCCGGATCTCGGCCCCCTTCTCGAGGAGCTCCGCGGCCCGCTCCTGCTGCCCGACGGCGAGACAGGCCCTGCCGTAGAAGTAGTAGACCTCGAAGCAGCCGGGGTCGAGCCGGATCGCGGTCTTGAATTCGGCTTCGCCCTCGTCGAAGCGCTTGTTGTGGCAGAGCGCCACCGCGCGGGCGACGTGCGCCTCGGCAAGTTCGGGAGCGAGCTGGAGCGCCCGGAGGCTCGCGGCATCGGCCTCCTTCAGGTTCTCCGCGGTGCTGTCCCAGTACGCATAGAGCAGGGAGCAGCAATCGGCGAGGCCCGCGTACGCGCGGGCGTAGGTCGGGTCGAACGCGATCGCCCGCGCGAACATCTCCCGCGCGTAGTCGAACCCCTTGCGGCGCATCTGGTGGAAGAACTGCCGCCCGCGCAGGTAGTAGTCGTAGGCCTGGACGTCCTGCGTCTGCCTCCTGTCGATCGCCTGCTTCTCCTTCTCCGTCAGCATCACGCGCAGCGTGCGGGCGATCGACCGGGCGATCTCGTCCTGGATCGCGAACACGTCCTCCATCGTGCGGTCGAAGCGCTCCGCCCAGAGCGAGTGGCCGCTGCGGGTCTCGATGAGCTGGGCGTTCACGCGGATGCGGTTCCCCGCCCGGCGCAGGCTGCCCGTGAGGACGTAGCGCGCATCGATCTGCTGCGCCACCTGCGCCGACGTCACGGGCTTGTCGCGGAAGGGCAGGACGGAGGCCCGCGGGAAGACGCGCAGGCCCTTGATGTTGCTGATCTCGGTGATGATGTCCTCGGTCATCCCGTCGCGGAAGTACTCGTCCTCCTTCTGGCCGGAGAGGTTCTCGAAGAAGAGGACCGCGAGGGACTTGTCCGCGGCCTTGCGGGGCTGGTCCGCCTTGCGGAACGCCTCCCGCAGCTCGCGGACCGACTGGAAGCGCTGGTCGGGGTGCTTCGCGAGGCAGCGCCCGATGTTCTCCTCCCACTCCGGGGAGACCATCGGCGCGACCTCGTGCAACGCCACCGGCGGCTTGTTCAGGATCGCGTGCATCACGTCGATCGCGTTCTCGCCGGGGAAGGGGTAGCGCCCGGAGAGGCACTCGTAGAGCAGCACGCCGAACGAGAAGATGTCCCCGCGCGCGTCGGTCGTCTCCCCCTTGAGCTGCTCCGGCGGCATGTAGGGGACCGTCCCCCCGGTGCTCCACTGCGTCCGCGTGCGCGACATGAACGCGTCGGGCGGCTCGTCGGACGCCCGCTCCCTCCCCGAGACCACCGCGAGGCCGAAGTCGAGGATCTTCGCCTGGCCGCGTGCGTTCACCATGATGTTGGCGGGCTTCAGGTCGCGGTGGAAGACGCCGCCCGCGTGCGCCTCCTCCAGCGCGTCGGCGATCTGGCGCGCGAGGTCGAGCATCCTGTTCGCCGGCAGCGGGCCCCGCGCCAGCATGTCCCTCAGGCTCTCCCCCTCGACGATCTCCATCGCGATGAAGGAGGCACCCTCCACCTCGCCGACCTCGTAGACGGTGGCGATGTTGGGGTGGTTGAGGCGCGAGGCCACCTGCGCCTCCTTCAGCAGCCGCCGCTTCGCCGCGGCGTCGGCGGCGAGGTCCGCCGGCAGGAACTTGAGCGCCACCTCGCGGCCGAGCTTCTGGTCCACCGCCCGGTAGACGGCCCCCATGCCCCCCTCGCCGAGCTTGGCGGTGATCCGGTAGTGGGCGAGTTCGGTGCCGATCATGGGTTGCCGGGATCCGGAAGCGTTCCGGGATCCCCGAGGGAGTAGCACTCTCGCGTCGCGACCACGTGCGCCCGTCCGGCCCGCCATTCTAGGGGAACCCCGCTCCCCGAAACAGCCCGTTCCTCAGGGCGCCGGTCACCCTTCGCGCGGGGGGGGGACCCGCCCGGTCGCAAGCAGCGTCGCGTGCCACGAGAGCGCCCCCGGCAGCACGCGGCCGACGCCGTTGATCGCGCGGGCCGCGGCGCGGAGCATGCGCCGCGGCAGCGCCCGGTCCGCCGTGCGCGTGCGCACCTTCGGCCCCCCGACCCCCTCCGCGATCACCTCTTCGAGGCCTGCGGACTCGAAGAGGCGTCGCAACACCCCGACCTGCATCGTGCCCAGGTGGTGGGTCGCCAGCGCGCCGGGATCCATGCGCGCGAGAAACCAGCGCGCGACGGGGGCCGCGTAGTTCGGGACCGAGACCGCGACGTGGCCGCCGGGGCGGCAGAGCCGCGCGTGCGCGCGCACGATCGACGCAGGCTCCTCGAAGTGCTCGAGCAGGCCGAGCGACACGACGAGGTCGTAGGAGCGCGGCCGGTCGAAGGCGCGCAGGTCGCCCTCGTGCAGCGTGGCCGCGAAGCCCGCCGACGCGAGGCGCTCGCGCGTCGCGGCGATGCCCTCCGCGGAGTAGTCGAGCCCGTGGTAGCGGTGCTGCGGACGGAGCCTGTGCATGCGTTCGAGCAGGTCCCCGGGCGCGCACCCGAGTTCGAGCACGTCCCCGGGCGCCTCGCCGGCGAGATCGAGGAAGCGCATCAGGAGGCGGTCGATCGCCTTCCGCCTCGGCAGCCGGCGCGCGCGGGCCCCGCGCCACTGGCCGTCCCAATAGCCGGGGCTCGTCAGGTCGGCGCTCAACGCTCCTCCTCGACCAGTTCCGGCTTCCCGATCGCGGTGGCGTCGCGGCGCTTGCCGGAGCCGTCGACGTGGCGCCCCTCGGCGAGCACGTCGAAGCGGAACAGCAGGAGCGTCTGCTCGTCCTCGCGGTGGAACTTCGCCGGCGTGAAGGCGCGCGGATAGCGCACGCCGCTGCTGAGACGCAGCTCGTCGATCGCCCCGCGGAAGAAGGCCATGCCACCGCCGCGGCCGTCGGACTCGCCGCCGACGACGAGTTCCGCGCCCGGCGGCCGCATGACGTCGGCGAAGTCGCCCTGCCCCTGGAGGCTGCCGTTGACGAAGAACCGGACGCGCTTCGCGTCGCGGCAGAGCGCGAGGTGCGTCCACTGGTCCCACTTCCACGCCTTGCGCACCGGCACCGTCAAGAGCCCGCTGCCCTGCTGCTCCACCGCCGCATAGGGGAAGCTCTTGTCCGCGCTGCTCCAGACGATCGAGAAGCCGGTGCCGGGGGCGGTGCCGGCGACCACCTCCCGCCCCGTCGGATCCCCCCCCTTGACCCAGCACTCGAGCGTGAAGTCGCCCAGGTTCGGCGGCAGCGCGACGCGCACGGCGCTCCTGCCGTCGAGGCGCAGCGCGCGGTTGACGACGCGCACGTTGAACTTGGCCTTGGTCTCGTTGCCCGCGAGGTCGCGCGCGACGACGTGCAGGCTGCGGCGGCCCGGTTGCAGGTCCGCCTCGAAGCGCGCGCGCCGGCCCTTGACCTCGAAGGTGCGGCCGACGCAGGTCACCGTCGCCAGATCCTCGTCCGACTCGAGTTCCAGCTCCTGCCTGCCGATCCCGCGCTCCTCCTCGCCGACCAGGCGCAGCGCGGGCGCGGTGCGGTCGGCGAGGATGCGCTTCTCCCAGCGGCTCTCGTTGCCGTAGTGGTCGATCGCCTGCACGAGGATCGCCGTCTCCCCCTCCGGCAGCGGGATGCGCACGCGCCCCGTGGCGGACTCCGCGCCCTGCACGAGCAGCCTGTCGTCGGCGGCGATGTCGAGCGTCAGCTCGGCGTCGGTCGTCACCTCCCGGATGTTCCCCTTCACCTCGAGCAGCGGCACCGAGCGGTGCCCCTCGACGCCGTAGACCACGCGCGTCTCGTTCCCCGCCTCGTCGCGGGCCACGAGGCTGACCTCGCGCTCCCCCTCGTGCGCCGGAAGCCGCCAGACGGAATCCTCGATCGTCCCCTCCGAGGGCTCGTACACGACGGCGGTCTTGTCGAGCACGCGCACCGGCACGAGCAGGCCGCCGTCCATCTCGCGCGCCCCGTAGAGCAGCACCCCCTTCTTGTCGGTGCGCTCCCAGCTGAGCGCGACGACCGGCGCGTCGTCGTCGAGCACGAGATCGACAGCCACGACTCGCCGGATGCCGGTCGGCCCCACCGCCTCGACGGGGACGGAGCGGTCCCGGTCGGCGGGCACCTGCACGACGAAGGCGCCCTCGCCATCGGGCGTCGCGGCGCGGCCGTCGATCGCGAGCGTGGAGCCGGCGGTGCGCAGGCGGCCGCGGATCGCGACCGGGCCGCGCGCGAAGACGATGCGCTTCGCGGCGAGTTCCACGACCGGCGCGCGCGTCTCGATGTAGACGGTGCGCGTCTCGGTCGTGGTGTGGCCCGCGAGGTCGCGGGCGACGATGTCGAGGGGGTGCGTGCCGTCGTCGAGGTCGAGGCTCACGCTCGCCTCCCCGCTGACGAGCCTCACCGCGCGGCCACGCACCCTGATCGTCTCCTCGGGGTTGTCGTCGCGCACCCGCACGCGCACGGCCACCGTCTTCTCGGCGAAGGAGGCCCCCTCCGCGGGTTCGATCACCTCGAGCACCGGGGCGGTGCGGTCCACGCGGAACGAGAGCGTCCCTCGCCGCTCGTTCCCGGCGCCATCGACGAGGAGGTAGGGCACCTCGTGGCGACCCTCGGGGAACTCCAGCACGCGCGACGCGCGCCCGTCGAAGATCGCCAGGACCGCCCCCGCGACCTCGGCCTTCGCGAGAGGCACGTCGCCCCCCTCGACACGCACGGTCGGCTGCGACGCCACGGGTTCCACGCCGACACGCACCTCCCTGAGGCGCTCCCCGGCCGCCGTGCGCACGCGCGCGACCGCCGCCGCGCGCTCCGGGTGCGGTTCGAGCGCCTCCGCCTCGGCGAAGAGCCGCTGCGCCTCCCAGATCGCCCCCTCGCGCTCCCGCACGGCGCCGAGCCCCTCGAGCGCGCCCGCCAGCGGCGCGTGCAGGTCGTGCTGCGCCGGATCGGCCGCGAGCGCCTCGCGCAGGCGCCGCGTCGCCTCCTCGAAGTTCCGGTTCGCCACAAGCTTCCACGCCTCGGCCTTCAGCGACGATTCCGCCGGCGCGGCGGGCTGCGTGCCGCGCCCGAGCAGCGCGGCCAGCGCGGCGACGAGCACGACCGCGCCGCCGGCGAGCAGGCGCGTGCGCCGCCGCTTCGGGGGCACGGCGACCAGCCGCTCGGCGACCTCGGCCGCGCTCGCCGGCCGGTCCTGCGGCTCGCGTGCGAGGCAGCGCATCACCAGCGCCTCCAGATCGGCGGGCACGCCGCCCGGAAGCGGCGCCGGCCGGTAGTTGACCGCCTCGCTGGTGAACGGCGGCATGCCCGCGAGCATCTGGTAGAGGATGCAGCCGAGGGAGAAGAGGTCGCCCGCGGGTGACGCGTCCCCCTCGGGCGGACGGGTAGGGGGCACGGGGGCAGCCCCGGAGTCGGCGACCGCGCGCGCGACGCAGAAGTCCGCGACGAGCACGTGGCCCGCGGTGTCGGCGTAGATCGCCTGCGGGCGCAGATCGCCGTGGACGGCGCCGGCCTCGTGGGCGTAGACCAGGGCCCGGGCGACCGCCGCCGCGATCTCCCGCGCGCGGGCGGGATCGAGGCGCATGTCCTGTGTCCCTTCGATGAGTTCGACGACGCTCTTCCCCTCCGGCGGGCGCGTGCGCACGAAGAGGAGGCCCTCGGCGTCGCCGACCTCGTCGAGGCCGAGGATGTGGGGGTGCGCGAGGGCCGCGGCGGCGCGCGCGGCCTGCTCGATGCGCCGGCGCTGCGCCTTGTCCTTCGAGAGGGCGGGGCGCAGCACCGAGACCTGCACGCGCGTGCGCAGGTTGCCGTCGAGAGCGTCGTAGACGACGCCGAGCCCACCCTTCCGCGCCTCGGCCAGCACGCGATAGCGGCCCGCGAGCATCGTGCCGGGCTTGTGGTCGACCTCGGCGTCGGACGCGGCGGCCGCCTCCTCCCCCGCGGCCCCCTCCGATCCGCGCCCGGTCAGCTTCGCGTCGTACGCGGGGCGGCGCTTCGGGTCGAGCAGCGTCATCTGCGCGTCGCGGACTTCCGCGAGCAGGCGCTGCAGCGCCGCCTGGTAGCCGGGGCGCGGGTCGGCCTGGCAGGTTTCCAGCAGGCGGATGCGCTCGATGGCCGCGCGCACGATCGCGCCATGATCGCTCTCGAAGAAGGGCACGCCGAGCAGCGTGTAGAAGTCGGGATCCTTCGCGCCTGGCGGCAGTCCGAGGATCTCGCCGAAGAAGTAGTCCCTCGGACTTCGCGTGTGGAATTCTTCGGCCATAGGACCCGTCTAGGATAGCCCATCGCCTAGGAGCGTCTGGGAGAATGGCGCCCGCGAATGAAGATCGGTCCCTACACGTTGCACGCCATCCCGAGCGGGGACTTCGCGCTCGACGGCGGCGCCATGTTCGGCGTGGTGCCGAGGCCGATCTGGGAGAAGTCGAATCCTCCCGACGTGAAGAACCGGATCTCGCTCGCGATGAGGCTGCTCCTGCTGCGGGGGCCCGGCCGGACCTGGCTCGTGGATACCGGCGTCGGCGACAAGTGGGGCGAGAAGGAGAACACGATCTACCGCGTCGAGAACGCGCTCTTGCCCGACGAGGCGGTGCGGCGGGCCGGATTCGACCCGGCCGAGATCACCGACGTGCTGCTGACCCACTTCCACTTCGACCACGGCGGCGGCTCGACGCGGCGCGACGGGACACCGGTCTTCCCGAACGCCCGCCACCACGTCCAGCGGCGCCAGCTCGAATGGGCGCGCGACCCCGCCCCGAAGGACCGCGCCTCCTACCGTACCCTCGACTTCATGCCTCTCTGCGATCAGGGGCTGCTCGTGCTGCACGACGGCCGGGCGGAGATCGCCGACGGGATCGAGGTGCTGCCGATGGACGGCCACACCGAGGCGATGCAGGTCGTGCGCGTCTTCGACGACGAGCATTCGCTGCTCTATGTCGCGGACCTGGTGCCCACCCGGAGCCACATCCGCGTGCCCTTCGTGATGGCCTACGACAACCGCCCCTTGCAGACGATGCGCGAGAAGGAGGATTTGCTCTCCCGCGCGGCGGACGAGGGGTGGATCCTCTTCTTCGAACACGACCCCGGTTGCGCCGCCTGCCGCGTCGTCCGCGGCGGGCGCGACTTCGAGCCGGGACCCGAGGTGACCTTCGCATGAGCTTGACCACCAATGACGTCCGCGCAGCGCTGAAGGGGCTCCTCCCCCCGGAGCAGGTCTCCGAGGTGAAGGACAACGGCGGCAAGGTGCTCGTCACGATCGCGGCGAACGTCGCGACCGGCGAGAAGCCCGCCTTCGCCGACAAGGTGAAGGAGGCGGTGAAGAAGCTCCCGGGGGTCAAGGAGGTCTTCGTCTCGTTTGCTGCGGCGGCGGCACAGGCACCTGCCGCCGCGCCGCAGGGCCCGCAGCCGATGGAGAAGGTGCGGCGAATCCTCGCCGTGGGCGCCGGCAAGGGGGGCGTCGGCAAGTCCACCGTCGCGGTCAACCTCGCGGTCGCCCTCGCCGCGCGGGGGCTGAAGGTCGGCCTGCTCGACGCCGACATCTACGGCCCGAGCGCGGCGATCATGACCGGCACGACGGAGCACAAGGCGCAGGGCGACGCGCAGCAGCGGGTCATCCCGGCGGTGCGCCACGGCATCCGGATCATCTCCGTCGCCTTCCTGCTGCCGAAGGACCAGTCGGCCATCGTCTGGCGCGGCCCGATGGTCGGCAAGATGGTCACGCAACTGTTGCATGGCGTCGCATGGGGCGAACTCGACTACCTCGTCGTCGACCTCCCCCCCGGCACCGGGGACGCGGTGCTGAGCCTCGCGCAGGCGGTGCCCCTCAGCGGCGCGGTTGTCGTGACGACGCCGCAGGAGGTCGCGCTGATCGACGTGTTGAAGGCGGTCGAGATGTTCCACGCCGTCAAGGTGCCCGTCGTCGGCGTCATCGAGAACATGTCGGGCTTCCGCTGCCCCCACTGCGGCGAGACGACCGACATCTTCCTCACGGGCGCCGGCCAGAAGGCCGCCGCGAAGTACGGCATCCCGCTCCTCGGCACGCTGCCGCTCGACCCGAGCGTGCCCCCGAGCGGAGACAGCGGCGAACCCGTCTCGATCGCCGCGCCGAAGAGCCCGACGGCGCTCGTCTTCAAGAAGATCGCCGAAGCCACCGACCAGCGCCTCACGGCGCTGGAGGGCACGTCGACGAAGCCCTTCGCCCTGGAGTGGCAGGGATAGCCGGGGTAGTGCGGGGGGACAGCGAGGCTTCACGCCGCAACCGACGGAGCGCCAGCCACCGCACGGGTCGCGATGCGCAATCAGCACAAAGGCGGGAAGACACAAGGGGCATGTGCGGCCTTCGTTCGCCGCGGGCTGGGCGAGTCACACGGGCGAGGCGGGGATCGATCGCACTCAGGTGCTCGTGCTCAACTGATGAGCTCCTGCAGCCGACGAGCGGCGGGCGCGCGCCTGAGAGATGCGGTAGCATTCAGACCGCCGCTCGCGGCTGAGCACTCACTCTCTGAAGACAAGGGAATGATCGATGCCCACCGTCCTCCGTCATGGCCCCTATCGGGTATACTTCTACAGCCATGAACCGAACGAGCCTCCGCATGTGCATGTGGACCGTGACGCCCTTTCCGCCAAGGTATGGCTGGGACCGGTCGAGCTCGCTCGGAACCTGGGCTTTCCCTCCCATGAGCTGCGGCGCATCCTACGGGTGATTGAAGCGAATCGGATCCATTTTCTGGAGGCGTGGAATGAGCACCACTCAGCCTAGTGCCGGCGAGGCTGTTCGTGATGTCCGCTTCACGGAGGACGATCTCATCGTCGACCTTGTCGATGGCCGCTCGATCTCCGTGCCGCTGGCTTGGTATCCCCGTCTGTTGAATGCGACTCCCGCCGAGCGGACGAGCTGGACGATCACAGGCGGGGGCTTCGGGATCCACTGGCCAGACGTGGATGAAGATCTCAGTACCGACGGCCTCCTGCGGGGGGCGCCTGCGCCAAGGCGATCGACTCCGGCGAAGACATGACCGATCTCGTGCAGCCGAACCGGGGGAGGTCTCGAACAGGTGAAGCCGTGCCGCGTTCCTGTCGTTCGAGGAGCCTCGCAATGGCCTCCTCGGCGCGTCGCATCGCGAGGTTGGCCTAGCCTGTCCTTCGCCGCCCCCCCCCCGCGCCCACCCGCGAGTTCGTGCCAGCGCCCGGGCAAGGCGCAACCCTTGCACATCGCCGGTCCTTCACCGCCCCGGGTTTGCGGGCGCCGCGAGGCCAGCGAGCACGACGTGCAGGTCCGGGCCGAGGCGTGAGAGCAGATCCGTGAGTGACTGGCACCGAACGTCCGGATCGATGGCGATCGCGAGTTCGCGGCACGACGGCGGCGCTATCGCATCTGCGGACGCAACAGGATGGCCGTCCGAGTTCCGGAGCCTCCCATCCTCGGCCAAGGCGATCTGGAATCGCACGTGAGACGAGATGCCTTCCAAGTGGGTCGCTTGCGCGACGATCACGCGGACGTACGACTCGCCGTAGCCGCTGGGCATCGGCACATCCTCGGCCGATGAGAGGTCCGGGGAGGTGGCATGCGCCGAGGGGAGCGGCAAGGGATCGAGGGCGCGCACAGCGAACAGGATGTCGCGGACTCCACGTTCGACGAGGACCCGGAACAGGGGCTCGATCAGTCGCCATGGGGTCTCGCGATCCACGCGGAGCACGGTTGCAAGCCCGCAAGCGATCTCTACGTGCGGTGTGCGTCCGCCAGTGCGGGCAAACTCCGCGAGCGCCCGATCGACGATGGACGCCGATTCCTCGGGAGAGATCGCCTGGAATCTGTGCCAAACGCGACCGTCCCTCTGCACGGTGAGTCCGAGCCCATAGGGTCGAGCCTGGAGCAGATGGGGTGCCGTCGCCACGGCGGGCAGATCGACCGGCTCCACCGTGACGATGTGTGGCAAGCCCGGGGCCAGGCTGCCGACGGACCACGATGGCCACGACAACCGGGGACGGGCCCGTACGCTCGGCGCGGCACTCAGGCGGCCGAACCATAGTTCGCTGGCTCCCGCGAGAAGGAGCGCATCCGCGGCGACGACGCACGACTCAACGGGCACCGAGGACGCCGGAATCACGGTCCCGGCGACGAGCCCCGTGCCCGCGACACGCTTCCGGAGGTGCCCGAGGGATGCACGCTGTGCCGTGAGGAGCTCGTCGGGCGTGGGATAGGCCACCCAGGTCGGCTTCAAGGAAGGGAGTGAGGCACCTTCGGGATCCGGCGCTGGATCGCGGACCACGAAGAGGGGGGACGGAACGCCACCCGTCGCGGACGTTCCGATCTCGATGAGCGTGCTGAGAGATGGCGCTGCGGGCCACCCTACGTGGATCGGCAGCACACCCAGGGTGGAATGCCGCCTGACGCCCAGCCAGAGCACCTGATCGCGGTCGTCAGGCGCGAGCACGTCGCACAGGTAGAGCAACCCCAGCGCTGGCGCCGCCCGATCGACGAGCAGGACGACCGTCTCCCTGTCCGCGTCACATCCGGTTTCGAGATCGAACAGCGTCACCGGCCGACGATCCAGGAGGATCTCACCTTCGACGGTCAACTCGACCACTCTCGTCGCACCGTCAGGCAGTTCCCGGCCCGCAACGGAGGCGGGCAGCTGCACGCGATCGCTCGCCAGCCCGCCCCCCGATTGCACCCAGACCGCCACCGCGATCAGCAGGCCAGCGAGGACCCCAGCCATGCCTCGCCCCCTCGCGACCGCTCGGCTGACTCGCTCCACCCGCCTGACAACCACCACAGCGATCCTACTCCCGACACCAACTGCCCATTCGTCGGAACGGCGGCATCACGCGACGGGGGAGGCAACGACGGTAACACCGTCAAGCTCCGGCACCGTCGTGCGATTCGCAATCCGGAAGAGCACCCAGCCCTCTGAACGACAAACCCGCAGAGTCTTCGCATCCTGCGCGAATTCTGTAGGGTCACCGATCGGCACGCGGTGAGGACGAAACAGAAAGGCCTGAAGACACAAAGACCCCCTCCTGCCACGAGGACCCCACACCGCAACATCGCGCCTCTGACCGCCGCGCACGCTTCCCATGCTCCAGGTTGGAAGAAGGAACCCAGGAACTTTGGAACCGAGGAGGAGGCGAACTCGATCCATCTGGGTCCCCAGCTGCTCACCCTTGTGCTCATGGGTTCCTTGCTTCCTGGGTTCCTTCTAAGAACCGCTCCCCTCGATCCGGATCGTCCGAAGGCCGTCGCGAGGGTGCTCGGCGCCCGATGCTTGCGCTACTGGCCGGCGATCCGCCGCGGCGGCGGGGAGTCACACCCAGCCCCGCGCCCCGCGCGCGTCACCAAGATCCGGCAGATCCTCACTCAGCGCAGCGCGGCGTTCGTCCTTCGCCCCCTTGGTTGCGGCGTGGAGCCGCGCGGCGACCCTACGGGGTCCGCGCCACGCGCAGGCCGAAGTGGTCCAGACGCTCGGAGGGCTGCACGGCGAAGCGCATCGACGCGCGACAGTAACTCGCGACGCGGTTCCACGCCCCGCCGCGCGCGACGCGGAGTTCTCCCGTCGCCGGGCCCGCCGGGTCGGTGAGGCCGCCCGCCTGCACGTCGTAGGCGCCGTGCCGGTCCGAGCACCACTCCCAGACGTTGCCGAGCGTGTCGTGGAGCCCGAAGCGGTTGGCGGCCTTGGCGCCGACCCCGTGCGACTCGCCGCCGCTGTTGCCTTCGTGCCAGGCGACCTCGTCGAGGGGCGCGTAACGCGCCTCCGCGCTCCCGGCCCTGCAAGCGTACTCCCACTCCGCCTCCGTCGGCAGGCGGTAGGTATCCCCGGTCTTCCGCGAGAGCAGGCGGCAGAACGCGGCGGCCTCGTTCCATGGGATGCCCTCGATCGGGCGGTCGCTCCCCTCGCCCGTGTAGGCGTGGCCTTGCATCACGGTGTACCACTGCGCCTGCGTCACCTCCGTGACTCCGAGGTAGAACGCATGCGTCAGCGTGACCTGGTGTCTGGCTTCCGAGGTCCCGCGCCCCTCCTCCCCCTCGGGGCTTCCCATCTGGAAGCTGCCCGGCGGGATCCGCACCAGCCTCAGCGTGACGCCGCGCCCGAGTTCGACCGTCAGCGTCTCAGCCGTCGCCGCGGGCCTCGGGGTCTCGCTCCCCCCGCAGCCCGCCAAGGCAGCGGCGATCCAGAGGGGCATCGCACGCAGAAGGTCGCGCGTTCGCATGCTTCCGTTCCTCCGGCGGGGATTCTACCCTGCTGACTGTGACGACCGTCTGTACAGGCCTCTGCTCGAACAACCTCCACGAGAAGTTGCGAAGCAACAACCGGGGTTGGCGGATGGAGGGCAGGGCACGACGCGCAGCAGCGGGGCAACAAGGATCGCACGTTGCAAGGCTCGTCCAGCAGACGGACGGGCCGAGGAGCGCGACCGGGATCGGCGTACCGCGGTCGAGCGCCGCCACGGGAGGATCCAGCGGGCGAGACCCAGCCCCGCCTCGGTCGCGGCGCAATCCTCCTCAGCGTCAGGAACTCCGACAGAATGTGCAGAAAGTCGTGAGAGGCAGCAGGGCGCACTTCTAGGAAGATGCCGCCAGCACCCCGGCAAGACGCTCCCCCCAAGCGCCCACAGCCCGCCCCGCGTGCGACGGTCCCCCGCACCCCCCCCAAATCCCCCAAAATAGTGGACGCGTGCTGTATCTTTAGGGAAAGAGGACCGCCTCGGTCCTCTTTCCAATGCTCCGCATCACGAAACAGACCGACTACGGGATCGTCCTGATGACGCAGTTCGCGTCGGAGGGGGAGCGGTCCATCCTGACGGCGCGCGACCTCGCCCGGCGCGCGGGGCTGCCGCTTCCGACGGTCAGCAAGATCCTGAAGGCGCTCGCCCGGGGCGCGCTGCTGCTCTCCCACCGGGGGGTGCATGGCGGCTACAGCCTCGCGCGCAGCGCTGAGCGGATCTCGGTCGCGGAGATCATCGAGGCGCTCGAGGGGCCGATCGCGATCACGGAGTGCCTCGACGAGGAGTCGAGCGACTGCGGCATCGAGCGGCTCTGCCCGGTGCGGACGAACTGGGAGCGGATCAACCGGGCGGTCTACGGCGCGCTGACGGAGATCCCGCTGACGGAGATGGCGAAGACGATCTCCTTCTCGGACCTGATCGCGCGCAAGAAGGCGAAGGCAATCCTATGAACAGCAACGACACGATCCAGCAGCAGGTGGACCGTGAATACAAGTGGGGCTTTGTCACCGACATCGAGGCGGACGCGGCGCCGCCGGGGCTCAACGAGGAGATCGTCCGGTTCATCTCGCTGAAGAAGCAGGAGCCGGAATGGCTGCTCGACTGGCGGCTGAAGGCCTACCGCAACTGGCAGAAGATGGAGGAGCCGAAGTGGCCGAACGTGCGCTACGGCAAGATCGACTACCAGGCGGCCTGCTACTACAGCGCGCCGAAACGGAAGGGCGACGGCCCGAAGAGCCTCGACGAGGTGGACCCGGAACTGCTGAAGACCTACGAGAAGCTCGGGATCCCTCTGCGCGAGCGCGAGTTGCTCGCCGGCGTCGCCGTGGACGCAGTCTTCGACAGCGTCTCCGTCGCGACGACCTACAAGGGCAAGCTGAACGAGCTCGGCATCGTCTTCTGCTCCTTCAGCGAGGCGGTCCGCGAGCACCCCGAGCTCGTGCGCAAGTACCTGGGCTCCGTCGTGCCGCAGAACGACAACTTCTTCGCGGCGCTGAACAGCGCGGTCTTCTCCGACGGCTCCTTCGTCTACGTGCCGAAGGGGGTGCG
>CAZMXP010000006.1:0-107413 GCA_964570285.1 uncultured Planctomycetaceae bacterium
CGGCTTGTCCTCGCTCGCCCTTGGTCCGACGGCGGGGTTTTCAGACAGGCCCTAGAGCTTGAGCTCGTAGCAGGCGAACTCGCCGCGCTCCTTGAAGCCGGCCGACCGGTGCGCGTCCACCCGCGACTTGTCGCCGCCGGGCACGAGGAACTCGAGGTGGGCGCACGCCGCGTTCGCGAAGGCGATCCGCGCCGCCTCGGCGAAGAGCGCGTTGCCGAGCCCCTGCTGCAGGAGGTCGCCGTCGCCCTCGAGGAACTCGATGCGGGCGGGATCGCCGTAGCGCATCTCCACCTCGACGACGCCGACGGCATCCTTCCCGCGGAAGGCGAGCACGACCGCGTAGTCGTCGGACTTCAGCAGCGAGCGCGTCTGCCGCGCCGTGCGCGGGACGTTCCGGCGCAGGTAGGCGTGCGCCTCGTCCGCGTCCTCGTACTCCATGCGCCGCAGCGTGAGCCCGTCGACCTCGAAGGTCGGCAGGATCTCGGGCTTGGCCATCCGCAGGCAGAGGTGCTTCTCGACGTTCTTGAAGCCGGCCCCTTCGAGCAGGCGGCGGCCGGCGGCGTTGCGCGCCGCGACGCATGCCCGCACCGTCTTCTGCCGGGCGGTGCGCGTCTGGTCGAGCAGATCGTAGAGGAGGCGTTTCCCGTGTCCCTTGCCGCGATGGTCGGGGTGGACGACGGGCCCGAGGAGTTGCGCCCTGACCATGTCCGGCGAGTAGTCGACGATGCCGTAGCCGACGACGGTGGAACCCTCCGCCGCGACCCGTGGATGGCACTCGTTGCCCTTCCCGCGGGCGCCCGCATCGGCGAGGACCTCCACCTCGATGCACGGGGGGAAGGGGTCGATGCCGTCGTCCTCCCGCGACCGGGCGAGGGCGACGATCGCGGCGGCGGCGCCCGAGTCGGCGCTATTGAAGCGTCGGGTGGTCATCTTTCCCCGGAATTCTGCGGGCCGATCGTGTACAAATCGACCTTTCCATGGGCCTTCCCTTCGATCTCACCATCCGGGACCGAATCGGCGTCATAACATTCAGTCGGCCAAAGACCCTGCATTCCTTGACCTTCGAGGTCTACGCCGAACTCCTCCGCTTCTTCGAGGGCGCCCGGCGGGACGACCGGTTCGCGGTCGTCGTCGTGACCGGCTCCGGCCGGGGGTTCTGCTCGGGGGGCGACGTCCACGAGATCATCGGGGAGCTCCTCGGCCGCGACATGAAGGGGCTTCTCGAGTTCACGCGCATGACGGGCGACCTCGTGAAGGCGATCCGGTTCCTTGACAAGCCGGTGCTCGCGGCGGTCAACGGCCTCGCCGCCGGCGCCGGCGCCGTCCTCGCGCTCGCGTGCGACCTGCGCGTGCTGGCGCGCTCCGCCTCGTTCCGCTTCCTCTTCACGCACGTCGGCCTCACGGGCGCCGACATGGGCGCGGGCATCCTCCTCCCCCGCGTCGTCGGCCACTCGAAGGCGTCGGAGATGCTGCTGCTCGGCGACAAGGTCGAGGCGGGGGAGGCCGAGCGCTTCGGGCTCGCCAACCGCGTCGTCGCCGACGAGGATCTCATGTCCGCGACGCTGGAGTGGGCGGGGCGGCTCGCCGCCGGGCCGACGCTCGCGCTCGGCATGACCAAGCGCATGCTGCAGAACGAATGGAACATGGACCTCGTGGCGGCCATCGAGGCCGAGGCGCAGGCGCAGGCACTGCTGCTCCAGGGCAAGGACCACCGCGCGTTCTACGAGGCGTTCCGGGAGAAGCGCCCGCCGCGCTTCACGGGCGAATGAAGGGGGCGCGGGGGATCGTCCGGGCCGCCGTCGAGCGGCACGTGCGCCCGCACGCGCGGGAGGCCGACGCCACGCGGACCTTCCAGCGCGCGCCGCTCGAGGCGCTCGCGCGGGAGGGGTTCGTCGGCGCGCCGATCCCCGTCGCCTACGGGGGCGGCGGGCTGTCGAACGTGAAGAGCCTCGTCATCTACGAGGAGACCGGGCGGGTCTGCTCGTCGACGCGCGGGTTCCTCGCGGTGCAGGTCGGGCTCGTCGCGCAGTGCATCCTCGACTGGGGCAGCGAGGAGCAGAAGCGGCGCTGGCTCCCCCGCCTCTGCTCGATGGAGTCCATCGGCTGCTACGCGCTGACGGAACCGGGCGCGGGCTCCGATGTCGCGGGCATCGCGACCACCGCGCGGGACGGGCGCCTCACCGGCGAGAAGTGGTGGATCACGAACGGCTCGATCGCGGACGTGGCCATCGTCTTCGCCCGCACCGGGGCGGACCGGCACGGCGGCCTCACCGCGTTCCTCGTGACCGAACTGCAGGCCGAGCGGATGACCGACCCGGAACTGGGCCATCGCGGGAGCGACCACGCGCGCCTCCGGTTCGACGGGACGCCGGGGGAGGTGCTCGGGGGCGAGGGCAACGGCTTCGCCGTCGCGATGAGCGCCCTCGACCACGGCCGGCTCGGCGTCGCGGCGGGCGCCGTCGGCATCCTGATGGCATGCGTCGAGGAGTCGATCCGGTTCGCGCGCGAACGCCGCCAGTTCGGCCGCCGCATCGGGGACTTCCAGCTCATCCAGGCCGACCTCGCCGACATGGCGACCGACCTCGAGGCGGCGCGCGGGCTCACGCGGCGCGCCGCGGGCCTGCAGGATCGCCGGCGCGCGGGGGCGCGGCGCGCGACCTCGATGGCGAAGCTCTTCGCGACCGAGGCGGCGGCGCGCGCCGCGGGCAAGGCGGTCCTGCTGCTCGGCGCCCGCGGCTACCACAACGCCTCGCCGGTCGAGCGCCACTACCGCGACGTCAAGGGGCTCGAGATCTACGAGGGCACCTCGCACATCCAGCGCCTGATCATCGGGCGCGATCTCGTGGGGCCGCCCGGGGAGAGGGGCGCGCCGTGAGCAACCCCTACGCCGCGCACGCCTTCGTCTGCCTCGGCGGGAAGAGCTGCCCCGCGCAGGGGAGCGAGGACGTCTGGCGCGCGCTGCGCGAGGCGGTGGAGGCCCGCGGCCTGAAGGAGAGGGTCCGCGTGAACAAGGCGGGCTGCATGAGCCAGTGCGGCCACGGCCCGATGATCTGCGTCTATCCGGAAAACCTCTGGTACGCCGGCGTCGGCACCGGGGATGTCGAGGCGATCGCGGCCCATCTCGCGGGCGGCCCGGTCGTCGAGGGGAAGGTCTACCGGCCCGCCAAGCCCGGCGCGAACAAGATCGGCACGGCATGAAAGACACGCCCTACTGGAATCCGAAGACCGAGACGATGCGGCGCGAGGACCTCGACCGCCTGCGCGTGCAGAAGCTCAAGCGGCTCGCGACGTTCGCGATGGAGAAGAGCCCCTTCCACCGCCGGAAGTTCGAGGCGGCGGGCTTTCTGCCCGGGCAGATCAAGACCCTCGACGACATCCGCCGCATCCCGGTGATGACGCGGTCGGAGTGGATGGACTGCCAGGCGAAGAAGCCGCTCTTCGGCGACCTCGTCACAGCCCCGCGGGAGCAGGCGATCCGCTACCACCTGACCTCGGGCACGAGCGGCCGGCAGCCGCTGCGCGTGCTCGACGGCATGAAGGACTGGGAGTGGATCACCGAGATGTGGTGCTACGGCTTCTGGGGATTCGGCGTGCGCCCCAAGGACACGGTCTTCTTCGCGTTCAGCTACGGCTCCTTCATCGGCTTCTGGGGCGCCCACTACTGCTGCGAGAAGATCGGCGCGCTGGTGATCCCCTCCGGGAACATGACGACGGAGAACCGCGTCCGGCAGATCGTCGAGATGGGGGCGACCACCGTCTGCGCGACGCCGACCTACGCGCTGCGCATGGCGCAGGTGGCGAGGGAGATGGGCCTCGACCTGCCCGGCAGCGCGGTGGACAAGCTCATCGTCAGCGGCGAGCCCGCGGGCAGCATCCCCGCGGTCAAGCGCATGCTGGAGGAGCAGTGGGGGGCGAAGTGCGGCGACACCGCGGGCATGACGGAGATCGGCACGATCATGATCTTCGAGTGCGCGAGCCAGCCGGGCGGGACGCACATCATCGAGGACCACTTCATCGAGGAGGTCGTCGATCCCGAGACGCTCGCGCCCAAGGGCTACGGCGAGCAGGGCGAGCGCATCGTCACGAGCTTCGGCCGGGGCTTCATCCCGCTGATCCGCTACCGCACCGGCGACCTCGTCAAGAAGGTGCCGCACACCACCTGCTCCTGCGGGCGCACCGGCGATCTCTACGAGGGGGGCATCCTCGGCCGCTCCGACGACATGAAGCTGATCCGCGGCACCAACGTCTATCCCCGCGCGGTGGAGTCGATCGTGCGGGAGCGTCCGGAGATCGACGAGTTCCAGATCGTGCTCTGGCGCAAGGACGACGTGCAGGACGAGATCACCGTCCGGATCGAGCTCCGGCCCGACGCGACGGGGGCCGACGCCACGGTGCGGGATCTCGCGGCGGATCTCGCGCGCAACCACGAGGGGCTGCGCTTCAACGTCGAGCTCGCGGCGGCGGGCACGCTGCCGCGCTTCGAGCTCAAGGCCAAGCGGCTCAAGGACGAAAGGACCCAGCGCTGATGGACAAGGACCTGCTCCAGAACACCACCTCCGAGATGGAACGGGAGGTGCTCGCGCTCTACGGCGGGCTCAAGGAGCTCGCGCAGCGCACCGACATCCCCCCCTGCGTCGCGAGGAACGCGAAGAAGGCGCTCGCCTGCCTCTGGCAGAGCGTCACCGATCTCGGCCTCGAATACGAGCAGCTCGCGGAATTCGGCGTCTGACGCCCCGGGCGGACGCCGCCTCGCCCCCCGGGGCGTAGAATCGCGGTCATGCTGATCGACCCCCGGCTGCGCGAGGCGGTCGAGGCGGTGCCCCACCGCTTCCTCTACGCGACGCTCGCGGGGGACGCCCTGTGCGGCCTCGCGGAGCGGGACGCCGAGTGGGACGTGCGCGCCTGCCACATCCTGCCCGCCCGCGACCTGCTCGGCCTGCGCGAGCCGCCCGAGCAGGTCGCCTTCACGGGCCACTGTGGCGAGCGCGCCTTCGAGTTCCTCTCGCTCGAGGTGCGCAAGCTCTTCCTGAACCTGCTCAAGAAGAACGGACAGGTCCTCGAGCAGATCCTCTCGCCGCTCGTGCTCGTCACGACGCCGGAGCACGAGGAGCTGAAGGCGATCGCGCGGGAGTGCGCCTGCACCCACATGGCCCACCACTACCTGTCCCACGCGCGCCTGCTGGCGCAGGTGCACGCGGCGCGAGGCGACGGGCTCTCGCGACTGCGCACGGTGCGGGTCCTGCTCACGGGCATCCACCTCATGCGCACCGGCGAGGTGGAAACGCGCTTCCAGCACCTCGACGCGACGGACCCGGAGCCGCTCTTCGGGGAACTCGAGGAGGCCGCGCGCAGGAGCCCCCTCCCCGCGGCCCCTCCCGAGCGGTCGCGGAGGCGCCTCGACGACCTGCTGGTGCGCCTGCGGCTAGCGACGCCGGAGCGGCCTGCCGCCGGTGAAGAGGTGGATGATCGGCTCGAGGATGAGCGCCCAGAGGACGGCGCAAAGAACCGCCGCGAGCGCACCGAAGACCGCGATCTTGAATAGCATGATGTCCTGGGAGGCCCCAGCATACCCCGGGCTCCCCCCCGATCGCCACACTCTCCCGCTCCCGGGCCGGGAATTCGCGGGAAGCCGCCCCCGCGGCGGGCTCTTCGGGCTACCTCGGCTGGCCCGCGTCCCCGGCCGCCTGCTCGAGTTGCTGGCGCAGCTTCACGATCGTGCCGTGCGGCACGTAGCCGCGCACCGCGGCACAGGCGTAGACGAGCACGTTGCGGCCGAGCACCGTCCCGGGATTGAGCACGGAGTTGCAACCGGTCTGGGCGCCGTCGCCGAGGATCGCCCCGAACTTCGTGAGCCCGGTGTCCACGACCTCGTCGCCGTGGCGGAGGCGGATGTTCTTGTCCGCGGCGATCTTGAAGTTGGAGAGCTTCGTGCCGGCGCCGAGATTGGCGCGGTTGCCCAGCACGCTGTCCCCGCAGTAGTTGTAGTGCGGCGCCGCGGCCCCGTTGAGCAGGATCGCGTTCTTGAGCTCGGTCGAGTTCCCGATGATGCAGCCGTCGCCGACGAGCACGTCCCCGCGCAGGTAGGCGCCGGTCCGGATCTGGCAGTGCTGGCCGATGATCGCGGGGCCACGGATGTAGGCGCCCGCCTCGACGACGGTGCCGCTGCCGATCGAGACGTCCCCGAAGAGGTGCGCCCCCTTCTCGACCTTGCCGAGGATGTCGGGGCGCACGCGCTGCCGCACGTAGCCCTCGATCTTCGTCAGCACGTCCCAGACATGGGGGCAATCGAGGAAGATCGCCCGGTGTCCGAAACCGCCCAGGTCAAAGAACGCCTCGGGGGAGAAACTCATCGCCACGCCTCCATCATCCTCGCGCCCCACGGGGTCCGCTCGTAGCCGCCCGCGACCGCGCGGATCACCTTCTCCTTGTTCGCCATCTCGTCGAGGAGCCTCTCGCGGTGCACGCCCTCGGGGATCGGCAGGCTCGCCGCGGGCAACGGCCCCGCCGCGAGCGCCTCCAGCACCGCCCGCTCGGCGCGCGCCATCGGGTGGCTGGCGTCCTTCATCGCGCGCACGAGATAGAGGAGCGCCTCCTCGCCGATGCGCGTCAGCGCCTCCGCGTCCTCCCTCGGCCCGCGCACGTTCACGCCCGTCTTCTCCTCGGTGCCGGAGTTGCGCACGAAGATGCCGTCGCGCTGCGCCCCGTCCTTCTCGACGACCGCGAGGTAGAGCATGTCCGGCTCCGCCGGATGCGGCTCGGCCACGACGTTCCCGAGCGTGCAGGCGCGGCGGGCCACGTCGGCGACACCGCGGAAGACCTCGCTCCCCTCGTGCAGCAGCTCCTTCCGCGTGTAGTAGACGTAGAAGGTCTTCTTGAAGCCGGGCTCGAAGGGGCGGAACGCCTCGCGGGGCGAGAGGCCCCGCGTGGCGACGAACGTGTTCAGGGCGCTCTTGAGCCCGTTGCCGAGAAAGACGTGCCGCTCCTCGCCCGCGCGCGTGCGCAGGAAGCCGCGGCTGATGTTGTGGCCGGTCTCCTCGCTGCCGATGCCGTAGCACTCCGCGCGCTCGGCCGCCTCGCGCAGCACCCACTTGTCGCCGACGGCCGTGAGCACCGGCGTGTAGCCGAGTTTCCGGGCGGCGCGGGCCGCGTTGAGATCGCTCTCCACCGTGTTGACATAGAGGGTTCCGGGGGCCGGGGGGCCGAGGAAGCGCGCCTGGTGGTAGGCGGTCTCGTCGCCGGAGAGCACGAGCACGCGGTCGGTGCCCGGGTCGTAGTCGAGCCGGTAGAAGCGGTCGCCGTCGGCGTCGAAGACGGCCGCCTTGCCCTGGCGGCGGAAGACCTCCTGCACCGCGCGGTGCTCCTCGAAGCGCCGGCTCGCGCGTTCGATCTCGTGCACCCCTTCGAGGTCGGCGACGCCGCTCTTGCGGTTCACCTCCCCGCTCCGGGCGTCGCCGTTGACCTCGACGACCTCGCCGCCGTGCAGCGCGCGGAAGACCTCCGCGGCCACGCCCGACATCGCGCCGTTGGCGGCGTCGACGACGAGGGGGAACTCCCCGAGCGTCTCCCCCGCGGCGAGCCAACTGTTGCGCGGGTCGAGGTGGAAGTCGCGGAAGAGCTTGAGGGCCTCGCCGCCGGCATCGACCCGCGGCCCGCGCTCCGGCAACGGCTTCACGTCCCGAGCGAAGTCGAGCGCGAGCACGCGGGCCGTCAGTCGCACGTCGTCGTCGGGGAAGAGCTTGAGGGCGTCCGGCCCCTGGAAGATCTTGATTCCGTTCTGGTCGCGGAAGTTGTGGCTCGCGGTGACCATGAACGCGGCGTCCGTGCCGCGCCACGCCTGGTACAGGGCGACGCCGGGGGTCGGCAGGATGCCGAGCACGACGGCCGTCCGCCCCGCCTTGCGCACGCCGCGCACGACGGCGCCGGTGAACCACCCCTCGGGATCGCGCGGATCCCAGCCGACCGCGATCTCCCCGTCGCGGTCGCGCGAGAACGCGAACGCGTACTGCTCGGCGAACTCCTCCGTCAGGAGCCCCTTCTTCCGGAACGCCTCGACGGGCGTGAGCCCCCGGACCGCCGCGTCGGTGGAGCGGACCACCTTGCGCCGGATGCCGTCGGTGCCCTGCAACCGGTCAGCCGACATAGGCGACGGCCTCGATCTCGATCTTGGCGCCGGGGTCGAAGAGTTGCGAGACCCCGACCAGCACCATCGCGGGGAAGTGGCGGCCGATCCGGTCGCGCCAGATGGTCCCGAGCTCGCGCAGGCGGGCGCGATACCCGTCGATGTCGGTCGTGAAGATGCGCACGTGGGCGAGGTCGCCCGGCTCCCCGCCGGACGCCCTCAGCGCGACGACGAGGTTCTCGAGCGCCTGCGCGAACTGCCGCGTCAGGTCGCCCGCATCGACGACCTTCCCGCTCGCGTCGGCGCCGATCTGCCCCGCCAGGTGGATCGCGCGGCCGCTCCCGACGGCGGCGTGGGAAAACCCCACGGGCCGCATCAGCGAGGCGGGATTCACGAGCCGCACGGCCACGCTCACTCCCCCCGGCGGATCGCGTCGAGGATCCGCCCGTACTCGAGGAAATCGCGCACGGTGATGCAGGCGATGCCCTTGTTCGCGGCCTCCCAGACCGTCTCGGTCCCCTCGTAGGCGAAGAAGAGCGTCCCCTCCCCCGAGAAGGGGTGGAGGCCGAGCTGCGTGATCACCGTGTCGGGGGCGTTGAACAGCACGGCGGCGAGCTGGCGCGCCCCCGCCGCGGGGTTGTACCGCCAGCGCGCCACCGGCTCGGTGGCGAAGCCGAAGGTGCTCGGGCCGCGAGTCTCGAGGAAGCGGTCGCAGGAGATCGCGATCTCCTGCGCCAGCACCTGGAGCCGCTCGCGCTCGAGCGGCCGCGGCGCATCCCCGGGCGCGAACCGGAAGCGGCCCGACGGGAGCCGCGACACGCGCACGGGCCTCCCCGGGAGGTCGCGCGCCAGCGCCCGGTGCACGGCGGCGAGTTCGGCGGGGATGTCGTCCACGACGAGCGCCTCCTCGCCCCCGCTCGCGTAGGCCGCCGTGGCCCCCTGGCGACGGAACGCCTGCAGCATCTCGCGCGGGGAGGGCGCCGACTCCGGCGCGCCGCGCTCGAAGGTCGCCTCCTGGCGGCCGCTCGAAACGTAGCCCGAGACGGCCACCTGCAGCGCCTGCGGCGCGATGCCCGCGAGCAGCGCCACGGCGAACGACTCCTGCTCCCGGTCGCTCTCGGGGTAGACGTGGACGGTGGCGCCGCCCGAGAGGCCGAGCACGAGGCCGCGCTCGGCGATCAGGTGCAGGAACGGGGCGCTGTCGACCGCGACCCGCAGCGACGGCAGCGGATCGGGCGACATGACGGCCAGCGAGGTCCCCGGCAGCCGCGAGAGGTCGCCGATCTCCCCCATCGCGAGACCGAGCCCCCACACCGGCATCTCGAAGGTGACGAGGAGCGGCGCCGAGCGCAGGTTGAGGCCGTTCTCGGCCGCAATCGCCTTGGTCTCCTCGACCTTGTTCCGGAGCCGGCCTTCCGTCATCCGGCCCTCATTCTGCCCAGAGCCTCCCCCAAGGGTCACTCCTTCCACCCATAGAACCCCTGCCCGCTCTTCTTCCCGAGCTTGCCCTCCTCGACCAGTCGTCGCAGCAGCGCGGGCGGAGTGAAGTGGGGCGCCTGCAGCGCCGACGCGAGGTGCTCCGCGATCGCCATGCGGACGTCCAGCCCGACGAGATCGGTCAGCCGGAGCGGCCCCATCGGGTGGCCGTAGCCGAAGACCATCGCCCGGTCGATGTCCTCCGCGCTCGCGACCCCGCCCTCGACCATGCGGATCGCCTCCATCGCGAGGCAGATGCCGAGGCGCGACGACGCGAAGCCCGGCGTGTCCTTGACGGTGATCACCTCCTTGCCGAGGCGCTCGCCGAACGCGCGCACCGCGGCGGTCGTCGCGGGCGCCGTCTCGCGGCCGACGACGATCTCGAGCAGCTTCATCAGCGGCACCGGATTGAAGAAGTGCATGCCGACGATGCGCGCGGCGGCCGGGTTCCCGCGCGCGATCTCGCCGATGGGCAGCGAGGAGGTGTTGGTCGCGAGCAGCGCGTGCGCGGGGGCCGCCGCGGCGACCTCGGCGAAGATCCTCCTCTTGAGCGCGAGGTCCTCCGGCGCCGCCTCCACGACGAGGTCGCACCCCCCCGCGGCCCCCCCGAGGCTGGCGCTGGTCGAGATGCGCGACAGCACGGCATCCCGCTCCGCCGCCGTCGTCTTGCCCTTCTCGACGCCCTTCGCGAGGAAGCGATCGATGCCCGAGAGCCCCTTGCGCGCGAGATCCTCGCGGATGTCGTAGAGCACGACCCCGCAGCCGACCTGCGCGCAGACCTGCGCGATGCCCGCTCCCATCGTGCCCGCGCCGAGCACCGCGACCGAACGGATCTCCATCGCCGGAGTCTACCTACCGCCGCACGTAGTCGCCACCGTTCGCGGCGGCGATCGACTTGAGCAGCGCCGAGTCCTCGCCGATCGAGACGCAGTGGACCGTCGCGCGGCGAAGCTGGTTCAGCCGGCGCACCTCGCGCAGGATGTCCGACATCCCGGTGAACTTCCCGCCGCTCGGCGCGCCGTCGGAGAGGACGAAGATCGTCTCGACCTCGTCGTCGGCGAGCGCGGCTTCGATCCCGTCATAGAGGTAGGTGCCGCCCGCGGGCTTGCGTTCGGCGAGGACGAGCTTCAGCCGCGCGAGCGTGGCCCTCGAGACCCTCTGCATGCGCTTCTCCCACTGCCAGACGCCGCTCTGGAAGAAGATCACGTTCAGGCGCGCGGCGTCGTCCATTCTCCCGGCCGCCGCGAGCAGTTCCGCGATCGCGACCTCGAAGCGGGACCGCTCGCCCGTGTCCGCGCCGTGCGCCATCGAGAGGGACTCGTCGATCACGAAGATGACGCGGTCGGAGAGCACGGGGATGCCGTAGAAGGTCGCCACCGTGCGCGTCTCGCCCGCAGGGCGATTCCGGGGGGGCTTGGGGGCCGGACTCGGGACGAAGCCGGCGCCGAAGCGCTCCCACCACTTGCGCCAGAGTTCGGCATGGAGGCCGAGCCCCTCGCCGGTGAGCGCTTCGAGCGAATGCGCGACCGCGTGGCGGACGCGCTCGTGCTTCTCGGCGGCGAGCGCGCGGACGAGCGGCGCGACCGACGCGCCGAGCCGGATCCGGCCGAGCGCCTCCGCGGCGGCGATGCGCACCTGCCAGGCCGCGTGGTCGAGGCAGGCGCCGCAGGCCGTGGCGATGGCCTCCTCGCGCAGTTCGCCGAGCGCATCGAGCGCGTAGACGCGGTCCTCCCAGCTTCGCCCGGTCAGCAGCAGCAGCAGCGCCCCCTGCGGCGCCGCGCGGCCGAGGCCCGCGTGGCGCAGCGCCGCGACGGTGCGGGTCACGTCGTCGCCCGCCCGCGCGCGGGTGATCCGGAGCCAGTGGGCGCAGACGCGCGCATCCGCCCGGTCGATCGTCGCGGCGAGCAGCGTGCGCTGCACGCGCTCGTCGCGTTCGAGCGCCAGCGGCACGAGCAGCCCCTCGGTCGCCTCCGCCGTCGGGATGCGCGCGAGGATGCGCAGCGCGAGGTCGCCCGACTTGGCGTCGAGGGCTCGCACGAGCGCCTGCACGGTCGTGCGCCCGCGGGCGAGCGAGAGCACGCGCACGCACTCGTCCTCGACCGCGCGGCCGTGCTGCGCGGCGAGGGCGAGCGCGGCCTCCACGGCGGCGGGATCGGCGCACCGGCCGAGCACGACGACGGCCGCCGCCGGATCGCCCGCGCCCCGTTTCGCCTCGTCGAGCGCGGCGGCGCGCTCCCCGGGCGTCGGGCGGCGCAGGGCCGACTCGTCGGCGAAGGAGATCTCGACCGCGAGACCCGTGACGGCCACGCGGCAGGGCGCCTGCGCGATCCCGAACCGCTCGCCCTCCCCGAGGAGGCCGTCGCCGTCGAGGTCGAAGCGCAGGACATCGGACCCGTCGATGCGGAAGTCCGCGTTGGCGTCCGCGCACTCGAACGCGCGCCAGCGCTCCCCGAACTCGATGCCCCCCCTGAGCACCTGATCGTGGCGCCAGCGCACCTGGTCGCCCCCCCACCGCACCTCGAGCACGATCGGCCGCATCGCCGAGCCGCCCGGCAGCCGCAGGTCGAGGCGCGCTTCGTGCCGGAAACCGTCGCCCTCCTTCGTGCCCGACCGCGGGCGCTCGTCGGCGAGCAGGCCGTCCTGGTTGACATCGAGCCAGAGAAGTTCGCCGCCGACCGCGACCCTGAGTCGCCCCGCACCGAACGGCAGCGAACCGAAATGGCTCGCGGCGATCCCCTCGGAGGGGGCGTCGGTCAGCGACGCAGTCCCTTCGCCGGACAGTTCCGCCCGCTCCCAGCGCGCGTCGGCGCACAGCAGCAGCAGGAGGGCGGCGATGGCCATCGCGTCCCATCCTACGCTGGTAGGATCGCCCGCCGATGCCGGAGCTTCCGGACGTGGCGGTCTACGTGGAGTGCATGCGCGCCCGCCTGATCGGCGTGGCGCCTGAGCGGATCCGCCTCAAGAGTCCGTTCCTGCTGCGGACGGTGGATCCCCCCCTCGCCACCGCCGAGGGGCGCTGTGTCGTCGCCATCGACCGGATCGGGAAGCGGATCGTTCTCTCCCACGCAGGCGACCTTCACCTCGTCATCCATCTGATGATCGCGGGGCGACTGCACTGGCGCCCCCCCCGCGCCCCCCTCCATTCGAAACTCGGCCTGCTCGCCGTCGACTTCCCCGAAGGCTCGCTGCAGCTCACCGAGGCGGGCTCGCACAAGCGGGCATCGCTGCATGTCGTGCAGGGCGCCGACGCGCTGCGCGCCCTCGATCCCGGCGGGGCCGACGTGGACCGGTTGACGCCGGAGGAGTTCGGCCGCCGCCTCGCCGAAGGAGGCAACAGGACGCTGAAGCACGCGCTCACCGACCCGAAGCGGTTCAGCGGCATCGGCAACGCGTACAGCGACGAGATCCTGCACCACGCGCGCCTGTCGCCGCTCCGGCGGACGGACCAGCTCGACGCGGAGGAGGTCGCGCGGCTCCAGGCCAGCGCCTTGCAAGTGTTGCAACACTGGACCGGGCGGCTGCGCGACGAGGCGGGCGGCGGCTGGCCCCGCAAGGTGACCGCCTTCCGCGAGGGCATGGCGGTGCACGGCCGCTTCCGCAAGCCCTGCCCCGACTGCGGCGCGCCGGTGCAGCGCATCGTCCGGGGCGAGCACGAGACGAACTACTGCGCGCGCTGCCAGACCGGCGGCAGGGTGCTCCGGGACCGCGCGCTGTCGCGGCTGCTGAAGGACGACTGGCCGCGGGAAATCGAAGAGTGAGACCAGGACCCGCCGCAGCCGATAGATACCCGGTGGACCTCCTCCGCGACTTCTGGCACCTGATCTCGACCCCAGAGGGGCTCAAGACGCTCATCTCGTGGGGCGGCATCCCGGTGATGGCGGCGATCGTCTTCGCCGAGACGGGACTGCTCGTCGGCTTCTTCCTGCCCGGCGACAGCCTGCTGTTCATCGCGGGCTTCCTCGCGAGCCCGGCCGGCGGCGAGATCCTGTCGATCCACGGCGTCCTCTTCGTGCTCACGGCGATGGCGATCATCGGCGACACCGTCGGCTACTGGATCGGCGCGAAGGCGGGGCCCGCGCTCTTCAACCGCCCCGAGAGCCGGTTCTTCAGGCGCGAGCACCTCGTGCGGGCCCACGAGTTCTACGAGAAGCACGGCGGCAAGACGATCGTGCTCGCCCGGTTCGTGCCGATCCTGCGCACCTTCGCGCCGGTCGTGGCCGGCATGGGCGGCATGAACTACCGCAGCTTCGTCGCCTTCAACGTCTTCGGCGGCATCGGCTGGGTCTTCTCGCTCTCGCTGCTCGGCTACTGGCTCGGCAAGATCACGTGGGTGCAGAACCACCTCGAGAAGGTGATCCTGCTGATTATCGTCGCGAGCGTGATGCCGATCTTCATCCACTGGTGGCGGGGGCGGGGGAGGGGGTAGCTGCGGGTCCCGCGCCCCCCGACATCGGGACGAACCATCGATCATCCCGATACCCACAATCGCCCCAACCGATCTAGCGCGTGAATGGGGTCAGACCCCATTTCACCGCAGGTCGAGTTCGGCAAGCAGGGGCAGGTGGTCCGACGCCTCCCTCGCAAGCTCCATCCGGCCACAGAAGGCGTTCTCCACCACCACCTCCCCCCTTACATGAAGCCCGTCCAGCGGCCGCACCGGCAGGAAGGCCGGGTAGGTGTGCACGAGCGCCCCCGCCCGCGCGAAACCCGCGGGCCTCAGGAAGCGCTTGCCGAGCGTGCCCCACAGGTCGTTGAAGTCGCCCCCGACCAGCAGCGGCGTCGACGGGTGCAGATGGGCGAACGGCTGCGCCGCGAGGAACCGCCGGATCTGGATGCTGCGCTCGAACCCGGCTAGGCCCAGGTGCAGGTTATAGACCACCAGCGTGCGGCTGCGCCGCGCCGTGCGGACCCGGATGCGCGTATAGAGGGCGCCGCGCCTCTTCTTCGGCGGCAGCGTGAGGTCGATGTTGGAGTGGGCGACGATCGGCCAGCGCGAGAGTGTGGCGTTGCCATAGACGCCGTTCCGCATGCGCACATTGGGAGCGTAGGCGCGGTGGCGGAGCCCGATGGCGTCCCCGAGGTGGTCCACCTGCCGGTGGTGGCGCGAGCGCGGCGCCCCCTCGTCCACCTCCTGCAAGAGCAGGATGTCGGGCCGGTAGTGGCCGACGACGGCGATGATGCGCTCGGGGCGGTAGCGGCGGTCCACCCCGCCGATCCCCTTGTGGATGTTCCACGTCATTACGCGCACGCGCATGGCGAATGCTTATCCTATGCGCCGTGCCGGGCCACGAACTCCTCCGCGACATCGTCCTGATCCTCGCCGCCGCGGTCGGCGTCGTCGGCCTTCTCGGCCGGCTGCGCGTGCCGTCCATCGCCGGGTTCCTCGTGGTCGGCGCCCTGCTCGGCCCGGGCGGCTTCGGCTTCGTGCGCGAACGCGCGCAGGTGGAGTTCCTCGCCGAGATCGGCGTCGCGATGCTGCTCTTCGGCATCGGCATGGAACTCTCCCTCGACCGGCTGAAGCGCCTCTGGCGGCCGATCGTCCTCGGCGGCGGCCTGCAGGTGGCCCTCACCCTCGTCGCCACGTGGGCCATCGCGCGGCAGCTCGGCCTCTCGCACGCCTCCTCGATCTTCCTCGGCTGCCTCGTCGCCCCCTCGAGCACGGCGATCGTGCTGCGCGGCCTCTCCGCCAGCGGCGAGATCGACGCGCCCCACGGGCGGCTCACGCTGGGCGTGCTGGTCTTCCAGGATCTGCTGGTCGTCCCGATGATGCTCGCCATCCCGATCTTGTCGGGAACGGGAGGGGGCTCGGGGGCCGAGATCGCCTGGACGGTGCTCAAGGCGCTCGGCCTGCTCGCGGGCCTGCTCGCGGGCGCCTCCTTCGTCGTGCCGAAGGCCCTGCACCTGGTCGCGCTCACGCGCCAGCGCGACCTCTTCGTGCTCGCCGTCGTGCTGATCTGCCTCGGCACCGCCTACCTCGTCTCCGGGGCCGGCATCTCCCTCGCCCTCGGCGCGTTTCTCGGCGGCCTCGCCGTCTCGGGCAGCGACTACCGCCACCAGGCGCTGGGCGACCTGCTGCCGCTGCGCGAGGTGCTGGCGAGCGTCTTCTTCGTCTCGGCGGGGATGCTGCTCGACCCGGCGGCGATCGTCGCCGACCCGCTGCCGGTCTTCCTGCTGACCCTCGGCATTCTCGTGGGCAAGTTCGCCGTGGTGCTGATCGTCGGCGCGGTGCTGCGCCTCCCGCTGAGCGTCGCGATCCTCGCCGGCGCGGCGCTCTGCCAGGTGGGCGAGTTCGCGTTCGTGCTGGAACACGCGGCCGAGGGCACGGGCCTGATGCCCGATCGTGTGGACGCGCGCTTCGCGTCGGCCGCGGGCCTGACGATGATCCTGACACCGCTCGCGATCGCCTTCGCGCCCCATCTGGCGGCGGGCGTCGGGCGGATGCGCTCGCTGACGCAGGAGATGGGCGTGCGTCCCGCGCGGGAGGCCGAGGAGGGGGGCGAGCCGCTCGTCGACCACGTGATCGTCGCCGGATTCGGCATGACCGGCGAGGAGCTCGCCCGGTCCTTGCGCGCGGTCGGCGCGCGCTTCCTGCTCGTCGATCTCAACCCCGCCAACGTCCGGCGCGCCGCGAAGGAGGGCGCCTCCGCCTTCTTCGGGGACATCACGAGCGACGAGGTGCTCCACCTCGTCGGCGCCGAGCACGCGCGCGAACTCGTGCTGCTGCTCAACGACCCGACCGCCGAGGAGCGGGCGATCCGGGCGGCGCGCCGCCTCGCGCCGAAGCTGCGCATCGTCGTGCGCACGCGCTATCTCGCCGACCGGCCGCGCCTCATCGCGGCCGGTGCCGACGTCGTCGTGGCGGCGGAACTTGCGGCGGCCGTGGAGGTCGCTTCGGCGCTGCTCGCCCGCGAGGACGTCAGCGCCGCGACGGCCAAGGGCGAGATCGACCGCATCCGCGCCCGGCGGGGGGAACCGACGCCATCCTGACGACCGCCCTCATCCTGTTCGACGTCGCGGTGGCCGGTGCCGCGACGCTCCACCTGCTGTTGCGCTACCGGAGACCCGCGACCGCCGTCACGTGGCTCTTCGTGCTCTGGTGGATTCCGCTGCTGGGCGCGCTGCTCTATGTCGCCTTCGGGGTCTACACGGAACCCAACATGATCCGCCGCCGTCGCGCCCGGACCGCTCACCTCCGCGGGCCCGACCGGCGGCTCGCCATCCGGGCGACGCCCTACCCGCCGGCGTCGGGCACGGGCAAGCTCTCCGTCCTCTCCGAGCGGATCGCCGCGTTCCCGGTGGTGGCGGGCAACGCGCTCACGCTGCTCGGCGGCGACGATGCCGCCTACGAGGAGATGTTTGGGTTGATCGCCGGCGCAGAGGCGGAGGTCTGCGTCCAGACCTACATCCTCGAAGAGGGGGCCGTGGCGCTGCGCCTGCGGGACCTGCTCATGGCCAAGGCGGCCGAGGGGGTCGCGGTGCGGCTTCTCTTCGACCCGGTCGGCTCCTACGGCCTGCCCGCGAAGTGGTTGCGCAGGGCGGAGGAGGGGGGGGTGTCGTGGGTGAGCTACCTGCCGCCCCGTCCGCTGCGGGGGAGGTTCCAGATCAACTTCAGGAACCACCGCAAGCTCCTGATCATCGATGGCGCCGCGGCGGTGATGGGTGGCCAGAACTGGCAGGACGCGCACAGCTCGCGCGCCCGCGTCGGGAGGGGGATCCGCGATTTCAACGTGCGCGTGAACGGGCCCGTCGTCGCGTCGCTGCGCCGCGTCTTCGTCGAGGACTGGTGCCTCGCGCACGAGAGCACCCGCGATCCCGGTGCGCTGACGCCGCACCTCTCCCTCGCCGCGGCGGAGGGCCCCGTCCCGGTGCGGGCCGTCGCGAGCGGCCCTGACGAGGACCGCCCCCGGTTCTTCCAACTGGCCCTTGGCGCGGTCCAGGAGGCGCGCAGCGACATCCTCGTCGTCTCGCCCTTCTTCGTCCCGGGCGAGCCGATGCTGGCCGCCCTGACCCACGCCGCGCTCTGCGGCGTGAAGGTGCGCCTGCTCCTGCCCCGCCGCTCCGACTTCCTGCCGGCCGATCTCGCCGCGCGGCACTCCTTTGCGCGACTGCTGGCATCCGGCGTCGAGATCCGTCTCGCCGAGGGGGACTTCCTCCATGCCAAGGCGCTCGCCGTGGACGACTCCTGGGCGATCTTCGGCAGCTCCAACTTCGACCACCGCTCCTTCCACTGCAACTACGAGCTCGATCTCGAGGTTCCCGATCCCGCCTTCGCGCGCGGGGTGAGGGACCACTTCGAACCCGACCTCGCGCGCGCCGAACGCGTGGATCCCGGCCGCTTCGCCCGCCGCTCGCCCTGGGCCCGCGCCGTGTCGAATGCCGCGGCGCTGTTTGAGCCGCTCTTGTGACCTTCCGTGCGGTGCGGGTGGATGCAGGGGGGGGGCCGGGGGCGCATCCACTCCGCCGGACCTCATTCCCTTGTTCGAGAGCGGTGCGGCGAGGTTGGCGAGTTGGGGCGGTCCCTGAGGACGCACCTCCTGGGTCAGGCCGAAGACGCCGGCGGAGTGTCGGCGACACGCGGCCCAGTGCGTTCTGGCTTCTCGAACGCGACGCCGACGGAGCGGTCGGGAAGCGGGAAGGCCCGGAAGGCCCAATGGGCGAACTGGACACGCTCGTCGCCGTACGCGAAGTCGGCCACGTCGCTCGCGTCGCCGGTGCGCGCGACGCGGGCGAACAGCTCGGGGATCCCCCTCTCGCGGAGCGCGGGGAAGAGGTCGTCGATCGGGCGGCCGAGCAGGTCGCGCGCCGGCAGCCCGAGCAGGCGCTCGCCCTCGGGGTTGATGGTCACGACGCGCAACGACCGGTCGTCCTCGGGATCCGCGAGCCGGTAGACGATGAGCCCCATCCGGATGTCGCGCACGATGTGCGAGAAGAGCCGCAGCGTCTTCTCCGCGCGGTGGCGGTCGGTCACGTCGGTGTAGTGCTCGATGCGGCCGCCCTTGTAGAGCCCCTGCCCGATCGGCTGCATCCAGCAGGAGAGCCAGGACTCCGCGCGACCCGGCCCCGGCAGCACGTGGCACTCGAACTCGTCGGCGCCCGGCCCCCCGGCCCCCCCCAGCTTCTCGCGCAGCGCCGCGGGATCCTCGACGCGCGGCGCGAGCACCTCCTCGACGAGACGGGCGATCTCGACGCCGACGACGCGGCTCCGCGGTTCGCCGAAGTACTGCTCGTAGGCGCGGTTGATCCAGACGACGCGGTGGCGCGCATCGCTGATGCAGACGCCCACCTGCGAGTTGTCGAGCACGTCGTCGACGAGCGTGCGGAAGCGCGCCTCGCTCTCGCGCAGTTTCGCCTCGACGTCGTGGCGCGCGCGCACATCGCGGATCGAGCCCACGACGAAGGTGCCCTGCGGCGTGATCAGCGGGGCGATCGTGACCTCGACCGGGATCTCGGTGCCGTCGTGGTGCAGCGCGAAGGCCGGCGCCTCGAGCCCGAGCGTGCGCGCGCGCGGCGACTCGTGGTAGCGGCCGCGCCGCTCGCGGTGCGCCGCGCGGAAGCGCTCCGGCATCAGCGTCTCGACGTCGCGGCCGATCAGGTCCTGCGGCGCGATGCCGAAGAGACGCGCCGCCTGGCGGTTCGCGAGCAGGACCCGGTCGTGGGCGTCGGAGACGACCATCGCCTCGCCGACGCTGTCGAGGGTCTCGCGCAGCGCGTGTTGCTGCACGAGCGAGGACCTGCGGCGGCTCCACGCCCACGCGCCGAAGCCGACCGCGGCGAGCACGATCCCCGCGATCTCCAGCGGCGTCACGCCGCCCCCTCCCGATCCCCGCGCAACCGGCGCGACTGCATTCGCACGCCTCCGTCCCCATGGTAGCGCCGCGGCCGCGCGCCCTGCAAGGACGCTACTTCCGGCGCCGGTCGAGGAAGGCCGTCATCCGCTCGCGCTTGTCGTCGCTCCCGAAGAGGACCGCCTGCGTCACCTGCTCCAGCAGCAGGCCGCCGTCGATCCCGGTGCGGGCGCTGTTGTTGAGGTTCAGCTTGGCGAGGCGCACCGCGAGCGTGCCGTTCTTGAGGATCGCCTCCGCGAGCACCCGCGCCGCCCGGAGGGCCTGCCCGTCGGGCGCCACCGAGTTCACGAGCCCGATCCGGCACGCCTCCTCCGCGTCGAGGATGCGCCCGGTGAGGACGATCTCCTTCGCGCGGCCGAGGCCGACGAGGCGCGGCAGGCGCTGCGTGCCCCCCGCCGCCGGGATGATGCCGAGCGCCACCTCCGGCTGCCCGAACTTCGCCCCCTGGGCCGCGACGCGCAGATCGCAGCACATCGCCAGTTCGCAGCCGCCGCCGAGGCAGTAGCCCTCGATCGCGGCGATCGTCGGGAAGGGGAGCGCCTCGATGCGGTTGAAGAGCGTCGCGTTGATCGTGCGCAGGGCGTCGAGCGCGTCGCGCTCGCGCAGTTGCGCGATGTCGGCGCCGCCGACGAAGGCCTTGCCGCCCGCGCCGGTGAAGACGCAGGCGTGCACGTCGTCGCGCGCGAGCAGGCCGTCGAGGGCGCGATGCAACTCGTCCACCATCGCCTGGTCGATCGCGTTGCGCTTCTCGGGGCGGTTGAAGGTGACGACCGCCATGCGGTCGGCGATCTCCACGAGAACACTGGCCTCGCTCATGTCGCCTCCGGCGGCCAGATTTCGTCGACGAGCCGCTCGTCGATGCCGAGCTTGCGGCAGCTCTCCTTGAGCCGCCGCGAGCGGTAGCCGCGCTCGTAGAGCGCCCGCAGGACGTCGCGCTGCATGGCCGCGTCGCGCGGCCGCAGCGCCTCCGCCTCGGCACCCGAGAGGAACGCGCCCCTCAGGCGGTCCTCCTCGAACGCCTCCCACGCGTAGGGCACGACCGGCTTCACGAAGGTGGCCATCGCCTCCGCGAACGCGCGCACCTCGAACTGCGCGTGGGGGTCCATGCGCAGCCGCAGGAAGTGGAAGAGGTTGTGCAGGTCCATCTTCCAGTACCACTCGGTGTACATCGTCAGCGGCAGCACGCCCCGCGCGATCTCGCGCGCGACGCCGCTCTCGAGCAGCCGCTGGTAGAGCGCGTAGCCCCTCTCGTTCTGCTCGACAAACGCCTGCCGCACCTTCGCGAGCCGCTGGCGCCGCTCGGGGAACCAGTCGAGAAGCTGCTCGGCCCAGTACGCGTAGGCCTCCGTCGGCAGCAGGTCGCGCGGCGCCTTGCCGTCGCTCCAGTGCGCCGCGAACGCCGCGCGGTGCTCGTGCACGAGCAGCGCGGCGCGCGAGATGGCGAAGCCGTCCTTCGCGACAAGCACCGCATCCTCCGAAGGGAGGTATCGACAGGGGGTCCGGGGGCGCGCGGCGTCCGGCAGCGCCTCGACGAGATCACGGAGCTGGTCGAGGCGCCCCTGCCGGTTCACGCTGTCCTGCTCGGCGATCGCGCCCAGCGAGGGCGCCCAGAAGCGGTCGGGCACCTCGCTGTAGCGCGCGCTGTACTCGTTGATGTTGGCGGTGCGGTGGCGCACGACCTGCCGCGCGATGAAGACGGGAAGCCGCATCAGGAACTTGAACTCGACCATCTCGAAGGGCGTGCTGTGGCCGTGGCGCATCAGGTAGCTGATCAGCGCCTTGTCGCCCCGCACGGTCTTCGTGCCCTTGCCGTAGGAGACGCGCGCCGCCTGCACGATGCTCGCGTCGTCGCCCATCGAATCGACGAGCGCGACGAAGCCGTGGTCGAGCACGCGGCGGTAGGGCAGGTCCGCGGGGTACTCGGGGTTCTGGTGCAGCGCCTCCGTCACGGCGTCACGACGACCTTTCCGAAGACGGCCCGCTCGGCGAGGCGCCGGTGGGCCTCCCCGATCCGCTCCAGCGGGAAGACGCTGTCGACGACCGGCCGGAGGCGTCCCGCCTCCACGTGGCCGACGACGGTGCGCATCTCCTCCGGCGTGCCCATCGTGTTGCCGAGGAACGAGAGGCTCTTGAAGAAGAGGTGGCGCAGGTCGAAGGTCGTCTCGTGGCCGCTCGTGCCGCCGCAGGTGACGAGCCTGCCCCCCTTGCGCAGGCAGGCGACCGACTCCGGCCACGTCGCCGGGCCGATGTGGTCCACGACGACGTCGACGCCGACCTTGCCGGTGATGCGGCGGCACTCCTTCGCGAACCCCTCGTACGGCAGGACCTCCTGGGCCCCGAGCCCCCTCGCCTTCTCCCGCTTCTCCGGCGTCGAAGCGGTCGCGATGACCTGACAGTTGAAGAGCCGCGCGATCTGGATGCAGGCGACGCCGATGCCGCTGCCGGCCGCGTGCACGAGCACCCACTCGCCGGGCTGGATCTGCGCCTTGCGCACGAGCATCGCCCAGGAGGTGAGGAAGGCCAGCGCGAAGCAGCCCGCCTCCTCCCACGAGAGGCGCCCGGGCTTGGGCAGCAGGTTGACGCGCGGCACGACGATCCGCTCGGCGCAGGTGCCGTCCCGCGTCTCGCCGAGGATGCCGTAGTCGCGGTCGAGCGGCCGGCCGATGCCGGGCGAGAGCACGACCTCCTCGCCGGTGCCGTCGACCGTGCCCGCCCCGTCGCAGCCGGGGATGATCGGCAGCGGGAAGGCGAAGCCGGGGATGCCGCGCCGCACCCACGTGTCGAGGTGGTTGAGCCCCGCCGCGCGCACGCGCACGAGGACCTCGCCGGGCCCCGCGACGGGGGGCGGGCGCTCTTCGACGCGGAGCTTGTCGAACGACCCGTGCTCGCGGATGACGACGGCCTTCATCGGGGGGGGCCAGTCTAACCGCCTCCGCTCGACTCCAGCCACCGCCCCCGGAGCTCCCATGGCGGTCGCGGTCATCCTCGGCGGCCCTCCGGGTCGAGTTCGAGGCCGTAGAGCGGGCACTCCGGGTCGTCGCGCAGGAGGCGCATGCCCGCGCGCACGCAGACGCGCTCGGGGAGTTCCGGCAGGGGGCTGCCGTAGGTGGGCCCGAGGCGGTGGCCGAACGCGACGACGGAGCGTGCGCCGCGGCGGCGGAGTTCCCGGAGCAGTTCGGCCACGAGCGCATGGGCGAGCCCCTGCCCGCGCTGCCGCGCCGGGATGACGATGCAGGTCAGGGCCCATGCGCCGTCGAGCGGAGGCGGTCGCCGCGCGAGCAGCGCGAAGGACTCCCACGGGGCGCACTGGCACCATGCGAGTGCGCGACCGCCGCGACAGAGGAGGAAGCCGTCGGCCTGGCCGGCGTTCAGCAGCCGCGCGCGGCACGCCGGGCCGGCGCCTTCCTGGTCGATCTTCGCGCCGTGGTAGGCCGTGCAACGGCAGGCCGCCGCGTCCGCACTCCCGCTCGCCATCAGGGCGTCGAAATCGACCCGCCGCGCGGCTGTGAGCTGCACGAGCTTCAACGTCGGGTCGTCGCGCGACTTGGCCGGCAAGGCGTTGATTGTCGCAGGCGCGGAGGCGCCCAGCGGCTCCGCCATCCCCGCATCCGCGAGGTAACATGAGCCGTCGGCCGCATGAGAGGGCGGCCCCAGCAAGCCATGATGTCGAGAGCTCTACTCCTCTGCGCTGCGCTCGTGGCCGCGTGCGGCGGGCCCACGTTCGACGGGGACTTCACCGGGCTCCACCGCGGCCAGCTCGCGGAGGCGACGCTGAAGCAGGAGGGCGAGACGCTGACCGGGCGGCTCAAGTGGGCGGGGCTCGATGCGGCCGTCAAGGGAACGGTCAAGGAGGGCTTCGCGACCGGGAACGTCGTCCACGTCCCGACGAATTTCGACATGCCCTTCGAGGCCACGCTGAAGAACGACGGCATCGACTGGGTCTACCGCAGCCTCGACGGCCGGGGCACCGAGATCGAGCGCACGGAGATCCGGTTCGAGAGGCGCGACGAGAAGAAGCTCGAGGCGGCGCGCCTCGCCTCGCTCACCGGCCTCGACGAGGCGGTCGTCGGCGACTGGTACTACGTGAACTACGGCAAGGTCGTCGACGGCAAGCGCGAGTCGGAGGAGATCCACATGTCGCTCGCGGCCGACGGCACCTACGTCTTCGGCGGCGCGTGGGCCGCGGGCACCGCCGCCCAGCGCGCCGCGGGCGCGGGCCACGACTCCGCTCCCCACGGTCGCTGGCGGTCGGCGGGCGGCGTGCTCGCCTACCAGCCGAGAGGGGCGGGCGGCTGGCTCAGCATCGGCCACTACACGCTCATCGGCGGGAACCTGCACGTCTACACCGCCGACGGGGGCCACCAGATCTGGAGGCGCCCGGGGCGCGACCTCACGCGGTAGCGCCGTGCAGCAGGGCCGCCGCGGGGTATCCTGAGAGCCTGAGCGCTGCGGTGCAGCGCGGGAGGTGCGGATGCTCTACACGTCAATGCTGTTGTCGCTCGTCCTCGCGCCCTCGGAGGGGCCGCGCTTCGAGGCGCCGGTGCGCCTCAAGGCGGGCGATGCCTATGTCCAGGTCGAGTCGCCCGGCTGGGCGGCGCCCTGCTGGCAGGATGTCGACGGCGACGGCCACGCGGACCTGATCGTCGGCCAGTTCAGCGGAGGCAAGCTGAAGCTCTACCGCGGGCTGCCGGGAGGCAAGCTGGCCGCGGGCGAGTGGATCAAGGCGGGCGGCGAGGTCGCGCAGGTCCCCGGTGTCTGGTGATGCACGTCGTCGACGCCACAGTTCGTGGACGTCAACGGCGACGGCTTCCTCGACATCCTCTCGGGCTCCTATTCGCGGCAGGACAAGGACATGGCGGGGCTCTTCCAGGTCCTGTACGGCAACGGGGACGGCACCTTCCGCAAGGCCGAGGCGCTCAACGGCAGTGACGGCCAGCCGCTGATCCTGCCCGCCAGCGGCGACGACGCGATGATCGACAAGATCTGCACCCGCCCCTTCGCGTGCGATCTCGACGGCGACGGCAAGCTCGACATCGTGTCGGGCAACTTCCGCGGCACCTTCGGCTTCTTCAAGGGCGAGGGCGGAGGCAAGTTCAGCCCCCAGGCGACGTGGATCGAGGCGGGCGGAAGCCCGATGGCGGTCGAGTACCACAGCGACCCCTTCCTCGTCGACTGGGACAAGGACGGCGATCTCGACCTGCTGAGCGGCTCGGCCGGCGGCGGCGCCTACCTCTTCGTCAACGAGGGTTCGAAGACGGCGCCGAAGTTCGGCGCCCGGCTCACGCTGGTCGCGCCCGCGGGCCACGGCGCAGGCGATGTCGTGTTCGGCGACGCGCACTGCGTTGCGCCCGCGAGCGACACGCGCGTCTGGGCCACCGATGCCGACGGCGACGGGAAGCTCGACCTGCTGCTCGGCGACAACATCACGCTCTACTTCACGGCGAAGGGCGTCGACGAGGCCACGTCGAAGGCGAAGAACGCGGATTGGACGAAGCGGCAGCAGGAGCTTTTCCAGTCCCATCCGCAGGACGGGGACGCCGCCGCGCAGAAGAAGTGGCAGGAGGCCTACACGAAGCTGAACGCGGAGCGGGGCGAGTTCATCCGCGAGGAGCGGACCGGCTTTGTCTGGCTGCTCCGCCAGAAGTGAGCATCCGACCTACGGCGACCAGCGAGGGGGGCGCTTCTCGAGGAAGGAGCGCACCCCCTCTTCGCAGTCCCGCAGCGGCAGCAGGCGCTCGACGTAGATCCGCTCCGCGGCCTCGAGCGAGCCGGCGCGCATCGCGGCCTTCGTCGCGCGCAGCACCTCCGGGCTCTTCGCCAGCAGCGACGCGAGGAACGGCGCCGGGTCGCCGGCGCCCGCGATCAGCCCCCAGCGCACGGCCGTCGCCGCGTCGATGCGGCCGCCCGTCGCGATCATCTCGACGGCGCGCGCCCAGCCCACGCGGCGGGGCAGCAGCGCCGCGGCCACCGGCGGGAAGCAGCCCACGTCGATCTCCGGCTGGCCGAAGCGCGCGGTCGGCGCGGCATAGGCGAGATCGCACGCGAGCACGAGTTCCATGCCGCCGCCGAGCGCGTCGCCGCGCACGTCGGCGACCGTGATGCCGTCGAGCGCGAGCAGCCCGCGGACCGCGCGGTGGAAGGACGCGAGCATCGCCGGGGCGCGCTCGCGGGTGTGGTCCCCGATGTCGTTGCCGGCGCTGAAGCACCGGCCCTCCGCGTCGAGCACGACGACCGCGGCCCCCCGGACCCCCCCCGAATCGACCGCGGCGGCGAGGAGGTCGAGGTGCGCCTGGTCGAGGATGTTCAGGGGCGGCCGCGCGAGGGTGATCCTCGCGAGCCGCCCCTCGACCGCGACGCGGATCGGCACGAGGCGCGCCTACTTGCCGGTGAACTCGGGCTTGTTCTTCTGCACGTACGCGTTGAGGCCGATCTTCGCGTCGGCGCTGCTGAAGAGCTTCGCCTGGAGCTCGCGCTCGAGCGCGAGGCCGTACTCGAGCGGCACCTCGGTGCCGGTCTGCACCGCGCGCTTGATGTGGCCGACGGCCATGCTCGCCTTGTTGGGCGGCACGAACTGCTTCGCGTACTCGTAGACCTGCGCCATGAAGGACTCGGCGTCCTTCGCGTCGAAGACCTTGTTCACGATGCCGAGCTTCTGCGCGTCCTCGAAGGAGAAGTTGGTCCCCTCGACCATCAGCTCGATCGCCTTGCTCTTGCCGACGATGCGGGCGAGGCGCTGCGTGCCGCCGGTGCCGGGCAGCACGCCGAGCGACACCTCGGGCAGGCCGGTCATGCCGCCCCCCTTGCGCGCGATGCGCAGGTCGCACGCCATCGCGTACTCGAGGCCGCCGCCGACGCAGTGGCCGTTCAGCGCGGCGATGGTCAGCTTCGGCGTCTGCTCGAGGCGCGAGAGCGTCTCGTTGGCGTGCAGGCAGAAGTAGTACTTGAAGGTCGGATCCACGCTCGCGAGCATCTTGATGTTGGCGCCCGCGCAGAAGAACCTGTCCCCCGCGCCGCGCAGCACGATCACGTGCACGCCCGTGTCGAAGCGCGCCTTGATGATGGCCGCGTCGACCTGGCTGTTCATCTCGTAGGTGTAGCCGTTGACCGGCGGGTCATCGAGGGTGATCGTCGCGACGCCGTCGCGAACGCTGTACTGGACCAGATCTACGCCCATGGCAATCTCCTGAAAGACGGATTCTAGCAGCCTATGCAACTAGCCCGGCCGCGAACGCAACGAGCCCCTTCGCCACCATCAGCCCGCGCCCCCACGCCGCCATCCGCCGCAGGAAGCGCCATTCCTCCTCCCACTTGGCATCGTGGTCGGCGCGACGCACCGCGGCCTCGAGCGACGGCAGGAGCACCGCGCGGTCGTAGAGGCCGATCGCCACCATCAGGCAGACGAGCAGCAGCGCGAGCGCCCACGCGAGGCCGTACCCGACGCGCCCGAAGAGCAGCGCCGCCGCCGCGATCGTGCCCGCCCACGTCCCGGCGAGGTCGACCTTCGGCGCGAGCCGGTGCGCGCGCACCGTGCCGATCAGCAGCAAGAGCCAGAGGCCCATCGTGACCGCGAAGAGGAGTCGCGCCGCGGGCGTCACTCGGTGCACGAGGGAAGGGCGAAGCGCGGGCCTTCGCCCTCCGCTGCAGGGACATGCGCGGTCAGGTCGACGAGCCCTTCGGCGGCAAGGCCGAAGAGCCGCGTGCCGCGCCGGGCGAGGTCCACCAGTGCGAAGGGAAGGGGGCGGGGGGGATCGGGCGCCTCGCCGAAGACGCGGACGAGGCGCAAGCCGCATCCGACATAGAGCGCGCCGTCGGGGCCGATGCAGGCGGCGGTGGGCTCCCCCGGGAGCGCGACCGTGCGCGCGACGGTGAAGCCGTCCCGGCCCGGACGCATCCTCACGGCGCGGCAGCCGCCAAGCAGCCAGAGCGCGCCCGACTCGACCGCGAGCGCCGCGACGCCGGGGAGCGGAGGCTCGCGGTAGTGGACGGGGGGGTCGCCCAAGAGGGAGAAGACGATTCCGTCCGAGGCGACGGATTCGGGGGGGTAGCCGACCACCGGCGTTCCGGAGGGGAGGACCCCGCCGAACAAGGGGGTCTGACCCCGCTTGACCAGAAGTATCGGCTGTTCCGATAGCCAACGCGCGCTGCAGGCGACTTCCGGCAGCTGCTGTTCCGATTCCCCCTCGATCCGCAGCCTCCTTCCCCCGCGATCGAGGAGCAGCCCCCGTCCCCCCGCCGAAAAGTCCAGCGAAACCGGCTCCTCGACCGCGACCCTCGCGAACGGCACTTCCATCGCCCCGAAGTCTATAGAATCCGCGCCGTGAGACGAGTCCTCGGCGCCCTGGTCCTCGCGGCGGCGGCCTGCGGCGGCAAGCCGGAGTCCGTGCGGCCCCTCAGCGATTTCGCCGTGATGCGTGCCCAGCCCGCCGTCTTCATGCTCTACGCGTACGGCAAACTCGAATTCCTCGTGCCGACGCTCTACGGACTCTCGCAGGAGACCCCGGGAGCGACGCCGCGCGTGCTGCGGGAGTACGCCGCCGCCGACCCGGGCGGCCTCTCGCAGCCGGCGTGGTGCTGGCAGCGCATCTGCACCGAGCCGGCCACCTACCTCTGGGCCGCCACGATCCGGCGGGAGAAGATCTCCTTCGAGAACGAGCTCTTCGGCTCGGGGACGGCCTTCGCCGTGGACGACTCCGGAACGCTCGTCACGAACGCGCATGTCGTCGAGCCGCCCGATGCGTCGATCCTCGCCTCCACCGACAGCGGTCTCGGCTACTTCGTGCCGCAGCTCAACGCGATGATCGCCAGGATCTCGGAGGCGATCGGCGGCGGGCTTCCCGCCGAGCTGGTGCCGCTCTTCGTCGAGAGGGTCGGGGCTTGGTACCTGCGCTCCTGTTATCTCGCGTCCGCGACAGTCGATGACCCGCGGCTGGCTACGCGGATGAAGCCCGACTGGCCGGAGCTGCGCCTGCGCCAGAAGGGGAGCCTCGCGGCGCAGATCCTCGAGGGGAAGTCGCTCGCGCAGCTCTATGTGCCTCCCCCCGACACCGTCAGCGCGACGGTCAAGGCGCGCGGCGAGGTCTACCCGGGCAAGGATCTCGCGATCCTCCATGCGCCGAGCATCGGCGGCGCGCTGATCAGCCTGCCGCTCGGCGACTCCGACGAGGTCGAACTGGGCACGCGCATCCACGCGCTCGGCTTCCCCGGTGCCGCGATCATCGACGGCGTCGATGCGAAGGAGGCGCAGTTCCGCGTCATCAGCCACGACGGGATCCTGGATCAGAAGCTCCGGATGAGCGGCGGCTGGGACGCGTTCCACATGACCGCATCGATCAACCACGGCGACAGCGGCGGGCCGGTCATCGACGGCAGCGGCACCGTCGTCGCGGTCAACGTCGCCGGCAACGACCAGGCGGCGGCCCAGACCCTCGCGATCCCGGTCAACATCCTGAAGGAGTTCCTCGCGCTGCACCAGACGAAGGTGCAGACCGGCCCGGCCACGGCAGCCTGGACGCGCGCCATCGACGAATACCGCAAGGGCAACTACCGCGAGGCACGCAGCGCGGCCGTCGACATCCTGAAGTTGCGCCAGAAACCGCTCTCGACGATCCACAACATCCAATCGATGAAGGCGAGCGAGGACCCCTACGTGCGCGCGCTGATCGACCGCTGCACGAAGGCGATCGACCAGGGGAAGGACCCCGAGGGCAAGCTGGCACAGATCTGGGTCTACGTTCGCATCCTCCCGCTGCCGGTGCAGATCCTCGGCGGTCTCCTGGTCTTGCGGCTGCTCGTCTGGATGTTCGGCAAGCTGTTCCGCGGCTAGCCGAAAGGGATCGAAGGGGGGCGCGGGGGCAGGCCGGTGCAATCCCCCGCCGGCTCGCTCGAATACAATCCACGCGTGCGCAGAGTGGTGATGGCCGTGCTGATGGCTGCTCTCGTTTGCCGCGGCGGGGAGGCCACCGACTCCGAGGCCCGCCGCGCCGACTGGCTGAAGCGGATCGCAGCACGACCGCATCCCGATCTCGCGACACTGGCCGCACGCGCGCGCAAGGGCTCGGAGGGCGCGTTCGAGGACGTGCTCAGGTTGCGGCAGGGGGGCGGCGCCGATGCGGTCCCGGCCCTGATCGAGATCCTCGAAACCCAGCCGAGCCCGACAGGGATCTGCGGCATGGCCGCGGCTCAGGCGCTCTTCCGGATCGGGGGCGAAGCGGCAGATGCGAAGTTGCGTGCCACGCTGGGAGGCGATGTCTATCCGTGGGAGAGCGCCGTGAACTACGCGTTCCATTGGCGCATGGAGGACGGACTTCGGGACCGGTTCTTCGCCGAGTACCTCGTGCGCTCGACCAACGCGGCGGTCACGGCGCGCCTCGCCTGCGACCGTGTCCGCGCAAAGCGGGGCGAGGATGTCACCTTCACGCTGACATTGACGAATGTGACCGCCGACGGGCTCGCGCTCGCGCCGTGCCAAGGCAGACTCGACGCGGATCTCGTGCTGCGGGAGAAGGATGGCCCGTTCGCCTGGGTTCGTCGGGTCGACGTATGCGACCCTGGCGCCCTTCACCCCCCTCCGTGGCGGACGCTCGCATCGGGGCAGACGGTCGAGTTCCGGTTCGTGCGCGCATTCCTTCCCGTCAAGGGAGGCGGCGGGCGGTTCCGGCCCCACGGCATCGTGCGCGAACTCAACGTCGGGACGGAGACCGGGGCCCCGGGCGCCTTCGAGGTCATCGGCGTCTTCTCCCGCACCTATGCGCACGGCGAGGGGGAGCCCCCGAAGCCGCCGTGGCTCGGCCGCGCGGTCTCTCCCCCGATCCCCCTCTCGATCACCGACTGACCCGCCTCCCCCCCGCCTCCGGCGCTTGACAATCCGCGGGACGGGCCGTATTCCCTACCCGGCAACTCCACGGCGGTGAGCGTGGGACTTCCCCTTACCTGGGAGCGGTGCAGTTCATGGCGCAGGTCGAATCGGTGCCGGCCACGTCGGGGTCGGGTGGCTGCGGTTTCGGCGCCACGGCGCGCCGCGACGCGTGGTGGGCGGGTCCGCTGGCGACGGGGCTCGGCCTCGCGGCCTTTGTCGTCTACTCCACGGCGCGCGCGCTGCTCAACTCGAACTACGAACTCGGGATCGGCAGCCACTCCGGCATCCTGCCCGACCACGCCTACCTGCTCTCGCCCTTCTATTCGCCGCTGCTCGTGCTGCCCGCTTCGCTGGCGTGGATCTCGCCGGCCTTCCTGATCCTCTGGGCGCCCGGCGGCTTCCGGCTCACCTGCTACTACTATCGCAAGGCCTACTATCGCGCCTTCCTGCTCGACCCGGTGGCGTGCGCCGTCGGCGAGCCTTCGAGCCTCTGCGGCTTCAAGCGCGGGCTCGCCTACAAGGGCGAGACGCGGATCCTGCTCTTCCAGAACCTGCACCGGTACTTCCTCTACATCGCGCTGGGCTTCCTCGTGCTGCTCTGGCTCGACGTGGTCCACGCGACGCACTGGCGCAACGGCTTCGGCGTCAGCGTGGGCACGCTGGTGCTCGCCGTCAACACGTCGCTGCTGACGCTCTACACCTTCTCCTGCCACTCGCTGCGGCACCTCGTCGGGGGGCGCCTCGACCGCCTCTCGCAGACGCGCCATCGCCTCTGGGCGTGGGTCTCCGGGCTCAACCGGCACCACATGTTCTTCGCCTGGACGAGCCTCTTCGGCGTCGGCTTCGCCGACTTCTACGTCTGGATGGTGGCGTCGGGCCGCATCACCGACTTTCGGTTCATCTGATTGACTGCCATGGACAAGTACGAGACGCACGAGTACGACGTGCTCGTGATCGGCGCCGGGGGCGCCGGCTTGCGGGCGGCCATCGAGGCCTCCGCCGCAGGCGCGAGGACGGCGCTGGTCTGCAAGTCGCTCCTGGGCAAGGCGCACACGGTGATGGCCGAGGGAGGCATCGCCGCGGCGCTCGCCAGCGTCGATGCGCGGGACGGCTGGCAGGTCCACTTCCGCGATACGATGAAGGGCGGCAAGTACCTGAACCAGTGGCGGATGGCCCAGCTGCACGCGCAGGAGGCGCCCGCCCGCGTGCTGGAGTTGCAGGAGTGGGGCGCCGTCTTCGACCGCACGCCGGCGGGCGGCATCCTGCAGCGCAACTTCGGCGGCCACCAGTTCGCCCGCCTCGCGCACGTCGGCGACCGGACGGGACTCGAGATGATCCGCACCTTGCAGGATCGCGGCGTGCACCAGGGCATCGACGTCCATATGGAATGCACGATGCGCTGGATCCTGAAGGAGGGCGACCATGTCGCCGGCGCCTTCGGCTACTGGCGCGACTCGGGGCGGTTCGTTCTCTTCCGCGCGAAGGCGATCGTGCTCGCGACGGGCGGCATCGGCCGCTGCTGGGAGATCAACTCCAACTCGTGGGAGTACACCGCGGACGGCCACGCGATGGCGCTCTGGGCGCAGGCGGACCTGATCGACATGGAGTTCGTGCAGTTCCATCCCACCGGGATGGTCTGGCCGCCCAGCGTGCGCGGCACGCTGATCACCGAGGGGGTGCGGGGGGAAGGCGGAGTGCTGAAGAACAGCCTCGGCCAGCGCTTCATGTTCGACAACGTGCCCGAGATGTACAAGGCCGAGTTCGCCGACACCGAGGAGGAGGCGAACCGCTGGATCGAGGCGGTGGTTGCCGGCCGCGCCCCCGAAGCGCGCCGCCCGCCCGAACTGCTGACGCGCGACGTCGTCGCGCGGGCGATCCGCCGCGAGGTGCGGGCCGGCCGCGGCTCGCCGCACGGCGGCGTCTTCCTCGATATCGCGTCGCGGCGCAGCGCCGCGGAGATCGTCCGCAAGCTGCCGGGCATGTACCACCAGTTCAAGCAGTTGGCCGACGTCGACATCACGAGGGAGCCGATGGAGGTCGGCCCCACCTGCCACTACATGATGGGCGGCGTGCGCGTCCATCCGGAGACGCAGGAGTCCACGGTCCGCGGGCTCTTCGCGGCGGGCGAGGTCGGCGGCGGCATGCACGGGGCCAACCGGCTCGGGGGCAACTCGCTGTCGGACCTGCTCGTCTTCGGCAAGCGCGCCGGCGAGTTCGCCGCCAAGCACGCGCGCCAGGCGCGGCTGCACGCGATCGACGCGGAGGAGGTCGCCCGGGTGGCGCGGCGGTCGCTCGAGCCGTTCGAGCGGACCTCCGGCGAGAACCCCTACGCGCTGCACGAGCAGCTGCAAGCGATGATGCAGAAGCTGGTCGGGATCGTGCGGTCCGAGGGGGACCTGAAGCTCGCCCTCGAGGAGCTCGCGAAGCTGAGGGCGCGCGCCGCGCAGGTCAAGGTCGGCGGCAACATCCAGTACAACCCCGGCTGGCACCTCGCGCTCGACCTGACGAACATGATCGACATCAGCGAGGCCGTCACGCGGGCCGCGCTGGAGCGCACCGAGAGCCGCGGCGGACACACGCGCGAGGACTTCCCCGAGACCGACCCCGCCTGGGGCAAGTGCAACCTGCTCATCCGCCAGAGGGGCGAGACCCTCTCGGTCTCCCGGGAACCGCTGCCCGAGCTGCCCGAGGAGTTGCGGGCGCTGCTGAAGGACTAGCCCGAACCGGATCCGGAGCAAACCCATGGCCGACCAAGCGACCCTCAGCATCTACCGCGGCGACAACAGCGCGGGCGAGATGGTCAACTACTCGGTGCCGCTGGAGCCCGGGATGGTGGTCCTCGACGCGGTGCATGCGCTGCAGGCGTCGCAGGCCTCCGACCTCGCCTGCCGCTGGAACTGCAAGGCCGGCCGCTGCGGCTCCTGCGGCGCCGAGGTCAACGGCAAGCCCCGCCTGCTCTGCATGGACCGGATGGACAAGTACCCGCCCGGCCAGCCGATCACGATCCGGCCGATGAAGACCTTCCCGGTCATCAAGGACCTCGCCTGCGACGTCTCCTGGAACTACAAGGTCAACCGCAAGATCCCCGCCTTCAAGCCGCGCGCGGGGACCGACTGGAAGTTCTCCCAGGCCGAGGCCGACCGGGTGCAGGAGTTCCGCAAGTGCATCGAGTGCTTCCTCTGCCAGAACGTCTGCCACGTGCTGCGCGAGCACGGGCAGGAGGCGGCGTTCGGAGGCCCGCGGTTCTTCGTCCGCCTCGCGGGGCTCGAGATGCACCCGATCGACGGCGAGGACCGCAGCGCGCTGATCAAGAACGACATGGGCATCGGCTTCTGCAACATCACGAAGTGTTGCACCGAGGTCTGCCCCGAGAGCATCCAGATCACCGACAACGCGATCATCCCGCTCAAGGAGCGGATCGTGGACCGGTACTACGATCCGGTCCTCTGGCTCTGGCGCAAGCTCACCGGAAAGAAGTGACCGACGGGAGGGCCCCGATGTTCCAGCTCAAGACCCTCGCCCGCTCCTCGATTCCCGCCGCGCTCGCGAAAGCGCAGCATTACCGGCTGCTGAACGAACCTCACGAGGCCGAGAGCATCTGCCGCGACGTGCTGGAGGTCGAGCCGTCGCACCACGAGGCCCTCACGACGCTCGTGCTCGCGCTGACCGACCAGTTCGCGACGAGGCTCAGCGCGCGGGTGCGGGAGGCGAAAGCGCTCACGGCGAGGCTCGGCGGAGACTACGAGCGGGCCTACTACTCGGGCGTCATCTGCGAGCGGGCCGCGAAGGTCCACCACCGCCGCGGCACGGCCGCCTCGGGCCCGATCGCCTACGACCTGCTGCGGCAGGCGATGGCCCACTACGAGGCCGCGGAACGCCAGTGTCCGCCGGGGAACGACGACGCGCTGCTCCGCTGGAACACCTGCGCCCGCCTGCTGATGCGCAGCCCCGAACTCCGGCCCGGCGACGAGGACGAGTCGGTCCACCTGCAGGAGTAGTCCGCGCCGGGACGCCAGCCGCAGCCCGCAGGCGCCCCCGATCGCAGGCGGTGAGGTCCGATCCTCCCGATCCTCCCCATCGCCCCTCCCGATCTAGCGGGTGAATGGGGTCAGACCCCAATCACTCGGGGTCGCCGGAGAGGTGGCGGAGGCGGGTGATCCGGTAGGTCTGCGCGATCCTCGCGTTGATCTCCCCGAGTTGCCCCGCCGGCACGACGAAGTCGGACTCCACCCCCTCGAACTGGAAGACATGGAAGCCGTCCTTCGACGCTTCCAGCGCCTTCGCGACGTCGGCGATCTCGCGGATGGGCATGCCGTTGACCGATGCGAGCGGCGTCTGCGAGAGGTCCTCGAACCCCTTGTTCGCCGGGTCGGCATAGACCCGGTCGACGAAGACGATGCGGCGGCGGTCCTTCGGCGGGTCCCACTCGGCGCGCTCGCCGTAGCGGCGGAGGATCACGCCGCCGGGCGAGCGGCCGATCATGCGGGAAAGCTGCCTGTCGAGTTCGAGGATCACGAGGCCGCCGGCCACGAGGTACTCCGGCCGCGCGCCGGAGCCGCCCTCGGGCACGAGCATCTCGGCGTCGGTGAGGCTCTTGAGCTCGACCTCGACGTCGAGGACCTGGCCGCCTCGCAGGATCTTCAGCGGGATCCTGTCGCCGGCGTAGCGCCGCCCCTGGAAGAGGTAGCTCGCCGCGAGGCGGCCGTGCACCTCCTGCGTGAACTTGCCCTCGTCGTCGATCGGATAGCCGTCCACGGCGAGCAGCACGTCGCCCTCGCGGACGACGCCGTCCCCGGTGCGCCCGGGCATCACGCGGGTGACGACGATGCCGTGCTGGTCGGGCGCGACGCCGTAGTAGGTTCGGAGGTCGTCGCGCAGGAGCGGCTCGATGAACATGCCGGGGCCGGGGCAGCCGTGGTAGGTGCCGTCGTCGAAGTCGGCGAGGTAGCGGCGGACCGTCTCGAGGGAGAGCAGCACGCCCTCCTGGCGGCTCGGCACCGTCGAGAGCAGCAGCCCCACGACCTTGCCGCCGCGCAGCGCGACCTGGCCCCGGCCGCTGTCGGAGCAGGTGGTCTTGAGGCGCAGCGTCAGGCGCGTCTGCTGCGCGTCGGCGCGCACGACCCGCGCGGTGCTGCGCTCGAGCACGTTGTCCTGCCCGAGCATGTAGATGTCGAACTCGTCGTCGAGGCGCACCGGCTCCCCGAGCGGAAGCGGCTTCATCGTCGCGACGAGCTCCGGATCGGTGATCTCGACGAGCGCGAGGCCGACGCGCCCGTCGACGTGCTTCAGGCGCGCCGGGTAGCGCCGCGCGCTGTTGGCGACGCTCACCTCGATCATCACCTGGTCCTGCACGACGCTGCTCGAGGTCAGCACGACGCCGGGCTGGATCATCACCCCCTGCCCCGACCAGTCGCGCTGCGGCTGCTTGTTCCACGGGGAGCGGGCGTCGTAGGACTGGCTCGTCACGCGGATCTCGACGAGCGCGGCGCGCAACTGCGGCGCGAGGTCGTCCTGCGCCCGGGCGAGGGTCGCGCCGAGCAGCAGCAGGGCAAGGGCGGGTCGACGCATCTCAGCGGGCTCCTTCCACGTGGCGGTCCTCGCCGATGCCGTAGCGCTGGAGGATCTCCTTGTGCACGGAGGCGATCTTCTTCCGGTCGAGGATCAGCGGCGCGATGTTGATGCCCTCGAAGTCGATCTTCACGAGATCGCCCTTCGCCGTGTCGACCAGCTCGACGAAGTGGCGGAAGTCGTTCGGCATCACGCCGTCCACGGCGATGACGATCGCGTTGCTGTAGCTCCTGTACTTCGTGCTCGGGTGCGGGAGCACCTGGCTCAGCAGCACGAGCTGCTCGCGGGTCTTCCCCTCCTCCGCCACGGTCCGGTAGTACTGCTGGATGTAGTAGACGAGGTCCTCGTCGCCGCGCGAGCGCATCAGGTAGTTCATCGAGAGCGGCAGGAAGACGTAGCCGCCCAGCACGAGGTACTCCGGCTGCCGGTCGTAGGCGGTCGCCGTGCTCATGCGCGCGCCCCACTTCTTCAGCGGCACCGGCACGTCGACGAGCTTCCCGTCGCGGCGCAGCGTCAGCGTGACGCTGTCCCCGATCTGCTTGCCCTCCACGATGAACTCGAACTCGAAGAACTCGTCCCCCACCTTCACCGTGCCGTCGTTCTCGATCGGGATGCCGTCGATCCTGTGCAGCACGTCGTTGCGCTGCAGGAGCCCGACGCAGCTCGCGTACGGCGTCGCCTTCAGCACGACGACACCGGTCTCCCCCTCCGGCACGCCGAGATAGGCCCGCAGGTGCTCGTTCTCCAGCTTCGCGGTCACGACGCCGAGCTCGGGGTAGCCGTGGTAGCTCCCGTCGGCGATGTCGTCGAGGAAGTGCTGCATCACCGACGGCGGGATCATGTAGCCGATGTTCTGCGAGAAGAACTGCCCCTGGAACGCCACGCCGACGACCTTGCCGTCCTGGATCACCGGCCCGCCGCTGTTGCCCGGGTTGATCGCGGCATCGGTCTGGATCGTCAGGTGCTGGTCCGCCCCGCTGTGCGAGTAGTTGTGCAGCTCGATGCGCGAGACGACGCCCTCGGTGATCGACAGCTTGTTGCCCCCCATCGGGTAGCCGATCGTCGCGACCGAGCTCCTCATCTCCGGCTGCGCGCCGATGCGCAGCGGCTCCATGCCCTCCCAGAAGGCCGCGTCGTCCACGGTGATGATCGCGAGGTCGCAGTCGTGGCCGGCGAAGAGCACGCGCGCCACGTAGCGCGCGGGCCGGTCCGCGCGCTTCACCATGAGGTTCTTCGCGTCGCTGACGACGTGCGCGTTCGTCATCAGCATCTTGTCCCCGATGTAGAACGCGCTGCCGCCCGAGGATTCGGGCTGCGAGCGCTGCCACGGCCGCGCGTAGTCCTCCGGCTGCGAGACGGTGTAGACCTGCACGACCGACGCGCGCAGCTTGTCGAGGTCGGGCCCCGCGAAGGCGGCGCCCCCGAGCAAGAGGAGGATCCAGAGGGGGGTGCGGGGGGAGGCCATCCCCCCAGTCTACGCGAGCGCGCGGGGAACCGGCTAGCGGCCGAGACCGCTCATCACGGAGTCGAGGACCGCGGCGATCTCCGGGTTGCTCATGATGCGCATCCCCTGCTTCTGGAGGCGCTGCATGACCTTCGCCATCGGCTCCTGCAGCTTCATCATCGCCTCGGGGGTCGCCTCCTCCGGGGCCTCGAGCTTCTCCATCGCCTTCTCGACCTCGTCCATCCGCTTCTTCAGCTTCTCGAGGTCGCCCTTCGCCGCCTCGGCGTCCTTCTTGCTCTCGATCTTCTCGAGGATGTCGCACATGTCGTTCATGATCGAGACGGTCTCCTCGATCGCCTCCTCGTGCGTGTCGATGGAGCCGGGGCACCCGGCGAAGAGCAGGAGGGCGGGCAGCAGCAGCAGGGTTCGCGTGTTCATCGGCGGGATTCTAGAAACCGGACGGCGCGGCCGCAACCCTATTCGCACACGCAGGAGAGGGGCGCCGCCGCCTTGCTGGAGTCGCGGTAGATCGAGAGCGACTTCAGCCCGAGGCGCCACGCGGAAACGTAGAGGTCCTCGATGTCGCCCGGCGTGGCCGCGGCAGGGAGATTGACGGTCTTGCTGATGCCGCCGCTGACGAAGGGCTGCACGGCCGCCATCATCGCGAGGTGACCTTCGGGCGGGATCTCGTGGGCGCAGCGGAAGACCGGCCGATGCTCGTCGCGGAGCCCCGGCGCCCCTTCGATGGTCTCTTCCCTCTCGACATGCCGCTGGATCCCCGCCGCGGCGGCGGCGTCGTAGCCGAGGCGGTGCAGCGCCCTGCCCATGACGTGGTTCACGAGGCGGAGCCGTCCGCCGCCGGCGAGGCGCTTGTACTTGACGAGCGCGAGGTCGGGCTCGATGCCGGTGGTGTCGCAGTCCATCAGGAACGAGATCGTCCCGGTCGGCGCGATCACGGTGGCCTGCGCGTTGCGCACGCCGTGGCGGCGCGCCAGCGCGATCGCCGCCGCCCAACTCTCGCGCGCGGCCTCGACCACCCCCCCGCGCCCCCCCGGAATCGACGACTGATGGCGCTCCAGCACCGCGAGGAACTCCTTGCCGAAGCCGTCGCAGGCGCCGCGCGCGGCGGCGATCTCCGCCGAGACGCGGTAGGCCTCGCCGGTGAGCAGCGCGGTCAGCGCCCCTGCCCAGCCGCGCGCCTCGTCGGAATCGTAGGGCAGCCCGAGCGCCATCAGCAGCGCGCCGAGGTTGGAGTAGCCGAGGCCCAGCGGGCGGAAGCGGCGGCTCCGGTCGGCGATGCGCTCGGTCGGGTAGGAGGCCCGATCGACGATCGCCTCCATCGCGCGGAAGAGGATGCCGATGTCGCGCCGGTAGGCGGCGATGTCGAAGGTGCCGTCGTCGCGGAGGAAGCGCAGCAGGTTCAGCGACGCGAGGTTGCACGCGGTGTCGTCGAGGAAGAGGTACTCGCTGCACGGGTTGCTCGCGGCGATGCGACCCACCGACGGGCAGGGGTTCCACGCCTGGATCGCGCCGTCGTACTGCACGCCCGGGTCGCCGCACTCCCACGCGCCCTCGGCGATCGCGCGCAGCAGGTCGCGGGCGGGCAGCGTCCCCGCCTCCTCGCCGGTGGTCACGGCGCGCGTCGTCCACGCCCCGCCGCGCTCGACCGCCTCGAAGAACGCGTCCGGCGCTCGCACGGAGAGGTTGCTGTTCTGGAAGGCGACGCTGCGGCTCGCGTCGCCGTCGAGGCCGCCGCCGAAGCCCGCGGCGAGCAGCGCCCGCGCCTTGCGCTCCTCCTTCGCCTTGCACTGCACGAAGTCGAGGATGTCGGGGTGGCCCGCGTCGAGGATCTGCATCTTCGCGGCGCGGCGCGTGCGCCCGCCCGACTTCACGACGCCGGCGAACGCATCGTAGCCGCGCATGAAGCTGACCGGCCCCGAGGCGGTGCCGCCGCCGGCCAGGGGCTCCCGGCTGCTGCGCAGCGTGCTCAGGTTGGTGCCGGCGCCGGAGCCGCGCTGGAAGATGAGCCCCTCGATGCGCGCGAGGTCGAGGATCGAGGCGAGCGTGTCCTGCACGCCGAGGATGAAGCAGGCCGAGCACTGCGGCCGCTCGTCGACGCCGACGTTGAACCAGACCGGCGAGTTGAACGCGCCGCGCTGCGCCACGAGCAGGTCGAGCAGGTCGGCCTCGTAGCCCGGCCCGGCGAGCCCCTGCGCGACGACCCAGCGCGCGAGCGTGCCGCCGACGCGCTCCAGCAGTTCGCGCACGCTCCGCTCCCCCCGCTCGCCGCCGCGGAAGTAGCGGCTCGCGACGATGCCCACGGCCGCCTCGGACCACGTCTCGGGCGCCTCGACGCCGCCGAGGCGGAAGACGACCTGCCCCCGCTCGTCGAGCAGCGTCGCGTCGCGGCAGGTCCAGCGGACCCGGTCGAGGGGGTGCAGGGTGGGGCCCGACACGGCGCAGCCCATTGTAGGCGAGCCATCCTGCTCCCCACCGGGGTGTATCCTTGAGTCGATGGCGCCGGAGCCTGGCCTCCTCGAACAGCCCGAGGTGGAGACCTCGACGAAACTCGCGCCGCCCTGGAACGTCATCGTGCACAACGACCCGATCACGCTGATGAGCTACGTCACCATGGTCCTGCAGCGCCTCTTCGGCTACGACCAGAGCAAGGCGCACCAGCTGATGATGACGGTCCACACGCAGGGACGCGCGATCGTCTGGACCGGCGCGCGCGAGCGGGCGGAGTTCTACGTGCAGCGGCTGCACGCCTACCAGCTCCTCGCCAGCACGGAACCGGTGGGCGCATGATCCCCCCCCTCGCGGCGCGGCGGCCCGACGGCAGCGTCGTGCTCTCGGACCTCGCGCCCTGGTTCGTCACGGTGCTGCTCGAACTGCCCGACCTGCTCGCGGCCGGGCAGCCCGACGACGTGCAGCGGCGCCTCTTCCCCGACCCGGGCGACGACCCCGAACGCAACGAGGACTGGGAGAGGCTCGTGCGCCCCGAACTCTTCGCGCTGCTCGCGAGCGCGCGGGAGATCCTCGCGCGCGACCTCGAGGGGCTCGGCCCGCAGCCGGAGGAGCCCGCGCCGCTGCTCTGGAGCGTCACGATCCCCCCCGCACACCTCAGCGCCTGGATCAGCGCGCTCAACGCGGCGCGCCTGACGCTCGGCGCGCTGCACGACATCCGCGAGGAGGACATGGACGGCCTGCCCCCGCCGGAGGACTGGGGCGAGAAGCAGACGGCGGTCGCGAAGATCCACCTCTACGGCGTGATGCAGCAGATGCTGCTCGAGGTCGACGCGGAGGGAGGGCGGCCTCAGCCGGGGTATCCGCCCACCGGCGTGTAGTCGGTGGCATCAGGGGGTCCGGGGGCAAAGAGGAAGAGAGCCCCCGGCTCGATGTACGCGGAGGCGACGGTGCCGCGCCAGCCCGCGCGCTTGTTGACCGCGAAGCCGCGGGGAAGGCGCGGCGACAGGTCGGCGAGGATCGGCCGCACGGCGGCGAAGTCCGCGGACGCCCCGAGGCCGAAGTCGATCTCGCCGCGGTCGTGCAGGTTCGAGAGGACGTGGATCCCCGGTCCCAGCGGCGCGCAGGAAACCTCCTCTGGACCCACGTCGAAGACGCAGGCCTCGCCGCGGTGCGCGACGAGGATCTGGCAGGGGTTGCGCGGCGCGCGGGCCAGTTCCGCGAGCAGCCACGCGCGGGCGGAGGCGACGTCCCCGCGCGCGAGGGCGCCGGTCACGAGCAGCCCGCGGCTCTCGCGGTCGGGCTCGTCGGGCAGGCGCGAGCGGTTCGTGATCGCGGCCACGAGGCCGTGGCGGTTCACGCCGAGCCAGGTCCCCCCCTCCTCCTCGTCCCTGGGCGCCCAGAAGGGGGTGTCGGCGACCCACCGCTTCGGGCTCGAGAAGGGCCGGGCGTAGGCCTCGTCGCGATTGGCGGCGAGGAAGGGACGCTCCCCGACGCGCACGATCAGCACGCACATGGCTCGCTACGCGGCGCCGTCATCGCCGATCGCTTCGACCGGGCAGCCGTCCATCGCCTCCTTGCAGTTCGCGCGCTCCTCGTCGGTCTTGGGCTGCGTGTGCACGAACGAGTAGCCCCGCTCGTCGTTCCGCTTGAAGAAGCGCGGCGCCACCTCGCGGCAGGCGTCGCAGTCGATGCACTGGTCGTCGACGTAGAAGGGGCCCGGCACGTTCTCCGGATAGCGGTCGGCCTTGGTCGCCATGGGCCCGCCCATGCTAGCAGGCGGTGCATCCTTGACTCGCACGACGGGAGACACGACGCTCAGGGGATGGCGCACCGCACGAAGGAGGCCGCCCGCGCCGCCGGGTTCGACCTCTGCGGCATCGCCCGCGCCGAGCCCGGGGAGGAGGAGGCGCGCCTCGCGGAGTGGCTCGCGAAGGGCTACCACGGCGACATGAAGTACATGGAGCGGCGACGCTCGCCGGAGGATCTCCTGCCCGGCTGCCGCTCGGTGATCGCGCTCGGCGTCAACTACTTCACGCCGCACGTCCACGGCGAGGGGGCCAAGGTCTCCCGCTATGCGTGGGGGGAGGACTACCACCTCGTGCTCGGGCGGATGCTCGACGGGCTCTTGCCCGAACTGGAACGGCTCCACCCCGGCGAGCGGTTCAAGGCCTGCTGCGACACCGCGCCGGTGATGGAGAAGGCGTGGGCGGAGCGCGCGGGCATCGGCTGGATCGGCAAGAACGGCTGCTTGATCTCGCAGGAGTATGGCTCGTGGATCTTTCTTGCGGTCGTGCTGACCACCGCGCCTCTCGAAGCCGACCGATCCCACGAAGACCGCTGCGGCACCTGCGAACGCTGCCTCCACTCCTGCCCCACCGACGCCTTCATTAGGCCGCGCGTCGTCGACGCGCGGCGATGCATCCCCTACCTGACGATCGAGCAGTGGAAGCCGGTCCCCGGACCCCTGAAGATCGCCCCCTGGGCGTTTGGCTGCGACATCTGCCAGGAGGTCTGCCCGTGGAACCGCCGCGCGAAGGATTCGAGGCGCCGCGAGTTCGCCCCGCGCGACGGCCAGGCCAACCCCGACCTGCGCGAGTGGGTCTCGATGACGGGCCCCGAGTTCCGCGCCCGCTACGGAGACACGGCGCTCGCGCGGCCCGGCCGCCGCGGCCTCGCGCGAAACGCCCTCGCGGTGCTGCGCGAAGAGGGGCTCGACGAGGAGACGCTCGCGCGCGCGCGCCAGGACGCGTCGAAGCTCGTGCGCGATCAGGCTACCGCCGCAGGTGGGTGAGTGCGCGGTCGAGCAGCGTGTCGCTGCGCCCGAGCAGGTCGTCGACCGTGGGCTCCGCGGTGACGTCGGGCTCGACGCCGCGCCCCTCGTGCAGCGTGCCGTCGGGACGGAACGATGCCATGCTGGAGAGTTGCAGTTGCAAGCGGCTCTCGGGGAGTTTCAGCGGCAGCGCGCGGCCGCTGCCGCCGCCGCTCGGCGTGCCCATCAGCGTCACGCCCGGGTGGCCCTTGAATGCGCTGAGGAAGATGTCGGTGGCGGAGAAGCAGTCGCCGTCCATCAGCACGACGACCTGCCCCGTGTAGCGGAAGACCCGGGGGTCGCGGGGGCCTGAGGAGGAGAGCACCGCGTAGTGCCACGCGCTGAACTCCCCCTCGGGCAGCGTCCACTCGGGCCTGAACCGCGCGGCCGCTTCGGCGATCGCCGCCCCCTCGCGCTCCCCCCAATCCGGATGATTCGCCGGGAAGAGCCAGCGGTCGCCGAGGTAGCCCTCGGGCAGATCCGGATCCGCACCCTCCGACAGTCGCATCGCGGCGATGTTGACGACGCGCGGCTCGCCGTCGCTGAAGTAGGGAAAGAGCGCAAAGAGGATGTCGCGCGTGCCGCCGCCGTTGCCGCGCACGTCGATGACAAGGCCTTTCGTCTCGCGGAAGCGGGCCATCGCGTCGTGGATGCCGGGGATCAGGTCGCTGTCCATGTCGGGAATCGGCAGCACGCCGATCTCGGTGCCGAAGAGGCGCGGCGCGTCGTCGCGCTCCGGTCGGCCGCTCCAGATCATCGTGTCGGTGAAGTCGTCGCCGAGTTCGAGCGTGACCTGCTTCGAGCCGGGATCGAGGGTGACCGCGACGTCGCGCCGGGCGGGGAGGCCGAGTTCTCGCCGCAGCAGCGCCGTATGGACGAGCATCTCGAGCGCGCCCCGGCGCACGAACGCATCCGAGCCCCGCGCGACGAACGCCTTCGCCGCCTCGACCCATCTCGCCACCGGCAAGCCGTCGATGGCGGCAAGGTAGGGGTGCCCCTCCGCGAGCAGGCGGTCGCCCCCCGGGTGCGTCGCGACGAGCCCCTCGCGCACGCGGAACGGGGCGAAGCCGGGCGGGAAGTAGGCGGCCTTCATCCGGAGGCGGCTGTGGCCGTCGCCGAACGGCGCCAGAAACCGCACAAGCTCGACGGCGAACTCGCCGACCGTCATGCCGGACTGCGCGCGGCTGCGGATCCCCGCGAGCGCCGCCTCGTAGTCGTAGCCGGTGCGCCGCAGATAGGAGTAGCGCGCAACCAGCCTCTCTCCGAGCACCGCGAGGTCGGACTCCACCTGCTCGCGGGTGAGCATCTCCTCGCGCCGCATCCGCGCGAGCCACGAGGCGAACTGCCAGCGGGCGAGCCAGAGGCCGCCCGCGAGCACGAGCAGGCCGATCCCGATCGACAGCAGGATGCGGCGGCGCGTCATCAGTACCGCGCCATCGTCGGGTCGAAGCGCGCCGCCCAGGCCTCGATCCCGCCCGCCATCGAGCGCGCCTTCGAAAACCCCTGCATCCGGAGCAGTTGCGCCGCCTCGTAGCTGCGGATGCCGTGGTGGCAGTAGACGACGACCTCGGTCCCCGGCGGCGCCGCGGTCTTCGCCGTCCCGAGGAAGAGGTCGAGCATCGGGATGTGCTCGGACCCCGGCAGCGCGCAGATCTCGACCTCCTCCGGCTCGCGCACGTCGAGCAGGTGGAGCGCCTCCCCCCCGTCGAGCCGCCGCTTCACCTCTTCGACCGAGATCTCGATCATCGGCCCCCTATCATAGAATCCGGCCCATGAATCTGGCCGGCGTCGCCGAGGACCTGAAGGCGCTCGAGATCGACGTCGCGACCGACGACCTCGACCGCTACGGCCGCGACGAGACGATGGACCTCTTCGCGAGGCCCGGCCTCGTCGTGAGGCCGCGCAGCACCGCCGAGGTGCAGGAGACGCTCCGCCTCGCCGAGCGCGAGTCCATCCCGGTGACCCCGCGCGGCGGCGGCACCGGCAAGGCGGGCGGCTGCATCCCGGTCAAGGGCGGCATCGTGCTCTCGCTCGAGCGCATGAACCGCATCAAGGAGATCGACGAACTCAACCGCTACGCCGTCGTCGAGCCCGGCGTCGTGCTCTGGGACCTGCACAGGGCGTGCGAGGCGAAGGGCCTCTTCTATCCGGTGGACATGTCGAGCGGCGGCTCCTGCATGATCGGCGGCAACCTCGCCTGCGACGCCGGCGGCGAGCGCGCGGTCAAGTACGGCACGACGCGCGCGCAGGTGACCGGCCTCGAGGCGGTGCTCATCGACGGCAGCGTGATCCGCTGCGGCGGCAAGCTCGCAAAGAACGTCGCGGGCTACCCGCTGCACCACCTGCTCGTCGGCAGCGAGGGGACGCTCGCCGTCATCACCGAGGCGACGCTGCGGCTGGTCCCCCGGGCCCCCTTCATTCGCACGCTGTTGGCCGCGTTCGACAGCCTCGACCGCGCCGCCGATGCGGCGCTCAAGGTCGAAGCGTCCGGCTACGCGCCGAGCGCGGTCGAGCTGGTGGAGCGCGCCGCGGCGGCGCTGGCGGAGGAGATGCTGGGACAGAGCCTTCCCTATGGCAGGTCGGCCGCCCTGCTGCTTGTGGAAGTGGAGGGGTTCGGGGAGGAGAGGGCGCAGGAGCAGATCGAGGCGGTCGGGCAGATCCTGCTCGAGGCGGGGGCGGACGAGGTGGACCTCGCGAAGCGCGAGCGCGTCTGGGGCGTGCGCCACGCGGTCTCGGAGGCGATCAAGAAGCAGCCCGCCTACAGCGCGGTGGACGCGGTCGTGCCGCGGCGGCGGATGCCGGACCTGATCCGCGAGGCGCACCGGATCGCGGCGCGGCACCGCGTGGAGGTGGTCTGCTTCGGCCACGCGGGCGACGGCAACATCCATGTCGATTTCGTCAAGCGGCGCGCCGACGACCCGCACTGGGCCGCGGGGATCGGCCCCGCCGTCCGCGACTTGCTCGAGGCGACGGTGCGCATGGGCGGATCGATCACCGCCGAGCACGGCGTAGGGCTCCTGCGCAAGCCGGACATGGGTTTGCAGTTCGACGCGGCGACCCTCGCGGCGATGAAGGCGCTGAAGCGCGCGTGGGACCCGAAGGGGCTCTTGAACCCCGGCAAGATGTGGGAGGATTAGGGGGTGGACCGAGCGCGCGGGCGTGCCTGGCTGGAAGCGGAGGTGGCCGCGGCGGCGCGCCTTACCGACGAGGAGCGGATCGCCATTCTCATCGACCTCCTCGAGATGTCGGACGCGATTCGCGCCGGGAAGAGCGAGGAGGAGTTGCGCCGGGAGGAGGAGGCGCGCGAGATTCTCGATCGGCCAGGCAAGGAGCGCTATCGCGCACTCGCGGAGAGGCTGGGTTGACGTCGCGCAGCCTGATCGAGGTCGTACACTGGCTGGAGGAGATCCTGCAACGCGTCGGACTCCCACACTCGTACGGGGGGGCGATCGCTTACAACTACTATGGGCCACCGCGCCTGACCCGGGATGTGGATGTCCTGGTGCTGGTTCATGGCACGCGCCTCCCCGCGCTCGTGGACGAGTTTGTGCGCGGCAAGTGCTGCATGGAAGGCGGGGGAGGCCAGCCCGTCGACCTCAGGGCGTTGCGGCGAGACCTTGACGGAAAGGCGCACTTTACGACGGTTGTCTGCTCCGGCGTCCGGATCGAGATCTTTGCCCCCTGGCACCCCTTTCATCAGCGCGTGCTGGACCGGAGCCCCCGGCGCGAGCTCCAGGGTCAAACGATCCCGATCCACTCCGCCGAAGACCTGATCGTCTTCAAGAAGATCTTCGACCGCCCGAAGGACCTGCAAGACATCGAGGGCATGCTGATGGCCCAACGCGGCAAGCTCGACCACGACCGGATCCGCTGGGAGGCGAAGCACTTCCTGACCGACGAGAGCTACGCGGAACTCGATGCCCTCCTCAAGGACCACGACATCGGGTAGGCTGGGGTCAGGAACGTGAACTACACCGTCGATTCCGCGAACAAGGCGCTGCCCTACGTGCGAGGGGTGGTGGCCGAAATCCGGGAGGTCTACGCGAGCTTGCAGCGGCTCGGGAACGAGCACAACGCGCTGCCCCGCGGAGACGAACGCGGCCGCGCCGACATCAAGGAGCGGATCCGCGAGGGGGCGCAGCGCATCGGCGAGTGCCAGGAGGAGCTGTTGAAGATCGGCGTCGAAGTGAAGGACTTCGAGAGCGGCCTCATCGACTTCCCCGCCCAACTCGAGGGGCGGACGATCCTCCTCTGCTGGAAGGACGGCGAGGAGGCGGTCACCCACTGGCACGAGACGAACACGGGCTTCCGCGGCCGCAAGGCGATCCCCACCGGCAGGCCCGCATGGCCGAGGGTGTAGAGGGGCCGCGGCGCACCGTCCTGGGCGTCATCGTCGGCATCCTGTTGAGCGCGCTTGGCCTCTTCCTGCTCGCCGTCGCGCTCACCACCATCGGGGGCAGCGCGGGCTCCGCGGCCTTCGACGGCCTCGCAGGCCTGCTCGCGCTCGGTACGGGCGTCGCGTTCCTGCGCGGGAAGACATGAAGGAGCCGAGCGGCTGCCTGATCCCGGGCGGGCTTGCGTTCTTCGCCGCGGGAATCCTCATCGCCGTGATGACCGACTGGTCTCGCCCCGATCAACGCACCTACGGTGTCCTGCGCTACGTCGCCGCCTTCGCCTGCATCGGCGCCGGCGCGTGGACGCTGCGCCGCTGGCGGGATGGGTAGGCCGTGCCACCGCCGCTTCCCACGGCCCGATCGGGCCGCTCCCCGCCGACGGTCCCTCCGTCGATCAGGGCGAGTCCGTCGTCCGCCCGCGGTCCAGAGCGCTAGACCGACTCTGTGACGGGATGGACCTTGCACGTGCCAGCGGCGTTCGCGAAGAGGTACTATTGTCTCTGCACCGTCCCCCCCCCGCCGCGGAGGAAGAACCATGCCCAAGTACATCAGCTTCTTTTCCTACACCCGCGACGCGGCCAAGGCCATGATCGAGAAGCCGACGGACCGCGTCGCCGCGGCCAAGGCGCTTGTGGAGTCCGTCGGAGGCAGGATGGAGTGCTTCTACTGGATGCACGGCCACCACGACGGGTTCTTCATCGCGGACTACAAGGACGGCGTGTCCGCGGCCGCGGTAGCGGGAGCGGCCGGGAGCACGGGTGCTGTGACCCAGCTCGAAACCCACGAGCTTTTCGACGGCGCGGCCCAGGCCCAGATCATGAGAGCGGCCAAGACCGCGCTCGCCGGGTACAGGCCGCCCACGGCCTAACCCGCTACGTCGCCAGCCTAACATTAGCACTTGGCTATCATGCTGCGTTGATCGCCCAGTGCGGAACGGGAGGGGGCGCGGGGGAGGGCGGCCGGGTATGCTGCGGACCGCATGCGTGCGGCGCTGCGTGTCTGTCGCCGGTTGCAGGAGGGCGAGGGGAGTTTCGCACTGGTCGCGCTCGCGTCCGTCGGCGTTCTGTTTGCCATGGCGGCCCCATGGACGAGTGCGTGGGTTTGTGCCGCCACGGTGCGACCGCGCGAGTACCACCTCCACCTCTGGCTGCTGCTCCTGCTCGCGTGGAGCTACGTCGCGTGGATGGTGTTGCGCCTCTGGGGCCGCATCGACGCGTCGGGCGGCCCCGGCTTCGTGCTCGCCGCGTTCGGCCTCGCCGCAAGCTGGCTCTGTCATCTCTGCCTCTACGGACTCAGTGAGACGTACGGAGAGACCAGCCTTGTCGAGCAGGTTGCCGACACGCGTTTGCGCGTGATGATCGCGGTCCATCTCTGGGGCGGCCCGCTTGCCATCCTCGTGGGTCTGCTCGTCGTGCTGTTTGGAAGCCGCAGGCCGCGCTACTCCTCGCGGGTCGGGTAGGGGAGATCGCCTTCGTGCAACACCTCCTCGCGGGGAGGCGGTCGATCGGGACCGTTCCTCCCAAGCGCGGGGAGCGGGACCCCGGCGGAGAGCATCTCGTCGAGGATCTCGACGATGAAGCGGAGCGGCGTCGCCGGGTCGGCGTCGATGCAGGTGATGGGCGCCTCCCGGATCCAGTCCACGACTTCGGAGCGCGCCTCGGCTTGGCGCTGGTCGAGCGAGTAGGCGACTCTGCTCGGCATCCGGACCGTCCACTGCGCCCCCCACGGCCCCCAAAGCCGCGCGACCTCCTCGAGCCCGAGGATGCGCAGCGTGCGCCCGCCGCCGCCGGCGCGGAGCGGCAACTCGATCGCCACGTCGGGCCAGTACCCCGGGCGGTCGATCCCGGGCTGACGTCTTGCGGCGAGCCGGACCCGGTCCCGTCCGGCCGCGCGCGCCACATCGAGGATCCACGCGAGGTGCTGGAACGGCGCGTCCCGATCCATCGAGAGCATCACGACGGCATCCGGATGCTCCGACAGCCGTGTTTGCAACTCGGCCAGCGTGCAGCGCCCCCCCACCCAGAGCAGTCCTCCGCGGTCGCATTGGACGATCACGCTCCAAAGCGGGTCAGGCTCGAAAACGCCTTGCGAGGAGAAGGGCAAGCGAAAGTCGAGGAGAGGTCGAGCCTTATCGGCATAGAGCGAGTAGCCCTCCCGCCCCCTCACATCCCACCAGAGTGCGAGGCCGCTCCCCACCGGCAGCGCCGCAAGCGCAGGCAGGGCGATCCCCCATCGCCAGACGCCGAGCCGCTCCCGCGTGGCGAGCCACGCGCCGAGAATCGTCAGGCCAAAGCCGGCGGCGAGAATCCATTGGAAGGAATCGAAGTGGTCCATCGTTCTGGCGCTGTGGCGACGGCATTGCGCCTGGATTGTATGCGGAAGCAGAGGGGGCGCGGGGGCCAGCGTGACCGGGCAGGAGGGGCCACGCTTGCACGCTCGCCGCGCTCGGCCTGTGGGCGAGCGGGGTCAACGATGCGCTGCGCAAAAGCTGCGCGCGGATCCCTCCACTGCGTGCCCGTCACTCCGCTCGGGCGGCTCCTGCCTAGGCGCAGCGCGGTAGGATGTAGTCATCATGCGTACGGCGCTCCACGTCTGCCGACGGCTCGTGGACGGCGAGGGGAGCTTCGCGTTCGTGGCGCTCGTTTTCGTCGGCTACTACATGGCGATCACGGATGTCGTGTCGGCCCGCTTTGGCGGCGCCATGACGGTCCGGCCCATGGCGCACTTCTTCCACTACTGGATGCTCGTGCTGCTGCTCGGCAGCCACGCGGCATGGACGGTGATGCGACTGTGGGGACGAGTCGGGACCGCCGGCGCCCCCGGCTTCCTGCTCGCATCCTTCGGTCTCATGGCGAGTTGGCAATGCCTCCTCTGGATCTACGGGATGACCGAGACCTACGGCGACAAGAGTGTCATCGAGGAGACCGCAGGGGCGAGCACGCGCCTGTTGATCGCCGTCGCCCGCTGGGGAGGGCCTCTCGCCGTCGCGCTCGGGCTCGCGATCGTGATACTCGGCTGCCGCCGGCCCCGCTACTCCCAGGGCTCGGGGTAGGGCAGGCAGGGCGCCTGCCGCACCTCCTCGCTCGGAGGGGGCCGGTCCGCGTTCTCCGACGGATGCCAGTTGCTGATCCGCGGCATCGGGACCTTGCAGCGAAGCGCTTCGTTGAGCACGCCGATGACGTACTTCAGTGGCATCTTGGCGATGGCCCGCAACGAGGTGAACCGCCCCTCCCGGATCCCCTCGCCGAGCGCGCCGATCTCCTCCGTCTTGAGATCGCCATCGAGATAAACGATCTCGCTGGGCATCAGCACCATCTTCCTGGCCTCACACGGGCCCCAGTGCCGGTCCACCTCGGCCCGCGCCACGAGAGCGAGCGCGCGCCCCCCTTCGCCCGGGCCAAGCGGCAACTCGATCTCGCCGTCGGGCCAGTAGCCCGTGCCGCGCCTGCGCAGCGAAACAGAAAGCAGGACGGACTGCCTCCCGCTTGCAGCGACGGCGTCGAGGATCCACGCAAAATGCAGAAAGGGCGTGTGCTGATCCATGCTCAGCAGCGCCGGGAGCTCATTCCGCTCGCGGAGTTGGCGTTCCATCTGTGCAAGGGTGCATGCCTCTCCTTCGACACGGAGGCGCCCGTCGGCGCCATAGGTGACCACCAGCCGCGCTGGGCGCCGCGGGTCGAAGCGACCTTCCGACGCCTCGGGCAAGCTCCCGTAACCGAAACCCCTCCATCCTATGAACAGCGACATCGGCTCCTGCGACGCCGCGATCAAGCGGTACTCGATCCCCGTGCCGACCGGCAGCGCAACCAGTGCGGGCAGGGCGACCCACCACCGCCGGGGTCCAATCCGCTCCCGGGTGGCGAGCCAAGCACCAAGCAGCGTCAGCACAAAGCCGCCACACAGCAGCACCTCGAACGCCCGGACGTGCTCGGCCACGCCCTCATGATAGTCGGGGCGCCGACCCTGCCGAGCCAGGCTCATTAGTTCCGATGTGAGTGGAATTCCCCAAGAGCGGAACTAATGAGCCTGGCTCGTAGGCTGGCGTGCTCGCCTACGGGAATACTGCCGAAGAGGCCCAAGCCAAAGCCCAGGTGCTGGCCCTCCGCGTGCTAGCCGAGCGGCTCGAACACGGGGAGGCACGTCCTGCCGATATCAGCATCTCCGTCGCGCCGGCATGAGTTCGTGGAGCTCGGCGCGAGCCTCCCGCTTCCATCCTCGGTCGAGATCGATCCTCGCGGTGCCGCCGCGAGGGCTACGGCTCCTCCCAGCCCCCCGGCGGGAAGAGGCGCGCCCCGTGATGCACCGTCAGGACATGAATCTCCGCCTCACCGACCAGTCGGTAGACGACGCGGTAGGGGCGAACGACGACTTCGCGCAAGTGAGGCCGCTCGAACTCGGGAACCTGACGCCCCGCACGCGGGAACCCGGCGACTCGTTCCACTGCGGCAACCAATCGCGCGATGACGATCCTGGCGACCTGCGGCGATTCCTGACCCAGGTACTCCGCGATCGCGCTCAGGTCGGCATCGGCCCGTCGGGTCCAGAGAACTCTCGCGGTCACCTCGCCGGACGCCGCCTTGCCCCAAGCCGCCGCTTGACCTTCTCGTGCGGGATCAACTCGCCGGCCTCGGACTGACGAAGCCCCTCCTCCACGGCGGCGAGGAAGCAGAGACGCTCGATCGCGTCGGTGAAGGTGGCGCTCGCGGGGAGCGCCCGCAGGGCTGCCAGCGCGCGAGCCTTCTCCGAAGGATGTGCCATGGCTCCAATTCTATCACGTTGTCGGGTCTGCTCCCTTGCCCGCCGGCCTAGCCTCCAGTCGCCCCCTACCTCCGCGCCTGCTGCACCAGTTGCAGGAACTCCGACCGCGTGCGCGCGTCGCTGCGGAAGCCGCCGAGCATGCAGGAGGTGACGGCGTACGACGACTGCTTCTCGACGCCGCGCATGCGCATGCAGAAGTGGTCGGCCTCGATCAGCACGCCGACGCCCTTCGGCTTGACGACCTTCATGATCGCCTCGGCGATCTGCGTCGTCATCCGCTCCTGCACCTGCAGCCGCCGCGCGTACATGTCGACGATGCGCGGGATCTTCGACAGTCCCAGGATCCTCCCGTTCGGCAGGTAGGCGACGTGCGCCTTGCCGACAAAGGGCAGCATGTGGTGCTCGCAGAGGCTGTACATCTCGATGTTGCAGACGAGGATCATCTCGTCCGCCTCCTCCTCGAACACCGCGCCGTTGACGACCTCCTCGAGGCGCAGCGCATAGCCCGACGTCAGGAAGCGGAGCGACTCGTCCACCCGCGCCGGCGTGCGGGCGAGCCCCGGCCGGGCGGGGTCCTCGCCGATCGCCTTGAGCATCTCGCGGACATGGTCTTCCATTGCGGGGTTGCCAAGTTTACCTTGGCCGCCGTGGGAACCCGCGTCTGCGCGCACTGCGGCGAGATGTACCCGGAGAGGCGCCCCAACTGCCCCCACTGCGGGGCGGAGGCCGACCTCACCTTCAGCGACGACTCCGAGGCCTTCGACGACCCGCGCATGGACGAGGAGGAGTACGAGGGGGTGCTGGAACGGGAGGGGCTCTCCCGGAAGGGCTGCTCCCTCCCCCTCCTCGCGCTCCTCCCCCTTCCTTTTCTGTTCTAATCCGCGCGAATTGAACACGGCCGGGGCTGGTAGAGGTGACTCAGGCGGACCGCCCGAAGACGAACTTCGCGCGATCCGGGCCTGCCAGGCGGGCGACCGCAACGCCTACGAACTGCTCGTCTGCCGCTACGCGGCACGCGCGCAGGGCGTGGCGCGGGGCATCCTGCGGGATGCCGCGCTTGCGGAGGATGCCGCGCAGGAGGCCTTCGTGCGCGCCTTTCGGGCGATCCGCCGCTTCAATCTGAGCGAGCGCTTCTACCCGTGGTTCTACCGGATCCTCAAGAACGTCTGCTTCACGCTGCTCAAGCGCCGCAAGGGGCAGGCGGGGGAGGTCAGCCTCGACCAGGAGGGGGCGCCCGCGGTCGCGGCGCCGGACTGCGACCCGGTCGCGCCCGCGGCGCGCACGGAGTTGCGCGCCCGCATCGACGCGGCGCTGGCGCTCGTCTCCGACGCGCACCGGGAGATCCTCGTGCTGTCCCATTTCGAGGAGTTCTCCTACAAGGACATCGCGCTCGCGCTGTCGATCCCGATCGGCACGGTCATGTCGCGCCTCTGGGCGGCGCGGCGGGCGCTGCGCGAGAAGCTCGGCCCCCTCGGGGTGGCGGATGAGTGACCTGCACGTCTTGCTCATGGGCTATCTCGACGGCGAGCTCGGGCCGGACGACGTGCGCCGCGTCGAGGAGGCGCTCGCGGCCGATCCCGCGCTTCGGGCCGAGCTCGCGGAGATGCGCGCGGTGGCGCGGCTGATGGACGGCCTCGGCGTGGACGAGAAGTCCGACGCCGCGCTGAAGCTCTTCTGGGGCGGCGTCTACAACCGGCTCGAGCGGCGCACCGGCTGGTTCCTGCTGCTCGGCGGCTTCTTCGGGCTCGTCGCGCTGCTCGCGGGCATCTTCTTCGCGTCGTCGACGACGCCGCTCGGCGTCAAGGTCGCCGTCGCGGCGCTGGGCCTCGGCTCGGCGGTGCTGCTCGGCAGCGTCTGGCGCGAGCAGGCGCGCGCCGCTCGCCACGACCGCTACAGTAGGGAGGTCATCCGATGATCGTGACGACCACGTCCGATATCCCCGGTCGCCGCGTCAGCCGCGTGATCGGCGTCGCGAAGGGGACGACGGTGCGCTCGCGCCACATCGGCAAGAACTTCCTCGCGGCGGTGCGGGCTGTCGTCGGCGGCGAGATCCTCGACCTGACGAAGGTCGTCGCCGAGGCGCGGGAGCAGGCGTTCGACCGCATGATCGAGGATGCGCAGCGCATGGGCGCGAACGCGGTGCTCGCGATGCGCTTCTCGTCGGCGGAGGTGATGCGGAACGCGGCGGAGATCGTCGCCTACGGCACCGCGGTCGTGCTGGAGGAGGGGAGTTGAAGCCGCCCGCGGTCGCGCTGCTGATGGTGGTGGCGGCCGCCGCCGGCTTCCTGGCCGGCCGCATCCGTGAAGGGGAGGGGGCACGGGGGCCGGCGCGCAGCGCCATCGAGAGCGCGCCGCGCGACAGCGTCGTGATCCCGGTGGCGGAGCTGGAGTCCTACCGCGAGCGCGAGGCGCGCCACGCCGCGATCGCCGAGGAGAACGCGCGGTTGAAGGCGCGGCTGGAAGAGGTCGAGCCGGCGGCGACGGAGACGGAGGAGTTGCCGCCGGGATCGCGCAGGCCTGACGGCTCGATCGTCGGCGGCGGCAAGTGGTCGAAACCCTTCGTGCAGACGGCCACGGGCTTCATCGAGCTGATGCTCGGCCAGTTCCTCGCCGAGGCGAACCTGACGCCGGACCAGGAGCAGCGGCTCAGGGCGGAGATGCGCCAGCGCATCGGCGAAGCCCTGCAACTCGGCGCCGACTTCACGAACGGCGACCTGACCGGCGACGAGGTCTACGCGAAGATGCTCGGCGTCTACGAGGAGGCGGCGCAGCAGATCACCAACATCCTCGACGGCCGCCAGTTCCAGGTCTACGTCGCGTACGAGGGGCGCGTGAAGCAGATGATGCAGCAGCAGATCGTCTCGAGCGAGATGGCCGGCCTGCGCTCCGAGCTGAACCTCGACCCGGAGCAGGAGAGCAAGGTGAAGCAGATCGTCGAGGAGCGCTGGCGCCGCGTGCAGGCCGCCGTCCCGACCGCGATCCCCAACATCCTCTTCAAGCCGGTCCGCCGCGAGGCGGACGCGGCGATCTACGCGGAGACGGCCTCCCAGATCCGCGAGTGGCTGCGCCCCGAACAGAAACCCGCCTTCGACCGCTTCGAGAGGGCCGCGCCCGAGGCGCCCTACAGCTACCGCAACATGCTCCTCCCCCGGGCGCCTTGACCGGAGCCTGGCTCATTAGTACCGCTCTTGGGGAATTTCCCGCGAAAGGGGCAGGAGCGGAACTAATGAGCCTGGCTCCGCCTGATTAGTATCATCTCCGGCGTCGATCGAGCGGAGGTGCCGGATGACCACGTCGTGGCGGGCCTGGTTCGGGTTGGTCGTCGTCGCGTCGCTTTGCGGCGGCTGCGGGGGCGGCGACGAAAAGGAGAAGAAGAAGCCCTGGCACCCCGGCTTCGGCGGCGCCACAGAGGGCGGCGGCGCCACCGAGGTCGGCGGCGCCATCGAGGTGGGCGGCGACAGGCTGGAGCGCCCCGCCGGGAGCGGCGTGCAGAGCTTTGTCGCGGTACCGGCGCCGGCGGAACCGGTCAACCGGAATCTCGTGCGCGTCTCGCAGGCGTACACGATCGCTTCGGACGGGGCGGTGTTCGCGAAGCCGGTCACCGTGACGCTGGGCCTCGACCGGTCGAAGCTCCGCCCCGACCTGACTCCCGAGGAGGTGCACCCCGTGATCGCCTTTGGCGGACAGACGGAACGGCTGCGCCGGAACGTGAAGCTCGATCTCGCCGCCGGCACCGTCTCGTACGAGCTCGACCGCCGCTTCCCGCTGGTCGCGGTCGAGGGCGAGGGGGCGGCGGGGGGCGGCGACGTCACGACCTACGTCGTCATCGACGGCAAGAAGCTCGCTCCGCTCGGCACCTCCTCGGAGCCGTCGCTCTACGCCATCGAGGCGCACGCGACGGATGCGGCACCCTACGCGGATCCGGTCCTGAAGCATCTCGCCTCCGCCCGCGACAAGCTGGAGAAGCTCGGCTTCCCGCGCGTGGCGCCCGTTCGCATCGAAGTCGCGGACCTCCAGCCGGGCCTCGCCGGGCAGGCGAGCGGAGCCCACCTGATCGAGCTGAACTTCGCGACGCTCAGGGACCAGCCCTTCTTCACCGAGGCGCTGCTCGCCCACGAGTACTTCCACCTGGTACAGCAACGGCTCCTCGAAAACGCGCTTGCGAAATACCCGAGCGTAGCCAGCAGCTTCACGCCCGAGGACGCGCGGTGGGTGGATGAGGGGACGGCGGACGCGGTCGAGCACGTGCTCGGCATCCTTCCCGCGGCGAATGCGCTCGGGAGGCTGAGGCTGAACTTTGGCTACCGTCGGCTCAACGCCTTCGACCAGGCCAAGAACGAGATCCACGAATACCAGGCCGCCGCCTTCTTCCTGTACGTCCACAGCCGCTACGGCGACCTGCGGCCGGTGCTCGACCAGTACTACGCGGGACTCTTCGCCACCGAGGGCCCGCCCCCCCCGCCCCCCGACCTTTCCCTTCCGCCGGACTCTCTCGAGGCCCTGCTCCAGGAGGAGGCGCTTCTCGACGCGTTCAAGGCCGATGCCTACCGCGCCATGAACGCGGCGCTTCAGTCCCATCACAAGAAGTCGCTGCGCCGGGTCTTCCTCGAGTCGTTGATGGCGCTCTACGTCAGGAAGGACATCGAGCCCTTCACGTCGGGTGCGGCGGCGGTCTTCGGCGCGCCGATGGAGTTGCGCGTGCCGGACGGGGAACTCGTGAAGATCAACTGTCCCTACCGCATCGGCGACAGTTGGACGGGCGAGCAGGAGACCGGGCCGCAGGCGGGCGACGGGATGTGCATCGTCTCCGCGGTCGAGATCACGCGGATGAAGATCCCCGACGAGCAGGAGGGCGCCGCTCTCCAGCTCACGCTCTCCTGCGCCAGCGCGAAGAACCGCAACGACGTGATCATGATCGCGTTCCCCGTCGGCGGCGACGGCAAGGTGCGCCCGCACTCGGTGGGCAACCTCGACCGGCCGGCGTCGGTCGCGGACTGGAACCAGTTCCCGAAGGCGATCGTCTGGCTCGTCAACACGACGGCGGAGCCGCGGGACGGCATCCGGCTCAAGGCGGTGGTCAAGGCGGGCTCGGATCTGAAGCTCGGGATGCACGAGGCGCGGCGCGACACGGAGGGGGACACGCTCGTCGCGACGAGCCCCGCGCTGGGCCGGCTCGACGAGAAGGACAAGCGGAACGGCCTGCGCTTCGTGCTCTACCGCGCGATCGCCGCGTCGGGCCCGTTCGAGAAGGTGACAAGCAACTGGCTCGCCGAGAACGTGCAGGTGGACATCGTGAAGGGCAACCCGCGCTCGAAGGAGTACCTGCTCGCGGCCGACCGGGTGAGGATCTGGGCCCCGAACGTCTACCGGGACGACCAGACGCCGCAGTCGGGCCCCTTCTGGTACCGCGTCGGCCAGACGCTGCTGCTCGACGGGAAGGCGCAGGGCGAGGAGACCCTCTCGAACGTGATCGGCCCCGGCGACGGGATGATCCGCCTGAACCCGGGATCGCCGCCCGGGCCGAAACAGGAGGAGCCCCGCGTGGAGGGGCAGTGGTGCGTCGTCGAGGCCGCGCTGTCGGCGTCGAACCAGAACTGGGACTGCCCGGGGGCCGAGTTCACGGTGCGCTACGGCGGGTGGACGGGCCGCTTCCTCTCCGGGCGGCGCGAGGAGTCGCACAACTGCGGCATCATCGACGAGAGCTACCGCACGATCGGGTCGAAGGCCCGCCTGCGGATCCCCTACCGGCCGCAGGGAGGAGAGGTGCAGATCGAGGCGAGGGGCAAGGGGCTCTCGGCCACGCGCTCTCTGACGCTTCCCACGGACGCCGCCCTCGCGAAGGCGGAGAGCGACGCGAGCGACCGCCTCGAGAAGAGGAAGCAGGACCTTGCGGCCTACTGGGCGAAGGAGGCGGAGAAGGCGCAGGGGGCCCTCGACGCGGCGCGAAAGGGGCTCGCCGACTACGAGGAGGCGCGCCGCAAGGGAGGGGTCGTCTTCGGGACCGTGCCCGAAATCCGGAAGGGGATCCTGCGCTGCGAGATGGAGGTCGCGCGCGTCCGGCGCATCGGCATCGCTTTCGTCGACGCGCAGGCCTACGAGCAGTGGCCGAACTCGCCGCAAACGATCGACCCCGCGATGCAACTGAAGTTCCTCGAACGCGTCGCGCAACGCCAGGACACGGATCAGGCCTTCGAGATCGAGAAGATCAGCGCGGAGATCGCGCTGCTCGGCGAGCTTGCCGGCGCGAGCGCGGACGAGTCGGAGCGCAAGAGCCTCGTGGAGTCGAGGGGCTACCTCGAGAAGCAGCTCGCCGAGATGCAGACGCGACCGCCCGCGGGTGGCTACGCCGAGATCGCGATGATCGAGCCCGCCGAGCGCGCCGGCGACGTGGCGCGTGTCCGCCGCGGCTACGAGAGGAAGCTCTCGGTGCTTGAAGAGCGCGCGAAGCGGTGGCCCGACCAGGCCGACTCGGTCAAGTACGAGAGGGGCGACACGCTCCGCAAGATGGCGGAAAGCCTGGTCGTGCTGACCGGCGACCGGGCCGAGGCGGCCGCGCTGTGGAAGCGGGCCGACGAACTGGTCGGCAAGACCCCGAACGCCACGGGAAAGAAGCCTTGGCTGCCGGCCTGGTGGCCGGGATAGTGGACGCGAGCCAGGCTCATTAGTTCCGCTCTGGCGGGAATCTACCCACATGTAAAGCGGGCTTTGCAGAGCGATACTAATGAGCCAGGCTCGGCGCGGGGCGCGGCGAGAGCGGTACAATCCCGGGATGCGACGGAACGCGGCCCTGTTGCTCCTCTGCGCCGGCGCGGCGCTCGCGGCTCCCCCCGGCGCGCCCAACGCGGTGCGCGACTCGAAGACCGCGCTCGAGATCGCGCGCACGCGCGGCAAGCTGATCTTCCTGACGGTGATCGTGGACCACGACCACGAGAACCGCGCGGTCATCGACAACGTCTTCCGCGACAAGGCGTTCCTGAAGATGTCCGAGGAGTTCGTCATCGTCTATGCGAACAACGAGGACCAGCACGGGAAGGTGATGGTGAAGAACGCGCAGGGGCAGAAGGAGCCGCGCTGCGCCGACTGCCCGACCATCGTCTGCACCGACCACATCGGCCTCGCGCAGAACTTCGCGCGCGGCTTCTTCCCCGACAGCGACGCGAAGACGCCCATCCACTTCGTCATCGACGGCAAGGAGAACGTCGTCGAGACGATCATGAACGGCGACTTCAAGATGGGGTTCAACCACGTGCCCGCGAAGGAGGTCTGCGCCGCGCTGAAGAAGGTGCTCGACAAGCACGGCAAGGGGCTCTCCGAGGAGGCCTACGCGAAGATGCTCTCCAACCTCGCCGACAGCAAGGCGGCGCGGTCGCGGGGCAACCTCGCGCTCGAGCTCGAGAAGCTGGGCCCGGTGCTGGCGATCGACCGGGACATCGAGGGCGTGCGCGAGGCGCGCGAGCGCATGAAGCAGATCGACGAGGCCGCGGCGGCCGAACTCGCGAAGGTCGGGCCGCTCGCGGCGGCGGGGGACTGGGAGGCGGCGATCGAGGAGTTGCGGCGCATCGCGAAGACCTACCCGGGTACGCTCACGGCGGCGGCGGCGGCGGCTCAGCAGAAGGAGCTGCTGGCGCACCCCGAGGTGAAGAAGCTCCTGCTCGCCCGGGAGCTCTACGAGAAGGGCATGGCGCTGCTCGAGGCCGGCAAGACCGAGGCCGCGAAGAAGAAGCTCGAGGAGTGCCTGCGCCGCGGCGGCGGCACCAAGTGGTCCGACCTCGCGTCGCAGGCGCTGCACAAGCTGGCGACCGGCGGCTAGGACCTGTCCGCGTACAGGTCCAGGTGCCTCCGGGCGCAGCGCTCGAGGCCGAAGAGCTCGCGATTGCGCGCGAGCGCGTGGGCGGCCCGGAGGCGCAGCCCCTCGCGGTCCCCGAGCGCGGCGTCGATGCCCTCCGCGAGGCCCGCCGGCGTCGGCTCCACCAGCGTGCCCCCGCGGCCGAAGTCGAGGATCTCGGGGATCCCGCCGACCCTGGTCGCGAGCACCGGCGTGCCGACGACCGTCGCCTCGATCGCCGCGCGCGGCGCCGCGTCGATGCGCGAGGGCATCACGACCAGCTCGACGTTGGGCAGGAACGTCATCACGTCCGCGACGTAGCCGAGCAGCGTCACCCGGCCCCCGAGCCCCCTCCGTTCGATCTCCCGCCGCTGGCTCTCGTAGTCGCGGCCCGCGACGAGAAGCTGGAAGGGGGTCTTCACCCCCGGCAGCGCGTCGAGCAGCAGGTCGAACCCCTTCACGCGGCGCAGGTTGCCGACCAGCCCGAGCAGCGCGCGATCCGCCGGCACCGCGAACTCCGCCCGCAGGTCGCGCCGCGCCGGCTCGAGGTGCTCGCTCCAGATGCCCGTGTAGACCGTCGAGATCCTCTCCGCCGCGACGCCGCGCTCGACCATGTGCCGCTTGAGGTCGTCGCTGACGACGAGCAGCCGGTCGGCGCCGCGCGGCCCGTAGACGAGGCGGTCCACCGGGTCGAACCGCGACAGCTTCGGGTAGGCGCCGCGCCGCACGAGCACGCGCACGCCCCGCCTCGCCCGCGCCTTCAACCCGACGTAGGCGTCGCGCCCGGTGATCGTGTGCAGCAGGTCGACCGAGAGCCGGTCGAGCAGGCGCCGCACCTTCCACCGGCAGCGAAGGTCGAGCTTGTGCCGCACGAGCACCTCGTGGCAGCGCACGCCCCCCCGCTCGAGCGCGGCGAAGTCCTTGTCGCGCGGGCTGCCCGCGTAGTGCATCTCGACGCCGAGTTCCGCGAGGCGCACGACGAGCCGGCTCAGGTAGTGGGTCTTGTCGCCGCCGTCGAGAACGAGCACGCGCACCGGCGCAGTGTAGCGATCCGCCCGCGATCTGGTCCAATGCTGCCACCATGAGCGGACGAAGCGTCGCGATCACCGGCCTCGGACTCGTCACCCCCCTCGGCATCGGCGTGGACCCCCTCTGGACGGGGCTCATGGAGGGCCGGAGCGGCGTCCGGCCCATCGAGGGGATCGAGATCTGGGACATGCCGACGACGCACTACGGCCAGCTTCCCAGGATCGACTGGGACGCCCACCTCGACCCGAAGGAGTCCTCGCTCTGGAGCGGCGCGTCCAAGCTCGCGGTGGTCGGCGGACTGCTGGCCGCCGCCGACGCGGGGCGCGCCGACTGGGGCGGGCCGCGCACCGGCGTGCTGCTCGGCACCGGCTACGGCTGCTCGCACGAGTTCGAGTCGCACTACGACACCTGGTATTCGAAGGGGTGGAAGAAGACCAAGCCGGTGACGGTGCCGAAGATCATGCCGAACGCTCCCGCAAGCCACATGGCGATGCGGTTGGGGGCCCGGGGGCTGAACGCGACCATCTCGACCGCGTGCAGCAGCGGAGCGGTCGCGGCGGGGCTCGCCGCGCAGCAGATCCGCGCCGGGCTGCTCGACGCCTGCTTCGCCGGGGGCCTCGACTTCATCTGCAACGCGTCCATCGTCGCCGCGTGGAACGCGCTGCGCGTGCTGTCGCGGCGCAACGACCCGACGGCGAGCCGGCCCTTCAGCAGGGACCGCGACGGCCTCGTCTTCGCCGAGGGGTGCGCCGTCATGGTGCTCGAGGAGGCGGGCCTCGCGCGCGCGCGCGGCGCGCGCATCTACGCCGAGGTGGCGGGCGTCGGCGCGACCAACGACGCGACGAACATCGTCGCGCCCGACGGCGTGGGCGAGGCGGAGGCGATCCGCATGGCGCTCATGGACGCGGGCCTCGGCGTCGCCGACATCGACTACGTGAACGCCCACGGCACCTCCACGCCGGTCAACGACGCGAACGAGACGCGCATGCTGAAGGAGGTGCTCGGACGGCGCGCGCGGGAGATCCCGGTGTCGAGCATCAAGGGGCACATCGGCCACACGATGGGCGCCGCCGGCGCGATCGAGATCGCCGCGACGGCGCTCTCGCTCCACCACCAGTGCGTGCCTCCGACGCTGCACTTCGTGCCCGGCGACCCCGACTGCGATCTCGACTACGTGCCGGAGGGGCCGCGAAGGCTCGAACTGCGCCATGCGCTGACGAACTCCTTCGGCTTCGGCGGGCAGAACTCCGTGCTTCTTCTCTCCCGCGCTTCGCGCGGGAGGGAAGAAGCCTAGGGTGGGGTGCTCAAGCCCCGGAGGAGCGGACGCGGAGAATCCATAGCCATGCCACGAGAGCGCCGTACCCTTGCAGTCCGGGAGGGCGACGTCGTGGGGAGCAGTTTCAAGGTCCGGTCGCGCAACATCGTGACGACCCTCGCGTCGGCCCTGCTCGGCTTTGTCGTCACGGGCCGATCCCCTACGGCAACTTGCGCAGACAGGCGAGCCGCAGCGCGTGGATCGCCTCGGCGATCCTGCCCTGCTAGGCGTCGATGGCTGTCCCAATGCGGTAGCGATACTTCTGACGCTCCCCCTCGAGGTACATGTCCGAGTCCGACGGAAGATCCACGATCTCCACGAGTGCGGCACCCGCCAACTCGCACGTGCGCCTCGACGCCCGATTGTCGGGATTGCAGGTGATCCAGAGCTCGGACATGCCGTGGGCGCGGGCCAGCGGGAGCAACAGTCGAAGGCTGCGCGCGGCGTAGCGCCGCCCGCGGTGCGAGGGCTCGACGCCGTAGGCGACCTGGCCACCGAAGTTGACCATGGCCGGCGTGGCCCCCAGCCGCAACTCGATCAGCCCCACCACCTCGGTGCCGACGACCATGTCAAACCTGTAGGCCGGTACCCACTCCCGGGAGGGATCCCCGGGGAACCGCTCGCGCAGGCAGAGTTCCAACTCGCCATCGACGAGCGCGCCTGGCTCCCGGAAGGCTGTGCTGATCACGTCGGTGCACCCACCGCCGCGCCGCTCGCGCGGACGGCGTCGCGCGGTTCGACCAAGGTGCAGCGCGGCATTCGGCCCTTGCTCCTCCGATTGCGGCGTGGCGCCGCGCTGCGTCTCAGTGCGATTCCGAACGCGCTCCCGCGCTATCCGGCCCCCTTCGCCTCGAGCGCGGCGTGCAGCCCGTCGACGATCTGGCCGAAGGTCGTGATGCCCCTCACGTTCTCCTCGGCGATCTGCACGTCGAAGGCGTCCTCGACCTCGGAGACGACCTCGATCAGGTCGAGGGAGTCGAGGTTGAGATCCTCCTTCAGCGCGGCGGCGGGCGTGAGCTTGTGCGCGTCGATGCGCAGCGTCTTCTCGAAGATCTCCTTGACCTTGCCCGCGATCTCGTCCCTGCTCGGGTTCGCCATCGCTCCCGCCGCTACTTGCCCGCCCGGAACGAGGCGAGGAATTTGTCGTGGAGGCGCTGCGCCTCCTCCGCCTTGTCGGGCGGCGCGTTGGTGTGGATGCGGTAGATCTGGCCGCCGAGCACCGCCGCGGTCATCAGCGTCAGGCGGTCGGACTTCGCGAGCTGCGCGTGGAAACCGTCCCCGGCGAGGACCTTTGCCTCCTCCTGCGTCACCTTGAAGGTCCCGTCGCGATAGTAGTCCTGGAGCTCCTCGAGGTGATCCCGCGCCGAGCCGGGGAAGGCGTACGCGTAGACGAGGATCGAGATCTTCGATCGCGCATCCTCGAACATCATGTCCGAGTTCCAGCTCGACGGCCCGAGGATCGCCGTGAAGCCGTCGGGGACGAGCGCGCTCCAGTTGCCGCGCACGCTCTGGAAGGGCGTGCCGCGCGACGTCTGCTCGTCCTTCGCCGCGACGGAGAGGCTCACGAGCGCGCGGTCGAGCAGGTCGCGCACCTTCTTCGCGCGGCTCCGGCGCACCTCGCAGACGACGCGGAAGAGGCGGTTCGCGCCGTAGTAGGTGCGGACGATGATCTGGTTCTCGCGCTTCTTCCCCTCCTCGGTCAGCGCGAGTTCCACCGCCTCGACCTCGACGCCCGCAAGCTTGAGCCCGCCCCGCATCTCGACGTCCTTGATCGTGATCTCCTTGTGGACCGGCTTGCCGACCGCGGGCTCGCCGCGATCCTTGTATTCCTCCGCCAGCGCCCGGCGCATCTCCTCCGGATTCGCGTAGCTGTTCGTGCGCACGAGCAGCGTCACGACCGCATCGAGGGAGGAGTCGCTGTAGCGCACCAGCTCGGTCCACGCGCCCGACCCCGAAGCGCGCTTGACCTCCCATCCGTAGACGCCATCGAACGCGATGCCGAGTTCCGGATTCTCGTACTTCGGGTCGGCCGCGGCCGCGGGCTTGGGCTTCTCCCCCTTCTCGGCCTTCGGACCCTGCCCGAAGGCGGGCAGGGCGGTACAGAGGGAGGCTAGGGCGAGGCAGAGCAGGAGACGCATGGCACCGGATCGTAGCACCCGCCGCTACCCCCGGGCCACCCCTCACCGGGCCAAGGGCACCTCGACGCGCGCCTCCTCGGTCCCGAACCGGAGATCGACCCTTACGGATCCCCCTCCGCGGCGGGTGAACCGGACCGTCCACTGCTGCGCCTCCAGTCGCTCCCAGCCGGAGGGCGCCGGCAGCGCATCCGCCGCGATCTCCGCGTGGGTCACGGAGAATGCGTGGTGGCCCCCCGGCTCCATCTCGGCGCTCAAGAGGCGCCCGAAGGTCGTGGACTTCAGCTTCAGCCACGCGGCCCCCTCTTCGAGGGCGAGGCGCAGCAAGAGGGACCACGGCACCCCGTTCAACTGCGTCGTCCCCTCCCGGAGTTCGGGGACGAAGGTCGCGACCATGGGCCCCCGCGCCCCCACAAGACCACCCACCATGCCGGGAAGCGTGAGCAGCACCATCGGGGCCCCCTCGTGCCGGTGGATCATCAGCACGAGTTCCGACCGCAGCGCAGCCAACTCCCTGGGGAGAAAGGTCCGGATGACCTCGCCCATGGGGCGGGCGGCCGCCTCCCCGCCAAGCCGGGGGCCGTCGAGCAGCCTCATCGTCGCGAGTTCGAACCGCGTGTTCAGGAAGAGGATCTCGTGAGCGGTGCGGCCCGAGCCTTCCGCGATGCCTTCGATCTCGTCGCGGATCGCCGCGGGCAGTCCGGGAAGCATCTGCCGACCGCAGGTAGTCACGACGAAGTCGCGGGTGCCCTGGTCGGCTGGCAGCAGGCGCTCCAGCGAGGCCGCAATCTCCGGCGCCAGTTCGCGACCGTGGGCGAGACCGCGCTCGCGGGGGGGTCCGGAGAGCGGGACGGTCCGGATTCCCGTCGATGCCGGGGGGGGCGCGGGGGGGGTGGGACGCAGGCGGGCGAGCGCGAAGAGTCCCGCACCCACCACGAGGATCACGGCGAGGACCAGACTGCCCTTACTCATTGTTTTCCAACAACTTACGGTGACACCCTACCTTGACCGGCCGTACCGCCCATGCTAGGGTATCGCGCTTCGACCCGCTATGGCAGATCCGGAAGAACTCGAGCCCCAGGAGCCCGACGAAGGCGCAGCAGGGGAGGGGGCCGGAATCTCCGGGACGGGTCGCGACCCTCCCGACCGGATCAAGGATCTCCTGATCGAGGAGGAGATGAAGACGAGCTACCTGCGCTACGCGATGTCGGTCATCGTGGCGCGGGCGCTGCCGGACGTGCGCGACGGGCTCAAGCCCTCCCAGCGGCGCATCCTCGTCGCGATGAACGACCTGAACCTCGGCCCCGGGGCCAAGTACAGGAAGTGCGCCAAGATCTGCGGCGACACGTCGGGCAACTACCACCCCCACGGCGAGTCGGTCATCTATCCGACGCTCGTGCGCATGGCGCAGCCCTTCAACATGAGGGTCACGCTCATCCAGGGGCAGGGCAACTTCGGCTCGGTGGACGGCGACCCGCCGGCGGCGATGCGCTACACCGAAGCCCGGCTCACGTCGGCCGCGATGGAGATGCTCGCCGACCTCGACCTCGACACCGTCGACTACGTGCGCAACTACGACGAGTCGCGCACCGAACCGACGGTGCTGCCCGGGCGCTTCCCGAACCTCCTCGTCAACGGCTCGATCGGCATCGCGGTCGGCATGGCCTGCAACCTGCCGCCGCACAACCCCGGAGAGGTCGCCGACGCGCTGGTCCGCTTCATCCGCGAGCCGGAGATCTCGCTGGCGCGGCTGATGGAGGTGCTGCCCGGCCCCGACTTCCCCACGGGCGGCCTCGTCTGCGGCACGAGCGGCATCATCGACGCCTATGCGACCGGGCGGGGCCGGCTCACCGTGCGCGCGAAGATCCGCGCCGAGGAGGAGCCGAGCGGGCGCTGGGCGCTCCATGTGGAGGAGATCCCCTACCCGCCGCGGCGGGACCTGATCATCGACAAGGTCGCGCAGCTCGTGAAGGACGGCGTCCTGCCCGGGATCGCCCGCATCGAGGACTACGCCGACCGGACCAACCCCTACCGGATCTACGTCCAGCTCAAGAAGGGGGAGGACCCGAAGGTCACGGAGAACCTGCTCTACAAGCACACGCCGCTGCAGGAGACCTTCGGCGTGAACTCGATCGCGCTCGTGAACGGGCGCCCGGAGACGCTCGACCTGAAGGCGCAGCTCCGGTGCTACCGCGACTACCGCGTCGAGGTGATCCGGCGCCGGACGCGCTTCCTGCTCGACAAGGCCGAGGCGCGCGCCCACATCGTCGAGGGGCTGCTGAAGGCCCTCGACCTGATCGACGCGATCATCGAGACGATCCGGGCGAGCGACAACCCCGAGATCGCGCAGGCGCGCCTCGTCGAGCGGTTCGCCTTCACCGACAAGCAGGCGGACGCGATCCTGCGCATGACCCTCGCGCGGCTGACGGGCCTCGAGCGCCGCAAGCTCGAGGAGGAGCTCGACGACCTGCGCCAGAAGATCGCCTACTACAGGGAGCTCCTCGCGTCCGAGCAGCGGGTCCTCGACGTGATCGTCGAGGAACTCGAGGCGATCAAGGCGAAGCACGGGCGCCCGCGGGCGACCGAGATCACCGCCGAGGCGAGCGAGTTCGACCGCGAGGAGCTGATCGCCCCCGGGGAGGTCGTCGTGACGATGAGCCGCGGCGGCTACCTGAAGCGCACGCTGCTCGCGACCTACCGCGCGCAGGGGCGCGGCGGGCGCGGCATCATCGGCGCCGACACGAAGGAGGAGGACTTCATCACCCACCTCTGGTCGGCCCACAGCCACGACACGCTGCTCTTCCTGACGAGCCAGGGGCGCGCGTTCGCCAAGCGCGTCTTCGAGGTGCCGGAGCTGGGTCGCACGAGCGTGGGCCGCAGCATCCACAACCTGCTCGAACTCCGCCCCGACGAGGCGATCACGAGCGCCTTCTCGATCGTCGAGTTCGACGACCGGGACCTGCTCTTCGCGACGCGCGAGGGCACGGTCAAGAAGGTGACGCTCTCGCTGCTGCGCAACGCGGCGCGCCAGACCGGCATCATCGCGTGCGCCCTCGACGAGGGGGACCTGCTCGTCGGCGCCGACCTGCTCGCCGGCGGCGAAGACGTCATCCTCGCGACGCGCGACGGCATGGCGATCCGCTTCCCGGAGGGCGACGCCCGCCGCATGGGCCGCACCGCCCGCGGCGTGCGCGGGATCAAGCTGCGCAAGGGGGATCAGGTCGTGGGCCTCGGCGTCGTCCGCCCGGGCGCCGCGCTGCTGACCCTGTGCGAGAAGGGCTACGGCAAGCGCACGCTGCTCGAGGAGTACCGCCCGCAGACCCGCGGCGGGCTCGGCCTGAAGGACATCCAGACCACCGAGCGCAACGGCCCGGTCGTGGCCGTCGCCGTCGTGGACGAAAACCAGGAGGTGGTGCTGGTCTCGGCCCACGGCATGCTGATCCGCACCCGCATCGGCGAGATCTCCTGCATCGGGCGCAACACGCAGGGGGTCCGGGTGATGAACCTGCGGGAGGACGACCGTCTCCTTTCGGCGGCAGTCGTCGCCGCCGAGCAGGAGAACGGGGCCGAGGCCCCGGCCACCCCTCCCCCGGAGCCCCCTCCCGCCGCCGGGGCCTGATCCCGCCCCGATCTACACGGCACGCCCTTCGCGTCGTATCCTTGGGGGCAAGACCGGCCCCCCGGCCAAGGAGTGCTGATGCGTTCGACCGCCCTACTCTTCTGCCTCGGCGCGCTCGCCCTTTCGCCCCCCCGCCCCGCCCTCGCGGACGAGATGGTGGACGAGGCGACGGGACTCAGGATCGCGGTGCCCGACGGATGGGCGCGCGACCTCGCGCTGGAGCGGGGCGCGACGAAGTTCGCCGCGCGCCACGTCGTGGCGCAGGGCAAGGTGGTGCGCATGCTCGTCGAGGCGCTGCCCGCGCGCGAGTTCGAGGCGCGCCAGTGGCTGGCGGGGCGCGAGCATGCGGTGATGCGCTCGCTCGACCGGGTGACGTCGGCGTTCCGGCCCGAGACGACGGCGGTCCTCGGCGGCGCCCCCGCGACCGGATTCACCTGCGCGGGCGCCGCGGACGCCGCGGGCGAGGACATGCCCCCGGTGCTGCTGCACTACCGCGGCCGCGCGACGCTGCGCGAGGGGGTCTTCCTGCAGGCGACGCAGGTCAGCACCAACGGCGCCGAGGTCGAGGCGGCGGAGGCGATCGACCGCATGTGGGAGAACATCCTCTTCCAGGGCGGCTGCGGCTGCGAGGACGGGTGCGGGTGCGACGACGGCTGCGGCTGCGACGACGGCTGCGGCTGCGACGACGGCTGCGGCTGCGACGACGGCTGCGGCTGCGCGGAGAAGCCCGCGCCGGAGGCGCCCAAGGCGCCGGGCCTCGCGACGGGCAAGGCGCGCGAGTACAAGGACGAGGAGGGCAACTACACGGTCACCTTCCCCGATTCGTGGGAGGTCAGTCACGAGGGGGCCGCGGGGGCCCAGCTCCGGTTGCAGCTCCGCGCGCGGGCGACCGACGGCAGCGACCTGATGGCGGTGGAGTTCTGGAAGATCGAGGTCAGCAACGCCGCGACCTTCACAACGGACACGCCGACGGACGTGCTGAAGCGGCTCGACCAGAACGACGGCTACTTCGTGCAGTTCTACGGCGAGGGGTCGCGCGGACAGCTCTCGCCGAAGGTGGACGAGAGCGTGCTGCTCGGCGGCGCGGAGAAGTCGGGCAACTTCGAGTACCGGAGCCTGACGACCGACCAGATCCGGGAGACGCGGGAGGCGGAGGACAAGATCCGCCGCGGCGACAAGACGGTCAAGATGCCGGACTTCAAGGAGACCGTCGTGCGCGGCCGGATCGCGCTGATCTCGCCGAACATCTACGTCGTGCGCGCGCACTTCCGCCCCGACGTCTCCGACGACCCCGACCTCGTCGCCGCCTACAAGCAGGTCCTCGACGGGTTCGAGTTCATCACGTCGGGCGCGAAGCCGCCCGCCTACTTCTACGTGACGCAGCAGGGGGAGCGCGTGCGCCTCGAGGACACGCTGGCCGATCCGGCCACCAAGGAGGCCCGCAAGCACTCCACGTCGAAGACGGACACCGGGCGCAAGGCCTACACGCTCCATGTGGACTTCGTGATCCCGCCCGGCTTCGTGCACCTCACCGACAAGATCAAGTCGGGGCACACGATCATCCTCGCGGCGCAGGACGCGAACAACAACTGGATCGAGATCAAGATGATCAACGCGAGCATGCGCGCGGTGGCCGACCAGAACAAGGTCTTCCAGGACAAGAAGGTGGACTTCGAGACCTGGAAGAGCAACTGGGTCAACCGGGCGCGCGGGGCGAAGTTCCCGTCCAAGCCGCAGAAGGTCCGCATCGGCTCGGTCAGCGGCGACGGCTGGGACGAGATCGAGGGGAGCGTGGAGAAGTTCCGCGGCACCTTCACCGGCCTGCTGGCCGAGGGCAAGGGGTGGCGGACGATCATCGAGGTCGAGACGAGGGGCAAGGGCGACTCGATCTTCGCGGACGGGCTGAAGCAGTTCGGGAAGAGCCTGAAGCTGAAGCCCGATTGACCGGAGACCAGGGAGGATTCCATGCGCCACACGCTGCTCGCTCTCCTCGCGCTCGCCGCCGGCGCGCGCGCGCTGCCCGACGGCACGGTGACCGACGAGGCCCACAACTTCACCGTCACCGTCGCCAACACGATGGACTGGAAGATCAAGCCGGAGGATCCCGGGCAGAAGCACATCCGCGTCCACTTCGTGTCCGAGTTCGCCGACAGCGATCCGCCCGCCGCCGCCGACTACTCGATCATCGTCTGGCCGCTGCCGAGGGAGTTCCTCAAGACGAACCTCGACAAGATTGCCGCGAAGTGGGGCGAGGCCTGGGACGGCAACCTCTCCAACCCGCGCGAGCGCACCGCCACCGCGGGCAAGCTCGGCAAGGGCGAGAAGGCGGTGGACTGCTACACGGTCGACGTGCAGGGCGACCTGGACGCGGGGATCCACCGGGTCACCTACACGCTCGCGAAGCAGGGCAAGTACCTCTACGTGCACCTCGTGCAGCGCTCCTACATCGCGGTCGCCGACAAGCAGCTCGCCGAGGAGATCGACGAGATCCGGAACTCCTTCGACTTCCTGCGGGTCGAGAAGGTGGAGGCGAACAAGGACGCGGGCACCGACGACGTGCCCGTCGCCCCGGGCACGAAGAAGGAGGAGGAGAAGATCGACCCGGAGCGGCTGAAGTCCGAACGCTTCACGTTCGGGGCCGACCAGCTCTGGAAGTTCGAGTGCGTCAAGCCCGACGACCTGCTGAACATCCCCTACGAGTCGCTCTCGGAGAGCGAGAGGACCGGCAACAACGTCAAGCTGAAGTTCGAGCGCCAGCGCGACCAGAGCCGCATCACGATCCGCATCTCGGCGCAGACCGATGCGGCGAAGCAGTGGACGATCGAGCAGCTCATGCAGCACAAGCTCGACAACTTCAAGAAGCTCTACGAGGGCAAGCAGTCCAAGGATCCCGAGATCGACAAGAACTACAAGTTCCCGCTGCCGAAGGACGCGGTCAAGTCGAAGGAGTGCGTCCGCCTCGACCTGGTCGGCAAGCGCGCGCTCGTGGAACGGACGATCTGGATCCTGTTCGACTGCAAGAACGAGCGGCAGTACCAGATCGAGATCTTCCTTCAGGGCGGCGAGGCCCCCACGCTCTGGAAGCGGCAGATCGACCTCTTCCTGAAGGAATTCAAGACGCTCAAGTAGGCGCCGGTGCGGGCCCTGCTGCTCTTGCTGGCCGCCGGCACCGCCGCGTTCGCGGCCGATCCGGAACTGCTCCGCGAGGAGGCGCTGAACTTCCGCGTGCGCGGCACCCTGCCGCAGAACTGGGTGCGGCGCGAGGGGACCAACCACTTCGTCTTCCGCATCGACGGCGTCGCCCACGCGCACGTGCAGATCGTCGCCGAGCGCCTCGCCAAGGACGCGGTCATCGACGTCGAGGCGCAGATCCGGCGCCGGGCGGAGCACTACCGCTTTCCGGGAGCGCCCGCCGACGCCGCAGAGAAGACCGGCGAGGCATCGTGGGGGGGCGCGGGGGGGCGCAGCTACGAGCACGAGGTGACGCTCGGCGGCACGCTCTGCCGCCGGAAGGTCACCGCGGTCTTCTCGAAGGCGATCTGGTACGAGCGGATCGAGACGCTCTACGGCGAGGGCACCGAGGAGGAGCCGGCCTGCGCGCAGGGACTGCGCGCGTTCCGCGACGGCTTCTCGCTGCTGGTGGCCCCCCTGCCCCCCGAAGCATCGGCCGCGGAGGCCGAGACGACGATCGAGAGCGGGGAGTTCGGCTTCCGCATCACCAAGCCGGCCGGATTCCGGCGCGTCGAGGTCGATCCGGGCACGGACCCCGGCATCCGCGTCGCGTTCGAGAGGGTCGGCCCGGAACGCAACCAGCACCTCCGGGTGCGGCTCTTCGAGTACGGCATCCGCGAGGTCTTCGACGCCGCGAAGTGGATGGACGTCTTCTACGGCTCCTTCGCGGCCGACCATGCCGACCCCGCCCGCGAGGCGGTCTCCCCGCCGATGATCCCCGGCGCGAAGCGCGTCACCGCGACCCGCCTGCGCGGCAAGCGCGACGGCTTCCCGATCGAGACGCTGATCCTCCTCGTCGAGTCCCCCACCGGGCGCATCCTCGCGCTGCGCATCCGCTCCCAGCACGGCGCCGAGCCCCCCCCCGCCGACATCCTCTCGGTCCAGTGACGAGCCTGGCTCATTAGTACCGCTCTACCCGGACAAGCGCTCGATCGCGTAGCGCACGCGGTGCAGCGCCTTGCCTCCGGAGGGTTCGCGCGCGAGTTCGGCGGCGAGCGCCTGCAGCGCGGCGATCGCGCCCTTCGTGTCCCCCTCCACCGCCTGGAGCCGCGCCGCGGCGATGCGGTAGACGGGGCTCTCGGCGGGCCAGCCCTTGAGGACCTCCTTCCAGTTGCGCACCGCGTGGTCCGGCAGTCCCACGCCGACCATGCTGTCGGCGGAGTCGATGTGGAGAAGATCCGGCGGGTCGCGGCCGCTGAGATCCCGCGCGCGGGCGTAGGCCGACATCGCATCCGCGTGGAGCCCCGCGTCGGTGAGCCGCCGCGCGCTCGCGTGCAAGAGGTCGATGCCGCTCTGCGGCCAGCGGCCCGCCGGATAGGGGTCGATCTGCAGGAGATCCCGGAAGTGGCGCTCCGCCTCGTCGTCCCGGCCGAGCATCTGGGCGATCATGACGATCGGCTCCATCGTCGCGACGAGGCGGCGCTGCCGGACGAGCATGCCGAGCGCCTCCCCGTAGACGCGCTCCAGCTCCGGCGTCGCGCCGCGGTAGCCGCACCGGCCGAGCGCGTAGGCCGCCTCGACGCGCACCGTGCGCACCGCGTGCGCCAGCAGCGGCAGCAGCGCGGCGGCCTGCTCCGGGTGCGCGCGCATGCCGATCCCGAGGCAGCAGGTCTGCACGACCTCAGGGTCGGGGTCGGCGAGCAGCGCGCGCACCGCGGCACGCGCCGCGGGATCGCGGGGGCGCGCCGCCAGCTCGCGCGCGGCCGTGTTCCGGAAGAAGACGCCCGCCTCGCGCCGCAGCGCCACCGCGGCCAGGTCGCCGGTCGCCACCTTCGCGGCGTCGCCGCGCAGCGCGACGACGAGAGCGACCTCCTCCGCCATCGTGCCCTCGGCGGGCCCCCACCAACGGTCGCGCCACTCCCGCGCCCAGGCGGCCCCCTCCGCCTTGTGGCAGGTGTTGCAGGCGTTGGGCGAGTTCGCCTCCCCGAAGCGCTCGGTGAGGGCCGGGTCGGGGCTGCGGATCGAGTGGTCGCGCATGAAATGCAACACCCCGGTCAGGAAGCGCGGCATGTGGCAATCGACGCAGCGCAGGTCGGTGTGATGGGTGTGCGCCGCGCCCTGCTCGGCGATCTCCGCGTGGCACTGGTTGCACTGCGCGTCGTCGTTCTCGCGCCAGCGCATCGCCCACTTCTTCCCGCCGTGCATCTTGTGGCAGGAGAGGCAGCTCATCTCCCCCTTCAGGTAGCAGGCGCTCTGCCGCTGCGTCGAGCCGTGGTAGTTGAGCCCCGCGAGACGCCCGTCGGCGAAGAACCCGGGCCGGTCGTCGTTCTGCGACACGGAGATCTCGGGATAGCCGACGCGCGGGTCGGCGTCGATCGCATAGCGCCACTCGTGCATGTAGTGGCAACGGCCGCAGCTCTCGTGGATCTGCTTCGGGTCGAGGTCACGCGGTGGATTCAACAACTCCCCCCGGCTGGCTGCTGGGGGGGCGCTCCGCTGCGCTCCGCCCCCCCCCGCACGATGCACCTCGATGTGCGCCGACCCGGGGCCATGGCATGACTCGCACGAAACCGCGCCTTCGAGGAAGGTCGAGGCATAGGCGCCGGTCGCGGCATCGTGGCCGACGTCATAGTCCGTGGCATGACACTGTCCGCAGCCGTGGTTGAAGATGTGGTTGCGCGTGTCGTAGGTGTCGGGGATGGCGCCGACGTGGCCGGTGATGTCCGAGAGCACCTTGTGCGTCAGGTCCCACTCCTTGCGCTCGATGCTCCAGCAGATCGGCAGCACGCGCCACTCGCCCGTCGGGCTGCGCAGCAGATAGGCCTGCTCGAAGCTGCGGCCGATGACGCGGTCGACGCGGTAGTCCCCCGACGCCCGCATGTCGCGCCCTTCGACGCGCATCCAGTACTCCTCGCCCTTGCGGTAGGGCGTCGCGACGAAGTAGGGCGCCTCCACGGGACGGCCGTGGAAGTCGCCCTCGACCGACCCCTCCTCGGGCGCGCGCAGCGAGTACGCGTGCGCGGTGCCGTGCCATGTCTCGTAGCGCTCCTCGTGGCATTCGCGGCACGAGTCCGACCCGGTGAATCGGAGGGGGCCCGGGGGAGGGGCCCCCCGGTGCGGCCAGAAGAGGACCGCACCCGCCCCCAGCAGGAGCAGGAGCGCCAAGCCGACGACTCTCACGCCGCTGATCCTAACCCCTGCAATCCCTGACGACATTCCGCACGTTCCGTCCGAGTACTCAACACCAGCGATACCCCGTGGGCGCCTCCTCACCGCCTGGGCTGCAGCGGCCCCGAGCGCCCTCGTCGGCGGGGAGTGCTGCGATCCACGCGTGAGCATCCCGCGCGCGGACACGCTGCCGCGATCCGCCCCCGACCGGGTGGCGCTGGAGCGCGCCGGCGACGAGATCGATCGCACGCTCCTGCACTGGTCTCTTGCGCTCACACCTCGCGAGCGGCTCCGTGCGGCCACCCGCACCGCACGCAGGTTGGGACGCCCGTGCCGTGCCGGACCACCCTGAGCCACTGACCCGCAGACTGCGCGCTCCCTGTGCAGATTCTGGGGCTGCCCTCGTGCGGCGCCCGGTACCGAGCCAAGGTGGCCGCTTCGCAGCCATCCTGTGCGGCGGGGGAGGGACGCACACAGCCCTCCGCCCCGCGCGCGTCACCCGGATCCCGCAGCTCCTCACCAGGCGCAGCGCGGCCTTCGGCCGTCGCTGATTTGGTTGCGGCGTCAAGCCGTGCGGCGATAGCGGTCGTGAGGGCCGTGACGGTGAGGCACGCTCAACACGCGGCCATTGCCGCTCTCCACTCGCCGAGGCTCCGGCGCATTCCGCCCGAGCGACGGACGGCATCGAGCCGGCGCCGGGGAACATGCGCCGCCTCCATCGCCATGGCGCCCATCCAATGCGGTCCGCGGCGCGCGTCGGCGCCTCGCGGAAGAGCCGTGTCATCGTGACTTCGTGGATCTCAAAATGGCGCCCCGGTGTCCGCGGGCGGTGCCGCCCGCCGGACAACTGTCCCCCCGTCGTAGACTCCGCGGGTGGCCCTCGCGCTCCTGACCCCGACGATGCCGGGCACCGGCGGCGAACTCAAGCGTTCGCCGGAGGATTTCCGCGTCGACGAGGTGCCGCTCTACCTGCCGTGCGGCGAGGGGGAGCACCTCTACCTGCGCGTCTGGAAGCGCGGCATCGCCACCTTCGAGGCGGTGCGGCGCATCGCCTCGGCGCTGCGCGTCGACGAGCGGTCGGTCAGCTATGCGGGGCTCAAGGACGCCCGCGCGATCACGACGCAGTGGATCTGCGTGCCGGGGGCCGCGGAAGAGCGCGCGAAGGACCTCGCGGTGCCGGGGCTCTCGGTCCTCGAGTCGAGGCGCCACACCAACAAGTTGCGCCTCGGCCACCTGCGGGGCAACCGCTTCTCCCTCGTCGTGCGCGAGGCGCCCCCGGGCGCGCTGGAACGCGCGGGGCCGATCGTCGATCTGCTCGTGCGCCGGGGGGCCCCCAACTACTTCGGCGAGCAGCGGTTCGGCACGCGCGGGCAGGGCCACCTCTGCGGCGAGGCGATCGTGCGGCGCGACTACGAGGCCTTCGTGCACCACCTCGTCGGCGGGCCGCCGGGGCGCGAGCGCGACCCGCGCCTCTCCGAGGCGCGCGAACACTTCAACGCCGGACGCGTGCAGGAGGCCTACGACGCGATGCCGATGAAGCACCGGGCCGAGAAGAAGTGCCTGCACGCGCTGCTGCGGTTCGGCGACCCCGAGCGCGCCTACTTCGCGATCGGGAAGCGCATGCGCCAGATGTACCTCTCCTCGTTCCAGTCCGACCTGTTCAACCGAGTGCTCGACCGACGCATCGGCGACCTCGACCGCCTGCAAGCGGGCGACTGGGCCTACCTGCACCGCAACGGGGCGCTCTTCCGGGTCGAGAGCCCGGACGCCGAGGCGCCCCGCTGCACCGCGTTCGAGATCTCGCCGAGCGGACCCATCCTCGGCACGGCGACCCCGGCGGCCGAGGGCGATCCCGGCCTCATCGAGCGGCAGGTGCTGCGCGAAGCCAATCTGGACGGGATCGACCTCGACGTCGGCGGCGGACTGCGCATGAACGGCGAGCGCCGGCCGCTGCGCATGCCGCTGCGGGAGGTGGCGCTCGCCCCGGTGGACGAGACGAGCTACCGCATCGAGTTCCACCTGCCGTCCGGCTGCTTCGCGACGAGCGTGATGCGGGAGGTGATCAAGGGGTTTTGCGGGGCTGAAGCCCCGCAAAACCCATAAGCGCGAGGTCGCGGGAGGGGTCGGCACCTGCGCCGATGCGTTCCAGGCGGGCGATGCGCTCCTGCAGCGGCGGGTGGGTCGAGAAGAGGGCGAAGAGCGCCCGGGCGAAGGCGGGCCAGCCGGCACCGTCGCGCCGGCGCGCGGCGCCCACCGACGCGATCGCGAGCGGGCTCAGGCAGCGCGGGAACGAGGTCGGGCGCGCGGAGTCCGCATGCAGCTTCCGCAGCGCGGACGCCAGCCCGTCGGGATAGCGCGTCAGTTCGACCGCCGTCGCGTCGGCGAGGAACTCCTGGTTGCGGGAGACCGCGAGCCGCAGCATCCAGAAGAGGAACGGGAAGAGACAGCCGACGAGCAGGATCGCGGGCCCGACGATGAGGCCGGCCGGCGAGAGCGCCAGCAGCGCCGAGAGCCTGCGCGGCTTCTGTCGCTCCCGTTCCGGGTCGCCCGCCAGCTTCCAGAGCTCCCACGCCGCCAGCGCGACCGCGAGCCACGGCAGGTAGCGCACGACGAGGACGAAGAGGGCGAAGAGCCCGAGCGAGACCGCGAGCGCGAGGGCCAGGCAGAGGACGGTCGCGACGGGGATGCCGGCGATCAGGGCCACCGCCATCCAGGGAGACACCCTCCGCCTCGGGCGCGGATGCGGTTCCGGCTGCGCCACAGGCTCCGCCGATCGCGCCACGCGCGAGAGGGCCCAGATCGCCGCCAGCGGCCCGAGCGCGAAGCTCGCGGTCATGCCGAAGACGCGCGACAGGCCGAAGAGCGCCGTCATCAGCAGCGTGTCGCCGTTGCGGATGTGCGCGGTCTCGTGCGCCAGGACCCCTTGCAGTTCGTCCCGGTCGAGGTGCTCAAGCAGGCCCCGCGTCACGACGATCGCGCTCCGGTCGCGGGCACCGCACGCGAACGCATTCAGGGAGGGATCCTCCATCACGTAGAGCCTCGGCGCCTTGAGGCCCGCGGCGATCGCCATCTCGGCCGCCGTGTTCGCGAGGCGCCTCTCGTGGAGCGGCCTCGCGCCGACAAGCGCGAGGACGAGCAGGTCGCCGCGCGCCCGCATGCGCATGTACTGCACCCAGACGAGGAGCATCAGGGCGGCGGCGACGTGGTTGGGGTAGTCGCGCCACCAGACCGGGGGCGTGACGGCCTCCCCGAGGTCGTAGTGCAGTTCCGGTTCGACGGTGAAGAGCAGCGCCTTGCCGACGAGGCGCCCCGCGACCGCCGCCATCAGGAGCGCGACGACCAGGAAGCCCCGCAGGCGCAGCCGGCTCCGGAGGGCCTCGCGGCGGAATCCCACGTTCCGCCCATCGGTATTCGCGGCGTCCCCCTTGATCGTCCTCCCCCGCCGCTTGGGTTACGCTACAGGGGTGAACCGCCTCGCCCTCCTGCTCGCCCTCGCCGTCGTGACGCCGCTCTCGGCGGGAGAGGGCAAGGCGGGCCACATGCGGGGGGAGTTGCCCGGACCCAAGAAGAAGGACCCGGCGCTCGTCTACGCCTGCTATGCGCCGCGCGCCTACGACCCGGCCAAGCCCGCGCCGCTGTTTGTCGCGATCCACGGCGGGCGCGGCACCGCCGACCAGATCGCGAAGTTCCTGACGCCGTTCGCCGAGGCGACCGGCGCCGTGCTCGCCTGCCCGCAGGGGTTCGAGGAGATCCTCGGCGCCGACGGCTTCTGGTGGCAGGGCAACAAGCAGGAGATGGCCGCGGTCGAGCGGCTCATCGCGCACGCGCAGGCGACCTACTCGATCGACCCCGCCCGCATCTCGCTCTTCGGCCTCGCCGACGGCGGCGAACTCGCGGCGCGCTTCGCCTTCTCGGCCGACCGGAAGCTCAACGGCCTGCTGCTGCTGAACATCCTGTGGGACCCAAGGCAGAAGGTGCAGGCGCCCAAGAGCCTCAAGGTGGCCGTCTTCGCGTGCGAGGAGGCGCAGGAGAAGGTCGAGAAGCTGAAGGACCACGCGGAACGCGCCGCCGCCGACATCGAGAAGGCGGGCCTCCCCGTCGTGCTTCGCCTCCACCCCGGCCGCAGCCGCTCCTTCTTCCACCGCTGGGAGACCGACTTCGCGCACGCGCACGAGTGGTTCTGCGGCACGCGCGACTGGAAGAAGGAGCTGGCCGACGCGGCCCCCCCCGCCCCCCCCAAATGAGTCCAGCCCCGACGGGTCCACATCCATGCGACGACTCCTGCTCCTGATGCTGACGCTCCTGCCCGCTTGGGCGCAGGAGGCCTCGCCCGCACCGCCGCCGCCGACCGAGAAGCAGGTCGCCGCGGCCCAGGAGGAGCTCCGGGGGAGCGACGCCGAGCGCCTGCTGCCGCGGCTGGAGGCGCTCGATGTCGCGGAGCGGTCGAAGGACCCTTCGTTCGTGCCGCTGCTCTTCGACAGCGCCGTCACGACGCAGCAGCCCGACTTCGCCGTGCGCGCGGGGGAGGTCGCGAACGCGATCGACGCGGAGGCGGCGGCGACGGCCTACGTGCAGAGCAAGCGGAAGCTGCGCAAGTACTCGCTCGCGAACGCGGCGCGGTTCCTCGGGGAGGTCAAGCACGCGGCGTCGGGGCGCGCGCTCGTGGAACTGTCGAAGAGCGGCGAGGCGGAGACCCGCGTCGAGGCGCTCTACGGGCTCGTGAAGCAGGCCGACCCGGCCAACTACGGGCCCATCCTCTCCGCCTTCCGCGCGACCGAGAAGGATGTCAAGGTGCCCGCGGCGATCTGCTGCGGCCTCGCGCGCATCGCCGACGCGACCGACCTGCTCGTGAAGGGGCTCGAGGACGACGAGCAGGACCTCGCCTACTTCTGCGCATGGGCGCTGGGCCAGCTGAAGAACCCGGCGCTGCTCGCCACGGTGATCTCCACGACGAAGGGGAGGATGTCGGGCGAGGTCGGCGTCGCGAAGGCGAAGGCGATCATGGAGTGCGCCTTCGATCCGCAGAGCCACATCCCGCTGCTTCTCGATCTCATCGGGTCGAGCGACGAGTCCCTCGCCGCCGCCGCCGCGGTGGGCCTCGGCCGCCTCGGCGCGGGCAACGCCGCCGTCGCCGATGCGCTGCTGAACCTGATGCTGAAGGCGCGGTCGGCGGCGATCGCCGCGCTCGCGGCCGACTCCTTCGGCCGCGTCGGCACCCCCGAGCACGGCGAGAAGCTGCTCGGCCGCTACGAGAACAACCCCGGCAACATCCCCCCCTACGCGATCCGCGTGCTCGGCCTCGTGCGCTGCGCGAAGGCCGCGAGCCTGCTCCAGCACCTCGCCTACACGCAGAAGGAGCCCGTGATGCGCAAGCGGGCCGCGATCGCGTTCTGGGAGTGCGCCGACGATGCGGCGCGGCAGGCGTTCCAGGAGAAGCTCGAGTCGGCGGCGACGCCGAAGCAGGTCGCCGCGGGCTGCCTGCTGCTCGGTTTCGACCGGAGCGACGCCGGGTTCCAGTTCGCGCTGAAGATGCTGCGCAAGCACTTCGGCAAGCGCACCCTCGAACCGGTGCGCGACGCGCTCGAGCGGATGACCGGCCACCGCTTCGCGCCGGTCGGGGCCATCTGGATGGAGTGGTACGGCAAGAACGCCGACTTCTTCGCGAGAAAGCCGCAGTTCCTGAACCGCGACGAGTGGCGCAGGAAGCTGCTCGCGAGCAAGGAGGAGATGGGCATCTCCCGCCTCACCGAGGAGGCGGTGGAACGCGGCCTCGGCTGGCTCGCGCGCCACCAGAGCCCCGACGGCCGCTGGAGCGGCGACCGGTTCATCGACCGATGCTCGCTCTACTACAACAAGGCGTGCCAGATCGGGGCCCGGCTGGGGGACTGGGACGTCGGCATGACGGGCATCTCGCTGCTCGCGTTCTTCGGCGCGGGCTACCGCCCCGACCAGGGCCGCTACAAGGACACGATCCTGAGGGCGCAGGTCTATTGCGCCGCACGCCAGTGGGCGGACGGCGATTTCGGGGGGCAGGGGGACCTGATCGGCGGGTACAGCCGTCCCATCGCGACGATCGCGCTCGCCGAGGCGTACGGCACGACGCAGGATCCCGAGTACCTCGAGCGCACGCGCCTCTCGGTGGAGCAGATCATCCGGATCCAGTACCCGGACGCCGGGTGGCGCTACCGCCTCGGCGGCCAGTTCCCGGGCGACACGTCGGTGACCGGCTGGAACGCGTGGGCGATCGCCACCGCACGCAAGTTCGGCGTCCCGATCGATCCCAACGGCCTCGAGGGCGCGCTCGCGCTCTTCCAGATGTTCTCGTCGCCGGTGACCCAGGACGAGGAGTACTACAACACCGACCCGGGCTATTTCTTCGAGGTGGGGCGCGGACAGACCTACGACCACTTCACCGGGTACAACGCGCGGGATGCCACCCGGCCCCCGATGACGGCGCTCGGCCTCATGTGCTACATCCTGATGGACCGCCGGCGGTCGCACCCCTTCTGCATCGGGGCCGCGAACACGCTGCTCAGGTGCATCCCCGAGTACGACGAGCGCGCCAACAAGATCAAGCCGGTCGCGGGCGCCGAGTACCCGATCTACTACTGGTACTACGGCTCGCTCGCGATGTACCAGATGGGCGGCTCCTTCTGGCGCAAGTGGAGCCGGCCGCTGCTGACCGAGGGCATCCCCAACACGCAGGTGAAGGGCGACGTCTGCGAGCGCGGCTCCTGGGGCTGCGACAACCTGGACTCGATCGGCGGCCGCGTCTACACGACCGCGATGGGCGTCCTGACGCTGGAGACCTTCTACCGCTACCTGCCGGTGCTCCAGGGGCACTAGCCCGCATTCTTCACCAGCCCGCCGGTTCTGGGCGGTCCGGACCGCCAATCTCTGCGTCGCTCGTCGTCGCTGGCTCGCTTTGGAGCCAGCCGTGCCTCGCCGAAGCTCCGCAGGAGCTTCGGCGTGCCTTCGGCACCGGCACGGAATCTCCTCGCTCCTTGATCTTGTCGGTCCGTCCTCGCCCAGAAACCACTGTCGATCTGCGAAAGCAAGTCCCCACCCGAACGCGCATCCTTGGACCACGCCTCTGCCGCCTGCGCCGTCGCGATGGTGAAGAATGCGGGCTAGGGTCTGCCCCCCGCCCGCGCTAGACTATCGCGGTGCGGGTGATCGCGGTCTTCAACCACAAGGGCGGCGTCGGCAAGACGACCACCGTCGCCAACCTCGGCGCCGCGCTCGCCCGCAAGGGCCGCACGGTGCTTCTGGTGGACGTGGACCCGCAGGCCTGCCTGACGGTCCACTTCGGCATCGACCCCGGGGCCGGCGGCGCGACGCTCTACGAGGTGCTGGCCAAGGAGGCGCCGCTCGCGTCGGCGGCGCGGGAGTGCGGGGAGGAGCGCCTGCGGCTCGTGCCGAGCCACCTCGACATGGCGGGCGCCGAACTCGAACTGGCGACGACGATGGGGCGCGAGCGCCTGCTCAAGGACGCCCTCGAGCGCTACCTGCGCGCGAACGCGCACACCGACTACGTCTTCCTCGACTGCCCGCCGAGCCTCGGGCTGCTGACGGTCAACGCGCTCACGGCGAGCGACGAGGTCTTCGTGCCGCTGCAGACCGAGTACCTCGCGCTGCGCGGCGTCGGCAAACTCGTCGAGGTGGTCCAGAAGGTGCGCAAGAGGCTCAACCCCCACCTGCGCATCACCGGCATCCTCCCGACCCTGAGCCGCACCGGCACGCTGCTCGCGCGCGAAGTGCAGGAGGAGATCAGCAAGCATTTCGGCCCGAAGGTCTTCCGGACACGGATCCGCAACAACGTCCGCCTCGCCGAGGCGCCGAGCCACGGCAAGAGCATCTTCGGCTACGCGCCCTCCTCCGCCGGCGCGGAGGACTATCTCGCGCTGGCCGACGAGGTCGAGTCCATGCGGGTGGTCCAGCGCATCATCGCGCCCGCGGCACCCGAGGTCGACGTCGGCGAGATCCTCGCGCGCCTCCAGCCGCCCGCGTGAACCCCTCGCCGGTCTCGTTCCCGGCCCGCGCGCGCCGCGACATCCTGCTGGCGGGCGAACTGCTCGACGGCGGCGGACGCTCCTGCGTCGTCAGTCACCCCCACCCCCTCGCGGGGGGCGACATGGACCATGCCGTCGTCGTCGCGCTCTGGCGCGCCGCCGCGCGCGCGGGCCTGCGCGCGCTGCGCTACAACTTCCGCGGCGTCGGCGCCTCGACCGGCGCGCTCACCTCGAAGTCCCCCCTCGCGAGCGACGACCTGCTCGGCGCCATCGACTTCCTCGGCGGCGGCCCGGCGCTCGCGATCGGCTACTCCTACGGCGCGCGCGTGACGCTGCACGCGCTGCGTGCCGGAGGACCGATCGCCCGCGCCGCGCTCGTCGCGCTGCCAACGCGCCTTCCCGCCAACCGCGCCGCGATGAGCAACCTGATCCTCGGCCGCCCCGTGCGCACCGAGGAATTCTCCGACTCCCCCGACGTCGATCTTCTCCTCTCGCCGACGGGCCCTTCAGGGCCCATAGCCCGCAAAGCGGGCGACGGCCCCTCGGGGCCCATAGCCCGCGCAGCGGGCGACGGGCCCCCGACCCCCCTCAGGATCTTCGCCGGGTCCGTCGACCCGCTCGTCCGCGCCGCCGACCTCCGCGCCCGCGGCGTCGAGCCGGTGCTGTTCGAGGGTTGCAACCACTTCTTCAGCCGCCGCCTCGGCAATCAACGTCCACTCGACGCCGATCTCGACGCCCTCGCCACAGCCGTCCTCTCCTTCCTTCTCGAATAGGGGGGGCCCGGGGGGGGAGAAGACAGCGCCGTGCAGGCGGCAACGAGGATGACCACGAAGAGGTGGTCGCGCCGCGGTGCGTCCGTCGTGTTATCAGGGACCCGTGCCCGCCACGTTGCCGGTCGGGACTGGTACGCTGGCGGGGATGAGACGCTGGGGGGTGCTGCTCGCCGTGCTGTGCGCCGCGCCCGCCGGACGGGGGGGCGACGACGACGCCATCGAGGCGCTGCTCTCGTCGAGCGACCCGGCGCAGCGGGAGCAGGGGATCCGCGAACTCTCGAAGACGCAGAACACGACCGTCGCGAAGCGGCTCATCCGCATGCTCGACGACCCCGACTGGGGCGTGCAGATGGAGGCCATACGCGGGCTCGCCCCGATCGAGTTCGAGCCGGGCCGCGACGCGATCGAGAAGCTGGTCTTCGCCGGGACGACCATCGCGCTCCGCACGCTGGCGGCCGAGAAGCTGGCCGAGTTCGACGCGAAGCGCTCGGCCGCGTCGCTCGCGAACGCGGTCCTGCGGTACAAGGGGGACGAGCGCATCCCGGGCATCCGCGCCCTCGGCCTCCTCGGCACCGACGAGGCGATCCGCGCCCTCGAGAAGCTCGCGAGGACGCACGAGGACGAGCACCGCGCCGAGGCGTGCCAGGCGCTGGGAAAGCTGCGCGCCGGCGAGAAGGAGCTGATCCGCTGCCTCAAGGACAAGGAGCCGGTCGTGCGGTACAGCGCCGCGCTCGCGCTGGCGCGGATCGACACGGACACGGCCCGCGAGGAGCTGCTCGAGTCCCTCGAGGGGGTCGAGACCGAGTATGTGCTCCTGCGGGCGGGCCGCTACGGGGCCGAGACGAACAAGGCCAGGTGGCACGCGGCGTTGGCGACGAAACTCGAGAGCACGAGGGCCCCCCTCCCGCTGCTTCGCGTCGCCGTCGCGGCCGGCACGTCCGGCGCCGCGGCCGCGGCCCGCCCGCTGCTGCGCCACCGCGATCCGCTCGTGCAGGCGTTCGCGGCGCGCCTGCTGGGGCTCAGCGAGCCCGCGCCGCCGCAGGACGACCTGCTCGACCTGCTGAAGCAGAAGGACAGCCGGGTCCGCCACGCGGCGACCGAAGCGCTGCTGCACCTCGCTCGCGTCGAGCCCGTCGCGACGCTGCGGCTCCTGCTGAAGCACCCGCAGGGCGACGTCGCGACGATGGCCGTGCGGGGCGCGCTCGACCGGCGGCAGAAGGAGGTGCTCCCCGAGCTGCTCGCGCTCGCGCGGGGGGAGGGGGCCGGCGGCAAGAAGGCGTGGCACGTGCGCGCCCCGGCGTGCGTCGCCGCCGGATGGGTCGGCGGCGCCGCCGCGTTCGACGAACTGCAGCGCCTTGCCGGCGAACGCGACTGGACGATCGCGGCGGCCGCGCTCGAGGGGCTCTTCCGCACCTACGACAAGCGGGTCATCCCGATCCTGATCGCGCAGTTCGATGCGCGCCATCCCGTCGTGCGCCTCACGGCGCGCAAGAACCTGCGCTTCATGACGCAGAAGAAGTTCGAGAACCGGCGGCAGTTCGAGAAGTGGTGGGAGGAGGCGGGGCCGACGATCGAGCTGATCCACCCCGAGGACGCCGGCGAGCGCATCCGGAAGGACGGCTACCACGTGCGGCGCGACATGCTGGAGGTGCTGCGCAGCACCGACATCATCGCGATCAAGGGGCGCTGGGACCGCGTCGAGCTGATCCTCGAGGACCTGAAGATCGAGCACGCGGCGCTGCGGGCGCAGACGATCAAGGACAACGGCCTGAACCCCAAGCAGATCGTGCTCGTCAACTGCGAGGGGAGCGCGGACTCGGAGACGTCGATGATGCTCCAGTGGTTCGTGCTGACCGGTGGCTACATGGCGACCACCGACTGGGCCATCGTGAACGCGCTCCGCACGACGTTTCCCGACATCGTCGTGAAGTACGGCCGCCAGTCCACCGGCAACGACGTCGTCGTCGCCGAGGAGGCCGCCCCCGGCCACCCGGTCCTGCAGGACGTCTTCCAGCCCTACGTCGCGCCGAAGTGGTGGCTCGAGATCGCCGCCTTCCCGCTCGAGGTGAGCGACCCGGTGCGCGCGACGGTCCTCGTCGACAGCCTGCAGATGCTCGGTCGCTACGGCCGGTCGAGCCTGATGGTCGTCTTCGACGCGGGGCTCGGCAAGGTGATGCACTCGGTGAGCCACTTCTTCCTGCAGACCGAGGGGCTCGCGAAGGAGACCGGCGCGCTGCGGCGCCGCATCTTCGCGCACGACCACCTCGGCATGTCGATGCAGGAGATCCGCGAACTCGACAAGCGCAGCTACTTCGACGACACCAAGGACACGGTGCCGATCTCGAAGAGCTACTCGATGTTCCACATGCTCGTGAACTTCCTCGAGGAGAAGCGCAAGATCGACCTCGGGAAGTAGGGGCGACGCGGGCGGGGCTCGTGCCGGATCAACTCTCCTTCTTCTCGCGCAGGGCATCGACCGCGGCGCGGAGGGCCTCCTCGAACGACGACGCCATCTTCGCGATGCCCCGGAAGACGACGCATACCTGCTTCAACTGGGTGGCCGGGTTCTGCTGGGAACGCAGGAACACGGGCTCGACGTAGATCACCTCGCCTTCGACAAGCAGCGTGGTCGTGTGGCCGCGGATGACCTCGATGCCGCGCCGGGTCCACCAGGTGAACATCTGCGCGATGACGGGATCCTGGTCGATCGCGGCGTCGGCCTGCTCGGGTCCGGGGAAGAAGTGCCCCTTGGGCACATGCAGGCAGACGATCCGTCCGTAGTCCTCGCCGTCCTGGTAGACGATCGGGATCGCCCGGAGGTTGAGCGCCCCCTCCGGCGTGAACACCATGGCCATCGAGAACTGGGTCCGCTCCTTCGCAGGCGGTAGGACGCCGTCCCCCGTGTCGAGCACGCAGTAGAAAGGCTCGATGGAGAAGCGGATCGCGTGCCCATGGTCCAGGATCGGCCCCAGCACCTCGTCGGCGTCGTCCCACATGTCCTCCATGTTGAAAAAGGTCATCGTGTCGGACATCTGGTAGAGGATGTACTGGTCGTCGAACTGGATGTGCATCAGTTGCACGGGATACTGGAGCTGCGCGCGCACGTCCGCGGGCATCTCCTCCGCCGGCGTGAAGAGATCCGGATAGATTCCCGCCGCCGTCTCGAGGATGGGTTCCCCCTTCGCGAACTTGTAGAGCTTGATCTGCCCCGAGTACGCATCCACCGTCGCCTTCACGGCGTCGCGCACATAGCGCACCGGCTGGTGCGCGCGCGGCGTCGCCGTGCGCACGTCCGACTTGTCCCCGAGCTCCTGGAGCTGGCTGTACGGGTAGGCGTCGGTCCAGGTGAGGCCGTTCGCCATCCACTGGATGCCGTCGGCCGTGGGGATCGCGAACGGATCGGTGTCCCAGTAGAGGAACGGCGCGACCTTCTCGAGGCGCTCGAGCGGCGTCCGGAAGTAGTGGACCCGTGTGCGGCCATGTATCAGGTCGCTGAAGACGACCTCGAAGAACTGGCCGCTCATGTAGCCGAACACGAGCCGCTTGAGCAGGGAGTCGATCCTGACGCCGGAGGGAACGGTCTCCGGTAGTTCCAGGACCGCGCGCCCCTCGTCGGTCGGGTAGTCGAGTTCCTTCATCCGGTCGACGTTGCTGTAGGCCATCGAGCCCGATCCCTCGCCGTAGTAGATGCGCTGGTTGGCCGGCTGGAGCTGGGCGACATGGGAGGCGACCGGGATCCCGCTCGACAGGAACACGGGCCCACCGTCCTTCGTGATGGCGCTTACCGGAGCGGTGATGAGACCGAGTCCGTGCGTGAAGAGCATGAACCGCTGCCCCCACCACGCGAGCCACGGCACCGGCTCGACGAGCGGCACCTCCCGCACCGCGCTGGCGAGCATGGTCGTTTCGCCATCGAGCTTGCAGCGGATCGTGTCGACGTCGAGGAAGTCGTAGTAGGGACGCAGCTTCTGCTGCTGCTTGAAGGTCTCGAGGAGAGGCCCGTAGATGAGCGTGTCGCCGCCGGTCTGCAGCACGCGCTGGGAGTGCTGGATGTCGATCAGGTCCTCGAGGTAGGAGCAGAAGCCGGGCCAGAGCGGCACGTTCCGAAGCGTCGGGCTGCGCAGGAGGCGGTCCACGTCGGGCAACGGGTCGCCCATTCCCTTCGGGACGAAATTGACCGTCTCGATGCGCTCGAGATCGTAGCCGCGCCGCGTCGCCTGGATGTGCTCGGCGATGTAGGGGAGTTGGATGACGGGCTCGTCGGGACCCACGGCGACGAGTTGCCGCAGCGAGACCGCAAGCTTGAATGCGCAGTCGGCCCCGATCAGGACGGCGATCGCCGCGAACAGTCTTGCCACCGGGAGGTGCGCGGCGCCCTGCGCGGCCCGGGAGATCCTCGTGATCGCCACGATCAGCAGCGCGAAGACGGCGAGCGTGACGAACGCCGTGAACCAGTAGTCGTTCAGCGTGCTGAAGAGACCGGTCACGTCCACGTAGCTCGCGCCGCCGAAGATCGACCGGTCGTCGTTGTCCATGAAGAGGACGTCATAGCGACCGAGCCACCATCCGATCGCGGAGAGCACGCCGACCGCGGCGAACATCACGCGCGTCGCCGGCGCGTCGACCGTGGCAACGAACCGACGCAGGCCGGCCGGTTGCCGCGGCGCAGCGGAATCGTGGGGGTCCAGGGGGCCTTTGCGCCGTCGGCTGGCCCACGCGCAGGTAACGCAACTGGCGAGCGACATCAACGCCGTGGCGTAGAGGAACCGCCACGCTTCCCAGACCGCCGGCAGCGTGTAGGTGTAGAAACCCGCGTCCTTCCCGAAAATCGGGTCGGTCCAGCCGAAGTCGACGCCGGTGGCCATCAGGAACGAGAAGTAGCGTCCGGCGAGGCGGTAGCTCAGGATCACGTCAACGATCAGCCCGATGTTGACGACCATGAGCCTCGTGCGGCGGTGGATCGGGAAGAGGAAGGCGGGGCCGATCGTGAGAGCGCCAGCCAGGATGCCGATGCCGAAAAGGGCCGCGCCCATGCCGAAGTTGGTCCAAAAGACGCTCTCGAGCTGGAGGCTTTGGAAGAGCCAGTAGTCCATCAGCAGGCGCGCGATCCGGTCGAGGAGGAAGAGGCCGAGGATCACCCACGCGAGGACCACGGCTCGCCACCAGAGTTTGCCCGCGCTCGGCGCCTGCGCCAGTGCGGGAGCAGGCAGGTCAAGAAGGGGAGGCTGCGACAAGACGGTCATGGCTACGCCTCCACCCCGGCCCGCACGCCGCGGAAGCGTGCCATGACGGCCTGCCAGTTCGTGCCGACGTTGTGCCGGAGCACGACGGCCAGCCAGACGAGGAAGCCGGTGCTGTGGCGGAGCACCATGTCGAGGAGCGCGATCGTCGCCGCCTCGGGCATGCCCAGGCCCGAATAGTTGAGGGCGAGCGCGAAGCACCACTCGAAGACGCCGATGCCGTGGGGCGTCAGGTTGATCTGCTTCGCGATGTACCCCGCGACGACGCCCGACTGGACGATGATGAACGCGACACTCAGGAAGACGAACTTCCCCGTGAATGCCATCGCGAGGATGAAGGGCGTGAGATCGTCCGCGAGCATCGCGATAACCGAGAGCGCGCCGAGCTTCGCAAACGTGCCGGGCCGGTCCGAGAGCGCGCGACAGGTCTGCATGTGCGACCGCCAGAAGCTCGGCTTGCCAATGCCCGTCCCTCGCGCGAGAAGCCACACGACAAGCAGCACGCAGAGGGCGGCGAAGCTCTGGACGAACCAGAGGCTGTAGTTCGTGATCCAGAGGCCGAAGAACCAGAAGAGGAGGATCTCGAAGGCGACGACGAGGAAGTCCATCACGGCGAAACTCTGCCGTACCCGCCGCGGATCCTCCCCCTGCGCCTCGAGGGCGGTTGCGGTCGCCGTCTCGGAAAACCTGAACGGGATGACGCGGCCGAGCCCGTCTCCGTAGATCCAGGCGCGCATGTGCTGCGCGGACGTGCCGCGCATGCCGACGAACCGCGCGATCCCCTGGTACTGGACCGCCTTGAGCCCCCAATAGAAGAAGTAGATGAGCGCCGCGAGCACGACGAGGCGGTAGTCGATCGCGTCCTGCGAGAAGAGGTAGTACTCGTGGCTGTCGAGGCCATGGATGATCCCCTGGTTCTCGTCGTGGTAGCGCACGATCCCGAGCTTGATCAGCAGGTCGAGGGCGCGCGTGTTCGCGAGCACGTTCCAGATGCCCGCGTGGAACACCAGGGTCAGGAGCAGGACCGCCGCCAGCGCGTAGGAGAGAACGCACGACGCCAAGACGCTGCCGACGGACTTCGGCCTCTCGGACGGTTCATCCATGGGAGCCCTCACGATCTCCCCGCACATGGGGGAGGCGGATCTTGGCAGTTGCCCGCCGGACGCGCAAGAGGGAAGATGAGACGCCATGCGGCCCCGCTCCTGCGCGCTGCCCTCGGCGGCATCGCGGCTGACCTTGGCGCTCGTCGCCCTGCTTGGCGCTTGCGGCGAGAGACGGCCCCCCGGCCCCCCCCCGATTGACGTGCGCATCGAGGGCGCGATCAAGGACCGGCTCGCGGCAGCACGCGGCTCCAACGGCGGCGTCGTGCTCGCCGACGACACCCCACGCGCCGACGTGCCCGAGCGACCAGGGGAGGGAAGCCAGCTCGCGTTCCTGCGCGGGGCGAGCTTCCATGCGCCTCTCGCCGGGCTGAAGGGGCTCTCGGTCGCGGCCGACGAAGGGGGGCTCACGCTGCGACTCGACTACGGCGCGGGGGCCGCCGAGATTCTGGACAGCTCGGGCGCTCCCGAGGAGCGGGAGTTCGAGCGCCTCCGGAACGTCGGCGACAGCCTCTGGGAAGAGTGCTGGACCGACGTCGAACGCCAGTTCGCCGAGGAGCCGGCTGCGGCGGAGTACCTCGCACGCTGGAAGCGGATGCTGCCCTCCTGGGACCACGAGTTCACGCGCCGCTTCGAGAGTCCGCTGCTCCTGCGACGGTTCGCGTTGCAGTCGAGCGCCCACGAGGCGGAGACCGACCCGGAGGAACTCTACACCGCCTGCCGCCTGCTCCGCGTGAAGCGCGACATGCTGAGTTCGCTGGGAGGAGAGGGCGAGGCCTATGCCGTGGCGGCGGGTCCGACGGTGGGAGTCCGCCGGGGTGTCGCGGGCCGGGATCCCGAGGTGCGGACGGCTCTCTTCGGCCCCGACAGGATGGCCATCCGTGGCGTGGCCACCGGGTCGCTCCCGGAGCCGATCGTGCTCGAGATCCTCAACTCCTTCCGGCCCTTCGCAAGGAGCAGGACGGTCGCCAGGCGGGTCGCCACGCGCGGAGGTGATCCTCTGGACAGGGCCCTCTCCGCGCTGTCGGCGCTCCACCTCGATCCTGGAGTCGAGAGCGCCGTGCACCTCCTGCTCGCCCTGAAGCCGTGCCAGCCAGAGCGACGTGCCCTCGCGGCAGCCCTGGCCGACTGGCTTGCCGCCGATGCGACCGCCCGGAGCGAGATTCTAGCGAGCGCAGACTGAGGCGAAGGCTAACCAGGGTCGACGCGAAGGCGGGGGGATGGGCCTCAGGGTGGGAGGAAGGATGGACCCGCCGCCAGAGTCGCCCCTTGGTGGGGAATTTCCCGCTGGCCTTGCGTCCCTCCCCCCCCTTACAATCATGCTGCCAACCTATGGTGGGTTGCCCGCGGTGCGGCCTATGGGGATGCATCCCGCAGCACGCAGTTGAAGCGGAGGTCTACCATGAGAACACTGGCCCTGCTCCTGACGTTCGCCGTAGCCCTCACGGTCACGGGATGCAACAAGCGCACCAGCAACACGACGATCGTCCAGGGAGGGGTGACGCTGGTCGGCAATTTCCCGGGAAGCCAGATCATCGAACACCTCGTGTCGGACGATGGCAACGCGTTCACGCACAGCGGCGCGCACATCCACGCGGGACTGCAGGTCTTCTGGAACTGCGCGAACGGCACGGCCATCATTCTCTACCTGGACAAGCTGGAGCGGCTTTGGGCCCATTACTGGAACGGCGCGGCGTTCACGCCCGGCGTCGAGTTGCGCGGCACCAACCAGCATGATCTGACGGACAGCGAGTCCAACAGGACCGACAACAACTTCCAGAGCTTCGGCATCTTCCGCGTCCTCTTCCTCAACACCAACGTCGGGGGCCGGAATGGGGACGCGCTGATCCTCTGGACGCGGCTCGACGACCCGTTGGCAGGCAGCGCGACCGACATCGAGCGCAATCTGCGCCTCTACGGGACCTACTTCGACGTTTCCGTTGCCGGGAGCGCGACGAGCGCGGGCGACCCGACGGTGCAGTACGGGTTCGAGACGCAGGGCCTCGCGATCGATTTCAACAACGTGAACCCCGGCGCCACGGATGACGGCGTGACCACGTTCGGCTTCATCAGCGACTCGCTCAAGGGGACGCACGCCTTCGACCTCCGCTCCGACGGCAGCTTCGAGTGGCCGAACCGATTCGATGACGGTGCGGATTCCGCGCTCGTCCCGGCGACGCGGAGCGGCGACCCGACCTCGTACGTCTGGTTGGCCTGGAGGAAGGGGCAGCGCGACGGCACCTCGACGGTCGCGGAACGCTTCTACGCGCTGCAGTTCAGCCTTGCGCAGGTGGGGAATGCCCTCCCGACCCAGGCCTCGCTCGGGGGCGGCAGCCTCGCACCTGTCGCCGGCGCGACCATCTCGGACGGCACGGCGGTCGATTCGCCGCTCGTCGTCCACAACGGGTGCGCGATCTGGCGGTCGGCCATCAGCACGGGAGCCACGGGCCTCTTCATGAACCGGTTCGACGCGACCGGGAATCTCGGGACGATCGAACTCTCCCAGTCGGCCCTCGACAGCATCGCCGGCGGACCGACGGCCTGGGGCGGCACGATCCCCGAGATGCCGATCCCGGCCAACGTGTACGGCGACGACCACGGACTGACGAGCCTCTACGGGTTCTTCCGCACGACGGAGGCGCCCGGGCGCATCGCGGCCACGATGACAAACCTCGGTGCCCCCTTCGGCCAAGCGGCTCGCGAGATCAGCCCGATCCAGGGAGGCCCGTCCGCGATCATCCCCTTTGCCGGCAGCAAGGCCTCTTTCGCGCCCGAGACGCGCATCAACCGCACGGGCGAGTGGATCTTCGTGACGTGGCTTCAGGGGACGCTCGCGATCGACGCCCAGCTGGCCGGAATCGGGCCCTCGATCCGGGCGGTTCACATGCACGGGGTCCAGACGCGCCGGACGCTGGCGGCGCGCACGCTCGCCAATTCGATCGTCACGGGCGGCCCCTTCCTCGCTCCCAACCAGGCGGCAGACACGAACAACCCGCTCGCACGGGTCGTGGTCCAGAGCGAACTCGCCGACGGCATGCACGACCCGCTGTGCGGCATCCAGTCGAACGCGAACCGCATCAACCTCGCCTGGCACGAGGGCGACGTCAATCTGAAGCATAATGGCCTCACGATCACCCTCTCCGCCCTGCCGACGGCCCCGCCCACGGCGATCCCCTCCGTCCCGAGCGGCGGACTCGTCACCGAGTCGACGAGCAGCCACGCGGCGTTCGACACCAGAAACGGGCTCCATCCGGTGGTCACCGACCTCGGCACCCCGGCCGGCGATCCGCTCATCTACTTCCTGAACAACCAGCAGAACCCGCTCTCGACCGCCGCACCCGGATACTTCCGGGAGTTCCGCGTCTTCGGCCTCGCATGCATCCCCGGTTCCACCCCGGCCGACGCCCAGCTGGTTTCGACGGACGGCCCGAACGCGGACAACGCGATGAACGATGAGATCACCCGCCGCATCGACGACTACTTCGAGGATGGCGGCCAGTTCCTGCATGTCAAGACCACTCCGACGAGCCGTGGCGGCGGGGCCTTCGGCGGCACGCGCGTTCACCTGTTCTTCATGGAGTCGCGTCACGGGGAGAACTCGCTCCCGGCGCTCCGCACGCGGCTCTTCCTGAAGTCGGCTTTCAGCTCCGCGACCGCGGCCGCGACCTTCGCCTCCGCGCACGCGCCCGCTCTCGGCCTCGATCCCCGCGATCTCGGCATGGCCAGCGGCGACGAACACTACCTCCCCCCCACGGTCCACACCGATGGCGACGAACGGGGACCGTTCACGGCGTTCTGCACCGCCAGTGGGAACACCGTCGGCATCTACTTCACGACGACGGCACACTTCTGGTACCAGGAGTTCAACGGCAACGCGTGGATGGGGGCGCCCGAGATCATCGACAACGAGTCCCCCGCCTCGATCTTCTACGGGCGCGACAACCGGGCGTACGCGTTCCCGCCGATGCTGGCCAACACCTGCGACAACCTGAACGGCGCGCTGCTGTTCTATTCGAAGATGCCGCCCGGCGAGGACCCCGGCCACCGCCGCTGGTGGGTCCGCGTTCACGACTAGCAATCCGGGAGGGGCCCTGGCCGCGGTCGGGGCCCCTTCCTCCGTCGCCCGGGACGCCGCGATCAGCCGAACCGGAGCATCTGCGCCTCGAGGCGCGACAGCAGCCGCTCGGTGCCCTCGGCACCGGCGCGCGCCGCCAACTCGACAAGCCGCCTCGCCTCGGCGGCGCGCGCCTCCGCCCGTCCGCGCGCCGTGGCATCGCCCTCGCGTGCGGCACGCAGGTCGTCGGCGAACGCGCGCGACGCGATGGCCCGCTCGGCAAGGTCCACGGCCTGCTCCTGCGACAGCGCGCCTCGACCGAGCGCCTCGCACACCAGCCGGAGCGCGTCGGGCTCGGTCCGCTCCAGCAACGCGTGCGCGTAGCGGAGTCGGGCGCGGGCCGTCACGGCGGGATCCTCGAGCAGGCCGCGCGCGACGGGACCTGCCTCCGCCCAGCGGACGACGGCAAGAGCCCCCGCAAGCACTCCGGGATCGCGCTGTTCGGTCCCCCTCGGGGCCGCTTCGGCGACCCGCCTGGACGTCCCACCCGGGTCCGAGAGCGCCGCGAGGCGCACCATCTCGGCAGGCAGCGGCCCGTCCGCCCCGATCGCCACGGAGAGAAGTCTCGGCGCGAAACCCGTCTCGCCGCGCTCCGCAAGGGCGAGCGCGGCGAGATGGGCCTCCCCCGCGTTCTCGGTGCGATCGAGCCACTCGCGCAGCGCCCGCGTCGCCTCGGGGTCGTCGATCTGCCGCAGCGCATCCAGACAGGCCGCACGCATGGACGGATACTCCTGAAGTTGCCCGTCCGAGAACTGCCAGCGTCGCCCGCAGTCGATGTCGGGCCGCCCGAGCAGTTCGACGAGGGCCGCCACGGCGGCTCGACCGCGCGCGGCCTGCGTCACGGCGAACGCCGCAAGCGATTTCTGGGCCTGCGGGGACGCGGGGGCCGAGCGCACATCGAGCGGCACATCGAACGGCACATCGGTCGCCGACGCCGGCGCGTCCCCGGGGGGTCGCGCTCCTGCCACGCCGCCGGAGCGCCCTCCAGCCCGGGAGGAGGCGGGATCCGACGGCCGAAGAAGGAACCCGACTCCCGCCCCCGCCACCGCGACTCCGAGGAGGACCCAGATGCGCACGGTCACGAGTCTACCCGCGCCCATCCGGCCCCGCCCAGCCCCGCGCCTCGACGCCGGACGGTGCCGCCGCGACCGCGTCTCCAACCCCTCAGCCGGCCGTCGCCTCGCGCGGCGTGCGCGGCGCGGCGGGCAGGAGTTCGCCCCGCGGGCGGCCGCTGCGCGCGGCGCGCAAGAGCACGAACAGCTCCATCGCGATCGTCAGCAGCCAGAGCGCGTAGGCGTTCATCGCGCCGTTGACGCCGAAGGGCCGCACGCCGAACGCGACCGCGCCGGAGAGCGCGAGGAGCGTCGCCACGTTCGTCAGCGTGATCGCGCGCGTGTGGCCGCGCGAGATCAGGATGCCGCGCAGCACGAAGCGCAGCGAACTCCAGAGAGGCAGCACGACCGCCAGCATCAGCGTCGGGCGCGCGAAGGCGAGCACCTGCCCGTGCGGTTCCTCCCCCATCAGATCCACGAGCACGATCCGGCGCAGCGGCGTGAAGACGAGCAGCGCGAAGAGGAGCGTCATCCCCCCGCCGACGATCCACGCGAAGCGCAGCATCGGCCCCTCGTCCGCGCGACCGCGCACCTTCGCCGTCGTCAGCGACTGCAGCGCGACCGCGCCGGCACCGAGCACGAAGGTGAGCGGCTTCGCCTCCTGGAAGGCCGCGAGCGACGCGGTCTGCAGCGCCTCGGGCACCATGCCGGCGATGCGGAGATGGTAGAGGGTCGCGAGCAGCCCGAGAAAGCTCGCGAACATCAGCGGAAGGCCAAAGGTGAGGGGGTGCGGGGGCCGCTCGTCGGAACGCGCGGGCGGCCTCGCGGCCGCCCCGGCGCGCGCCATCGCGAAGACGGTCTCGAGCACGACGCCGATCACCATGCAGATCGCGCCGAGCACGGGGCCGCTGACGCCGAGGTCGGGCGCGATTGCCAGGCCGAGCAGCGCCGTGAAGATCAGGCGCGCCAGCGTGCCGAGGCCGACGAAGAGCGTGTCGTCGGCCCGGATCTGGTGCGCCTGGTAGACGCCGCGCACCGCGATGAAGAGCGGCATCGGCCAGATGTAGAGGAAGGCGCGGTGCGCCTCGCGGATCAGCACCGGGTCGTCGGCGAAGGCGCCGAGCACGAACGGGCCGAGCGCGGTGGCGCCCATCGCCCACTCGAAGAGCGCGAGCACGGCCGCGACCGACGTGCAGAAGAGCATCGCCGTGCGGGCGCCGCGCCGGTCCACCGAGAGCTTGATCGCGATCTCGCGCGCGACGAAGAGCGGGCTGTGCAGCACGATCGTGCAGGTGAGGAAGAGCGCGAACGCCGCGAGGTCGGCCTCGTGGTCGCGGCCAGGCAGGCGGTTGATGCTCGCGTTGATGACCGGCGTGCCGCCGGTGACGAGCAGGAAGGTGAGCGCGAGCGGCGCCCAGACGGCCAGCAGGCGGCGAAGCCGGAGGTCGTCCCGGATCAATCCGGCACCGCGACCAGCGGCTCCACGATGCCGATCTCCCGGTCGGGCGGCACCCCGTGCACCTTCACCCCCCCGGGCCCCCCCGGAACGAGCGTGAGGACGAGCCAGAGGTCCTTCTCCCCCTCGACCTTGACGCTGTCGTGTCCGCCGCAGCGCGTCTGGGGCTCCCACACGGAAATGCGATGCTCCCCGAGAGGCACGCGCAGCAGGCCGACCTCGACGGGCCGGGCGCCGATGGTCCGCTCGGGGCACCGGAGGGTCTCGGCCCCCACGGTGAAGACCGGGGCAATGCGGAGTTCCCCCGCGGGCGCCGGCGACGCGACGACGATGCAGTGGACGGTGCGGCCGGAGTCGAAGGGCGCGAAGGGGCTGCTCGTGCAGGCGGCGAGCAGCGCCACGAGGAGAACGGATCCCGCCCGCATCGGCGCGGCACTATAGCATTTGACGGCAACGCTCCCACGGGTACCCTAGGGGCCGCCTTGGTGACCGGCCGCGACTTCGTGAACCGCGACGTGATCACCGTGGGCGATTTCCGGCGCGAGGAGATCCTCTTCCTGCTCGACGCCGCGGCGGGATTCGAAAAGGTGACCGCGCCGCTGCTCGCGGGCCGCGTCGTCGCGACGCTCTTCTTCGAGCCGAGCACGCGCACGCGGCTCTCGTTCGAGAGCGCGGTCGGCAGGCTCGGCGGCCGCTGCATCGGCTTCGCGGAGGCGGGCATCTCGTCGCAGTCGAAGGGGGAGACGCTCGCCGACACGGTGCGCGTCGTCGAGGGGTACAGCGACCTGCTGCTGCTGCGCCACCCGCGCGAAGGGGCGGCGCGGCTCGCGGCCGAGTACGCGCGCGCGCCGGTCGTCAACTGCGGCGACGGGGCGCACCAACACCCGACGCAGACCTTCGTCGATCTCTACACGATCCGCCGCGAGTGCGGGCGGCTCGACGACCTCAACATCGTCTTCGCGGGCGACCTGCGCTACGGGCGCGCGGTGCACAGCCTCGTCTCCGTGCTCGCGCAGTTCAATGCGCGCCTCCAGCTCGTCTCGCCCACCTTCCTGCGGCTGCCGATGGAGCAGATGCGGATGCTCGAGGACCAGAACATCCCCTTCCGCGAGGGGACGAGCCTCGAGGATGCGCTGCCGGACGCGGACGTCGTGTACATGACGCGCATCCAGCGCGAGCGCTTCACCGACCCGTTCGAGTTCGAGAAGGTGAAGGACGCCTACCGCCTCGACCTCGAGATGCTGAAGAGGGCGCGCGCCGGGGTCGCGATCCTGCATCCGCTGCCGCGCGTCTCGGAGATCGCGACGGACGTGGACAGCCACCCGCACGCCGCCTACTTCCGCCAGGCGCACTACGGCGTCGCGGTGCGCAAGGCGCTGCTCGCGCTGCTGCTCGGCTGCGCCGACGAGGTGCTCGCATGAGCCCGGAAGACCTGTCGTACAAGGTCAACAAGCTCGAGCGCGGCACCGTGCTCGACCACCTGCGGGCCGGCACGGCGCTGCGCGCGCTGCGCGTGATGCGGCTGCCCCCGGGCGCGACGGTCACCGTCGGCGTCAACCTGCACTCCGCGCGCCTCGGCAAGAAGGACATCATCAAGATCGAGGGCTACGAGTTGACGCAGGACGAGGCGGCGAAGGTCGCCCTGATCAGCCCGGACGCGACGCTGTCGATCATCCGCGCCTACGAGATCGTCGGCAAGCACGACCTCGTGCCGCCGCTGCGCTTCAAGGGGCTGATCCGCTGCCAGAACCCCGCCTGCATCGTGCACGAGGAGCGCGTGCCCGGCTCGTTCCAGGTCGAGTCGAGCGACCCGGTGATGGTCCGCTGCGAGTACTGCGAACGGTCGATCGCGCTGGACGAGTTCACCTTCACCGATCCGCAGGGGCGGGTCGGTGCCTAGCCCGCATTATTCACCAGCCCGCCGGTTCTGGGCGGTCCGGACCGCCCAGAAACCACTGTCGACTTGCGCAGGCGAGTCCGTGCCCCGGGCCCGCAATCCTGGACGCAAGACTGTCCTGCCTGCGCCGTCGGCCTGGTGAATAATGCGGGCTATCGGGGGCACAGGGGGGACGGTCTTCGGCGCGATCGCGTGCGGCGCGGCGCTGGTGATCAGCGTCGTCCCGGGCGCGCTCGGCGACCTCTTGTGGGACGTGTTCCTGGGCGTCGCCTTCCTCCTGCCGGGGATCGCGCTCGGCGTGGTCGTGGCGCTCGCGGTCCTGCTGGCGCGAGGCACGTGGAGGCGGTCCAGGTTCGCGTGGCGGCAGGCCCTCGTCGTTCTCTCGATGGTGGGCGCGACGGCGGCGCTGCTGGGGTTCCATGTGCCGACGCGAATCGCGTTCGCGGTCTCGCGGTCGTCGTTCGAAGAACTCCTCCCGGAGGCGTCCGCCTCCGCCGAGCTCAACCGCGCGGTCGGGGTCTTCCGCGTCGATGCCTGCGCGGCCGACCCGCGCGGCGGCGTCTACTTCCGCGTCCACAGCGGAGGGGACGGGTTCGGACCGGACACCATGTCCTACGGTTTCGCGTTCCGGCCCAACGCGTCGGGCACGCCCTTCGGCGCGGCCCGATACCGCCTGTGGAGCCTCGGCCAGGGGTGGCATGTGTGGCGCGCCTCGAATGACGGGTGACTTGCCCGGCGGTATCCGCGCAACTCCGCGATGCCGACGGACTCACCTCGCCGCGGGGGGGCGGCGCGGCTCGATCCGGATCCTGCCGTCCGGCTCGATCTGGATGATGCGGTCGGGCACGAGCACGAGGACGGCCGCGTTCGCGCGCGCCCCTAGGCCCTCGGGGACCACGCGGCGAAAGGTCCCTTCGTCGGCGACAAAGCAGTCGAACGGGGCCTCGCTCAGGCGCTCGCGGCGGCCCGCCGCGTTCCGGACCGTGAACTCGGCTCCGTCGGGGTGCCGGCGCAACATCCCCTCGCCGACCGCGACAGCCTTGTCCGCCTTCCACGTCGAGACCCAGGTGACTCCGAACTCCTCGCGGATGAGCTTTCGCCAGCGGCCCTCGAACCCCCAGCCCCGGGGCAGTTCGGCCACGCGCGACTGCAACTGCTGCCACCCCTCTTCGGCCCAGAGCGCGCGCAGGCGGTCTCCCGGCACCGCCGGCGGCGGAATGCCCTCCTCCCCGTCCGCGAACGCGCGCCCAAGAGCGAATCCGGCGGCCAGCATGACCGCGCAGCCGAAGATCGACCTGAGCCTCATGAACCACCTCCCGATGCGGTACCGTCGACCGCGCGAATCCGGAGCCGGTACCCGAACCGTCCGGTCAGCGGAGCGCCTCCCCCCACGTGCGCCAGCGGGCGATCGCCGCCGCGCGGGCGGCCGCGTCGGCCGCGGGGTCGAAACGGAACGTCGCACCCTTGGCGCGGAAGTAGAGCGCTTCGAACGCCTCGTTCCGGACGGCCGGGTCGGGATCGTCGAGGAGCCGCACGAGCAGCAGCGCGGTCTGCCAGTCCTCGAACCGGCCGAGCGTGCTCGCGAGGCGGAGTCGCAGGCCCGGGTCGGGGGAGGCGGTCAACGCGTCCGTCGCGGCGGCGAGCGCGCTGCCGCGGTCCCCAAGCCCCTTCGCGAGGTCCCGGCGCACGTCCTCCGGCACCCCCGCGGCGTGCAGCGCCCCGACCAGCAGCCGGACGAGGAGGTCGGGGCCGCCCGCGCGGGCGAGCGTGCGCTCGAACAGCGCGGCGCGGAAGTCCATCGTCTGGTCCGCGAGCAGCGCCAGGAAGCGTCCGGGATCGAACGCGCCACCCTCGAGGGCGGGCAGCACGAGCCGCTTCATCACGCGGTCGATGGCGTCCTTCGGCACCTCGCACTGGATCTGGTGCTCGCACAGCAGGGCCTTCGCGCGCTCGAGGTCTCTTCCCGGGACCAGGAGCGTCCGTCGCACGAAGTCGACGATGCCCCCGTACACGGCGGCGACGGCCTCGTCCTCGATCAGCACGTGCACGCCGTTGTCCTCGAGGATCGCGCGCGCCTGCTGCAGCGCCAACTCGCTCGGAGCCGAGAGGAGCAGGACGAGTTCGTCCGCGTCGGCGGCGGCCAGCGCGACGTCGCAGTCGGTGCAGCGCGCGACGTCCGACGCGTATTCCCTGTCGCATGTCGGACAGCGGCTCATGCGTGTTCACCCCCGCCTGCCCGCCACGGGCGGGCTCGCTGCCACCATAGCACGGGTCCGCGCCAGGTCCTCCCGCCTCAGAACGAAGAGGGGCCCCCGGCTCCGACGCTACGCGGGCGGCGCCTGCTCGCGACGGCAGGAGTGGCGCTTGCCCCGGCGGGCGCCGCGGCCATAGGCGCGGCGGAGGATCCAGGTCACGCCCGGAACCTGCGCCAGCACCCACAGCGGCCAGCTCCACCAGAGATCCCGCGCGAGGTGGAGCAGCGCGTCCACCCCCGCCAGGGCCCTGTCCCCGGGGAGGATCAGGTGCATCGCCGCGCGCAGCTTCTCGGGGCGGATCGCGTGGCGCTCCCGCACCCAGCGGCGCTGGAAGGGGACGACGCGGTAGCCGCGCCTCCCGAGCAGTGCCGCCATGCGCCGCGCCCCCTTGCGGCACGCGGGGCACCTGCCGTCGTAGAGGAGCAGGCCGCGGCCCCCGGGCCCCCCCACGTCGCGCTGCGCGAACGCACCGCGCCAGACATCGGGATGGAGCAGGATCAGCACCGCCATGACTTCGAGGCGCCCGACCCACATGTTGAAGATGAAGAGGATCTTCGTCAGCGTGTGGAGGCCGCCGAACGTCTCCATCGGCCCGATCGGGCCGTAGCCGGGGCCGATGTTGCCGAGGGTGACGATCGAGCCGGTGAAGCCCACGCGCGCGTCGTTCTCGATGATGCCCGCGAGCACGGCGACGCCGGCGAAGATCGTGATGTAGGCGAGCAGGAATCCGACGATGGCGCGCATCGTCTCGCTGGCCAGCGGGCGCCCGCCCATGCGCACGTAGCGCACCGCGCGCGGGTGCAGCGCGACGACGACCTCGCGGGCGAGGAACTTCGCGAGCAGCACGAGGCGCACGACCTTGGGGCCGCCCCCGGCGGAGCCCGCGCAGCCGCCGATGAACATGAGGGCGCCGAGCAGCACGAGCGCGTTGCCTCCCCAGAGGTTGAAGTCCTCGCTCGCGTAGCCGGTGGTCGTGACGATGCTGAGGCTCTGGAAGAGGCCGTGGCGGACCGACGCCTCGAAGCCGTGACCCTGCCCGCTCGCGAGGAGCACGGCGAGGCCGAGGCCCGCGAGGACGACGATGCAGGCATAGGTGCGGAATTCGGTATCCGCCGCGAGCACCTTCGGGCGACGCAGCGCGCGGTACTGCAGCGTGAAGGAGGCGCCCGCGAGGAACATGAAGAGGATGACGACCCACTGGGCGGAGGGGCTGTGCCCCTCGAGGGAGCGCGGATGCGGGCTGAAGCCGCCGGCGGCCAGCGTCGTGAAGGCGTGGCAGAACGCGTCGAACCAGCCCATGTCGCCGAACGCGCGGAGCAGCAGCGCCTGCAGGAGGGTCAGGCCGATGTAGAGCTGCCAGAGGGCGGCCGCGGTGTGGCGGATGCGCGGCGTGAGCGCCTCCTCCTCGGGGCCCGGCGCCTCGGCGAAGAACATCTGGCGGCCGGCCACCGCGAGGGCGGGGAGCACGGCGACGAAGAGGACGATGATGCCCAGCCCCCCCACCCACTGCGTGAGGGCGCGCCAGAACATGAGGCCGCGGCTGATGTTCGCGAAGTCCTCCGTGGCGAAGATCGTCGAGCCCGTCGTCGTGAACCCCGACATGCTCTCGAAGTAGGCGTCCACGAGGGAGAAGCCCTGGCCCAGGAAGGGGATCGCCCCGAACGCGGCCGCGGCGAGCCAGCCCACGGCGACGACCGCCATCGCCTCGATGCGCGAGAAGCGGGCGAGGTCGATCCTGCGGCGCGTCAGCCAGGAGCCCGAGGCGAACGCGAGGACCGCGGTGACGAGGAAGCCGACGGCGTGCCCGGGGTCGCCGTAGCCGAAGTCCACGGCGGCGGGAAGGAGCAGCAGGGCCGCGAACGGGCGGAGGATCAGGCCCAGCGCCCAGGCGACGTTGCGCGGCCTCATCCGAGCAGCGCCTGGCGCACTTCCTCGAGGCGCTCCGCCTTGCAGATGAGGAGGCAGTGGTCGCCGGGCTGCACGACGGTGGCGCCGCCGGGCACGAGCGCCTCGCCGCCCCGGATGATCGCGGCGATGATGCTGTCGGGGGGAAGCGGCAGGTCCTTCAGCGGCGTCTGCGCGAAGGTCTCCGGCAGCGTCACGTCGAGCACGTCGCCGAGACCGCCGCCGATCGTCGCGAGCAGGTCCACCTCCTTGTAGTGGATCATGTGCAGCACCGCCTCGATCGCGGCGCCCCGCGCGCTGAGGGGCACGTCGATGCCCACGCGCTCGAAGACGCGCCGGTTGGAGGCGCTGCTCACGCGCGTCACGATCTTCGGGATGGAGAGCTGCCGCCCGAGCAGCGAGGCGAGCAGGTTTTTCTCGTCGCTGTCGGTCACCGCGACGAGCGCGCGGGCGCGGTGCACCTGCTCCGCCTCGAGCAGGTCGATGTCGCAGCCGTCGGCGTGGAGCACGAGCGTGCGTTCGAGCACCTGGGCGATCTCCGCGCAGCGCTCCTCGTTCTGCTCGAGGAGCTTGATCCTGGAGGCGGGGTTGCGCTCCATCGACTGGGCGACGCGGAACCCGACCGTCCCGCCGCCGACGATGACGATGTCGCGCCGCCGCTCCTCGCCGAGGTGCGTGGTGAACCAGCCGGCGAGCTGGTGCATCGAGGCGCTCCTCCCCATGAACAGCACGCGGTCGCCGTCGAGGAGCACGCTGTCGCCGCGCGGGACGAACCAGTCGTCGCCGCGCCGCACGCCCACGATGAGCACGCCGGGGGGAAGCGAGCGGAGCTCGCGCAGCGGGCTCCCGATCAGGGGCAGCCCCTCGCGGAGGATGTACTCGAGCAGCGCCACCTGGCCCCGGGCGAAGCTGCCCACGTCGGTCGCCCCGGGCACGGCGAGGATCTTCTCGATCTTGTCGGCGAGCATGCGGGCGGGCCAGACGAGCCGGTCGATGCCGAAGCGGGGCGCGGCGTCGGCATGCGTGCCCGCCTGCGTGGCGAAGGTGCGCACATACTCGGCCTTCGTCACGAAACAGATCGTCTGCGCGGGACCGAGTTGCCGCGCCGTCATGCAGGCGAGGATGTTGCTCTCGTCGGATCGCGTGCAGGCGATGACGAAGCTCGCCATGAAGGCGCCGGCCTTCTGCAGCACGGCCGGGTCGTTCCCCTCCCCTTCCACGACGTGGACGTCGAGGCTCTCGAGTTCCTCGCGCCCCTCCTCCCCCTCGTGCACGACGTAGACATCGTGCTCCTTGGAGAGTTCGCTCGCGAACTGCCTCGCCGCATGTCCGCTGGAGACGAGCACGATGCGCACGGCCAGGATCGTACGGTGCCAGGTGAGAATTCTGCAGGAATCCCCGCCGCCTCAACCCCGGTCCGCACACGGAGTTACGCGCGGCAACCGCCGAGGAGCGGGTGCGGCGGGCGCCGTCGCGGCGACTGCGCACCCCCCGTGCGGGGATCGGGGAGGGGGGCGGGGGAGGGGGCCAGCCGCGGTCTCAGGACCATGCGACCTCGCGTCCCCCCCCGGGATCCGGATTCCCCGATTCGATCCGCCCCCCTATTGACCTCGTCCGTACTCCGGTGCTACCAAGTACCCGTCGACGCCGTTCACGCAGGCACTCGCAGGGCGCGAACTGCGCGTAGAGCGATCTTGGAGGGCCGGTCGCATGCTGCGCTGTCTCCTTGCGGTTCTTCTCGTTTCCCCCCTTCCCCGCCCTGCTCCTGCCGACGAACCCACGATCGAGGATCAGGTGGCACGGCTCCGCACACAGATCGAGCAGACGGCCGCCTGCGACGGCCACATGATCGCTCGCGAGACTGAGAGCTACCTCGCGCGAGACCTCCGCCATGGGGGCGCGGTGGGCGCGAGTCCGCTCGCCGGCCTGACGATCAGCAGCCGATTGACGGCGGTGATCATGGGCACGATCGACGAGTACTTCGTCGACAGCCTGCGCGACGGTTCGGCGGGCGGCGGCGTCTCGTGGGACTGGTGGGTGACGGACGCGATCGGCCTGTTCGTGCGGATCGCGACCAACGGCGGCGACGTGAACCCGGTGGAGCTGGACGCGTCGATCGGCGCGCAGTTCAACGGCCTGGTCGGCAGCCGTCCGGACGACAAGATCGGCGCGGCGATCGGCTTCATCTCGTCCAACGACCTCGTGATCACGCTACCGCAGGACACCGAGGTGACGATCGAGGTCTACTACGATTTCTCGCTCGAGGGCGGCAAGATGCACGTCACGCCGCACCTGATGTTCGTTTCCGATCCCGGCGGGGGACTTGCCGTGAGCGACCAGCTCTGGATCCTCGGCCTGAGGATCCACGTCCCGTTCTAGTCCATGCACAAGGTCATCGCCACCACCGAGAGGAAGGTCACCATGCGTCGAGTCACGAGTTCGTGCGCCGCGCTCGTCTGCGCTGCCATCCTGGGTTCCTGCGGAAACTGCCTCCCCGGCACCGCCGCGGGGGGGATCTTGCCCGGCGGAATCCAGTTCACGACGAGCTTCGACTTCTCCTCGGGTTCCCTCGTCAACGTGAACACGAGCACGCCGAACCAGATCCAGCTCAACACCACGACGAGCACCTTCCCCTTCATATGGATCGCCCTGTCCGCTCGGGGAACGATCTGCAAGATCCACACGGAGACCGGGGAGATCCTCGGCGAGTACCGCACCGCCCCGGAGTCGTTTCCGTTCACGAACCCCTCCCGCACCACCGTCGGACTCGACGGGAGTTGCTGGGCGGGCAACCGCAACGCGGGCTCCGTCATCCATGTCGGCCTGTTCGAGGCCAACCAGGGCATCGACCGCAACGGCAACGGGGTCATCGACACGTCGACCGGCTACGGGGATGTGCTGCCGTGGCCCGGCGGTCCCGACGACGACGGGGGCGTCGAGAACGCGGCAGACGAGATGATCCTGCACTTCGTGCCTACGGCAGCCACGGCGACCCGGCACGTGACCGTCGACGCGAACAACAATGTCTGGGTCAGCGGCGCCTTCGGGAGCAACAACGGCGTCTTCGAGCTGATCGACGGGCGCACCGGGGCCATCCTGCGCACGGAAGGGCCCTTCGCCGCCGGATACGGCGGGCTGGTGGACCAGCAAGGAGTGGTCTGGTCGGCCACCTCGAGTTCGACTCTCATGCGCTGGGATCCCGACTTGCCGCTCGGCCCCTCCAACCCCCTCGACATCGATATCCCGAACTACGGCCTCGCCGTGGACAGCCAAAACAACATCTGGGTCAGCACGCTGAACGACAACACGGTGCGCAAGCTCGCGCCGGACGGCACCCTGCTAGGGACCTTCACGCACGGGGCGCCGTATGCGCAAGGCCTGGCCGTGGATGGCAACGACCATGTGTGGATCGGCTCCTCGTTCGGCAACACGACCTTGAGCCACCTTCTCAACGACGGGACCTTCCTCGGCAACGTGACGGGCCTCGGGAGCGGCAGCACCGGCGTCGCCGTGGACGCAGCGGGGAAAATCTGGACCGCCAACATCAACGACAGCAACGCGAGCCGGATCGACCCCACCGCCGGGCCGATCGGGAGCGACGGCGTCACGCCGATCGGCGCCGTGGACCTCACGGTCGACCTGCCCGGGGCCTCGCCGTACAACTACAGCGACATGACGGGCGCGGTGGCGCTCGGTGCGACCTCGCCCCAGGGCACCTGGCAGGTCGTCTACGACGGCAGCACGACGGGGCGCGGCTGGCAGCGGATCCAGTGGAATCTCGAGGGGCAGGGAAGCGAGCCGCCGGGCAGCCAGATCCTCGTGGAAGCGCGCGCGGCCGACACCACGGCCGCCCTCGGCGCACAGGCCTTCATCACCGTGACCAAGGGGGCCCCTCTGGGGCTCACCGGCAGGTTCATCGAGATCCGCGCCACGCTGCGCCGCAGCCCCGGGGGCCTGAGCCCGATCCTCAGCGACCTGACGGTGTTCCCCGTCGTGCCGTAGTCCAGAGGCCAGAGTTCGCGGCGGGGGGTCGCGTACCCCCGCGGCCCCCCCGCGCCCCCCCCGCGTCCGCTACGCGCCGGAGGCGGCGACCTTCGTAGGCGTGCGCTTGCCCTCCTTGCGGGCGTAGAGCGCAGCATCCGCGGCCTTCACGAGGGCGGGGCCGTCCCAGCCGATCGCGATCTCGGCGACGCCGGCGCTGCCGGCGACGCGGTAGCCCGGGGCGACCGCGAGGCAGAGTTCCGCGAGCATCGCCTCGAGTTCGAGCGCGAAGGCCTGCGCGCCGGCGAGGTCGGTGCTCGGCAGCAGGATCGCGAATTCGTCGCCGCCGATGCGCGCGGCGACCTCGCCGCTGCGCACGCGCCGCAGCAGCACGCCGCCGACCGCGACCAGCACCTCGTCGCCGATCGGGTGGCCATAGCGGTCGTTGATCGACTTGAACTGGTCGAGGTCGAAGAGCACGAGCGAGAGCGGCACGCGGTAGCGGCGGCAGCGCGCCACCTCCTCGTCGAGGCGCTGGTCGAAGTAGCGTCGGTTGCGCAGGCCGGTCAGCGAGTCGGTCACCGAGACCTCCTCGAGCTGCGCGTGCAGCCGGTGCACGCGCAGGCCCGTGCGCACGCGCGCGAGCAGCTCGCCGTCGTCGCAGGGCTTGATCAGGTAGTCGTCGGCGCCCGCGTCGAGCGCCGAGACCTTGTCCTCGGTGCGGTCCTTCGCCGTGAGCAGGATGCAGTAGACGGACTTCAGGGAGGGTTCCTCCTTGATCCGCTTGCAGAGCTCGAATCCGTCGAGCCGGGGCATCATCCAGTCGGAGAGCAGGAGCTCCGGCGCCTCGAGCCGCGCGCGCTCCCACGCCTCGGCGCCGTCGGCGGTCAGTTCGACCGTGTGCCCGGCCGCCTGGAGGCGCTTGGCGAGGATCTGCCGGTAGAACCGGTCGTCCTCCGCCACAAGAATGCGCCCGCCTTTCGGCTGCGACGCCGGATGGTCGCCCAACGAGTTTCCCAAGGCCGTCTTGTCCCGCCGGGATTATCGGCAGGAGCGGGCCGCGCTAGAGACGCAGCAGGCGGCGCCAGAGAGGGGGCGCGGGGGAGAGGGCGGGCCTCGCCGTCTCGAAGTGATCCATCAGGAGCCTCTGAGCCACCGTGACGGCGCGCACGCCCTCCGCGGTCGCGTGGTAGTTGAGCACGAGGCGGTGGCGGATGACGTCGGGGGCCACGGCCACCACATCCTGCTCCTCGGCCGCCCCCCGGCCGTGGAGCAGCGCCCGGGCCCGGATCGCGACGGAGATCGCCTGCGCCGCACGCGGGCTCGCGCCGAAGGCGACCGAGTCGCGCACGTAGTCCGGCGCCGACGGCTCGGCCGGGCGGCTGGAGCGCACGAGGTCGACGATCTTCTGCTGCAGGCGGGGATCGACGGCGACGCGGGCCGCCTCCGCGCCGAAGGCCGCGATCTCCTCCCGGCCGAGCACCTTCGGCAGCGGCGCGGGCGCCCCCCGCGCGACGCGCCGGGCGACCTTCGCCTCCTGCTCGCCGTCGGGGTATTCGATGCGGATGCGGAACATGAAGCGGTCGAGTTGCGCGGCCGGCAGCGGGTAGGTCCCCTCCTGCTCGATCG
>CAZMXP010000007.1:0-103869 GCA_964570285.1 uncultured Planctomycetaceae bacterium
TTTGGACCGGCCAGAATTTCCGGAATCGATGGGGTCAGAGTTTCCGGAACCCGCACCTCGGTGACCGCCTGGACCGCGAGGTCAAGGTTCTCAAGCGTGCCGAGTAGAACCCGAACGTCCGCGGGCCTGCCGCGACGGCCGGTGATCAGTAGGGAACACTCATCCGCACGGGATGCGGGCAGCGAGCATCGCAGAATTGCCCCACGACAGCGAGGGGAAGTGGCGGAATCCGCGGTCCGTGGCCTGGGCACGCGGCGGCGCGGACACGTCGGTGCCAGGTCGCTAGCGGCGACGCGAGGGCGAGGTGCTCCTTCCAGTCCCTGATCCAGCGAGGCACCGTGACGCAGCGCGGCTTGACGCTGCAACCAAATCAGCGACGGCCGAAGGCCGCGCTGCGCCTAGAAAGGTGCTGCGGGATCCGGGTGACGCGCGCGGGGCGGAGGGCTGCGTGCGTCCCTCCCCCGCCGCAGAGGATGGCTGCGAAGAGGCCACCTTGGCTCGGTTCCAGGCGCCGCACGAGGGCAGCACGAGAATTTGCGCAGGGAGCGCGAAATCCGAGGGTTAGTAGTACAGGACGCGCGGTCGCCATCGCCGCTCTGCGGACGCTCCCCTTCCGCTCCAGGAGGATGAGCTGCTGGCGCAGGCGGAGGTTCCCGGTCGCGGGGCGCGCGCCGTCCGCGGCGAGGGCGCGCGCGAGCGCGCGGGTTCGCAGAGGTGAAGCACGTCGCGCGTCGGGGAGATCGCGATGCAGATCGCACGCACGACCGGGTCGCGATCATGCCCTCCCGCGGAGCAAGCGTCGTCCGAGGAGGGAGAGACGTGCTATCCTAGCCCGATGAGCCGACCTAGGGGACTGCGCGCACGCGTTCGGGGCGATGTGCCGGGCGCGACGGGGAGCATGCCGCGTCCCTCCGGCGAGTTTCTTCAAGCGTTCGTTCGAGCGCTCTTCAACCGCAGGACCTACGCGCTCCGATTCAATCCCGGGTTGTGGCTCGGCCTGGCGTGTGCCTCTCCGTTGGCGATCTTCGCTGCCACGGCATCTTCGCCCGTCTGGTTAGCGGTCTTGACGATGGTGGCTCCGCTCGGATGGTGCGCGGTCGTCAGCGCGGCTACCCGTGTAGGGATGCTGGAGGGTAGGGCGCTGCGCCGCTTGCTGCGGGCATCCGATACGCGAGAGCTGTCCCAGGCAGTGGCGAACGACAGGCTCGAGGGCATCGTGCTGGACGAGCGCGGCGAGCGCACGCGCCTGGAGAGGCTCCGGAGGACCGCCATGGAGGATCTGGCTCTCGGACAGGTGATCCAACAGAGCCTCGTGCCGGTCTCCTTCGCCCGCGGCGACCTCGCGGTGGCGGTTCGCCACATCCCCTGCGCCCTCGTGGGCGGGGACTACCTCCAGGCGAGCTTCTCGCGGGCCGGACTGCTGTACCTCTGTGTCGGCGATGTCTCTGGCCACGGCGTCGCCGCCGCTCTCGTCGTGAGCCGCATGCATGCGCACGTGCAGTCGATGATCCTCCAGGATGTGGGGCCCGCCGAGTTCCTGGAGTCGCTCAATCACGCCGCGCTGCGGATCTTCCAGCAGACCTCCATGTTCATGACGTTCGCGGTGATCCGCATCGACTTGACCGCGCGTACGATCGAGCACTCGACGGCAGGCCATCCCGCGCCGTATCTGCTGCGGGCAGGGGGTGTGCTCGAGGAGCTCGCCACGGCGAACCGCGCTCTTGGCGTCGGGCCGAATGCGCTGCACGTGGAAGCCGCCGTCGGAAGGACCGACTACGCTCCAGGAGACGCGATCCTCCTGCTCTCGGATGGGCTCTTCGAGACGAGGGGGGGGCCGGCGCACAGGGTGTGGGGAGAGGACGCGATCAAGGAGAACTTCGTTCGGTTGCGGCGATGCGCTCCCGACTACATCGTTGACGAGATCCTGCGATCGGCCGGCGAGTTCCGGCGCGGAGATGACTTCGAGGACGACGTCAGCCTCCTCGTGGCCCGCATGGGTGTCGTCCCTGCCGGGGTCTCGAGTGGGCAACGGTCCCCGCCCGACCCTGCTTCCGGGGGCAGCCGTCCCCGATCTCCGGGGCGCTTGGCCAAGGAGTCGGCTGATACGCTAGGGTTACTTTGACTTCTGTACTCCTCGGACTCAGCTGACCAGGCGGACGACACGCGCCTGGGAACCCGTTTGGAATCAAAGCGGGGCTGCATCTTGAGGGCCACTGGGCCTTCCTTCGTCATGCGCCGGCGCGCGGTCACCCCTCGATCGCCTTGCCGATGGCGCAGCCGCAACCGAGCACGAGGCAGAGGCTCATGAAGTTGCCTTGGATCGCCGCCGCGTGGCGGAGGTCGCCGTGGGCGAAGAGGACCGAAGGGTCGAGGCCGGTTGCCCGGAGCCCGAACGCGAGCAGGTAGGCCCCGGAGAAGAGCAGCACCCCCCGCAGCCCCCCGCCATTCCCCCTCGCGAGCAGGTAGCCCGCGACGGCGCAGAGGAGGCTTTCAAGGAGAAAGGAGTGCCAGAAGAGCGCGCGGCGCGTCACGCCGGCGGTCAGCGCCACCGAGAGCAGGCCGATGAAGGCGCCCGCGATCATGCCGTTGCGCCGGTTGCGCCGCTGTCGCGCATGGGCGGTGGCCATGGCGGCCTCCTGGCGGAGGGCGTAGTCGTTGCGGAGCGAGGGGACCGGATCGCCCATGTCTCACTTGATCGGCTCAGGCGGCCGTTGAACTTTCCGATGATGGGAGCGTGCAGGTCGGTAGGGATCCGGTCGCCGAACTCGTCCGCGAGCGCCAGCGCGCGGAGACGGATCGCACCGTCGCGCAGGCGGGGCGCCGTCGCCGCACCGCGAGGCGCTACGTCGCCGAGGCGGCCGGGCTCTTCCTCGCGATCGAGCTGTTCATGGGGTTCTCGCCGCATTGGGCCGTCGTCGCAGGCGCGGCGACCGGGCTTCTCGCGTGGCGCCTGAAGGCGGGCACGCACCTCTACGCCTGGTGCGGCTTCGCGGGGCAGGTGCTGCTGACGCTGCTGTCGGGGTCCTTCATGATCACGGCGTTCGTTGCGCGCGTGTCGTTCTGCGCGGTGGCCGGCGCGATGCACCAGGTGCAACGGTCGGACGGCTCCGAGCCGACCTGATCAGCCGAGGAGTGCGCGGAGGCGGACCTCGAGGAGTGGTACCGCGTCAGCGGCAGCGAGATCACGCGGCGAGACGCTCGGGCTCGCGCTCCGGGGCGGATGCGTGCCGTCTGCGAGAGCCTTTGCGCGCAGGGACGGTCGATCCTGACTTCCAAGAAGAGGCTCGATCCGTGCGCGGCTCGAAGGCGAGCCCCAATATTCGCTCTAGCCTCCCGCATCCGCCCGCGGCTGGCGCTCAGAGGCTGGGACCGCTGCCACGGCTCGCGTGCCAGAAGGCCACCACCACGACCTTCTTGGCCAGCACACGGTAGTAGACGTGGTACCTGACGCGCGATAGATACACGCGCCGCAAGTCGGGAAAGCGTGCCGAGCGCGAAGTCGCGCCAACCCACGCTGATGAGACAACAGCGTCGTCGCCTCCTGGAAGCCGATTCGGACCGCATCGGGCGCGGCCGGCCTGTTCTTCGCCCACCAAGCTGCAGCCGCCTCCACCTGCATCGCGGCGCGAGGGGTCACCTCGACGTAGAACACGATGCTCAGGCAATTCGACGAAGACGCTCCAGAACATCTTGAGCGGAAATCGTCTCTCCACGCTCGCCTTGAGCGATCGACTCCAACAGATCCGCCTCAAGTTCAGGGGGAACCTCGAAAGTCTCGTCCGCCTCGCGAGCGAGGATCATCACGACGGTACCCTCGGGCAGCGGATCCCCCTCGACGACGACCTTTCCATCGACTACGGTTCCGGTGGCTAGCTGCATGGTGGCCATGATACACCGCCGCAGAGTAGGATAACGCCGTGGCCGCCGCGTGGGATCTATTGATGCAGCTTGGCTTGCCGGATGGGGCCGTGCGCCCGGTTCCCAAGGGTCCGTTCGATCCCGGGCGGGCGGTGGCGGCGGTGCGCGAGGTCGCACAGCGAACCTCCCTCGAGACCGCGCAGGTGGCACCGCTCCTCGCGTGGCTGCGGGCCTGGCAGCACCACTGGGGCGAGCACTTCGCCCGGACGCTCGGGGCCGAGGGCGCGGCGCTCATCCGGCGGCTGCAGCGCCGCCTCGACGATCCCGACCGCTACCTGAAGCTGCGGCGGATCGCGATCGAGAACCTCGCGGCGCTGCTCTGATCCCGCGTTACGGGCTATCCGTTCCGTGCCCTCATCCGCCGCGGCAAGGCTCGCCGCCGCCCGGGCGATGGGCCGCGGCCGTCGCGAGCAGCTGCCTCGCGACGTCGATGACCTCGTCGTAGCCGACCGGCTTCGTGAGCACGAAGCTCCCCGGGTAGACCAGCGCCGCGGCATCCACCCGCGGGCTGATGTCGCCCGTCAGCAGGATCACCGGGGGGGTGTCCGCGCCGTGGGCGGCGTTGAACCTGCGCAGGCACTGGATGCCGTCCACGCCGGGCATGCGCACGTCGAGCACGACCAGGTCGGGCCGCTCCCGCTCCAGCACGTCACGGGCCTCGGCGCCATCGGTGATGGCGCGGGCGCGGAAGCCGTGCTCCTCGAACTCCATCGCGAGCCGCTTCGCGAAGTTGCGTTCGTCGTCGACGACGATGACGGTCGGCCCCTGTCTGTGGTCACCCATGGCGTCATTCCCCACCCCGAATCTACCCCTCAGTATTCCGCGCGCAATGTCGATAACGGTGGGTAGACCTGCCATCGAAAGGGGAAAGGCATGGTTCCTAGCGCCATCGACGTCGCCGATGTCACCGACGGGCGGGCGCAGGAGGGGATCGGGTCGCAGGGGATTGCGCCGCCGGACGAGGCGTGCGCCCACATCCTCGTCGTCGACGACGATCCGCACATCCTGCGCCTCTGCCAGCACTACCTGACCGCCGGGGAGGGGATCGCCCCGGACGGGATCGAGACCCGCGTGGTCCCGGCCGGCACCGGCCGCGAGGCCCTCGCGCTCGTTCGCGACCGGCTCGCCGCGGGCGGGCGGGTCGCATGCGCCCTCGTCGATGTCATGCTCCCCGACGGTCCTGACGGCATCGACACGATCCGCGGCCTCTGGGAACTCGACCCCGAGATCCAGTGCACGCTGATGACCGGCATGGGCTCGCGCATCGAGCAGGTGCTCGCCGGCCGGCTGCCGCCCGACCGCCTCGAGCGGTGGGACTACTTCGCGAAGCCCTTCAGCGCCTTCGAGATCACGCAGCGGATGCGCCGCGCGCTCTCGGCGTGGCTCTCGCACCGGCGCGGGGAGCGCCGCGCCGCCGAGAACGAGGGGCTGCTGCTGCACCTCTCGCGCGCGAACGGCGAGCTCGAAGCGACGGTCGCCGAGCGGACGAGCGCGCTCGCGGCCCGCAGCGTCGAGCAGGAGCGCAAGAACGCCGAGCTCGAGAGGGCGCTGCGCGACCTCGAGGCCGCCCAGGGCAAGCTCCTGCAGCAGGAGAAGATGGCCTGCATCGGCCAGCTCGCGGCGGGCGTCGCGCACGAGCTGAACAACCCGATCGGCTTCGTGCACAGCAACCTCGGCACGCTGCGGCGCTATGTCGAGCGCATCCGCGGCCTGATCGCGATCTACGAGGCGCAGAGCCCCGCGGCCAACGAGGAGATCGCGCGCACGCGACGCGAGCTGAAGGTCGACTTCATGCTGCAGGACCTGCCGGCGCTCGTCGAGGAGTCCCTCGAGGGCACCGAGCGCATGCGGAAGATCGTCAGCGACCTGAAGGTCTTCTCGCACCCCGCCGAGCAGACGCCGAAGTACGCCGACCTGAACGAGGGGCTCAAGAGCACGCTGAACATCGTGCACAACGAGATCAAGTACAAGGCGGAGGTCAAGACCGAGCTCGGCGAGATCCCGCCGGTGCTCTGCCTCGGCAGCCAGCTCAACCAGGTCTTCATGAACCTGCTCGTGAACGCCGCGCAGGCGATCGCCGACGCCGGCGTCATCACGGTGACGACGCGCCGGGACGGCGGGGAGGTCGAAGTCGTGATCGCCGACACGGGCTGCGGCATCCCGGAAGAGCTGCTCACGCGCATCTTCGACCCCTTCTTCACGACCAAGGAGGTCGGCAAGGGCACCGGCCTCGGCCTGTCGATCTCCTGCGACATCGTGCGCCGCCACGGCGGCACGATCGCGGTCGAGAGCAAGGTCGGCCGCGGCACCACGTTCCGCATCCGCCTCCCGATCGAGGGCGGGGGAGAGCTGCAACATGTCGACTAGCCACCGTCCGCGCGTCCTCTGCGTCGACGACGAGGCGAGCATCCTCAACGCGCTGCGCCGCGTCTTCCTCGACGAGCCCTGGGACCTCCACTTCGCGACCAGCGGCGAGGAGGGGCTCGCCTACATCGCGAAGAGCGACGTCGACCTCGTGCTGTCGGACTTCCGCATGCCCGGCATGGACGGCGTCACCTTCCTCAAGAAGGTCAAGGAGATCCGCCCCGACACGATGCGCATCGTGCTCTCCGGCTACGCCGACATCAACCTCATCGTGTGCGCGCTCAACGAGGGGGAGGTCTACCGCTTCCTCGCCAAGCCGTGGAACGACGAGGAGCTGCAGCACAACCTGCGCAAGGCGCTGGAGCACCACCGCCTCTCGCGGGAGAACCTGCGGCTCAACCGCGAGCTGGTCGCCTTCAACGCGGAGCTCGAGCGCAAGGTGGACGAGCGCACCCGCGAGCTGCGCGAGCTCAACCGCGTGCTGCGCGTCGCGCAGGAGATCCTCGAGGTGCTGCCGATGCCCGTGCTCGGCCTGGATGCCGCGCGCACCGTGCTCTTCGCCAACGCGAAGGCGCGCGAGCAGCTCGGCGGCGGGGGGCTGGTCGGCACGAGCGTCGCCGACCTCTTCGAGCCCGAGCTCACGGGGGCGCTGCGCGGGGGGGGCGCGGGGGGGGTGCTCCCGATGGTCGTGGACGGCGTGCCGGTCGGCGCGCTGATCGTCGGCGACGACGTCGCCCTGCTCGGCGCCGCCCCCGCGCCCCCTGTCGAATCCATTCCCTAGGAGTTGCCTCTGATGAGCACCGAAACCGACGTCTCCATCCTCTTCGTCGACGACGAGAAGCCCGTCGTCGCGGCGCTGCGCCGCGTCTTCGCCGACGAGCCCTACGAGGTACGCACCTGCACCGACCCGCACGTGGCGCTCTCGGAGATCACCGCGAACGCGCCGACGGTCGTCGTCGCCGACTACTACATGCCCGGCATGCAGGGCCCCGCGCTGCTGAAGCGCGTGCGCGAGATCGACGACGGCATCATCCGCGTGATCCTGACCGGCAAGCCCGACGTGACCGCGGTGCTCGACGCCGTCAAGAACGGCGCCGTCTACCGCTTCATCCTGAAGCCGTGGGACGACGACGACCTGCGCATGACGATCCGGCAGGCGGTGGACTACGCGCGGCTGCTCGGCGAGCGCAACGCGCTCCGCCGCGCGCTCGCGCGCCAGCGCGAGACGATCGACTCGCTCGAGGAGGTCCACCCCGGCATCTCGCGCCTGCCCGAGCAGGACGTCCGCGGCGCCTTCGTGCTCTCCGCCCGCGACCTCCCGCCCGGCGGCGAAGGGGGCTAAGTCCCCGCACCCGACCGGCGCGGCCGGGCAGGATGACCACAGAGGCACAGGGACGCAGCGCGGCTCCACGCCGCAACCAAACGAGCGACGGCCGAAGGCCGCGCTGCGGCTCTGTGCCTCTGTGCTCCTCCTCAGCTGGGCCGCCAGCCGTCCATGACGGCCTGCGCGAAGGCCTCGACCTTCCTGCCGAGTTCCTCCGGGGTGAGCCCGAAGGCGGCGTCGGGGGCGATCCTCGTCTCGTCGCCCCTGCTCGTGTAGAAGCTCGTCACGTAGTCGAGCAGCCGCGCGCGGTACTTGCCGTTCTCGCCCCAGTAGAGGAAGTGGCAGGTCGATCCCGCCTGTTCGTAGAACAGCCGGATCTCGAACATGCCGCCCGGGAAGATCGTCCACTTCGTGACGCAGTTCGCGTGCGACTTCGACTTGTCGAGCTGCGTGTGGAACTGCGCCTGCGTCAGCGGCAGCACCTTCTCCCAGGGGATCAGCTTCTTCTGCTTCGCCAGCGCGGCGACGACGTCGAGGCTCCGCGCGTGCGGGTTGAAGTGCGTCCAACGGCCCTTCCGCGTGTCGTAGCGCCCCTCCTCGATGAACGTCGCGAACCCCTCGACGATCCAGTAGCCCGGCGTCTGCACGCGCTCGCCCATGTCCGCCTGGTCGCGAGGATGCCAGCGCGGGCAGCGGCGCTCGATCCAGTGGTGGGTCAGTTCGTGGACGAAGGTGTGGCGCACCTGCCGCTCGGGGCCCGGCGTCTTCGGCCAGAAGAAGCGGGAGATGTTCTCGCCCGGGTTGTAGTGCCCCGCGGTGAGTCCGAGGAAGGGATCGGGGCCGCGACCGACGCCGGTGCCGGAGAGCTTCACGTACTCCTGGGGGCTCTCGTAGAAGTAGATGACGAGCGGAAGCGTCTCGTCGCGCGCCGGGCTCTCGGTCGCGAACATCCGGTCGAGGGCGGAGCAGGTCAGGCGCGCGAGGCTCAGGCACATGCCCACCGGGCCCGTCTCCTTCATCGGCGTCAGGAAGACGATCTCGTCGCTCTCGACGCCGAAGAGGTCCTTGCGCCAGAGGTTTCGCGCGCGCTCCATGTCGGGGTGGCTGCGCTTGAGCAGGCGCACGCCGCCGGGCATCACGTCGATCTCCCACGCGAGCCAGTCGGCCTTCGTGCCGATCGACCAGGGTTCCGGGGCGAGTTCCGCGAGCAGTCGGCCTGCCTCCGCGTCGTCGGGCTGGGCCTGCAGGGCGGCACGCAGCAGTTCGAGGCCTCTGGGCCGCTGGTCGGCGCCGAGCGACTTCCGCGCGCGGGCGACGAGCATCGAGGCGGGGACCTCGCGACCGGGCACGACGTACGCGCCCGCGGCCCTGGGGGCGAGCGCGCCGATGCGAGCCTCCCACGCCTCGGCGTCCTTCGGCTCGAGCCCGGCGCGCTCGGCGCGGTCGAGCAGCGCCGCGGCGTCGCCGGAGGCGCCGGCGTCGACGGCCTTCGGCAGCGCCTCGAGGCAGAGGCGCAGGATCTCGCCCTCGGCCAGCATGCGCACGCCGAGGAGATGCGACGCGAGGTCGGGCGCGTGGCGGAGCGTGCCGTCGTCGGTCTCCCACAGCAGGACCTCGTCGAGGGCGACCGTGCCGCCGCCGATCGTCACCTCCCGGCCCGACGCGCTCTCCTTGGCCGCGCCGGTGAGCACGGTGCGGTCGCTGGTCACGACGACATCCGCGGCGGCGAGCGCCGCGCAGAGGAGGAGCGCCGCGACGCGTGTCATGAGCCGATCTCCTCGGGAACGATGCAGTGGACCGACCGGCGATCCTCGGCCACGACGATCATCCGCTCGTCGCCGGACGGGACGGGAGGGAAGCCGACCCCCTTCGCGAACTGCTTCACCGCCGGCCGCTCCCCGAGGTGCCAGAGCACCTCGTTGGCGTTGATCTCCCCCGCCCACGTGCCGAAGCAGACGACCTCCCCCATGCCCACCGGCGCCGCGATCCCGGTCGCGAGGTCGGGACGCGCCTTGGCCGGCAGGAAGGTCTGGACCTGCTGCTTGCCGTCGCGGATCAGGACCCACGCGTCGGCGGAGGCGAAGGCCATCCCGAGCGCGGGGCCGAGCAGCGGCGCAGTCGTGAGGCTCTCCGCCCGCAGCAGCCGGAGTGTCGGCGGCGGACCCGCCTTGGCGAAGAAGGCCCATCGATCGCCCACCTGCGCGGCCGCGAGTCCCTCGGAGACCGCCACCGCCCCCCCGGCCCCCCCCAAGTCGCCGAGGCCGGCGACGCCGGCTTCGGTTCCGTCGCGCCGTTCCAGGACGGCCAGTTGCAAGCCGCCGGACTCCGGCCGGCGCAGCGCGTAGACGTGGTCGCCGAAGACCGCGGGCTCGCCCTCGTACCGGCCTGGCGCTGTCCAGGCGGGCTTCGCGCGCCCCTGGCGCAGGCGGTGCAGGCCGCCCGCCGTCGTCACGTAGATCTCGCCCATGTGGATGCGGACGCCGGCGGCGCTGTCGCCGACGTCACAACTCCAGCGCTGTTGCAACGTGCGCCCGCGCAGATGCCACTCGACGAGCCGCTTGCCGCCGTCGAGCAGGAAGAGCGAGCGGTCGTGGAGCGCGGGGGCGCCGGTGGGGGCGGGCGGCCCGGCGGCGCGCGCGCGGGGGCGGCCGTTCGCGGCGTCGAGGGCGACGATGTCGTTGCCCTCGAGCAGGAAGAGCGCGCCGTCCCAGAGCAGCGGCACCTCGCGCAGCGGCGCCTTCGCCGCGTAGCTCCAGCGGAGGCCGCCGAAGGAGCCGGGCGGCTCGGCGAGGGAGCGGCCGGTGGCGGAGGCGGGGCCGCGCGGATGCGGCCAGCGGCCCGCCGGCGCGTGGCCGGCGTCGGTCTCGCCGGCGAGCAGGGGCGCCGCGCAGGCGAGCAGCGCCGCCAGAAGGGGCATCTTCATGGAGCCGCTCTTATACTACAGCCGCATGCATCCGGGCGCCTTCGACGTCGTGCTCGCGGAGCCGCGGGGCTTCTGCGCCGGCGTCGACCGGGCGATCGAGATCGTCGAGCGCGCGCTGCGCAAGTACGGCGCGCCGATCTACGTGCGGCACGAGATCGTCCACAACCGGCACGTGGTCGAGGAGCTGCGCCGCAAGGGGGCGATCTTCGTCGAGGAGCTGTCGGAGGTGCCCGAGGACGCGGTCGTCATCTTCAGCGCCCACGGCGTCGCGCGGCGGGTCGTCGAGGAGGCGATGCGCCGGCGGCTCCATGCGATCGACGCGACCTGCCCCCTCGTGACGAAGGTGCACCGCGAGGCGGACTCGATGGCCGCGGAGGGGCACCACCTCGTGCTGATCGGGCATGCGGGGCACCCGGAGGTGGAGGGGACGCTCGGGCAGGTGCCGGAGGGGTCGATCACGCTGGTCGAGACGGTCGAGGATGTCGAGCAGCTCGCGCTGCCGCCCGGCACGTCGGTCTCGTTCGTCACGCAGACGACGCTGTCGATGGACGACACCGCGGCGATCGTCGCGGCGCTCCGGCGCAAGTTCCCGTCGATCGGCGGCCCGCGGCAGGAGGACATCTGCTACGCGACGCAGAACCGCCAGAACGCCGTGAAGAGCCTCGCCCGGGAGTGCGACGTCATCCTCGTGCTGGGCGCGCCCAACTCCTCGAACAGCAACCGCCTCGTCGAGGTCGCCGCCGAGGCCGGGAGCCGCTCCTACCTCCTGCAGAGCGCGGGCGACCTCGATCCCGCGTGGGTGCGCGGCGCACGCCGGGTCGGCGTCACCGCCGGGGCGTCGGCCCCCGAGGTGCTCGTGAAGGAGCTCGTCGAGCGGTTGAGGGAGTGCGGCGCGATCCGGGTCGAGGCGCTGCGCGTCGCCGAGGAGCGCGTGCAATTCTCGCTGCCGCGCGAACTTGCGGCGGGTTGAGCCCCGCGCTTCACTCGGGTCCGCCTTCCGTTCGATAGGGGGGGCGGAGGCAGCCAAGTCGTGAGGAAGCGCGGGTGAGGATCGCCGGCACGAGGGTACGTGGCACGGCGGTGGCGTATGTGCTGTTCGAGGACGCGCTGATCATCGGCGCGCTGCTCGGCGCGTTCGCGTTCGCGCACTTCGGCAGCGTCCGGTTCCTCTCGAGCCCGCTGCGGCTGCTGCCCGCGGTCGCCCTGCTGGCCTGCATCAAGGCCGCCTTCTTCTGGTGCGGGCTCTACGACTTCCGCCACATCGTCCCCCGCACGACCTTCTGGAAGCGCCTGCTCGCCGGCTTCCTGCTGAGCAGTCTCGCCGCCTGGGGCCTCTGCTCGCTGATGGTGGGGGAGTGGCTTGCCTGCCTCACCTTCCTCTCGGTCTTCATCCCGCTCGTCGTGGTCGCCCGCGTCGCGTACGAGGTCCTGAGCCGCACCCGCGGGTTCCGACGGAGGCTCCTCTTCCTCGGCGTCGGCGACCACGCGCAGCGCACGGCCCGCGAGCTGCTCGCGGAGAGGAGCCGCGACTTCGACCTCGTCGGCTTCCTCGGGAGCGAGCCCGAGGAGAAGGGGTGGCGCATCGGCGGCCGGCCGGTGCTCGGCACCTACGACGAGGTCGCACGCGTGGTGGTGGAGGAGCGCATCGACCGGGTGGTCGTCGCGGTCGCCGACCGCCGCAGCGGTCAGTTCCCGCTCGAGGCGCTGCTGAACGCGCGCCTCAGCGGCGTCGAGATCGTCGAGGAGGCGAAGGTGCACGAGGAGATCGCGGGCAAGCTCCCCGTCGAGGACCTCCGCCCCTCGTGGCTGATCTTCTCCGACGGATTCTCGAACTCGCGGCTCCGCAACGTGAACAAGCGCGCCTTCGACATCCTCGTCGCGGGCGTCGGGCTGATCCTCAGCGCACCCCTCGCGCTGGCCGTCGCGATCGCGATCCGGCTCGACAGCAAAGGCCCGGTCCTCTTCCGCCAGAAGCGCGTCGGGCAGGGCGGCCGGGAGTTCACGCTCTGCAAGTTCCGCTCGATGCGGCCGGACGCCGAGGCGGGCGGCCGTCCGCAGTGGGCGCAGAAGGACGATCCCCGCGTGACGCGGCTCGGCCGCTTCCTCCGCAGGACGCGCCTCGACGAGATCCCGCAGATGTGGAACGTCCTCGAGGGCACGATGAGCTTCGTCGGCCCCCGCCCGGAGCGCGCCTTCTTCGTGCAGGAGCTCCGCAAGCGCATCCCCTTCTACGACCAGCGCCACGCCGTCAAGCCCGGCATCACCGGCTGGGCGCAGGTCCGCTTCCGCTACGGCGCGGACGAGACCGACGCCGTCGAGAAGCTCCGCCACGACATGTTCTACATCAAGCACCACAGCATCCTCTTCGACCTGCGCATCCTGCTCGAGACGGTCCGCGTGGTGCTGCGCCGCGACATGGCCCACTAGCGGGACAACGGGGTCTGACCCTTTTGTCCCGCCACTGAAGTTCTGGGGGCGGCTGGCCGACGATTGGGAAGGTGAAAAGGGGGCGCGCGGGGTCTGCCCTGCGTCTCCCCCCCGGGCCCTCTCGGCCCATCGTGTACGGGAATGAACGTGGCGCGCCGGGCGGCATCGCCGTCGGTGCGCGGAACCGCAAGAGGGGAAATGCCTAGCAAGCGCTCCCGGGGGGATGGTGCATGCCTCCCGGGGGCGGCCATCCGCCATGATCGCCGCAGCCACGGGGGGAGGGGAGCCGCACGCCGCGACGAGGGACCGCCGTCCCTTCGTCGTCTCGTGCCTCGTCGTCGCCGCTTCGGCGGGCGTCCTCGCGTGCGCGGGGCCGACGCCGGCGGTGGCGCTGGCCGGCGCGGCGCTGCTTTCCGCCGCGGTGGTCCCGCACGTCGCGGCCTTCGCGGTGCGCGTCGGGGCCACGGTGCTGCCGGGGGGACGCTCGGTCCACCTCCTCCGCACTCCCCTGCTCGGCGGGTTCGCCGTCCTGCTGCCGCTGCTGCTCGTGCTCCTGTGCGTCGGGGGGGAGAGGGCGCACGCCCTCGCGTTCGCGTGCGCCCTCCTGATGGTGGGCGGCCTCTTCGACGACCTGCGCGGCCTGTCGGCCGGAAGGAAGCTGCTCTTGCAGGGGTTCGCCGCGCTCGTGCTCTACGCGGGCGGGTTCCGCCTGCCCGCGCTGCTCGTCGGACCGCTCGGGGGCATCGAGACCGGCTGGGCCCAGTTCGCGGGCCTGCTCTTCTGGGTGGTGCTCGTCGTCAATGCGGTCAACCTGATCGACGGCCTCGACGGCCTCGCGGCCGGCACCTCCTGCGTCTCCTGCCTCGCGCTGGTCGCGCTGGGAATCGGCGGCCCGCCCGCGGCCGCTCTCGCGGGCGGGCTGCTCGGCTTCCTGCGCTACAACCTGCCCCTCCCCCGGGCGAGGATCTTTCTCGGCGACACCGGAAGCATGCCGATCGGGCTGTTCCTCGCGGCGAGCCTGCTCGAGTCGCCCCGGGGTCTCGACCTGCCGGTGGCCTTCGGCGTGCTCGCGCTCCCCCTGGGCGATCTCTTCCTCGCGTGCGCGAGGCGCGGGCTGCGCGGCAAGCCGCTCTTCGCGGCCGACCGGGGCCACACCCACCACCTGCTCCTGCGCGCGTGGGAGTCGCCTCGGCGCGTGCTGCTCGGCCTCCTGCTCTTCGCCGCGGCGCAGGCGTCGCTCGTCGCGCTCCTCCCCGATGCGCGCGGCCTGCTGCTCGGCGTCGCGCTGTGGGCGCTGCTCTGCGTCTACCTGCTCGCGCGCTCCCGCGACTGCGTCCCGGCGATGCTGCGCAGGCGCCGCACCTTCAAGCGCGTCCATCTCCTCCGGCGCTACGCCGACCAGTCGCTCGCGCTCGCGCGGCGCCGCGAGGAGGTGACGCCGATCCTCGCGCGCATCGCCGAGGACCTCGGACTCGCGAGCCTTCGGATGAGGGAGATCGACCTGCGTCGCGCGACGCCTCCCGGCGCGCACCTCGCCGCCGAGTCGATCCCCTGCGTGGGCGGCGATGTGCATGTGCCCTTCGCCCGGGTCCCGGGGGACGAGATCTTCGCCGAGAACGTCGAGGAGGAGCGCCGCGCGGTCCTCTGCGACCTCGTGCGGCGCGCCGACGCGGTGCTCGCCCGCGTCGGCGCGGCCGCCCCCTCCTCCCCCCCGGCCCCCCCCGCCTCGCCCCGGCCGGCCGTGCACTTCATCGCCGGAGGGCTCGAAGACCTCCGCCTGCTCGCTCCCGTGATCGCCTCGAGCCGGCGGCGCGGATCCTTCCGACCGATCCTCGTGCACACCGGCTGCCGCGACAGGCTCGCCCCGCACGAGGAGCCGCTCGATCTCGAGCCCGACATCGATCTCGACGCGGACGTCGAGCGCGACGCGCTGCGCGCGGCGCTCGCGATGGAGCGCTACGATTCGCTGCTCGAGGTCGCGCGGCCCGTGCTCGCGGTCGTGGCGGGGCACGGGGGCGACGCGCTCGCGTGCGCGCTCGCGGCGCGGCGGCGGGGGGTGCTCGTCGTGCACCTCGGCGACGAGGGGGCGACCGGGCTGCAGCGCGCGCTCGCGCGCGCGGTGGCGGAGTTCCTGGATGCCGGCGAGGAGGTGGTGCCCGCGCTCGAGGCTCGCGCGCTCGCGGGGGCGGGCGCGTGAGGCCGGCGGCGCTGGCGCTCCTGCTCGCCGCGGCCTGCGCCGGGCCTCGGGAGCATCCCGAGGAGGTGCGCGCGCTGATCGACGCGGGGAGCGAGCGCTCCGCCCCGCCGCCGGCGCTGCATCTCGAGACGGTGGAGACCGAGCCGCCGGAGGCGGGCGGCGACTACCGCCTCGGCGTGCTCGACGTGCTCGACGTGCAGGTCTCCGGGCGCGCCGATTTCGGCGTGCGGGCGCGCAACGCGAACGACCGGCTGCTCGGCTTCCGCGTGCAGCGCGACGGCCACGTGCACCTGCCGATGGTCGGCGCGCTGCCCGCCGCGGGCCGCACGCCTCTCGACGTGCAGGCCGACCTCGCCGAGCGCCTGAAGGCCTTCCTCGAGAGTCCCTTCGTCACCGTGGACGTGCTCTCCTACGAGTCGCAGAAATTCTACGTGCTCGGCGCGGTGCAGCGGCCGGGCGTCTTTCCCGTGACGGGCGAGACGACGCTGCTCGAGGGGCTGGGCCTCGCGGGCGGCATCCGGGAGGGCGGCGACGTCGAGGGCGCCTACGTGATCCGCGGGCCGGCGCTGCTCGCGGTGAGCCTCGGCGACATCCTGCTGCGCGGCGACCTGAGCCGCAACGTGCGCATGCGCCACGGCGACCTCGTCTACGTGCCCGACGGCTCGCACCGGCAGGTCTACGTGCTCGGCGAGGTGCGCACGCCGGGGATCGTGCCGATGCCGCACGCGGGCCTGAGCCTCGCCGCCGCGCTCGCGAGCGCCGGGGGACTCGACCCGGTGCACGCCGACACGAACGTGATCCGCGTCTTCCGCGGGAGCTGGCAGGCGCCGCGGGTCTTCACGCTCGGCGCCGAGGAACTCTACCGCTACGGCCACGCGATCGCGCTGCGCCCCGGCGACCGCGTGCACGTCGCCCCGCGCGGCGTCGCGAACTGGTCGCGCACCGTCACGCTGCTCCTCCCCTTCCTGCAGAGCGCCGTCACCGGGGCGGCGGCCGCGGCGGCGATCGCCGACTGAGATGACCGGCCTCGAGCTCGACCTCCACACGCACCTGGTGCCGGGCGTGGACGACGGGAGCCGCGGCGGCCCCGAGACCGTCGCGATGGCGCGCGGCCTCGCGAGCCTCGGCGTGCGCCGCGTCCACCTCACGCCGCACCAGTACCGCTTCGGCAACGAGTTCACGCCGGTCGATGCGCGCGCGCAGGCCGCGCAGGTCCGCGATCTTCTCGCGCGCGCCGGGATCGCGCTCGAGGTCGAGGCGGGCGCCGAGTACTTCTACGGCAGCCGCCTGCTCGCGGCCCTCGAGCGCGACGAGCCGCTCATCGCGACGGCGGTCGGCCCGGAGCGCTGCGTCCTGATCGAGCTGCCGTTCGACAGGCCGGTCGTCGGCGTGCGCCGCCTCGGCACGGCGCTGCGGCGTCGCGGGCTGCGCCCGGTGCTCGCGCACCCCGAGCGGCTCGGCGCGCTGCTGCCCCCGCGCGCGCGCCTCGACGAGTGGCGCCGCGCGGGCTGGCAGTTCCAGCTCAATCTGCTCTCGCTCTCCGGGTTCCACGGCGAGGAGCCGCGCGCGGTCGCGTCGGCGCTCCTGCGCGAGGGGCTCGTCGACCACGTCGGCAGCGACCTCCACCGGCCCTCCGACCTCGACATGCTCGCCCGCGCGCACGAGACCTGGCGGCGCCTCGCGCCGCAGCGGGTGGAAGCGTGAGCGGCAAGCGCAAGCGCCCGGAGCGCGAGCGCGCCCACCACCTCGCGGACTACGCCGCGCTCGTGCGGCAGCGGCGCCTGCTCGCGTGCGGGGTCTTCCTGGTCGTCTGCGGCAGCCTCGCCGCGCGCGCGCTCTTCGCCGAGCCCGTCTACCGCGCGGCCGCGATGGTCCAGATCGAGGGCAAGCCCGTGCCCGGCGGCCTGCTCGGCGAACTCGCGGCGCTCGAGAGCTCGAGCAGCACCGAGGCCGAGCTCGAGATCATGCGGTCGCGCCTCGTCGCCCTCGGCGCGGCGCACCAGCTCGGCCCGGGGGACTTCCTCGCGGAGCGGCACGCGCTGCGCCCCCTCGACGTGCTGCTCGCCCGGATCGCGGGCGGCCGTCCGGCGTGCGTGCTGCGCGTGGAGACGGAGGCGGCCGCCGAGGGATCGCCGCCGGTCCTCTACCGCTTCCGGTTCGGGGGGGGCGCGGGGGGGGCGACGCTCGCGATCGAGCGCGAGCGCGACGGCGGGATCGAGGTCGTCGAGACCGGGCCCTTCCGTCCGGGCGCCGCGGTCGCCGCGTTCGGGCGCGCGTTCACGATCGACGCCGAGGGCGATCCGGGCGGCCGCTGCTGGGAGCTGCCGATGCGTTCGCCGCTCGACCGCGCGCGCTGGATCCAGAGCCGGATCCGCGTCGAGGAGGTCGGACTGCGCACCGGCGTCGTGCACCTCGGGTTCGAGGCGCCGACGCCGCGCCTCGCGATGCGGGTGGCCAACGAGCTCGCCGCGAGCTACCTCTCGCTGAAGACCGAGCAGAAGCGCGCGCAGGCGCAGAAGGCGAGCGCGTTCCTCGCGGAGGCGACCGGCGAGGTGCATCGGGCGCTCGGCGAGGCGGAGGAGGCGCTCGACCGCTACCGGGCGGAGACCGGCGCCGTCCTGCTCTCGGAGCGCGCGCAGTGGCTCGTGCGGCAGTCGAGCGCCCTCTCCCTGGAGCGCGCCGAGCAGCAGGTGCTGCTCGCCGACCACGAGGCGCTGCTCGGGCGCGTCGACCGCGAGGAGGATCCCGCGGCGCTGCTCGCGGGGTTCGGCCGGGATATGGTCGATCCGGTCACCGCGGCGCTGGTGGGCCGCCTCGCGGAACTCGACGTCGAGCGGGCGCGCTGCGTGCAGGAGGGGATGCTCGCCGCGCACCCGGGCCGCCTCGCGCTCGAGGCGGAGGTCGCCTCGGCCCGCGAGCGGCTCCGCGGGGCGGTCCGGGAGACGCTCCGCCGGGTCGGGGAGAGGCTCGCGAGCCGCATCGCCCACCTCGACCGCACGCTCGAGGAGTTCGCCGCGGAGGAGCGCGAACTGCCGCAGGCGGAGCGGCGCCTCGCCGTGCTGACGCGCGAGGTGACCGCGAACCTGCGCATCCACCAGTTCCTCGTCGAGAAGGAGCAGGAGGCGCAGATCGCGCTCGTCTCCACGCTCGCCTCGGTCCGCCGCATCGACGACGCGCTCGAGCCCCTCGAGCGCACGAGCCCCGACCTGTGGCGCACGCTGATCGTGGGCCTGCTGCTCGGCGCCGCCGCGGCGCTGCTCGCCGCGCTCTTTGCGGAATACCTCGACCGGACCGTCCGGAGCCCGCAGGCGCTGGAGAAGGGCACCGGCCTCGCGCTCTACGCCGCGATCCCGCACCACCGGTCGGTGCGACGCCGCGGCCCGCGCCGGTCACGCGCGGCGCGCGGCGGCCTGATTGTCGCGGAGAGCCCCCACGGCGTGCTCGCCGAGGCCTACCGGACGCTGCGCACGAATCTCCGCTTCGCGAACCTCGAGCGGCCGGTGCGCACGCTCGCGATCACGTCGTCGGTGATGGGCGAGGGCAAGACGCTGACGATCGGCAACCTCGCCGCGGTCTACGCGCAGCAGGGGGACCGGGTCCTCCTCGTCGACGCCGACCTTCGCCGCCCCTCGACCCACGCGCTGCTGGGGAACAAGGCCTCGCCCGGGCTCTCCGACGTGCTGCAGGGCCGCATGCCCTGGCGCGACGCGGTGCGCGAGAGCGGCGTCGCGGGCTTCTCCGTGCTCCACGCGGGTGCGAAGCCGGCCAATCCCGGCGCGCTGCTCGACTCCGAGCGCATGACGGCGCTGATCGAGGAGGTCAAGGCCGCCTACGACTTCGTCATGTTCGACGTGCCGCCGATCCTCGCCGTCACCGACGCCGCCGCCTTCTTCCGGATGCTCGACGGCGTGCTGCTGCTCGCGCGCGACAAGACCTGCCCGCTGGAGGCGGTCCTCGACGCGCGCGACCAGATCCGCCGCGTCGGCGCGAACCTGATCGGCGCGCTGTTCAACGGCTTCGACGCGAGGGGCGCCTCGCGCGGCGGCTACGGCTACTACGGGTACTACGGCGACTACGGCGAGGAGCCCGCGGGGCGCGCCGTACCGGAGGATCGTCTTGCCGGGAGCCTCTAGCCCGCTGCGCATCCTCGTCTACCGCATCGGGCAGCTCGGCGACACGCTCGTCGCCGTCCCGGCACTGCATGCGCTGCGCGCGCACTTCCCCCGCTCGCATGTCACGCTCCTGTGCGATCGCCACCCCGGGCGCGGCTACCGCCTCGCGGGGGAGGTGCTCGCGGGAAGCGGCCTCGTCGACGAGTTCGAGAGCTATCCGGTGGGGGCGCGGGGGCCCCGCAAGTTCCGGATGGCGCTGCTGCTCGCGCGCCTGCGCCGCCGCCGCTTCGACCTGCTCGCCTACCTCGCCCCCTCCACGAGGCCGCCCGAGCGGGTCCGGCGCGATCTCGCCTACTTCCGCTGGGCCGGGATCGCGCGGACGGTCGGCGGCGAGGGGTTCGAGACGCGGCCGGCGCCGCGGCCCGGCGCGCGCCTTCCGGATCTGCCGCGCGAGGCGGACCTCCTGCTCGCGCGCCTCGCCCGCAGCGGCATCGCCGTGCCCCCCCCGGGCAGGGGCAACTGCCGCATCGCAATCGGCGACGCGGAGCGCGAGCAGGTCGAGGACTGGCTGCCGGAGTACCCGCAGGACCTCGGCCGCCCGTGGATCGGCGTCGGACCCGGCTCGAAGATGCCGAGCAAGATCTGGCCCGTCGAGCGCTACGCCGAGGTCGTCGAGCGCCTCATCCGCCGCTTCGATGTCTGGCCGGTCGTGTTCGGCGGCCCCGAGGACCGGGCGACCGGGGCGCGGCTGCTTCTGCGCTGGAAGCGCGGCTACAACGCCGCGGGCCATCTCGGCGTGCGCGCGGCGGCGGCGGCGCTCGGTCGCTGCCGCCTCTATGTCGGCAACGACACCGGCACGATGCACCTCGCGGTCGCCGCGGGCACGCGCTGCGTCGCGCTCTTCAGTTCGCGGGACCATCCCGGTCTCTGGGAGCCCTACGGCGACGGCCATGTCGTGCTCCGGACCCGGATCGAGTGCGAGGGTTGCATGCTCGAGAGGTGCGACGCGCGGGGACTGGCCTGCCTGCTCGCGATCGGCACCCACGACGTGGAGCGCGAGTGCGCGCTGATCCTCGAGCGGAGCGGCGCGGGCCGGCGGGAGGTTTCCCGATGATCGGCGCCCGCCGCCGCCTCCGGCCCCGCGCGGAGGTGCGCGCTTGAGGGCCGCGCCCACCGTCCTGTACGTGGGGCCCCTCGAGCGGGGAGGCACCTGCCGCCAGCGCCTCGAGGCGATGGCCGCGCTCTGCGGCGAGGTGCTTCCCGTCGACTCGGCCCCCCCGCGCCCCCCGGGCCTTGCCCAGAGGGTGCGCCGCCGCCTCTGGGGACCCGCCGACCGCTCCGGCGCCAATGCGGCCGTGCGGTCGCACCTGCGCGATCGCGCGTTCGACATGCTCTGGATCGACAAGGGGCTGACGATCCGCGCGGAGACGCTCGAGGAGGCGAGGCGGCTCCGGCCCGGGTGCCGGATCGTCGGCTACTCGCCCGACGACATGGCGGCGCGCCACAACACGAGCGCGGCGTTCCGCGCGAGCCTGCGCCACTACGACCTCTATTTCACGACGAAGTCCTTCGGCGTGGCGGAGATGCTCGCGATGGGCTGCCCGCGCGTGCGTTTCGTCGGCAACGCCTTCGACCCGGCGACGCACCGGCCGCATCCGGTCACGGAGCGCGAGCGGGCGGACTACGGCGGGCCCGTCGGCTTCATCGGCCAGTTCGAGCGCGCGCGGGCGGGCTCCCTCGACCGGCTCGCGGCGGACGGCGTGCCCGTGCGCGTCTGGGGGCCCGACTGGGGGCGCCACCGCGCGCGAGGCGTGCCGCTTCGCGTCGAGGGCCGGCCGCTGTGGGGGGAGGCGTACGCGCGCGCGATCTCGGCCTTCGACATCAACCTCGGATTCCTGCGCAAGGCCAACCGCGACGTGAGCACGACGCGCAGCGTCGAGATCCCCGCCTGCGGGGGGTTCCTGCTCGCCGAGCGCACCGACGAACATCGCGAGCTCTTCGCCGAGGGCCGGGAGGCGGAGTACTTCGGCTCGGACGAAGAGCTCGTCGGGAAGACGCGCTACTACCTCGCGCACCCGCGCGAGCGGCGACGCATCGCCGCCGCCGGGCGCGAGCGGTGCGTGCGCGGGGGCTACTCCAACCTTGATCGCCTGCGCGCGATGTTCGCGGCGGTGAGGGAGATCGCATGAGGCCGCGCCCGGTGGCCGCCTGCTTCGCGCTGCTGGTCGCGGTCGCGGCGGTCGCGGCGTCGGCGGACCTCGCGCCGGATCTCGCGCCCTACGCCGCGGGATGCGCGGGCCTCGCGGGGCTCGGCGGCGCGCTGCTGCTGCTCCACGGCCGGCGCTGGCCGGCCGACGGCGAGGTGGCGCTCTACGTCGGCATCGCGCTCCAGTACCTGATCGCGCCGATGGCCCACCGGCTCTTCACCGACGGGTTCCGGTCGGAGGCGTGGATGCTCACCGACGAGCGCGCCTACGTGAAGGGCGCCTACCCGGCGGCGATGCTCGTCGTGCTCCTCTTCGCCGCCGCGCTGTTCGCGACGATGCGTCTCGTGGGCCCGCGCGCCGACGCGCGCGCCGCATGGGCCCCGGGGACCGGCGCCGGGGCGCTCCGCGTGATCCTCGCGCTCGCGGCGGTCGTCTGGGCGGTGCGCCTCGGCCTGCTGGCCACGGGGTCCTACTACCACATCCACCGGAGCGAGTTCCAGCTCGTCGACTGGCGCTTCTCCGCGATGGCCCAGATCAACGGCACGTTCGGCCTCGTGGTCCTCGCGTCGCTCTTCGGGATCTACCTGTCGGGCGCGTCCGTGCGGCGCTCGTGGGTGCTCGCCTACGCGGGGGCGGATCTCTTCTGGAACTTCGCCTCCGGCTCCCGGGAGCCGACGCTGCTCGTCGGGCTCGCCCTCGCGCTCGCCTACCTGCTCTGCCGCCGCCGCTGGCCGCTGCGCAGCCTCGCGGTGGGCGCGCTGCTCGCGCTGCCGCTCATCGGCTTCATGGACTTCTACCGCTACGCGGTGCGCGACCTCTCGCGACGCACGGAGCTGCGCGTCGGCCGCGTGGGGCGCGCCGTGGATCTCGCCGCGGGACAGGCGCGCGCCTCGGGGACCCTAGCCGTCGCGATGCGCAGCGTCTCGCGGCTGAACGACCTCGAGTCGATCGCGGCGCTCTGCCTCCGTGTCCCTCGCTACCAGCCCCACCTCGACGGGGAGACCTACGCGACCGTGCCCGCGGTCTTCGTGCCGCGCATGCTCTGGCCCGACAAGCCCTCGATGGTGCTCCCGCTCAACCGCTGGTTCTTCCGCGACGAGGGCGGCTCCTGCCCCGTGACGACGATGGGGGAGGGCTACCTCAACTTCGGCACCTGGGGCGTCGCCGCCGCGGGTGTCGCGGCGGGCCTCCTCCTCGCGGCGGCGGAGCGCTATCTGCGCCGCCGGCGGGGCTCGGCGATCGCGCTCGGCTTCTACGTCTGCTTCCTGCTCACGATGTCGCGCCTGCACACGCAGTCGCTCGCGACCTGGGTCGGCACGCTCGGCAAGCTCTGCCTCGCGCTCGCGGCCACCCACGCGCTCTGGCGGCTGACCCGGGAGGAGGCGTGAGGATCCTGCACGTGATCCCGTCGTTCTTCCCCGCGTGGCGCGCGGGGGGACCGCTCTTCGTCGCGCACGGGCTGGTCCGGGCGCTCGCGCGCGCGGGACACGAGGTCGCCGTGTTCACCGGCAACCGCGACGGCGCCGGGATCCTCGACGTGCCCACCGATCGCGCCGTCGACGTGGACGGCGCCTCGGTGCGCTACTTCCCCGTCAGGGGGCCCCTCGGCTACGCCCCCGCGATGGGCGCCGCGCTCGCGGGCGCGACGCGGGCCTTCGATGTCGTCCACATCCACTACCTCTTCCGCTGGCACACGAGCGCGGCGTCGCGCCACGCGCGCGCCGCCCGCGTGCCCTACCTGCTCCGGCCCGCCGGCTCGCTGAGCCCCGCGTGCATCGCGAAGCAACACGAGGGTCTTGTTGCATCGGTCGCGAGCCGCCTGAAGAAGCGCGCCTACCTCGCGACGCTGGGCCGGGTCGAGATCGGCCGGTCGGCGGGGCTCCACTTCGCCACCGAGGGCGAGCGCGACGGGGCGGCGGCGCTCGGGCTCCGCTGCCCGGCGTTCGTCGTGCCGCCCGGCGTCGCCCCCCCCGACCCCCCCGGAATCGCGCGCCGGGGGCCGGTGGCGATGCTCCTGCTGGCGCGCCTCGACCCGATCAAGGGGTTCGACCTGCTGCTGCCCGCGCTGCGCCGGCTGCGCGGCGACTTCGAGCTTCGCCTCGCCGGCAGCGGTCCCTGCGAGGACGCGCTGCGGCGCACCGTCGCGAGGCTGGGCCTTCGCGACCGCGTGCGTTTCCTCGGCGGCGTCACCGGCGACGCGAAGTGGCAAGTGTTGCATTCCGCCGACCTCTTCGTGCTGCCCTCGCACCACGAGAACTTCGGCCTCTCGGTGCTCGAGGCGATGGCGGCGGGTCTGCCGGTCGTGATCAGCGACCGCGTGGAACTGAAGGACGTGGTGGGGGGGGCGGGGGCCGGCCTCGTCGTGCCGCGCACGGAGGAGGCGCTGGCCGCCGCGCTCCAGAGGCTGATCGACGATCCCGCGCTGCGTCGGGCCATGGGCGCGCGCGGCGCCGCGGTCGCGCGCGAACGCTTCTCCTGGGAGCGCGTCGCGCGCGAGATGGAGGCGGTCTACGAGACCGTGAGCCACTCGGCGGTGCGGCGCACGCCCTCCGCCAGGTCGAAGGGGCAGGGGCCGCAGACGGCCCGCGTGGGGGCGAGGTCGTAGACGGCATGCGTGAGCAGGTTCCTCAGCCGGAAGCTGGTCAGCGGCGCCGCGAGGCCGACGCGGTCGAGGAGGTCGCCGGCGAGCGCGCCCGCGCGCAGGAGAGGCAGGGGCAGCGTCCGGATGCGCGGCGCCCGGAGCGCGGCCGCGATGCGCGCGCCGAAGTCGCCGATCTCGAGCGGTTCGTAGTCGGCCACGTAGAAGACCCTGCCGCGCACCTGCGCCTCCGGGGCGCAGGCGATCGCCTCGATCTGGTGGACGACGTTGCCGACGAAGCCGTAGGTGCGCTCGATGCGGCGACCCCTCGGGTGGAAGTAGCGCCCCTTCGCGATCGCGAGGAAGAAGTCGCGGTAGGGCGCCGCGAACCAGGGACCCCAGATGGACGTGGGGCGCACGAGGGTCCAGGCGAGGTGGTCGCCGTCGCGGCGGACGATCTCCTCGCCGTCGGCCTTGCTCCTGCCGTACGCGGTCGTCGGCCGGTAGTCTCGGTCGTGGCGCGGCAGGTAGCCGAGTTCGCAGACGAGCATCGAGGAGGCGAGCACGACGCGCGGCACGTCGCGCGCGGCCTCGACGACGTGGCGGACGCCGAGGGTGTTGGCCTCGTAGTCGGCGGCGCGGCGCCCCTTCAGGTCGGTGCGCGCCGCCAGGTGGACCAGCAGGTCGGGGGCGAAGGCGCCCACCGCGGCCCGGAGCGCCTCGCGGTCGCGGATGTCGGCGGCATGCCAGTGGGGCGCGTGGGCCGGATCGCGAGGCGGCGCGATGTCGACGTTGAGCACGCGGTCGCCGCGGGCCAGCGCGTTCGCGAGCAGGTTGGTGCCGATGAAGCCGGATCCGCCCGTGATGAGGACTCTCTGCATCGGATCGTTTTCCCCCAGTTCAGGAGATCGGCATGAACATCCTCGGAATCAATGCGTTCCACGGAGATGTCGCGGCGGCGCTCGTGCGCGACGGCCAGCTCGTCGCGGCGGTGGAGGAGGAGCGCTTCCGCCGCGTGAAGCACTGGGCGGGCTTCCCGCGCGATTCGATGCGTGCCTGCCTCGCGATGGGGGGCCTCGACGCGGCGCAGGTGGACTGGTTCGCGATCTCGCGGGATCCGAAGGCGCACCTGCTCCGGAAGGCGTGGTTCGCGCTGAGCCGGAGGCCGAGCGCGCGGCTCGTGCGCGACCGCCTGCGCAACACCGGGCGCGTCGAGACGCTGCCGCGGCGGATCGCGGAGGCGCTGGGCCTCGGGGAGGCGGAGGTGCGGCGCCGGACGCGGTGGGTCGAGCACCACCCGGCCCACCTCGCGAGCGCGTTCTTCGTCTCCCCCTTCGACGAGGCCGCCGTCTGCGCGATCGACGGCTTCGGGGACTTCGTCTCGACGTCGTTCGCCGTCGGCCGCGGCAGGACCCTGGAGGTCGACCGGCGCATCTTCTTCCCGCACTCGCTCGGGCTGCTCTATCTGGCGGTGACGCAGTACCTGGGCTTCATGAAGTACGGCGACGAGTACAAGGTGATGGGACTCGCCCCCTACGGCGATCCGTGCCTCGCGGACGAGGTGCGGCGGATGGTGCACCGGACCGGCGACGGCGGCTTCCGGCTCGACCTCGCCTACTTCCGCCACCACACGGCGCGCACGACGCTCACGTGGGACGACGGCGAGCCGACGGTGGAGCCGGTCTACTCGAAGGCGCTGGAGGAGCTGCTCGGCCCCGCGCGCCGGCCCGACGGGCCCGTCACGGAGCGCCACGAGGCGATCGCGGCGTCGCTGCAAGTCGTCTTCGAGGAGGCGGCCTTCCACCTGCTGCGCGGGCTCGCGGCGCGCACCGGCCAGACTCGCCTCTGCCTCGCCGGCGGGTGCGCGATGAACAGCGTCATGAACGGGAAGATCCGCGCGCAGACGCCCTTCCGCGACCTCTTCATCCAGCCCGCGGCCGGCGACAACGGCACCGCGCTGGGCGCCGCCTACCACGTCTGGAACCGGGAACTGGGCGGCGCGCGGGGCTTCGTGATGGAGCACTCCTACTGGGGGCCGTCCTTCGGCAGGGGCGAGATCGAGCGCGCGCTCGGCGAACGGGATCCCGACCTCCGCGCGGGCGCCTGCGACGTGCGCCGGATCGACGACGAGGGGGCGCTCTGCGCGTGGACCGCGGAGCGGCTGGCGCAGGGCCAGGTCGTCGGCTGGTTCCAGGGGCGCATGGAGTGGGGGGCGAGGGCGCTCGGCAACCGGAGCATCCTCGCCGACCCGCGCCGCGCCGACATGCGCGAGGTGCTCAACCGGAAGATCAAGCTGCGCGAGTCCTTCCGCCCGTTCGCGCCCTCGGTCGGGGAGGCATCGGTGGACGGGTGGTTCTCGGGCGCGTCGCCCGACCCGTTCATGCTGCAGGTCTACCCGGTGCGCGAGGAGCGGCGCACGTCGATCCCCGCGGTGACGCACGTCGACGGCTCGGGGCGCCTGCAGACGGTCCATCCGCGGGCGAACCCGCGCTACGCGCGCCTCATCGAGGCGTTCCGCGAGCGCACCGGGGTCCCGATCGTGCTGAACACCTCGTTCAACGAGAACGAACCCATCGTGCACCGGCCCGCGGAGGCGCTCGACTGCTTCCTCCGCACACAGATGGACGTGCTGGTGCTGGGCGACCACGTGGTCACCAAGCGCGCCGCGGGGAGCGCGTGACGATGCCGCGGGAGCCGCGCACGCTGCTGCTGATCAGCCAGGTCTACGTGCCCGACCCCGCGAGCGTCGGCCAGCACATGGCGGATGCCGCGGCGGAACTCGCGCGCCGCGGCTGGCGCGTCCTCGTGCTCTGCTCGGCGCGCGGTTACGACGACCCGCGCCGCCGCTACCCCGCGCGCGAGACCGTCGACGGCGTGCACGTCCGCCGGCTCCCGCTCTCGTCGTTCGGCAAGCGCTCGATGGCGGCGCGCCTGCTCGGCGCCCTCTGCTTCCTCGTGCAGGCGACGGCGCGCGGCCTCTTCGCGCGCGACCTCGCCGCGGTCTTCGTGACGACCTCGCCGCCGATGGCGTCGGTCGCGGCGCTCGTCGTCGCCGCCCTCCGCCGCGTCCCGATCAAGTACTGGGTCATGGATCTCAACCCCGACCAGATGATCGAGCTCGGCCGCATCGGGCCGCGCTCGCTGCCCGCCCGCGCGTTCGACCTGCTCAACCGGCTCGTCCTCGACCGCGCGCGCGACGTCGTCGCGCTCGACCGCTTCATGGCCGGGCGCCTCCAACGCAAGCGGGACCTCGGCCCGAGGCTGACGGTGCTGCCCCCCTGGCCCCCCGAGGATGCGGATGCGGAGATCCCGCATGAGGAGAACCCTTTCCGCCGCGAGCACCGGCTCGACGGGAGGTTCGTCGTCATGTACAGCGGGAACCACGCGCTCTCGATGCCGCTCGACGCGCTGCTCGGTGCCGCGCGGCACCTCTCGGGCGAGCCGAGGCTGACCTTCCTGTTCGTCGGCGGCGGCGCCGGGAAGCGCGCCGTCGAGGAGGCGATCGCGGGGGGGCGCGGGGGGGATCTGCGGTCGCTCCCCTACGAGCCGCTCGCGCGCGTGCGCTACTCGCTGAGCGCCGCGGACCTGCATGTGGTCGTCGTCGGCGAGCCGCTCGTCGGCGTCGTGCACCCCTGCAAGATCTACGGCGCGATGGCCGTCGGGCGGCCGATCCTGCTGATCGGCCCCGAGGCGAGCCCGGCCGCGGAGATCGTGCGCGAGCACGGGATCGGCTGGCGCGTCTCCCCGCGCGACGTCGACGGCGCCACGGCGACGCTGCGCGCGATCCTCGCGCTGCCGGAGGCGGTGCTCGCCGCGATGGGCCGCCGCGCGCGGGAGGTGTCGCTGGAGCGCTACAGCAAGCGCGTGCTCTGCACGCGCTTGTGTGACGTCGTCGAGAGGGGCGTCGCGTGAACCGCGCCGCGACGGCGCCGCTCGTGCGCGGCTCGCGCCTGCTCCGGGAGGGGGCGTGGGTCGCCGGAGGGCAGGCGCTCGGCATCGTCGCGGCGCTTCTCGGGACACGACTGCTGACGGAGGCGGTGCCGCCGGAGGTCTACGGCACCGTCGCGCTGCTCGCTGGCGCCGTCGTGCTGCTCGTCAACCTCTTCTGCTCGCCGGTGTTCCAGGCGATCCTGCGCTTCTTCCCGGAGGCGTCCGAGGGGGAGTTGCACGGGACCGCGTCGCGATTCGTGCGTCCGGCGGTCGCGCTGCTCTCGCTCGCGGTCGCCGCCGTCGGCGCGTGCGCGGGGGCGCCCTCCGTCGGCCTGCTGCTCGCGCTGCTGCTCGTCGCGGAGGCGGGCCGCGGGTTCGGGCAGTCGTTCCTGTTCGCGGCGCGCCGCCAGCGCAGGGCGGCGCTCTGGCAGGCGGCGGAGGCGTGGGGGCGGCCGCTGGCGGCGATCGGGTGCGTCGCGCTGCTCGGCCCGACGCCGGGCGCGGTCCTTGCCGGGTTCGGCGTGTCCACGCTGCTGATCTTCCTCGTCTGCAGGGGACCGGTCCAGCAGGCCCCTGCCGTTCCGGAGCTCGGCGCCGCGATGCTGCGCTACGCGCGGCCGCTCGCGCCGCTGGCGATCGTCGGGTGGATCACGACGGCGGGCGACCGCTACATCCTCGGCGGCACCGTCGGGCTCGCGGAGGCGGGCATCTACGCCGTGACCTACGGGCTGATCAGCCGACCGCTGCTGATCGGCTTCGGCGTGCTGAACCAGACGCTGCGGCCGGTCTACTTCGAGGCGGTCGCGCGCGGGCCCCGCGGCGAGGTCGACCGCTACTTCGGCCTCTGGATGAAGGGGGCGATCGCCATCGGCCTCGCGGGCGTGCTCGTGGCCGGCGCGGGCGGCGCCCTGCTCGCTTCGCTGCTGCTCGCGGCGCCCTTCCGCGAGGGGGCGGCGCTCATGCCCTGGATCGCGCTCGGCCATCTCGCACTGCTCGTCGCCTACGTCTACGAGGCCCGCCTCTTCGCCCTCAAGCGCACGCGCTCGCTGCTGCTCGCGCAGGGGCTCGGCGCGGTCGCGTCGCTCGCCGTCACCTTCCCGATGGTCCGCGCCTGCGGACTCCTCGGTGCAGCCTTCGCTTGTCCGATCTCCTTTGGCCTTCAGGCGCTTGTGACCGCGCGCCTCGCGCGCGAGGAGAGTCAGCCATGCAAGTGACACGGCAACGCCCCTTCCCCGCCCCTCGGCTTGCGGCATTTCCGGAGGGGATCCCATGTGCGGAATAGCGGGCATCCTGCCCCTGGGCCCCGGCGGCGCGGTACGCGAGTCCGAACTGCTCGCGCTCCGCGACGCGCAGCGCCACCGGGGGCCCGACGACGCGGGGCTCTGGATCGCGCCCGGACAGCGCGTGGGCCTCGCCCACCGCCGCCTCTCGATCGTCGACCTGAGCCCGCTCGGCCGCCAGCCGATGGCGACCCCGGACGGCCGCTACCACGTCGTCTTCAACGGAGAGATCTACAACTTCCGGGCGCTCCGGGCGGAACTCGAGGGGCGCGGTCACCGCTTCCGCTCCGAGTGCGACACCGAGGTGCTGCTGTACGGCTACCGCGAGTGGGGCAGGGGGCTGCTGCCGAGGTTGCGCGGCATGTACGCCTTCGCCCTCTGGGACGAGGTGCTCGGCGAACTGCTGCTCGCCCGCGACCCGCTCGGCATCAAGCCGCTCTACTGGAGCGCCGACGGCGGCCGCCTCGCCTTCGCCTCGGAGATCCGGCCGCTGCGGGCCCTCGCGCGGTCCGGCGCCGTCGACCCGCAGGGCGTGGCCTCCTACCTGACCTGGGGATCGATCCCCGCCCCGCTGACCCTCTGGTCCGGCATCCACGCCCTCCCCGCAGGCTCGACCCTGCAGGCGGGACAACGGGGTCTGACCCCTTTGTCCCGCCCGGGGGCTCGCGGGGGTGGGGGGGGGCTGCGGGGGGAGGAGGGGCGCCGGCTCGCGCGGGAGGCGATCGCGGACTCGGTGCGCCACCACCTGATCGCCGACGTCCCGGTGGGGGTCTTCCTCTCCGGCGGCGTCGACTCGAGCGCGCTTCTGGGTCTCGTCGCCGAGATGCACTCGGGGCCGGTGCGGGCGGTGACGATCTGCTTCGACATCCCCGGGCTCGACGAACGCAAGTACGCACGCCTCGCGGCGCGCACCTACGGCGCCGAGGCGACCGAGATCCTGCTGCGCGCGACCGACCTGCGCGAGCGCATCCCCGCGGCGGTCGAGGCGCTCGACCAGCCGAGCATCGACGGCATCAACAGCTACTTCGTCGCCGAGGCGGCGGCGCGCGCCGGACTCAAGGCGGTGCTCTCCGGCGTCGGCGGCGACGAGCTCTTCGGCGGCTACCCGACCTTCCGCCGCGTGCCGCGCATCCGCCGCATCCACCGGGGCCTCTCCGCGGTCCCCGGCCTCTCCGCCTGTTTCCCGCCCGCCTGCGCGCTCCTCGAGGCGGTGCCGCGCGGGCGTCTCAGCTCGAAGGTCGCCCGCGCGCTCGCCTACGGGGGCGACAGCGCCGGCGCCTACTTCGCCGATCGCGGGCTCTTCTCCCCGCGCGAGATCCGGCGGCTGCTTGTCCCCGAACTCTCCGACGCCATCGACGCGGCCGAGCCCGTGGCCGACCTCCGCTCCCGCATCCCCCTCGACGCGCTGCCGCCGGAGGAGCACGTGACGGCGCTGGAGCTCGGGCAGTTCCTCGGGGTCCAGCTCCTGCGCGACATCGACGCGGTCAGCATGCGCCACTCGATCGAGGTGCGCACGCCGCTCGTCGACGTCGAACTGCTTGGGGCGCTCCGCCGCATCGACCCCGCGACCCGGTGCGAGGGGCCGGCGAAGCGCTGCCTCCGCGAGGCGCCGCGCCGGCCTCTCCCCGAGCCCCTCTGGAATCGCAGGAAGCAGGGGTTCACGCTCCCCTTCGAGTCGTGGCTCCGCTCCGGCGAACTGGAGGCGCGCCTGCCGCGGCACGCTTGGCTGCGTCCGGACGGCGTCGCGGCGGTGGAACGCGGCTGGCGCAAGGGCAGGCTCCACTGGTCCCGGATCTGGGCCTTGCATGTCTTGGGAGAGTATCTCCGATAACAGTACGAGAGACTCCCGCGAAAGGACCCCCCCGTGGCCAAGTATCTGGTGACCGGCACCGCCGGTTTCATTGCGTCGAAGGTGACCGAGCAGCTTCTCGAGGCCGGCCACGAGGTCATCGGCGTCGACAACATGAACGACGCCTACGACGTGAAGCTGAAGGACTGGCGCCTCGGGCGGCTCGCGGGGCGCAAGGGGCTCGCCTTCCACAAGGTGGACATCTGCGACCAGGCGGCCCTCGCGAAGGTCTTCGACGGGGCCGGCCGGATCGACGCCGTCGTGAACCTCGCCGCGCGCGCCGGCGTGCGCCAGAGCGTCGAGAACCCGTGGGTCTACGTCGACACGAACACGACGGGCTCGCTGAACCTGCTCGAACTCTGCCGCACGCGCGGGATCCCGAAGTTCGTGCTCGCCTCGACCTCCAGCCTCTACGGCGCGCACAACACTATGCCCTACCGGGAGGACGCCGACACGAGCCGCCCGCTCAGCCCCTACGCGGCGAGCAAGAAGGGGGCGGAGGTGATGGCCTACACCTACCACTACCTCTACAAGATCGACGTCACGGTCTTCCGCTACTTCACCGTCTACGGCCCGGCGGGGCGGCCCGACATGAGCCTCTTCCGCTTCGTGCAGTGGATCTCGGAGGGACGGCCGGTCACCGTCTACGGCGACGGCAGCCAGTCGCGCGACTTCACCTATGTCGACGACATCGCGCGCGGCACGATCGCCGGCCTGAAGCCGGTCGGCTACGACGTGATCAACCTCGGCTCGGACACGCCGACGGTGCTGATGGACGTGATCCGCTACCTCGAGCAGAAGATCGGCAAGAAGGCGGTCTTCAAGCACCTGCCGATGCATCCCGCGGACGTCACCGCGACCTGGGCCGACATCACGAAGGCGCGCACGAAGCTCGGCTGGGCGCCGCAGACCGACTGGAAGCAGGGCTGCGACAACCTGATCGCGTGGTACCGCGAGAACCGCGCGTGGGCGAAGGACGTCTCCACCGATTGACTCCGTCGTGATTCCGTCCGCGGAGAGCGGAGGGTGGGGGCGAGCGCGGGCCGTGGGCGGACGGAATCACCAGCGCGGGAACGAGGGGGGCGGGGGGGGACGCGGGCCGCCGCGGGGGGCGACGAGGTGCGAGCGTCACCGGTGGCCGCACGCGCCCGGTGGCCCGCCTCTGCTCCGCGTTCCGGGGCGCAGCTCCGACACGGTCGTAGGGTTTCAGATGGTCGGACATGAACCTTTCAATCAGACGTATAGGAACCTTGCAATCAGACGGCATCCGGGCCAGGATGGTCGATCGTGGTTGGCGACGCCGACGGTCTGTACGCACGCTTCGCTGAACCTCGCCTGGTCGAGGCGCTCGCGGACACCCCGGTGGTGCTCATCCACGGCCCGCGCCAATGCGGAAAGACCACGCTCGCGAAGCGGATCGGGGCAGCGCGGGGCTACGCCTACTTCAGCTTCGACGAGCATGTGACGCTTGCCGCGGCAACCGCCGATCCCGTCGGGTTCGTCGCCGACCTGCCGGAGCGCGTCATCCTTGACGAGGTGCAAAGGGCGCCTGGCATTTTCCCCTCGCTCAAATCGGCCGTGGACCGCCGTCGCACCCCCGGTCGCTTCCTCCTTACAGGCTCGGCCAATGTACGGTTGGTACCCGCGCTGGCCGACTCGCTTGCGGGGCGCATGGGCATCCAGCGCCTCCACCCCCTCGCACAGTGCGAGTTGTCCGCGCACGTCCCTCGATTCCTTGAGCGGCTCTTCACCGGCACGTTCAAGAGCCGCACGGCGGAGCGCCTCGGGAGGGCGCTGGCCGAGCGCATCACCGCTGGAGGCTATCCGGCCGCACTCGCCCGAATTACCCCCCGCCGCCGCGCCGCATGGTATCGCGACTACATCGGGACGCTGGTCCAGCGCGATGTACGTTCCCTCGCGCGCATCGCTTCGCTCGATGCGCTGCCGAGGCTGCTGGCGCTCGCGGCAGGCCAGACGGCGCGGTTGATCAACATCAGCACTCTGGCCAGTCCGTTCCAGCTGAGTCGCCCTACGATACGTGACTACGTCACGCTCCTTGCAGGCGTGTTCCTGGTGGAGGAGCTTCCTCCGTGGCATAGCAACCGGCTCAGCAGGCTGATCAAGAGTCCGAAGCTGCACGTGGGGGACACCGGGGTCGCGTGCGCGCTCTTGGGCCTCGATGCCGCCGGTCTCCTCGGGGACCGTGCACTCCTGGGCCAACTTGTGGAGACCTTCGTGTTCCAGGAACTCCGGCGACAGGCGAGTTGGGACGAGGAGGAGATCACCTTCCACCACTTCCGGGACAAGGAGGGGGCGGAGGTTGACGTCGTGCTCGAGCGCGGCGGGACGCGGATCGCCGGGGTGGAAGTGAAGGCGTCGGCCACGCTCTCGGCGAGGGACTTTAGCGGCCTCGTCAAGCTCCGTTCCGCCACACGGAAGCGATTCGCGGCTGGCGTCGTGCTTTATGACGGCGAGACAAGTGCCACCTTTGGCGATGGCCTTTACGCAGTGCCGCTGCGAACCCTCTGGGAGGCGGGGTGATTCCGTCCGCGGAGAGCGAAGGGTGGGAGCGAGCGCGGGTCGGGGGCGGACGGAAGCACTAGGGCCTGTCTGAAAACCCCGCCGTCGGACCAAGGCCGAGCGAGGACAAGCCGGGCAAGGAGCGCCGGCGACCCGCATTAACGGAGAAATGCGGCGAGCCGGCGCGACGCAGTCCCGGCGCAGCCGCAGCCGGCCGACTCCAGGCGGGGTTTTCAGACAGGCCCTAGTCAGGCGCGGGATCGAGGGGGGCGGGGGGGACGCGTGCCGCCGCGGTGCGCTCAGGGGTGCGCGGGCAGTTGCGCCATGTAGCCGCTGATGCCGTTGAAGACGAACTGGATCGCGATGACGAGCACGACGAGGCCGAGCACGCGCTCCACGACGTTGGTCCCGGTCTGGCCGAGGGCCCGGTCGATGCGCGGCGCCTGGTGCAGGATCGCCCAGCTCGCGAGGCAGACGGCGACGATCGCGGCCACGACGGAGAGGACCGCGTACTTCTCGCGCATGACCATGACCGTCGTCATCGCGCCGGGGCCCGACAGCAGCGGGATCGCGAGCGGGATGATCGCGATGTCCTGCGGCGGCGAACTGTACTCCGACGGCGTGTCGCGCAGCTCCTTGCCGAGCATGTCGAAGGCGACCTTGCCGAGGTAGAGGCCGCCCGCGACGCGGAAGGCGTAGAGCGTGATGCCGAAAAACGCCATCAGCGGCCGGCCGATCAGCAGGAAGACGCCGAGCGTCACTGCGGCGGCGATCGACGCGGTCCTGCTGAGCCGGCGCTTCTCCTGCTCCGTGTGGCCGCGCGCGAGCCGGTTGAAGACGAAGGCCGTCGAGATCGGGTTCACGATCGCGAAGAGCGTCCCCGTCGCGAGGACCGCCTGCACCAGCAATTCCCGGGTGGACGGCACGCGGGCATCATAGCCGGGCGGGCGGTCGCGCGGCGGCGTCAGCGACCCCGCATCCGGCCCAGCGCCGCCTCCGCGAGGCCCGGCACGCAGAAGAGAAGCCCGTCCGGGTGGTCGAGGGCGCCGGTGTAGTCGAGCGGGGTGCCGCTCGCATCCGATGCGGAGCCGCCGGCCGCGATCACGAGCGCCGCCGGGCCCACGCTGTCCCACCACATCGTGCCGCCCTTCGGGTGCAGGTAGAGGTGGGCGCGGCCCGACAGCAGCCAGCCGACCTTGTAGCCGATGCTGCCGGCGGGGACCGTCCGCTTCGGCGCGAGGCGGCGCAGCGCCTCCTTCAGGCGCGCGCTCTGGTGGCTGCGGCTGTGGATCGCGACCGCCTGCGACGGATCGGCGAGGTGCGGCAGCGTGACGGGCGCTCCGTCCATCCGGACCCCGCCGCCGAGCGAGCCCCAGAAGAGCGTGCCATCCGCGGGCAGCGACAGCGCCCCCGCGGCGGGCGCGCCGTCGACGAGCAGTCCGATCATGCACGCGTACTCGGGAAGGCCGTCGGCATACTCGCGCGTGCCGTCGATGGGGTCCACGCACCAGACGCGCGTCGCCCCCCCCGGCACCCCCCCGTTCAACGTCTCCTCGGAGACGATCGCGTCGTCGGGGAACGCCTTCCGCAGCCCCGCGAGGATGACGCGTTCGCAGGCGAGATCCGCCTCGGTGACCGGCCCGAGGCCGCCGCCCTTGTCGCGGCGGAGGACGCCGCGCTGCATCGACTTCGCCACCTTCCCCGCCTCGGCGACGAGATCGCGCGCACACTCGGCCTCCCGCTGCAGGTTCATGCGTCGCCGCTCAGCCGCGAGCGGCGCCCCCCGGGTTTCCGCACACTGCGTGCAGCCGCCCGCGTGCCACGCCGCACGGCCAATGCGCGAGGTTCGCGTCGATCTCCTTCCGCACCGCCAAGATTGGTCTCCTGGGCTCTGCCTAGCGCACGGCATCAGCGGCGGCGCATCGCGCCGTCCGCTGCAGGCCGTCGTCCAACGGTCACACCAAATTAGACCGGATGGCGGAGACTCTCCAGGAAGGCCCGTGCCGCGACCGAGAGCGGGTGGCCCTTCTTTCGGATGACCGCGAGGGTGCGCTGGATGCGGAGACCGGGCAGTTCGATGACGCGCACCCGCGCATCGACGCCGAGGCGGCTCACGAAGGCGAGCCCCTGGTCGAGTTCGACCATGCGCAGGATCGACTGGATCGAGCGGAGTTCCATGACGACGCGCATGGCCACGCCGCGCTGCTCCAGCGCGCGGTCGATCAGGCGGCGGATCGCGGAGCCGCGCTCGAATCCGATCAGCGGCAGGCCGTCGAGGGATTTCAGGGGGGCGCGGGGGGGGAGCGGGTGCGCCCGCGCCGCGACGAGGACGATCGGGTCCTTGACGATCGGCTGCACGTGCAGCTCCTTCGAACGCGCCGGGAGCGTGATGATGCCGAGCTCGAGCTCCTCGCGGAGGACGTCGCCCTCGATCTCGCGGCTGCCGGCCTCCTTGAGCTGGAAGACGACGTCGGCGTGGTCTCTCCGGAAGGCGCGGATGACGCCCGGGAGCAGGAAGGAGACCGCCGTCGCGCCGCCGCCGATGCGGACGGTGCCGCGCTCGAGGCGCAGGTGGGCGCCGACGCTCTCCTTCAGGCGGGCGTAGCGGTCGAGCAGCGCCCGCCCCTCCTCCTCGACGAGGCGGCCGAGTTCGGTCAGGCGCACCCCCTTGCGGCTGCGCGCGAGCAGCGGCGTGCCGAATTCCTGTTCGAGGAGGTGGAGGCGGCGGCTCAGCGCCGGCTGCGTCAGGCCGAGCGCGGTCGCGGCGCCCGTGATCGCGCCGCGGCGGGCGACCTCGGAGAGGGTCTCCAGCAGCAGGAGGCTCATCCATAAGATAATAGCATGAATCGCATAGATAAAATCGTTTTTGCGTATGGAGGACGCGCGCTAGGATACCGGCATGGACAAGGACAACGTCGAAATCCCGGTCGCCGCCATCCGCAGGCTCTACGAGCGCATGGTCGCGTCGAACGCCCGCTTCCGGCAGAAGCTCGGCCGGCCGCTGACCTGGTCGGAGAAGATCCTCTTCGCGCACCTGAGCGATCCCGAGGGGCAGGAACTCAAGCGCGGCGAGAGCCAGGGGCTCTTCCGCGTGGACCGGGTCGCGATGCAGGACGCGACGGCGCAGATGGCGCTGCTCCAGTTCATGCAGACCGGCCGCGCGCGGGTCGCGGTCCCCTCGACGGTGCACTGCGACCACCTGATCCGCGCCGAGACCGGCGCCAAGGCCGACCTCGGGCGCGCCGAGAGCGAGAACGGCGAGGTCTACCGCTTCCTCGCCGACTCCTCGCGCAAGTACGGCATCGGGTTCTGGAAGCCCGGCGCGGGCATCATCCACCAGGTCGTGCTCGAGAACTACGCCTTCCCCGGCGGCATGATGATCGGCACCGACAGCCACACGCCGAACGGCGGCGGCCTCGGCATGATCGCGATCGGCGTCGGCGGGGCGGATGCCGCGGAGGTCATGGCGGGCAGCGACTGGAGCGTCCGGATGCCGAAGCTGATCGGCGTCAAGCTCACGGGGAAGCCGAACGGCTGGACCTCGGCGAAGGACGTCATCCTGAAGGTCGCCGAGATCCTGACCGTCAGCGGCGGCACCGGCGCGATCGTCGAGTACTTCGGCCCAGGCACCGCGGCGCTCTCGACGACCGGCAAGGGGACGATCACCAACATGGGCGCCGAGATCGGCGCGACGACGTCGCTCTTCCCCTACGACGCGCGGATGGCCGAGTACCTCCGCTCGACGGGGCGGAACGATCTCGCCGCGCTGACCGAGGAGTTCGGCAGGGAACTCCGCTCCGACGCCGAGGTCGAGGGCGACCCGAAGCGCTTCTACGACCGGCTCATCGAGATCAACCTCGACACGCTCGAGCCGCACCTCGTCGGGCCGCACACCCCCGACCTCGCGCATCCGCTGTCGAGGATGAAGCAGGACGTCGAGAAGGAGGACTACCCCGACGAGTTCACGAACGCGCTCATCGGAAGCTGCACGAACTCCTCCTACGAGGACATGGGGCGCGCGGCGCATGTCGCCCGGCAGGCGGTCGCCGCGGGGCTCAAGGTCAAGCGCCCGCTGCTCGTCACCCCCGGCAGCGAGCGCGTGCACAAGACCATCCAGCGCGACGGCCAGCTCGAGACGCTGACGAAGGCCGGGGCGACCGTGCTCGCGAACGCCTGCGGCCCCTGCATCGGCCAGTGGAAGCGGAGCGACATCAAGCCGGAGGAGCGCAACTCGATCCTCACGAGCTACAACCGCAACTTCCAGCGGCGCAACGACGGCAGCGCCGCGACGCTCGCCTTCATCGGCAGCCCGGAGATCGTCACCGCGCTCGCCTTCGCGGGGCGGCTCAGCTTCGACCCGCGCCGTGACTCGATCCGGACCAAGGACGGCAAGGAGTTCCGCTTCGAGCCCCCGCACGCCGACGACCTGCCGCCCAAGGGGCTCGCGACCGATCCGGAGGGCTACGCGGCCCCGGCGCGCGCGGGGGAGAAGGTCGAGATCCGCGTCGCCCCCGACAGCGAGCGGCTGCAACTGCTCGAGCCGTTCGCGCCCTGGGACGGCAAGGACTTCACCGACCTGCCGGTGCTGCTGAAGGCGAAGGGGAAGTGCACGACCGACCACATCAGCGCGGCCGGCCCGTGGCTCAAGTACCGCGGCCACCTCGACAGGATCAGCGACAACATGTTCCTCGGCGCCGCGAACGCGTTCACCGGCGAGGAGGGGAGGGGCACGAACCAGCTTTCCGGCGAGAAGGGCAAGCTCTTCCACGAGATCGCCCGCGACTACAGGAAGAAGGGCGTGCGCTGGGTCGTCTTCGGCGACGAGAACTACGGCGAGGGGTCGAGCCGCGAGCACGCGGCGATGTCGCCGCGCTTCCTCGGCTGCGCCGCGGTCATCGTCAAGAGCTTCGCGCGCATCCACGAGACGAACCTGAAGAAGCAGGGCGTGCTGCCGCTCACGCTGAAGAGCCCCGCCGACTACGACAAGGTCGAAGAGGGGGACCGCGTCACCGTCGCCGGCCTCGCGCCGGGGCGCGACGTCGAGGTCTCGCTGCGCCACAAGGGGGGGCGCACCGAGAAGATCCTCTGCCGCCACACGATGACGGCGGAGCAGTTCGAGTGGTTCAAGGCCGGATCGGCGCTCGCGTGGATCGGCAAGTCCTCCTCCTGATGCTGCTCGGGTCCCCGGCTGTCGCCGGGGACCCTTATGAGGATTACCTGGCGCGGGCACCGGAATTCCGCTCCGTGGCCGAGGTGCCGGCGCGCTCGCCGGACTGGCTCTACATGCCTTGGCGATACGAGTGGCCGATCGGCACCGGCGACGAGGGGGGGCAATTCTGCCGCGACCACGGCATCGGCGGGGGCTTCACCGACCACGGCGAGGGACCGCTCGACTGGCTTACGAAGTGGGGGCTCCGCTTCTACAACGACCATACCGCCGGCAAGGGGACGCTCTACCTGCGCGAGGCCAATGCCAGCGAGAAGTGGAAGGGGGTGCAGCGCGACGCCAGCGCGATCCGCCCCGTCCCGCTGGACGAGGGCGCTCTGGAGGGGGCCCGGGGGATCGTGCGGAAGAACCTCGCCGAGGTCTCGAAGAGCGCCCTGCGCTGGGCCTATGCGCTCGACGACGAGGTCTCGTGGGGGGTCTTCGTGCGCCCGATGTGCTGGCGCGTGCGGGGCGACGAGCAGCACTTCGCCGACTGGCTCGCCACGCTCTACGGCACGAAACGCGAGCCGCGCCATGTCAACGCCGACGACGCGCTGCGGCAGCTCGACCGCCCGCTGCGCGAGATCGACTTCTCCGCCTTCCTCGACCGGATGAGCTACCAGGACTCGGTCTTCGCCGAGTTCGTCGGCGCGCTCGTCGAGACGGCGAACGAGGTCGATCCCCTGACCCCCTGCGGCGTCGTCGGCGCGCAGGCGCCTTCGCTCTGGGGCGGCTACGACTACGCGAAGCTGATGCGCAAGGTGCAGTTCCTCGAGGCCTACGACACCGGCTCCGCGCCCGAGATCGCGCGCTCGCTCTCCCCCCGCGCCCCCCTCGTCTCGACCCATTTCCACAGCAAGGAGCCCGGCTGGGACTCCTGGTTCGCCTGGTCGCGCTTCGCCCACGGCCAGCGGGGCCTGATCGGCTGGGTGGAGGGGTGGTTCGACGGCAAGACGCCGAAGCCGTGGCTTTCGGAGTTCGCGCCGGTGCTGCGCGAGCTGTCGCGCCTCGGCCCGCGCACCGCCGGAGCGCGCTGGGAGAACGACGGCATCGCGCTCTACTACTCGCACCCGTCGGTGCAGGTCTCGTGGATCCTCGACAGCGAGGCGCACGGGAGCACGTGGCCGAACCGCAACCGCGACGCGGAGCTGGGCACTTCGGCGACGGTGCGGCGCGCGTGGGAGTTCCTGCTCAATGACGCGGGGCTGCAGTACGACTTTCTCGCCTATGACACCGTGGGAAGGGAGGGGGTGCCGGGGGAGGTCAGGGTGCTGATCCTGCCTGCCTGCTTCGCGCTGTCGGATGTCGAGGCGCAGAAGATCCGCGCGTTCGCGGCGCGCGGCGGCGTCGTCGTCGCCGACTTCATGTGCGGCCTCTTCGACCAGCACGGGCGCGGGCGCGCGCGGGGCGCGCTCGACGACCTCTTCGGCGTCGAGCATTCAGGCACGCTGCGCGCGAAGGACTTCTTCGGCGCCCGCCTCTGGGTCGAGAGCGACCAGGACAAGGGCTATGGGGCGAGGAGCTATGACGAACTGTTCGGCACCGTCTCCTCCGCCCAGCGCGACGGCTTTGCGGTGCCCGAGCGCGGCGTGCAGGGCAACGCGCGCTACCTGAACCTCTCGCCGGCGCGCTACGTCGCGCTGCGCGAGGCGGGCCTCGCGAAGCCCCGCCACCTGCAGCACTTCGTCGGCCCGCTCGGGGTCGTGCCCTTCGCCACCGTCGGGTCGGAGACGCCGGTCGAGATCACGCGCTTCCGCAAGGGCGACCGCCTGCTGCTGTTCGTCATCGCGAACCCGGCGATGCGCATCGACGGCACGCGGCAGGTGCTGCCGGGCAGCGAGCGCATCGTGCTGCGCTTCGCCGCGCCCGCCACGGCGGTGCGCAACGAGCGCACCGGGGAGGAACTCGGCGACGGGAGCGAGTTCGCCTTCGACTTCGACCGCACGGCGGCGGTGCTCCTCTCGCTCGATGCGAGGTGAGGCCGGAGGAGCAGGAGGAGCACAGAGGCGCAGCGCGGCTCCACGCCGCAACCAGAGGAGCGACGGACGAACGCCGCGCTGCGCTTAGTGAGGAGCTGCCAGGTCCGGGTGATGCGCGCGGGGGCGGGGCTGCTTGTGTCTCCCCTCCACCGCGTCGGATCGCCAGCCAGTAGCGCAAGCATCGGGCGCGAACGCCCTCGCGACGGCCTTCGGGCGATCCGGATCGAGAGTATTGGATTTGATGAGGAACCCAGGATAGGGAGGAACCCATGAACGCAAGGGGGTGCATCCCGGGACGCAGATGCATAAAGACAGCCCCTTCCTCGGTTCCTGGGTTCCTTCTTCCAACCTCACGACGAAGGCAGTGGTCCGCCGCAGCGCGCAGTCCCGGTGGCATTGACCACGCAACCGGGCGAGTGCTGGCCGCTGGACGCGCTGCGCCGAGGAGTCATCACGAGGGTGCGGGCGGGGGGGCCCTTGACGGGGGGCTGTGTCATGCATGATAAGTGCATGGCGGTGAAGACGATCACCATCGACATCGAGGCCTACGAGGTCCTCGCGAGACTCAAGAGAAAGGGCCAGTCCTTTTCGCAGGTCATCAAGGAGCGCCTCGGCGGGCGGACGACCGGCAACGACCTGCTGATCGCGCTCGGTCAGGTGGACGTGGCCGCCGACACCGTTGCGAGTCTGGAGCGCCAGATCAAGTCCCGCAAGCGGAGCGTGGCCCGGGCGCCCCGATTGTGATCCATCTCGACACCTCGTTCGTCGTCGATCTGCTTCGAGAGGCAGCGCGCGGCAACCGGGGGCCCGCCACGACCATCCTCGGCGAGCTGGGGATGGAGGAGCTGTTCGTGTCGCTGCACGTCGCCTGCGAACTCTCCGCGGGAGTGGAACTCTCCCGTACACCGGTTCGCGAGCGAGAGAGCGTGAGTCGCCTCCTCGCGGGCATCCCGATCGTCCTCCCCGGCGACGGGTTTCCGCGGATCTACGGGAGGCTCCGCGCCGCGCTGGGCCGCTCCGGCCAGCGCGTCTCGACGATGGACCTGCTCATCGCGACAGCCTGCATCGAAGCCGACGCCCGTCTCGCCACGCGCAACGCGAAGGACTTCGGGCGCGTGCCCGGATTGGAAGTCATCGGATACTGACTGCGCGCGCGGTGAACGGGGTCAGCGAGACCCGATACCGGCGCACGGAGGGCTCAACCCGCGCTTTTCCGCCGGGAGGTCCGCCTCGCCGCGACGCCGAGACCGAGCTTTCGACGCACCTGCTCGTAGGGCACGGGTGTCTCCGAGCGCGCTTCCATTTCCGCGAGGATGCTGCGCGCGTCGCCCACCGAGACGCGTCGGACCGGGGAGTCGGTGCCACGGGCTTTCATGTACCTGGTGTACATCAGGTACAGGACACGAGGAGCGTGCCGGAGGCTGGAAGAGACCGGCCCCCCGCGGCCCCCCCTTCATCCCTGCGGCGCCCGGCCTCCTCGGGTAGAGTGTCGCGCTCATGCTGGTCGCCGTCGAGGCCCTCTCGAAGCGGTTCGGACGCACCGTCGCGCTCGACCAGGTCTCCTTCTCGATCGGCGGCGGCGCGGTCGGGCTGCTCGGGCCCAACGGGTCGGGCAAGACGACGCTCCTGCGGATCCTGCTCGGGCTCCTGCCGGCGAAGGGGACGGCGAGCGTGCTCGGGCTCGACCCGATGCGCCGGCCGCGGGAGGTGCGCGCGAGGATCGGCTACGTGCCCGAGTCGGAGTGCATCGTGCCGGGGCTCACCGGCGTGGATGTCGTCGCCTTCCTCGGGAGGCTCGCCGGCATGTCGAAGGGCGCCGCGCGCAAGCGGGCGCACGAGGTGACCTACTTCGTCGGCCTCGACGAGGAGCGCTACCGCGAGGCGTCGGAGTACTCGCAGGGCATGCAGCAGCGGTTGAAGCTCGCGACCGCGCTCGTGCACGACCCCGACGTGCTCTTCCTCGACGAGCCGACCAACGGCCTCGACCCCGCCGGGCGCCTCGAGATGCTCGATCTCATCCGCGAGCTCGCGACCGAGCACGGCAAGCACGTGCTGCTGTCGAGCCACCTGTTGCAGGACGTCGAGAGGGTCTGCACGGAGGTGGTGATGCTTCGGTCCGGCCGCCTGCTGCGCCACGGCACGCTCGCGGGCCTCACGTCCGCGGGCGACGGCAGCTACAGGGTGCGCGTCCGCGGCGACGAGGAGCGGTTCGTCGCCGAGCTGCGCGCGGCCGGCGGGGACGCGTCGGGGCAGGAGGACCTGCTCGTCACGCTGCCCGCGGGCGCCTCCACCGACCTCGTCTTCCGCGTCGCCCACGCGGCGCTCGTGCAGGTGCGCGCGCTCGCCCCCACGCGGCGCACGCTCGAGGACGTCTTCCTCGAGGAGATGGAGGGCGACGATGCCCGTTGACCAGAGCGCCTACCGGAAGTGGGGCGGCGTCGCCCGGCCCACGCGCGCCGCCGCGCTCGCGATGGCGTCGGTGCTGATCGGCCGCTTCTACAAGCTGAAGCTCGTGCGCTGGCTCGTGACCGTCGTCGGCATGATGGCCTGCGTCGTCGCCCCGATCTTCCTCTATGTCAAGCACATGTCGGAGCGGGACCGCGCGATGGCCATGGCGATGCGGCAGATCGGCTTCGACCAGATCAACGTCTTCGCGCTCGTCAACCGCGACTTCCACACCGGCACGAGCTTCTTCGCCGTGCTGATCTGCGGCGTCGTCGCGGCCCAGCTCATCGCGGAGGACCGGCGCGCCAAGGCGCTCGCGCTCTACTTCTCGCGGCCGATCCGGCACCTGGACTACCTGCTCGGCAAGTTCCTCACGGGCTTCTTCTTCGTCGCGCTGCTCGTGCTGCTGCCGCCCATCCTGATGTATCTCGCCGAGATCGGGATCTCGGATGCGGAGGGGGCCGCGGGGGACCAGCTCCCGGTGCTGCTCGATTCGCTGCTCGCGGGCTTCGTCTTCGGCGGCACCCTCGTGCTGGTCGCGCTCGCGGTCTCGGCCTGCACCGACCGGACGAACTACGCGGCGCTGATCTTCCTCGGCCTGATGGGGCTCTCGTGGGTGCTGGGCGTGATGCTGGCGCGGGGGGTCTTCCGCGATCCGGACTGGTTCGCGCTCTCCCCGGTCGCGAGCGCGCACCGGATCGTCTACGACCTCTTCCCGGACACGGGGCAGCTCCGGCGCCTCGCGCGGCACGTCGTGCAGATGGATGTCGGCCTCGCGTGGTCGTCGCTCGCGGCCTGGTCGGGCCTGAGCCTCCTCGTGCTCCTCGCGAAGGTGCGGCGCGTGGAGGTCGTCTCGTGATCGCCTCCTTCGCGAACGTCGCGAAGTGGTATGGCGCCGTCGTCGGGCTCGTCGACGTCGATGTCGAGATCGTCCCGGGCGTGACCGGCCTGCTCGGCCCCAACGGGGCCGGGAAGAGCACCTTCCTGAAGCTGCTCACCGGCCAGATCGCGCCCTCGCAGGGGCACGTGAAGCTGCTCGGGACCGACCCGTTCCGCGACTGGCGCGTCCACCGCCGGATCGGCTTCTGCCCCGAGCCGGACGCCTTCTGGGACCAGCTCACCGGGCGCGAGTTCGTGCGCTACCTGACGCGGCTCCACGGCCTTGGGGCGAGGGAGGCGGCGCGGCGCGCCGACGAGGCGATCGCCCGCGTCGACCTCGAGGCCGAGGCGGACCGGCCGATCCGCGGCTACTCGAAGGGCATGCGCCAGCGCATCAAGCTCGCGCAGGCGCTGGCGCACTCGCCCGAGGTCATCGTGCTCGACGAGCCCCTGAACGGCATGGACCCGGTCGGTCGCCGGAAGACGACGAACCTGATCCGCGACCTGGGGGCGCAGGGGGTCTCGGTGCTCGTCAGCAGCCACATCCTGCACGAGGTCGAGGGGATGACGCGGCAGGTGGTGCTGCTCTACCAGGGAAGGGTGCGCGCGCAGGGCGAGATCGGGGAGATCCGGGCCCTGCTCGACCGCTACCCGCACAAGATCCGCCTCCGCTCGGGCCGCGCCCGCGACCTCGCCCGCGCGCTGCTGGGCCTCGAACGCGTCGTCTCGGTGCGCCTCGACGGGGACTCGGTGCAGGTCGAGACGCGAGACCCCGACGCGCTCTTCGACCTGCTCCCGAGGCTCGTGCTGGAGGAGGGGCTCCCGGTCGAATCGCTGCAGTCCGAGGACCTGAGCCTCGACGCGGTCTTCGAGTACCTGACGGCATGAGCCACCTCCGCTCCTTCGCCCTCGTCGCGCGGCACGCGTTCGCCCAGACGCTGCGCGGCAAGCGGCTGCTGCTGCTGGTGCTGCTCGTCGGGCTTCCGGTGCTGATCTCGATGATGATCGCGGGGGCGAAGCAGAAGTCGGCGCTTTTCGACGTGCAGATGTGGGCGCTCGTCGTGCTGCTGCGCGGCGTCGTGCCGCTCGCGGCGCTCTTCCTCGGCGTCGCGGTCGTCGGCGACGAGATCGAGGGGCGGACGATCACCTTCCTCTTCACGCGGCCGGTGCCGCGCTGGCTCCTCTACCTCGCGCGCTACTCCGGCGCCGCGCTGGCCTTCCTGCTGCTGCTCGGGCTGTCGGTCGCCGCGTCCGGCATGGTCTTCGCCCGCCACCTGCCGGTCGACGCGCGCGCGATGGTGGGGACCGGGGCCGTCGCCGCGGCGGGCTTTCTCGTCTATGGCGCCTTCTTCGCGATGCTCCGCCTCTTCCTGCAGCGGGCCCTGCTGGTCGGCTTCCTGATCGGGTTCATCGTCGAGACGGTCATCCTCAGCATGCCGCCGGGAGGGTTCGGCACGATCTCGATCGGCCACCATCTCGCCCTCCTGCAGGTGGATGTCTTCCCCGGCGCCGTCGCGATCGGCGAGGAGATCATCGAGAGCCTCGGGCCCGACGAGACCGTCGCGGGGAGCATCCGGGCGCTCTGCTGGATCCTCGGGGGCAGCCTGCTTGTCGGCGCGGTGCGGATCACCCGCAGCGAGATCCGCATCCCGAGCAGCGTCGCCTGACGGGATCGTGACCTGGCGCCGCCCGCCGCGCGTCAGGATGGGGGCGTGCGCTTCGACGCCCCCACCCTCTCCCACGTCCGGTCCGCCTCTCGATCGCGTCGCCCCGTTCGCGCCCCGAGGCTCGACCACGAAGACGCGAAGGCACGAAGGACGGGGGGTGGGAGAGGGGTCGGGCGCCTGCGCCGGCGAGGCACCGGACCTGTCCGGGATACCCCTTCGTGGCTTCGTGACTTCGTGGTTGTCGCTGCTGCCGCTCGTCTTCGACCCGCCCCGTCCCCCGCACCCCCTGGAAATCTTCGCCCGACGGAAGTGCGAGCGGCGTCTATAAAGGATCGGAGCCATGGCCCGGTGGGGGCCGGAAAGGACTTGAGGGTGCGTAGGATCGTTTGCGCGGTCGCTCTCGGCGCGCTGGCCGGCTGCGCCTCCCGCTATGTCGCGTCGGCGGACCGGGAGGGGATGGCGATCATGGCGGAGAAGATGGGGGAGGTGGAGCGGTTCCGCGCCCATCTCGACGACCCCGCCAAGGAGGGGGCGGCCCGGGTGAAGGCCTCGCCGCCGGTCGAGGTCCCCGCGCTGCTCACCCTCGACGACGCGATCCGCATCGCGACGCGGTTCAACCGGAGCTACCTCGCGCAGACGGAGGGCTTCTTCCTGCAGGCGCTCGGGCTCGGGCTCACGCGGCGCAATTTCCACGAGATGGTCTTCGCCGGGTCGCTCTCGTTCTCGGGCAGCGACGGCGCGCACGTGGACTTCGCCGACTCCACCGTGCTCGCGCTGTCGGGCACGAAGCTGCTGCCGACCGGCGGCAGCGTCACGGTGTCGACCTCCGGCAGCGTCAGCCACAGCGACGCGGGCAGCGGGCGCGTGGAGGACGGGGGCGTCAGCGGCTCGGTGTCGCTGAGCCAGCCGCTGCTGCGCGGCGCCGGGCGCGGCATCGCGTGGGAGGGGCTCACGCAGGCGGAGCGCTCCGCGGTCTACGCGGCGCGCTCCTACGAGCTCTTCCGGCAGCAGTTCGTGATCGGCATCCTGAACCGGTACTACGGCCTCGTGAGCCAGAAGAAGGGGCTCGCCAACACGGCCGCGCAGGTCGCGAACCAGCAGTTCGCGCTCGACCAGGCGCGCGCGCTCTACGACCTGCGCCGGGGCACGCAGCAGGACGTGCTGCGCGCGGAGCAGAGCTTCCGCGACTCGAAGAACGCGGAGCTGGACGCGATCCAGGCCTATCGGGTCGCGCTCGACCGGTTCAAGATCGAGCTAGGGCTCCCGATCGACGCCGAGTTCGACATCGGCGACGAGATCCCCGAGGTGGCGCCCTTCGAGGTCGACACGGAGTCGGCGGTGCGCGCGGCGATGAACAACCGCCTCGACCTGCGGACCGCGCGCGACCAGCACGAGGACGTGGAGCGCGGGCTGCACATCGCGCGGAACGCGCTGCTGCCCGGCGTGGACCTGACGGCGTCCTACAGCAACGCGACCGACGCCGGCGGCTCCCTCGGCGACCTCGACTTCGGCAACGACTCCGTCTCGGTCGGGCTGTCGATCGAGATCCCGCTCGACCGGAAGGCGGAGCGCAACGCCTACCGCAGCGCGCTCATCGGCCTCGAGCAGTCGCGGCGGAGCCTGCAGCAGACCGAGGACAACCTGATCCTCGAGGTGCGCGACGCCGTGCGGCGCCTGAAGCAGCAGCAGGAGCAGATCCGCAACGACGAGGAGAACATCGTCACGCTGCAGCGCCGGCTCTTGCGCGCCGACCTCGACAACCGCGCCGGCGTCGGCAGCAACCGCGACATCGTCGAGGCGCTCAACGCGCTGACCGCGGCGCAGAACGGGCTGCTCGACCGGCGCGTCTCGTACCTGATCACGCAGTTGAGCCTGCGGCAGCAGATGGGGCTGCTCTTCGTGGACAAGGAAGGGAGGATCGTGCCGTGAAGACGCTGGCCGTGCTGGTGGTGCTCGCCGCGGGGACGGGGGGGGCGCTGTGGAAGTTCGGGGTGTTCGAGGGGAAGAAGGAGAACGGAAACGGGGGGACCAGGAAGACCCATACCGTCACGCGCGGCACGCTGACGATCGCCCTCACAGAGCAGGGGACGCTGAAGACGCTGAAGTCGACGCAGATCCGCTCGGAGACCAACGCGAAGATCCAGTCGATCGTCGCCGAGGGCACGAAGGTGCTCAAGGACTCCGTGCTCGTCGAGCTGGACAAGACCGACGCCACCCGCGAGCTCGAGCAGCTCGTCAACCAGGTCACGCAGCTCGAGGCGGAGCTCAAGAGCGCGACCACCGAGGAGACGATCCAGCTCGACCAGAACAAGACCGACATCGAGCGGGCGAAGCTCGACCTCGAGATCAAGACCGTCGAGCTGACGAAGCTGCTCGAGGCGGACATCCCGGCCGAGGTGCGCCGGCTCGACCTGTCCATCGAGGAGGCGGAGACGGCGCTCGAGCGGGCCGAGGACGACGTCAAGGCGAGCGAGCGGCTCCTGCAGGAGAAGTTCGTCACCGAGAACGACCACAAGCAGACCGTGCTGAACCTGAAGAAGGCCGCCAACAACCTGCAGACGGCCAAGATGGAGAAGGCCAACTACGAACGGTTCAAGCGCCCCCTCGACGAGCGGCAGAAGAAGGAGGCGGTCGAGGAGGCGACGCGGGGGCTCGAGCGCGCCATCAAGCGTGCCGAGGCGCAGATCGCGTCGAAGAACGCGATCGTGACGCAGAAGCGCGTCTCCCTCGACCGCGTCAAGAACATGAAGGAGCAGAAGGAGAAGGACCTCACGAAGATGACGATCCTCGCTCCCACCGACGGCACCGTCCTCTACGGCGACCCCGACAACCCCTGGAACAACGAGAACATCAAGGTGGGCGGGCAGGTCTGGAACAGCCAGGTGCTGATGACGCTGCCGGACAGCAAGGAGCTCGCCGCGACCGTCGAGATCCACGAGGCGGACATCAACAAGGTCAAGGTGGGCATGCCCGTCTACATCACGTCGGAGATGGAGAAGGGGGTCTCCTACGACGGCAAGGTGCTGAAGATCGACGCGGTCCCGAACGCCGGGCGACGCTGGGGGTTTGGCGAGAACGTGAAGAAGTTCCGCGTCGAGGTGAGCCTCGAGGGGCAGAACCTCAACCTGAAGAACGGCACGAGCTGCATGGTCGAGATCAAGGTCGGCGAGGTGTCCGACGTGCTGTCCGTCCCGCTGCAGGCCGTCTTCGCGCGGGAGGGCAAGTTCTACTGCTTCCGCCGGAAGGACGGCAAGCCCGAGCGCGTCGAGGTCGAGACCGGCAGCGCGAGCCGCACCTACGTCGAGATCAAGCAGGGGCTCGAGGAGAAGGACGAGGTGCTGCTCCACGACCCCGAGATCGACGAGTCGGCGGTCGCCAGGACCGAGAGCGCGGCGCCCGCCCCGAAGGCGAAGCCTTGACGGCCGCCGTCCTGAGCCTGCGCGGCATCACGAAGGTCTACGGCGAGGGGGACGCCCGCCTCGAGGTGCTGAAGGGCATCGACGCCGAGGTCGCCACCGGCGAGTACGTCGCGATCATGGGCCCCTCCGGATCGGGAAAGTCGACGCTGCTGAACATCCTCGGCTGCCTCGACCGCCCGACGAAGGGCACCTACGAACTCGAGGGCGAGGACGTCTCGCGCCTCTCCGACAACCGCCTCTCGGCGATCCGCGGCGAGCGGCTCGGATTCATCTTCCAGAGCTTCAACCTGATCCCGCAGCTCACCGTGCTCGAGAACGTCGAGGTCCCGCTGCTCTACGACCCCGGTCCGCGCCAGCGCCGGTCCGAGCGCTGCCGCAGGGTGCTCGACTCGGTCGGGCTCGGCCACAGGCTGAAGCACCGGCCGCCGCAGCTCAGCGGCGGCGAGCGCCAGCGCGTCGCGATCGCCCGCGCGCTCGTGCGCGATCCGGTGCTGCTGCTGGCCGACGAGCCGACAGGCAACCTCGACTCCAAGACGGGCGAGGACGTGCTGCAGTTCATGGAGCGGCTCCATGCCGACGGGCGCACGATCCTGATGATCACGCACGACGCGGCGGTGGCGAGGCGGGCCGGCCGCGTGATCCGCCTGCAGGACGGGAAGGTCGTGGACTCGGCATGATCGGGGGGGGCCTGGAACTCGTCCGGCTCGGGCTGCGCAACCTGTTCGGCTATCCGCTGCGCACGCTGCTGACGATCATCGGCGTCGTCTTCGGCGTCGCGTCGGTGATGGCGATGATCGCGGTGGGCGCGGGCGCCGAGCAGGAGCTGCTGAAGGAGTTCGGGCGCCTCGGCATCGAGAACATCATCGTCAATTCGGTGAAGTCGACCGAGTCCCGGCCCGACTCCTCGAACAACACCTGGGGCTACAAGCGCTATGGCATCACCTTCCTCGACGAGGCCCTGATCCGGACGACCGTGCCCGGGCTCCGCGAGGTGCTCCCCGTCGCGAAGCGGACGCTGAACGCGTGGTCGGGGAGCCGGAAGGCCGAGGTCTCGCTCACCGCGGTGCACGCGCGGCACCTCGACCTCTTCCGCCTGAAGCCCGCGCGCGGCCGCGCGCTCTGCGCCGCCGACGGCGCGACGCTGAGCCGCGTCTGCCTGATCCGCGAGGGGCTCCTCACCGAGCTGGGCATCTTCCGCGATCCGCTCGGCACCATGCTGCGCGTCGGCAACACCGCCTACGAGATCGTCGGCGTGCTGCCGCAGGAGCGGCTCGTCGGCTACGCGCAGAAGGCGCTCGCGGTGGACACCAAGCGCATGGAGGTCTACATCCCCTACGAGACCTTCGCCAACCGCGTCGGCACCGCGCAGATCACGCAGCGCGAGGGCTCCTTCGAGGCTGAGGACGTCCAGGTGAGCCAGCTCATCGTCGCGGTGCGCGACTCGGAAGACGTCATCGACGTCTCCCACATGATCAACCGGGTGATGGAGTACAACCACAAGGTCAAGGACTACGAGGTCGTCGTCCCGCTGGAGCACCTCGCGCAGAAGCAGAAGACCCAGCGCATCTTCAACGAGGTCCTCTTCCTGCAGGCGGCCATCTCCCTGATCGTCGGCGGCATCGGCATCGCCAACATCATGCTCGCGAGCGTCACCGAGCGCACGAAGGAGATCGGCATCCGGCGCGCGCTCGGCGCGAAGCGCCGCCACATCCTCGCGCAGTTCCTCGTCGAGACGGTCATCGTCTCGACGCTGGGCGGCCTCGTCGGCGTCGGCGCCGGGTACGGGCTCATCGCGATCGTCGAGTGGAGGACGGGGTGGTCCACCGTCGTCACGCCGGCGAGCATCGCGCTGGCTGTCTCCATCTCGGTCGTCGTCGGCATCGTCAGCGGCATCTTCCCCGCGCGGCGGGCGGCGAGGCTCGACCCGATCGCGGCGCTGCGGCACGAGTAGCTATAATCGCGGGATGCACCGCTACCTGGCGCGGATCGACCCGGACACGGGGGAGCGCTACCTCCCGGTCCACGACCGGGGGCTGGCGCTTCTGCGCAACCCGCTGCTCAACAAGGGGACCGCCTTCACGGACCACGAGCGCGACGTGCTCGGGCTGCGCGGGCTATTGCCCGCGCGCGTGACCTCGCTCGACGAGCAGGTGCCCCGCGCCTACGAGGCCTACCAGCAGTCCGCCGACGACGCGGCGAAGAACCGCTTCCTCTCGCGGCTGCAGGACAGCAACGAGACGCTCTTCTTCCGCGTCGTCAGCGACCACCTGCGCGAGATGACGCCGATCATCTACACGCCGGTCGTCGCGGAGGCGTGCCGGAACTGGAGCCGCGTCTTCCGCCGCACGCGCGGGCTCTACCTCACGCCGGGCGACCGCGGCCGCATGGAGCAGGTCCTCCGCCACGCGCCGGGAGAGCCCGAGGTGATCGTCGTCACGGACAACGAGCGCATCCTGGGCATCGGGGACCAGGGGGCCGGGGGGATGGGCATCTCCATCGGCAAGCTCTCGCTCTATACCCTCGGCGCGGGCATCCACCCCTCCCGCACCCTCCCCATGTCGCTCGATGTCGGGACCGACAACGGCGATCTCCTGCGCGACCCCCTCTACATCGGCTGGCGCCAGCCGCGCATGCGCGGCGACGAGTACTGGGACTTCATCGCGGAGTTCGTGCGCGCGGTGAAGCGCGTCTACCCGGGCGCGCTCCTGCAGTGGGAGGACTTCGGCAAGGGCACGAGCTTCCGCAACCTCGAGACGCACCGCGACACGGTCTGCTCGTTCAACGACGACATCCAGGGCACCGCGGCGGTCTCCGTCGCGGGGCTGATGGGCGCGATGCGGCTGATCGAGGGGAGGCTGCGGGACCAGACCATCGCGCTGCTCGGCGCGGGCTCCGCGGGCGTCGGCATCTCGCGGCTGATCGTGGACGCGATGCGCGAGGAGGGGGCGAGCGTCGAGGAGGCGAGGGGCAGGATCTTCACGATCGACAGCAAGGGGCTCGTCGTGCAGGGGCGGCCGGGGCTCGACGACCACAAGCGCGAGTTCGCGGTGCCGCCCGCGCGCATCGCCGACTGGGGGCCGACCGGAGACCGCATCCCCCTGCTCGACGTCGTGCGGCGCGCGAGGCCGACCGTGCTCTTCGGCGTCTCCGGCAAGGCGGGGGAGTTCACCGAGGAGGTCGTGCGCACGATGGCGGCGCAGGTGAAGCGCCCGATCATCCTGCCGCTGTCGAACCCGACGGCGTGCGCGGAGGCGAAGCCCGCGGACCTGATCCCGTGGACGGAGGGGAGGGCGATCATCGGCACGGGCAGCCCGTTCGAGGACGTGCTCTACCTGGGGCGGCGCTACCGGATCGGGCAGGGCAACAACGTCTTCATCTTCCCCGGCGTCGGTCTCGGGACGATCGTCACGCGGGCGCGGCGGGTCACCGACGGCATGTTCCTCGCCGCCGCGCGCGCGCTCGCCGGGTGCATCTCGCCGGACCTGCTCGAACTCGGCTGCGTCTACCCCCGCATCGAGGACGTCCGCACGGCATCGATGGCGGTGGCCCTGGCGGTCGCCCGCCGCGCCATCGAGGAGGGCGTCGCCGACCCCGTGCCGGATCTGGAACCGCGCCTGGCCCAGTCCATGTGGACCCCCGAGTACCTTCCCTACAGGCCCTGCTAGCGGGCCACCGCGATCCGCGCCTTGGAACAGGGCGCATGGTAGGCTCTCGGGGCTTTATGGCGAAAGAAGAACCGATCCGCGTCGAGGGGAGGGTCATGGAAGTCCTCCCGAGCACGCGTTTTCGCTGCGAGATCGAAGGCGGGCACAAGATCCTCTGCCACGTCTCCGGACGCATGCGCCGCTTCCGCATCCGCATGCTGCCCGGCGACGTCGTCACCATCGAGATGTCGCCCTACGACCTGAGCAAGGGCCGCATCGTCTACCGCGGCCCGATGCGCCGGGCCGACCAGGGCGACGGGGATCTCGACGACTGAAACCTCGTCCGGGATTGCGGTGGTCCCGCTGCGCGGGAGCCGCGGGCTCGGACGAGGTTTCCGTTGTAGTAGAGGCGCGGGGCGCGGTGCGGGTGATTGGGGGGGCGCAGGGGGGGCCGGGGAGGCGGGCGTTGCAAGTCAGAGGGTCTGCGCTTCCTCAAGGCTGGAGAGGCGGCGGGCGAGAGTCGAAGGATGGCGCGCCGTCAGTGCCCGGTACCTCGCGGGCTAGGATCCGTTCCATGCGCCCCGACGCCCTCCTCGAGCGGATTGTGGTGAACCCGGCGATATTCTCCGGCAAGCCGATCATGCGCGGACGTCGGCTCGCCGTGGAACACGTGTTGGGCATGCTCGCCCGCGGGGACACCTCCGAGACGATCCTCGAAGGGTACCCGTGGCTCGAGCGCGAGGACATCCACGCGTGCCTTGGGTACGCGCGACGGCTCGTGGCTCACGAACGCGTCGATCTCAACGCCGCGCCGTCCAATCCGTGAGGATCCTGCTCGATGCGTGCATCTGGGGAGGAGCGGCAAGGGACCTCGCCGGCGCGGCGCCCGAGCCATTCGCGGCATGATCCGTGGGGTGCAGTGGCGAGTCGCCTTCCCCCCGTCGTGTCTCCGTGACACCGCCACGGCCGCTCCCGGCGCCTTTGCGACCAGCCAGCCGTAGCCTCAACGCTTTCGCGCCGCACGTCGCTTGGGCGCGCGCTCCTGCGCGCGCAACGCCTCGAACTCCCGGATCGCCTTGAGCCTCTGGTCTTCCGGACAACTGCCCTTCTCGACCTGAACCGCCTCGATGAACGGAAGCGCCGTGAGTTCTTTCTCGAAGGCGTGGACGGCGGGGGGTGTCTCGTAGCGTCGTATCCTCCGCATGGCGTCGGGCGGATTGTATGGCCCCACGCGGCGGCCGTCGCCGCCCGTCCCCAGAGCGCCCCCCGCGTTAGCTGAGAATCCGGCCTGAGGGAACAGCCGCCCCCTTGCCGGCGGCGCCCGCGGCCGGATTCTCAGGCTGCGTCGTGCGCAGCGAGTTCGCGCGCCCGGCGCCACTGCTCGAAGGTGACGGGGGGCTCCTGCCACTCGGCGACGGCGTCGGCGCCGTGCTGCTCGATCAGCCAGTTGAGCCACTCGACACGCAGAAGCGTCTCCGCCGATGGCGTCTTCTTGACCCTCCGCCGGGGGAGATCACCGATGCGGGGGCGGGTCTGGATCGTCGTCTTCATGGACTTCTCGCGGCAGTGGGCGCGACGGGACTTCGCGCTTGCTGTCTACCTACTACGACGACGGTCGCATTCGCGGCTTGTAAAAATAGTGACATTTCGGCCTCGGGCGGGTGTCCTGAGGAGGGGCGACCTTCCCCTCAGGCCGAAATGTCACCTAAAGAGGCGCGGGAGCACGGGGGGGTTGGGGGGGGTGGGTCGCCGCGAGGGGGGCCTAGAGGCAGGAGCGGCCGCCGTCGACCGGGATGATCGATCCCGTGATGAAGTCGTTACAAAGCAGGAACAGCACTGCCGAGACGACCGATTCGGGGCCGCCGAGGCGGCCCAGGAGGTTGGCGGCGGCGAGTTCGTCGGGGGGGGCGCCGGGACCCTCGGTCGGCAGGATCGCGCCGGGGGCGACGGCGTTGACGCGCACCTCGGGGGCGAGCGCCCGCGCGAGGCCCACCGTCATCGCCTCGAGGCCGGCCTTCGCGGCGAAGTAGGGCAGGCGGTCGACGTAGGGCCGCCTCACCGCCCAGTCGGTGAGGTTCACGATGGCGCCCGAACCCGCGCGCTTCATCGCGAGGCCCGCGTCGCGCGCGAGGAAGAAGGGGGCCTTGAGGTTGGTTGCGAGCGTCCTGTCCCATGCGTCGTCATCGATCGCGGCGAGTGGGGTCTGTTGCCAGATCGCGGCACTGTTGACGAGGATGTCGAGGGGTCCTAGAGCCCGGGTCGCCTCGGCGAGCAGGCGCAGGCGACCGGTCCGGTCGCGCAGGTCCGCCTCGACGACGACGCTGCCCGGGCAGCGCCCCCGCACCCCCTGAGCATCCTCCACGGACCGGTGGCAATGGATCGCCACCTTGACCCCCTCCGCCGCGAGCGCCTCGCAGATCGCCGCGCCGATGCGGCGCGCGCCGCCGGTCACGAGCGCGGTCCGGCCGTCGAGCCTCACTTGCCCGGGCGGAAGGCCACGACGACCCTCTCGTCCGTCTCCAGATAGGGGCCTTCGAGCAGGTCGATGCAGTAGGGGATCGCCGGGAAGACGGCGAGCAGGCAGTCGCGGATCGCGCGCGGGCGGCCCGGGAGGTTCACGACGAGGGTGCGGCCGCGGATGCCGGCGATCTGCCGCGACAGGATCGCGGTCGGCACCTTCGCGAGGCTGACCGCGCGCATCTGCTCGCCGAAGCCGTCGAGGATCTTGTCGCAGACCGCTTCGGTCGCCTCCGGCGTCACGTCGCGGAGTGCGGGGCCGGTGCCGCCGGTCGTGACGACGAGGCAGCAGTGCTCGCTGTCGCAGAGGTCGCGGATCGCCTGCTGGATCCGCGGCTGCTCGTCGGGCACGAGGCGGGCGACCGGCTCCCAGTCGGACTTGAGCACCTCGCCGAGCAGCGCCTGGATCGCGGGGCCGCCCTCGTCGGCGTACTCGCCGCGGCTTGCGCGGTCGGAGACCGTGAGGATGCCGATCCGCGCGCGCGTCATTCGATCGCGATCGTCGCCTTCTTGAGCGTCAGCCGCTCGCTCGTCGCGCCGCTCTTCGAGCCGCGCTTCTCGAGCGCCTTCAGCGTGTCGCCGCCCTCCTGCACCTCGCCGAAGATCGAGTGCTTGCCGTCGAGCCACGCGGTCGGCACGAACGTGAGGAAGAACTGGCTGCCGTCGGTGCCCGGGCCCGCGTTCGCCATGCTGAGCAGGCCGCCGCGGTCGTGCTTCGCCTTCGGGCTGAACTCGCCGTCGTACTTGTAGCCGGGGCCGCCCATGCCGCTGCCGTCGGGGCAGCCGCCCTGCGCCATGAAGCCCGTGATGACGCGGTGGAAGACGAGCCCGTCGTAGAAGCCGAGGCGCGTCAGGTAGATCGTGCTCGAGACGTGCATCGGCGCGATCTCGGGCATGAGTCTCACGCGCAGGTTGCCGTGGCTCGTCTCGAGGTCCCAGTAGTACTTGCGCCCCGGGTCCATCGGGAAGGCGGGCGGCTTGGGCAGCTTCTTGCGCCAGCCGGTGGCCTCCCGGTTGATCTTCCTCTCGGCGATGAAGGCGTCGCAGGCGGTCAGCGTCGTGTGGGTCATGGGGCTATTGTCCCTGCTGCGTCCAGCGCGGATCGCGCTTCTCGAGGAAGGCGCTGACCCCCTCGCGGCAGTCGTCGGTGACGCGGGCGTCCGCGTTGGCCTCCGCGGCGGCGGCAAGGCCCTCGGCGAGCGGCAGCGGGCGCAGTTCCACGAAGAGCCGCTTCGTCGTCGCGACCGCCTGCGGGCTCGCCTGTACGAACTCCCCGGCGTACTCGGCCACGGTCGCCTCGAGCGCGCCGGCGGGGACGACGACGTTGACGATGCCCATCGTCGAGGCCTCCTCGACGGAGAGCCGGCGGCCCGTCAGGCAGAGGTCGCGCAGCACCTTCTCGCCCGTGGTCCGCAGCAGGAAGTTGAGGATGAGCGCCGGCACGAAGCCGACGCGGACTTCCGTGAAGCCGATCGCCGACCCCTCGACCGCGAGCGTCACGTCGCAGGCGAGTGCGAGCCCCGCCCCGCCGCCGAGCGCGTGGCCGTTCAGCGCGGCGATGACCGGCAGCGGGTGGAGCGCGATCGAGAGCAGCAGGTCGGCGAGTTGCCGCGCGTCGGCGACGTTCTCCTCGCGCGGCCGCGCCGCCATCTCCTGCAGGCCGCGCAGGTCCGCGCCGGCCGAGAAGACCTTGCCCGCGCCGGTGATCGCGAGGCAGCGCGCCTCGGACTTCGCCGCCGCGTCGAGTTCCGCGCGCAGCGCCGCCACCATCGGCGCGCCGAGCGCGTTGCGGTTGTGCGGGGAGTTGAGCGTGAGCCAGCGGACCGGCCCGCGGTCCCGCGTGAGCACGAGCGGTTCCGTCATGTCTGGAAGACTCCGGTGCGGAAGGGTTCGACGACGGGGTTGTGCGCGGCGACCTCGAGCGCCGCGGCGAGGAACTCGCGCGTCTCGCGCGGATCGATCACCGCGTCCACCCAGAGGCGGCTCGCCGCGTAGAGGGGGTCGGTCTCGTGCTCGTACTTGTCGCGCACCTCGCGGTGGAAGGCGGCGAGCTCCTCCGCGTCGATCGACGCGCCCTTGCGCGTCGCCGAGGCCGCGCGCACCTCGGTGATCGTCCCGGCCGCCTGCTCGGCGCCCATCACCGCGTAGCGCGCCTGCGGCCACGCGACGATGAAGCGCGGGTCGTACGCCTTGCCGCACATCGCGTAGTGGCCCGCGCCGAACGAGCCGCCGAGGATCACCGTGATCTTCGGCACGACGGAGTTCGCGACCGCGTTCACCATCTTCGCGCCGGCGCGGATGATGCCCTCCTTCTCGCTGTCGGGCCCGACCATGAAGCCGTTGACGTCGTGCAGGAAGAGCAGCGGGATCCGATTTTGATTGCAATCGAGGATGAAGCGCGCCGCCTTCTCCGCGCTGCCGCTGTAGATCACACCGCCCATCTCCCACGGCTTGCCCGGGTCGCGGGCGTGCCGCTTCTGGTTCGCGACGATCCCGGCCGACCAGCCGTCGAGCCGCGCGAAGGCGCAGACGAGCGTCTTGCCGTACTCGGCGCGGTACTCGGTGAAGGCGCTCCCGTCGACGAGCCGCGCGATCACCTCGCGCACGTCGTACTCCTGCATCGGGTCGCTCGGCACGATCGCGGCGAGGTCCTCGGCGGGAAACCGGGGGGGCGCGGGGGGGTCGCGGCGGAAGGGCGGCGCCGGCGGCGGCGCGAGCGTGCCGGCGAGCGCGCGGATGCGCTCGAGGCAGCTCGGGTCGTCCTTCTCGCGGAAGTCGACCGTGCCGCTGATCGCCGCGTGGAGCCGCGCGCCGCCGATCTCCTCCGAATCGAACTTCTTGCCGACCGCCTTCGCGACGAGGTCCGGCCCGGCGAGGAAGAGCCCCGACCCCTCGGTCATCAGCACCGTGTCGCACATGATCGGCAGGTAGGCGCCGCCGGCGACGCACATGCCCATGATCGCCGCGATCTGCGGGACACCCTTGGCGCTCATGACCGCGTTGTTGCGGAAGACGCGGCCGAAGTCGTCCTGGTCGGGGAAGACCTCGTCCTGCATCGGCAGGTTCACCCCCGCCGAGTCGACGAGGTAGATCGTCGGCAGGTGGCAGTCGAGCGCGATCTGCTGGTTGCGGATGACCTTCTTCGCCGTCATCGGGAAGAAGGCGCCGCTCGACACCGTCGCGTCGTTCGCGATCACCATGAAGAGGCGCCCCGCGACCCGGGCCAGCCCGGTGACGACCCCCGCCGCCGGCGCCGCGTCCTCGTACATCCCGCTCGCCGCGTGGATCCCGAGCTCGAGGAACCTCGTGCCCGGGTCGACAAGCCCCGCGATCCTCTCGCGCGCCGTCAGCCGCCCCTTCCGGTGCTGCGCCTCGATCCGCCGGGCCCCTCCCCCCTCGGCCAGCTTCTTCTCGCGCGCGCGGATCTCGACCAGCTTCTCCAGCACGAGCCGCCGGTTCGTCTTGTACCGCTCGTCGCCGCGAGCCTTGTCGTCGATGCCCGTCTCGAACCGGGCGTGGGGGGGGGCGCTCATGGGGTGGGGAAAACTACCACGGGGAAGGCGCGAGAGAAACCTGCGCCGCGGGGGCCACAAAGAAGGATGATCCCTGCCGGGGAGTGGAGGGGCATGACTCGTCGGTACGGACTTAGAAGGAACCCAGGAAGATAGGAACCCATGAGTAGGGGCCGATGGTCGGTCGCGGGAGCTTGAGGATGAGTCTGGAGCACGAACAATTGACGGGGGTGATCATCGGTGCTGCGATCGAGGTACACAAGGCGCTCGGACCTGGCTTCCTGGAGGCAGTCTACGAGGAAGCCTTGACCCTCGAACTTGGCAGGCGCGAAATCCCGTTCCAGCGACAGCTCATGGTTCCGGTGCGCTACCGGGAGGTCGAGGTCGGCATGCACCGCCTGGATCTGTTTGTTGCCGACCAGATCGTCGTCGAGATAAAGGCGATCACCGAACTGCAGGACGTGCACTTTGTGATCGCCAGGTCCTACCTGCGAGCCGCGAACCGCCAACACGCACTCATTCTCAACTTCTCGAAGCCTTCCCTCGAAATCAGGCGCGTGATGTCCAAGGACTAGCCCTCATGGGTTCCTAGATTCCTGGGTTCCTTCTCAAATCCGTTCACTCGCCCCTGACCCCGACCCAGAGGCCGTCGCCGAAGGGGACGATGATGCTGGTAAGCCCCGGCGTCTTCGCGATAAGGTCGTTGAAGGCGCGCATCGCGGGGGCCTCGCGGTCGGTCGGATGCTCGTCGAAGAGTTGGCCGAAGGCGAAGGCGTTGTCGGCCATGATGAGGCCGCCCGGCTTCACGATGCGCATGCACTCGCGCAGGTAGTTCGGGTAGTTCGCCTTGTCGGCGTCGAGGAAGGCGGCGTCGGCGGAGGCGGTCCCGAACTTCGGCAGCACAAAGGTCCCCGCGCCCCTCCAAATCTCGACCTTGGTGGCGACATCCGACTCCGCGATCCAGCGCTCCGCGAAGTCGGCGTGCTTGTCGAGGATCTCGATCGTGCGCACCCGCCCCCCCGGCGGTAGCGCCCGCGCCATGCAGATGGCGCTGTACCCCGCCAGCGTCCCCACCTCGACCACCTCCCGCGCCTTGCACAACCTCAGAAGAATCTGCAGAAACGCCGCCTGCTCCGCGGCGATTTGGATCTCCGGGATCTCCTCCCTTAGGGCTGCGGCGCGCAAGCGCCGCAGCCAGTCGTCTTCCTGCAACGTTCTGGCGGCGATGTAGGCGAAATGTCTAGCGGTGACGACCGTCGACTCGGACGACATGGGGGGGCTCCGGGGGGGAATTCGCTAGGATAGCGCGCCGATGATGCGGGCACTTGTCTTTGCGATCCTCCTGCTCGGCGCGGCGTGCGGCGGCGGGGGCGGCGCGCCGCCGCAGGCGCAGGCGCCGCTGGTCGTCCCGCCCAACGCCTCCGGCTTCGTGAACTGGGAGAACCTCTCGGTCCATCCGGTGGACATCACGCCGGACCGGCACACGCTGCTCGTCTGCAACACGGCCGACCACCGGCTGGAACTCTTCGATGTCTTCCTCGACGTGCCGGTGCCGCTCGGTTCGGTCTTCGTCGGCCTCGACCCGGTGTCGGTGCGCGCGCGGTCGAATGTCGAGGCGTGGGTCGTCAACCACATCAGCGACTCGATCAGTGTCGTCGACCTGCCGACGCGGCGCGTCGTCGCGACCTTGCAGACGCTCGACGAACCCGCCGACGTGATCTTCGCCGGCAGCCCGCCGCGGGCGTTCGTGACCTGCTCGCAGGCCAACGCGGTGCTCGTCTTCGAGCCGGACGACCTCTCGCGCGCGCCGGTCGAGGTGGCGATCGACGCCGAGGACCCGCGCGCGCTCGCCGCGAGCGCCGACGGGCGCGAGGTCTATGTCGCGATCTTCGAGTCGGGCAACGGCACGACGCTGCTCGGCGGCGGCATCGACACGACGAGCGGCTCCGGCGCGCTGGCCTTCCCGCCCAACGTCGTCGGCGACCCGCAGGGGCCGCACGGCGGAGTCAACCCGCCACCGAACCGCGCGGGCCTCTTCGACCCGCCGCAGAAGCCGGGCAACCCGCCGCCGCCGCCGGTCGGGCTCATCGTGCGCAAGGACGACGCGGCGCGCTGGCGCGACGACACCGGCGCCGACTGGACCGACTTCGTCAGCGGCGCGCGCGCGGCGCGGTCGGGGCGGCCCCCGGGGTGGGACCTGCCCGACCGCGATGTCGCGGTGATCGACACGGCGACGCTCGGCGTGCGCTACCTCTCGCGCGGCATGAACCTCTGCATGGCGCTCGCGGTGCAGCCGGGCAGCGGGCGCGTGACCGTGGTCGGCACGGATGCGACGAACGAGGTGCGCTTCGACCCGAACGCGCGCGGCGTCTTCGTGCGCGCGGTTGCTGCTTCGTTCGATGCGGCGTCCGGCGCGCGCACGGTGCAGGACCTGAACCCGCACCTCGACTACGTGGACCGGACCGTGCCGCAGGCCGCTCGAGACGAGGCGATCGGCGACCCGCGCGGCATCGTCTGGAACGGCGACGGCAGCCGCGCCTACGTGACCGGCATGGGCAGCAACAACGTGCTCGTGCTCGACCCGGATCTCGCGCGGGTCGCCCGCGTGGAGGTGGGGGAGGGGCCCACCGGGCTCGTCGTCGATCCCGAAGGGCTCCGGGTCTATGTGCTGAACCGGTTCGAGGGGTCGGTCTCGTACATCAGTACCGTGACGAACCGCGAGGTCGCGCGGGTGCCCTTCTTCGATCCGACGCCTGTGGCGATCAAGCGCGGGCGCCGCCACCTCTACGACACCCACGGGACGAGCGGCCTCGGGCACCTCTCCTGCGCGAGTTGCCACATCGACGCGCGCATGGACCGGCTCGCGTGGGACCTGGGCGACCCCGCCGGCGACGTCAGGCCGCTCAACCAGAACTGCATCACCGATCCGATCGTGCCCTGCGACGACTTCCATCCGATGAAGGGGCCGATGCTGACGCAGACGCTCCAGGACATCATCGGCAAGGAGCCTCTGCACTGGCGAGGCGACCGCGACGGCATCGAGGAGTTCAACTTCGCCTTCATCTCGCTGCTGGGTGACGACGCGGTGCTGAGCGCGGCGGAGATGCAGGAGTTCAAGGCGTTTCTCGCCACGATCAGGTTCCCTCCCAACCCCAACCGGAACCTCGACAACACCTTGCCGGCGGCGATGGCCCTGCCCGGCCACTTCACGACGGGGCGCTTCGGTCCCCCGGGCCGACCGCTCGGCGTCGGCAACGCGCAGAGCGGCCTCGACCTCTACCGCACCGCGTCGCTCGACGCCGGCGTGCCCGGCTTCCAGTGCGTCACCTGCCACACGCTGCCGACGGGCATGGGGCCCGACCTGCTCTTGCAGGGCGGCGTGCTCTCGCCGGTGCCGCCCGGTCCCAACGGCGAGCGCCACCACAGCCTCGTCTCGGTGGACGGCTCGACGAACGTCAGCATGAAGATCCCGCAACTGCGAAACCTCTACGAGCGCACCGGCCTCGAATTCGCGGCGACGTCGAACCGCGCGGGCTTCGGCTTCATCCACGACGGCAGCGTCGATAGCCTCGCGCGCTTCGTCACCGAGCCTGTCTTCCAGGTCGCGAGCGACCAGCAGGTGGCCGACCTCGTCGCGTTCATGCTCTGCTTCTCCGGCTCCGACCTGCCGGAGGGGTCGCTGACGCTGATCGGCGAGCCCCCTGGGCCCCCAAGCGCCGACACCCACGCGGCGGTCGGCAAGCAGGTCACCTTCACCCCCTTGGGCGACGACGGCCGCCTCGCGCAACTGCTCGCCCTCGCCGCCGCCGGCGAGATCGACCTCATCGCGAAGGGCCCCGGCCGCGGCTGGTTCTTCGACTCCACCGTCGCCAGCTTCCGAGCTGACGGCCCCGGCGGCACGATCTCCTCCGCCGCGCTCCGCTCGACCGCCGCGGCGGGCAACGAGATCACCTTCACCGCCGTCCCTAAGGGCGCCGGCCGCCGCCTCGGCATCGACCGCGACGACGACGGGGTGGCGGACTGATGGCCAACCCGCTGCCGTCTACTCGTGCTCAAGGTCAATGACGAGCCGGATGCGGACCCGTCCGGGCCGGTGGGTCGGCAGGAATGCCGCCTTCCATGCGAGGCTGCCGTCCTTCGTTCCGACCGACCATGTGGTGCGTCCCTTGCCGATCGCCCAGACGCTCTGCTCCGGCGTGCCGAGCATCGCGACGTGATGCTCGTCGTCGGGATAGGTGACGTCGGCAAGTTCAGCCTGGGCGGTGGCGTACGGAGTGTCGCCTCGGCCCCAGTACTCCGAGTAGCTCGTGAGCGAGAGGAGGAGCGGCGTGCCCGCATCGAGCCGGAGCCGGAGCGGCGTGCCGCGGTCGGCGACTACGGTCTCGTCGAAGACGCGCTTCCACATCGGTGCGGGGGCTCCCCTCCTGAAGCCAGCCCGGCTCTCGCGCCACCATGCGCGGATCTCGTCTGGACCGAGCGCGAGGTATTCGCCGCGTGCGGGCCACGCCCTCCCTGGCACGGGCGCACGCCATCCGAGTCGGGCGGAGCGCTCCTCCCAGACCACCCAACAGAGGCGCCGCGTCACCGCCTCGCCCACCGTGCGCGTGGCAGGAAGCTCGGCGAGAGGGAAGTGCAGCGCGTCGGGGATCCGGTCGTCCGCCAGCGCGGCGACCAACCCGTCCATCACGCGGATGTCGTCGGCCTCGTCCGCGTCCCCGGCGGAGGTGGCCGCGATGGCCGGGCTCTCGTCCGCGAGGCCGCCGACCACGGCCTCGACGAGCCCTTCGGTCTTGCGCCCGAAGAAGAGCAGTGTCGTCGCGTGCCTCACCGCGATCAACCTGACTTTCGGCCTCGGGTCGCGTGCCAGCGCGACCACCGCACTGTCCGCCTGCTCGCCGAGCGGCTCCTGTCGGAGCAGGCGATAGGCCCGCAGAAGGTCCGCGTCGTGCGTGCTCGCTAGGAGGAAGCAGATGTCGGACGCCCGCTCGAGGCCGCCAATCGGACCGCGCCGCAGCGCCGCCATCCTGCACACGCGCGTCCAGGCTGCACGCAACTCCGCGGGCTCGACGGTCCGATCCGCCCAGTCGAGGACATGGACCAGGTCGTGACCGTCGAACCCCGGGAAGTCGAACGCCGCCGCGTCCGCGGCCCTCACGCGACCGGTGCGCAGCCGCTGCCCATAGCTGCGGAGCACCGACTCCTGTTCCGGCGTGAATCCCGTGTCGTGGGCCGCGGCAGTCCCCATGCCCAGCGCGAGCAGCAGGACCGCCTCCCGTATCATCCTTGCGCGATGCCCCCCGACATCAGCGCAAGGCTCCTCGCCCGCATCGGGTAGGCCTCCTCGCCCCAGACGGGCGCCTGCGCGGGGTCCTGGAAGTCTCCCGGAGGCTCCACCGCAGTATCGACGACGACGCGCCACTCGCGCATGCCGTGGCGGTCGGGCGGGAGCCGGTAGGGCCGCTCCTCGTCCAGCAGGTTCACGAGCAAGAGCAGGTCGGCTGTCTCGTCCGGCGCGCCGCTGAGTTGGGGGTCGCCGGAGAGCACGTAGGCGAAGGTGCCCGCGTCGCGGTCCCAGTCGAGCCTCCGGCCGTCGGGCGCGTACCAGAGCACGTCCGCCCCCCCGGGCCCCCCCGCACTGCCCGTGAGGAAGGTCTTCCGGCGCAGCAGTGGCGTCGATGCGCGGAAGCGCAGCAGGCCTCGCACGAAGCGGTGGAACGCGGCGTCGGTCTCGAGGCCCTGCCAGTCCACCCACGAGACGGCGTTGTCCTGGCAATAGGCGTTGTTGTTGCCTTGTTGCGTGCGGCCGAGTTCGTCGCCGCCGAGCAGCATCGGCACCCCTTGCGAGAGCAGAAGCGAGGCCATCAGGTTGCGCCGGGCGCGGTCGCGGGCGCGGCGGACCTCGGGACTCGCATCGCCGCCTTCGATCGTGCCGTGGGCGTTCGAGATCTCGTGCGCGAAGCCGTCGCGGCCGCCCTCGCCGTTGGCGTCGTTGCGGCGGCGCGCGTAGGAGACGCAATCGAGCAGCGTGAAGCCGTCGTGCGACGTCACGAAGTTGATGCCGCGGCCGGGGCCCTGGGCGAAGAGGTCGGAGCTTCCGCAGAGGCGCGTCGCGAGCGCGCCGGCCGCCCGGGCGGCGCCGCCCTTCGCGCCCGTGAGCCACGCGCGGCGGACATCATCGCGGAAGCGGTCGTTCCAGACCGCCCAGCGCGGGCCGCCGGGCCAGCGCTCGACGAGGTGCGCGCCGGTCGCGTCCCACGGCTCGGCGATGAGGCGGCGCCCCTTGAGCCAGGGGTCGGTCTCGATCTCGCGGATCAGCGGCGGGTCGACGGTCAGCGCGCCCCTCTCGTCGCGGCAGAGGATCGCGGCGAGGTCGAAGCGGAAGCCGTCGGCGCCGAGCGCGTGCGCCCACCAGCGCATCGCGTGGCGGATCAGCGCGCGCACGGTCGGGTGCTGCGCGCGCACCGTGTTGCCGCAGCCCGAGTGGTTCGCGTAGGCGCCCGACGACGGGTCGCGCAGGTAGTAGAGCCGGTCGTCGAGCCCGCGCAGCGAGAGCGTGGGCCCGTTCGCGTCGAGTTCGGCGGTGTGGTTGAAGACGAGGTCGACGATCACCTCGAGCCCCGCCGCGTGGAACGCCTCCACCATCGCGCGGAACTCCTCCTGCGGCCCTTCCGGTCGCGCGGCCGCCGCGGCCGACGCGTAGCGCCGGTTCGGGGGGAACCACGCGACGGGCGAGTAGCCCCAGAAGTTGAACAGGTTCGCCCCGACGCGCGTCTCGGTCTCGTCGAACTCGTGCACCGGGAGCAACTCGACCGCCGTCACTCCGAGGTCGGCGAGATAGCGCGCCTTCTCCGCGAGGCCGCGGTAGCTGCCCGGCGCGGCGACCCCCGAACTCGGGTCGCGCGTGAAGCCGCGCACGTGCAACTCGTAGAGCACGCTGTCGCTCCACGGGCGCAGCGGCGGCGCCGCCAGGCGCGGCGGCGGCGCGACGACGACGCTCTTGAACTCCGCGTGGCGGTTGCGCTCGGCGAACGGCACGCGCGCGCGCGCCGGCCCGTCGCGGCCGAACCGCTCCGGCCCCGAGACGGCGAGCGCCCACGGGTCGAGCAGCGGGCGATCGGGGTCGATCGCCCAGAGGTAGTGCTGGCCTGCGCCGACCCCCGGCACGAGGATCTCCCACACGTCGCCGCAGCGGTCGCGCCCTGGGTCGAGCGCGATCGCGCGGCCCGGCCTTGTCGCGCGCGCGCTCTCGTAGAGCAGCAGCGAGAGCCCCTGGGGCGCCAGCGCGAGTGTGCGGAAGAGCGTGCCCTCCGCGCCGACCAGCGGCGAGAGCGGCGGGAGCGTTGCGGCGGGGGAGGGCATCTACCTGTCGAGGATCGGCTGGAAGATTCCGGGCAGTTCCGGGGGGGGCTCGGGGGCCGAGCCCCGGCTCGGCCGCCATTGGACATGCAACAACTCGCGACCGAGGGGGACGATCCAGTGGCGCGCGGCACCCATCTCCTGCACGACGGCGAACCGGCCTCCGAAGCGCGCGGGCTCGAAGCCCCCGTAGCCGCGCTGTTCGAGCATCTCGGCGGTGCGGTAGCCGTGGTCGGGCTCCAGCATCGCGCTGAGGCGACCCTCCGGCGTGCGCACGCTGGCCCCGTGGCGCGTGTAGCTGGCCTTCCACCCCTCCGGCAGCGGGGCGAAGCGGATGCCGCAGTAGACGACCGGGTCGAGGCCCTCGCCGCCGTCCTCGCCGGTGAAGTCGAGGGTGCCGTCGTCGAACTCGGCGCGCCGGATCGCGATCGTCGTGCGCTCCGCGTAGAGGCGCGCGGGATCCATCGTCGGGTCGTCGGGCCGCCCGCAGAAGATGTAGCGCGCGCGCGTGCCGATCTCGTTGGTCGTCGGGTCGGCGCCGATCCACTTCCCGACCCAGATCTCGCACCACGCGTGCGCCCCCCAGTCGCTGCCGATGTTGACGAAGCCGCTGCAGCGCCGCGCCGGGATGCCGGCGGCGCGGCAGAGCGCCGTGAAGAGCAGCGCGTGCTCGGAGCAGTCGCCGACGCCGCTGCGCAGCGTCTCCTTCGCCGTCGGGTCGGGGATGTCGGGCGAGGCCTTCCTCAGCCTCGTGAAGACGAAGTCGGCGATCGCGGCGGCGGCCTTTCGCGCGTCGCTCTCCCCCCCGACGATGCGCCGCGCCGCGGCCACGACCTCGGGGTCCGCGGTCTCCATCAGCGTAGTCGCCTTGAGGTCGTCGGCGAAGCCGTCGGGCGCGATCGGCAGCGACGTCGTCGCGAGGGGATCGTCGTGGCAGAGCAGGCGCAGGCGCACGGCCCCCTCCCCGCCGCCGGGCAGGACTTCCGTGAACGGGTTCTGGGGGATCCTCGGCGGCAGCACCGTCTCGTCGGTGCGCACCGTCACGTCCACCTCGAGGCTTCGGGCCGTGAAGAGCCGGGGCAGGTCCACGTCGCTCGCCAGCGTGATGCTGAACGCGGCCGGCGCGCCGCGCAGGTCCTCCTCCGAGAGGTCGTCGTTGCGGCGCAGCACGGTGTCGCCGTTGCGCTGCCGCACGACCGACCCGTCGTCGGCGAACCACCACAGAAGGTCGGAGCCGCGCACGCTCTCGATCACCTTCAGGCCCGGCCCTTCCGCGTCGGGGCCGACGACGGCGAGTTGCGACTCGACGAGCCGCCTCCCCTCCGGGTCGAGCAGCGGGTAGGTGTAGCGCTGGCCGGCCACCGCCGTGCCCGCGCGGATGTGCGGTCCGAGGAAGCACTCCGCGTCGACGTAGGCGGGACCCGGCGTGTCGAACTCGTACGCCTTGCGGCTCTCGCCCTTCTCGTCGACGACCGCATAGCCCGTCGCCGTGCGCCGCACGGTCTCGCGGTCCACGCGCGACGGCAGCGTCGTGACGCTCTCCATCGCGAGCAGCTCGCCCTCCGCCGTGCGCAGCGTCGTCGCGACGGTACGCGACTCGAAGACGTCGCGCGTGCCGCCCATCATGCGCGCCGTGCGGTTGCGGAAGGTCGTCACGTCCTTGACGACGCGCCGCCCTTCGTGGTCGGTCCAGCTCCAGACGACGTCGATCGTGCCGGCGCGACGGTCGCTGAGCAGGTGCTCGTACCGCCGGTGGGCGATGAACTCCGAGGGGGCTGCGGGGGCCGCGGGGGCCGGCGCCGCGGGGAGCGTCCGCTCGCGTGCCGGCAGCAGCAGCGCGCCGAACACCAGCAGCCCGAGCGCGGCGGTCGCGACGAGGAGGCGGGTGCGCGGCACCGTGGGATTCTAACGCGGGCTATTCGAGGTCGGGGGGCGTGACTTTCTCGATCCAGGCGGAATAGTCGCCTTCGTAGCCGACCGCGCGCTGGCGCGCCTCCACCCTCGCGAGGATCTCCCTGACCTTCGCGGGGGGCAGCGGCGCCCTCTTCTGGAGGTGCCCCTGCACGAGGCCCGCGGCGGCGGCCCCCGCGGCCCCCCCGAAATAGTTCTCCTGCAGGTAGGCCGCCACCTTCTGGGCGTGCAGCAGCGAGGCGCGGATGTTGCCCTGCCCCGTCACGACGTTGCCGACTCCGAAGATGCCGCGGCCCGCGTCGTAGATGCCGTTGTCCCAGTCCTTGAACGCGTAGGTCTCGCCCTTCATGTCGATGCCGGCGACCGGCTCCGGGATCGAGCCGATCGACCCGATGACGAGGTCGGTGCGCACCACCTGCTCGCTGCCGGGAATCGGGTCGGCCTTGCGCCCGTCGACCTTCGTGCGGACGACCTTGACGCCGCGCACGCGCCCCTTCTCGATGACGAGTTCGAGCGGGAGCGTGGTGTCCTGCACGCGGAAGAGGTACTTCTCCTGCGCGCGGCTGAGCAGCTTGCGGCGGGCCGCGATCGTCTTCTCCTTCTGCTCGTTGGTCGCGCCGGGCTGGAACTGCGCGAGCGGCATGTCGTCGGTGCGGCGGCGGTAGAGCAGGAGGCAGCCCTGCACGCCGAGTTCGCGCGGGTCGGCGATGCCGTTCGCGGCGCACGCCTCGGGGATGCCCTTCTTCTCGAGGTCGAGCATCGGGACCTCGATGCCGCGCGCGCGCAGCGCGCGGTCGTAGCTCTCGAGCTGGCAGACCTTCACGACGTCGATCGACGCGAGGCCGCCGCCGAAGACGACGGCGCCGTCGGGGATCTCGAACGGCCGGCCGCCGAAGGCCTTCTCGTTCTTGTGGTTGAACCAGTAGATCAGCGGGTTCTGGTATTCGAGCCCCTTGCCGATCACGTCGTCCTCGCCCGGGAGGCCGAGGGGCCGGTCGCGCCACGCGCCGCTCGCGAGCAGGATCGCCGAGAGGCCCCACCGGTCGGCCAACTCGCGGAAGTCGAGGTCGGCGCCGAGCTTCGTGCGGGGGACGAAGTGCACCCGCGGCTTCGTCAGCCGCGCGTCGATGCGCTCGTACTCCTGGTGGCGCTGGTGGTTGTGCCAGCGCGGGAGGCCGTCCTCGATCTTGCCGTAGGGGCGGTCGTTCTGCTCGATCACGACGACCTCGTGCCCGTGGCCGGCGAGGATCTCCGCCGCGACCGATCCCGATACCGCGCCGCCGACGACGGCGACGACGTGCCTCGCGTTTGCGTCCTGCATCGGGGGAGTGTAACTGCGGGGCGAGGCGCTCAGAAGCCCCTCGCACGCCGGAATGTGGGGGAGCCCCGAGGATCCGATCGCGCCGGATGCGTGGATCCGGGCGTCCGACAGGTGGACTCCACCGCTTGGCCGGCAGGGGCGGAGCCGGTCCGGGACGGTCGCGACCGCCCTGTACTACAAACCCGCACAGTCTTCGCCGCTTGCGCAAATCCTGACGGGGTCACCCATCGGCACGCGGAGAGGACGAAAGACAAAGGCCGGAAGAGACAAAGACCCCCTCGTGCCACGGGGACCGCACACGGCGACATCGCGCCTCTGGCCGCCGCGCACGCTGCCGATGCTCGAGGTTGGAAGAAGGAACCCAGGAACCTAGGAACCGAGGAGGAGGCGGTCTTGATCCATCCGAGTCCTGGGATGCTCCCACTCGCGCTCACGGGTTCCTCCCTTCCTGGGTTCCTCATCAAGTCCGATACCCTCGGTCCTGATCGGCCAAAGGCCGTCGCAAGGGCGCGCAGCGCCCGAGGCTTGTACTACTAACCCTCCAAGTCAGCGCAGCGCGTGCAGATCCTGCCCCTCGACCAAGCTTGGGAGGTGTGGGCATGCCGCTGCGGCCCCCCTCTCCAGTCGAGCGAGGGGAGCGCACGGCTCGACCGTTCTGATCCGGGCGGAGGGAACGAAAACCACGAAGGCTCGAAGACACGAAGGAGATCCCGCGACGCGGCACACGCGCGCCGCGCCGGCTCGTCTGTTCCCCTTCTCCGTGCCTTCGCGCCTTCGTGGTCATTGCTCAACATGACGCGTGCAGCGGCGTGCGCTCGTTTGGTTGCGGCGTGGAGCCGCGCTGCGTGACGTCGCACCGTGCGCGGCACGGATGTGGGTTGACGCCTCGTCGGCGTGCCCTATGATCGGTTGTCAGTCCGCATTGCAGTCGACTGCGCCCTGCCCAGAATGAATCGACCCCGCACTCCCGCCCTCATCGCACTCGCCGTCGTGCTCTCCCTCGGTGGCTGCGTGGCTGCCATCGGCAACCGCGAAGGCCAGCGCGGCACCGGCACACCCGGCCAGCAGTTGATCGATCTCAAGAAGGCCCGGGACGCCGGGGCGATCACCGAGGCGGAGTATCAGACGATGAGGAGCCGCCTGATCGACGTCAAGTGACGCTCGATCGCCGCCGAGCCTGCCGGCGCACCCGGCGAGGCGGGCCGGTGGGCGCAACGGTCACTCGGGGACGACGAAGCGCTGGAAGCGGGCCTTGTCGCCCGCCTTGCGGAAGGCCTCCTCGCCGGCGATGAGCCCCTCCTGCGCGAGGCGGTAGAGGGAGTCGTCCATCCGGTGCATGCCCTCGGCGCGGCCGCCCTGCAGCATCGATTCGATCTTGTGGGCGGCCCCCTCGCGGATCACGCTCTTGAGGGCCGTGCTCGTGAAGAGCAGTTCCGTCGCGGGGATCCGGCCCCGCTCGTCGATGCGGCGGCAGAGGATCTGGCTCAGCACCCCCTGCAGGCAGGAGGCGAGCATCGCGCGGACCTGCGACTGCTGCTCGTCGGGGAAGACTTCGACGATGCGGTCGATGGTGCGGCCGGCGCTGTTGGTGTGCAGCGTCGAGAAGACGAGCATGCCCATCTCGGCCAGCGTCAGCGCGAGGCGGATCGTCTCCTGGTCGCGCATCTCGCCGACGAGCACGAGGTCGGGATCCTGCCGCGCGGCGGAGCGGAGCGCGTCGGCGAAGCTTGCGGTGTCGCGGCCCACCTCGCGCTGCGTGAAGGTGCTCTCGCGGTCCTCGTGCAGGAACTCGATCGGGTCCTCGATCGTCACGATGTGGCGGCGGTCGCGGCCGTTGATCAGGTCGAGCAGCGCCGCGATCGTGCTCGTCTTGCCGCTTCCGGTCGGGCCGGTGACGAGCACGAGGCCGCTCCGGATGTCGGCGAAGCGCGCCGTCTCCTCGGGGATGTTGAGCTCGACGAGCGACGGGATCGCCCGCGGCACCATCCGGAAGACCGCGCCGGTGCCGCCCTGGTGGAGGAAGACGTTGACGCGGAAGCGCGCCACCCCCGCGACCTCGTAGGCGAGGTCGGTCTCGCCGTCCGCCTCGAAGCGCGCGCGATGGCGCTCCTCGAGGACGGGCGCGACAAGCCTCGCGACATCGGGAATGTCGTCCGACATCGCCTCGAGCAGGCCGTGCACGCGCGCCTTCGGCGGGAGCCCCTGCAGCAGGTGGAGGTCGCTGCCGTCGCGGGCGGCGAGGTCGCGGAGCAGGTCGTCGATGCCCATCGCTCAGAACCGCGCCGGGTTGTGCGCGTGGTCGCGGGCGGTCTCCACGGCGATGAGCCCGCCCTCGACCATCTCCGCGAGCCGCGCGTCGAGGTCGATCATGCCCTGCTTGCGCCCGAGCTGGAGCTGGGAGGCGATCTGGTGCGCCCGGCCGTCGCGGATCAGCTTCGCGACGGCGGGGTTCACGTGCAGGATCTCGTAGGCGGGCACGCGGCGGCCGCCCCCGGCGCGCGGCAGGAGCCGCTGCGAGACGACGGTGCGCAGCGAGGCGGCGACCATCGAGCGGATCTGGTCCTGCTCCTCGGTCGGGAAGAGGTCGATCAGGCGGTTGACGGTCGCCGCGGCGTCGGAGGTGTGCAGCGTGCCGAGCACGAGGTGGCCCGTCTCCGCGGCGACGACGGCGGTGCGGATCGCGTCGAGTCCGCGCAGTTCCGACACCAGCACGATGTCGGGATCCTCGCGCAGCGCGGCGCGCAGCGCGGCTCCGAACGAGCGCGTGTGGGGGCCCACCTGCCGCTGCGTCACGTTGCACTTCTCGCTCTTGAAGACGAACTCGATCGGATCCTCGATCGTGACGACGTGCTCGCGGCGGCTCGCGTTGATCTGCTGCAGGAGCGCCGCCAGCGTGCTCGACTTGCCGCAGCCGGCGGGCCCGGTCACGAGCACCATGCCGGTGCGGTAGTAGGTGAGCTGGTTCAGCTCCTCCGGCAGGCCGAGTTCCTCCAGCGTCGGCACGCGCTCCGGGATGCACTTGACGCTTGCCGCGAGCCCGCGCGCGGTCCGGTGCTGGTTCACGCGGAACCGCCCGAGCCCCGCCATGTCGAAGCAGAAGTCGACATCGGTGCCCGCCTCCACCCCCCCGAGCCGGCACAGTTCCCCGCAGACCGACTCGGCCTCCGCGGGGCCCATCGCACCCTCCTCGATGCGCTCGAGCACGCCCTCCACGCGCACGAAGGGCCTCACGCCGGCGCCCAGGTGGAGGTCGCTCGCGCCCCTCCCCCGGGCCCCCTCCAGCAGACCGTGGATCGTCGCCGACGCCATCGCCCTCAGTCGATCGTGAACGGCAGCGCGTTGGACTCGCTGCCGAAGCGCCGCAGGAGCAGCGTGCCGGCACCGGAAGGCGTCTCGGGCAGGGGCACCGCGAATCCCGCGACGATGTCGCCGACGAGCGGGAGGCTCACGACCTCCGGCAGCAGCACCCTGACGCAGTCCCGGTCGTTGAAGAAGGGCACGGTCGTGTCGCCGAAATTGACGCCGTAGATGCGCACCGGCACCTCGGTGCCGCTGCGCCCGGGGAACGCGGCGAAGAGGCGGAGCGTCGTCGGCATCGGCACCGGCGCGTCGCTCGCATCGAGCGGCTGGAACTCGACGAGGCCCTCCGCGGCGGCGTCCCCGACGAGCACCCAGACCAGCCCCGGCGACGCGCCTGCGGGCACCGTCGCGGTGATGGCGGTGTCGGTCGACGCGACCACGGCCCCCTCGACCCCCCCGAAGAAGACGCGCAGCGCGCCGGCGCCGAACCCGGTCCCGGCGAGTTCCACGTCCGCCCCGGCGCGCGCCGACGCGGGCGCGACACTGGCGAGCGTCGGCCCCGCGTAGGGCACGACGGTCCACGTGAAGGAGTCGACCAGCAGCGGCCCCGTCCGCGTGTACAGCTCGACGGTGTGCAGCCCGACCGGCGGCGGATCGAGGTGGAGGATGCCGTAGAGGCCGCCGAGCCTCACGTCGGCGGTGCGGTCCACGTCGTCCACGAAGAGGCGCATCAGGTCGGGCGCGTTGAAGCCCGTCGCGTCGGCCTCGAGGCGCACGACGACGTCGAAGCGCGCGCGGTCGCTCGTGCCCGCGCCGCCTCCGCCCGGCGCGAGGCGCTGCACGATGACGAGCGTGGCGCTGCGCGAGCAGGCGCCGAACAGGAGAAGGGGGAGGAGCGCGAGGAGGGGGAGTCGTTTCATTGGCGGAGTTTCGGGTCGAGCGCGTCGCGGAGCCCCTCGCCGACGAGGTTGAGCACGATGACGGTGATGAAGATCGCGGCGCCGGGACTGAGGATCAGCCAGAGCGCGGTCGTGGTGCGCCCCTGCAGCATCAGTTGGCCCCACGAGGGTACCAGCGGGTCGCCGAGCCCGAGGAACGCGAGGCTCGACTCGAGCAGGATCGCCGACGCGACGCCGAAGGTCGCCGAGACGAAGACCGGATGGACCGCGTTCGGCAGCACGTGGCGGAAGACGATGCGCCGGTCGGGGATGCCCAGCGAGCGCGCGGCGAGCACGTAGTCGAGGTTGCGCTCGCTCAGGAACTGCCCCCGCACGAGGCGCGCGACGCCGGGCCACGAGATGATGCCGATCGCCGCCATGATCATGAAGATGTTCTTGCTGCCGGTGACGCCGACGAGGATCAGGATGAACGGCAGGTGCGGGAAGCAGATCATCACCTCCACGACGCGCATGCCGAGCAGGTCGACCCAGCCGCCGAAGAAGCCCATCAGGCTGCCGAGGATCGTCCCGATCGTGCAGTAGAGCGCCGCGGCGAGCAGCCCGATCGTCATGCTGACGCGCGTGCCGTAGAGGATGCGCGCGAGCACGTCGCGCCCGTTCGGATCGGTGCCGAGGAAGTGCCCCTTGCCCCAGCCGCTCCAGGTCGGCGCCTCGGTGATGCGGTCGTTGTCGTTGTCGTCATGGTGGTAGCCGACCGGCGGCATCCACGTGCGCACGCGCCGGGCCGGGTCCGCCGCGAGCTCCGCCGCCTGCGCGCGGCGCTCCGACCAGGAGCGCAGGAGCCGCGACGTCTTGTCGAGGTCGTCCCTCGCCGCGGAGAGGATCACCTCGAAGTCGGCGCGGCGGGAGGCGTCGAGATCGGTGCGCGCGAGCTGGCGCTCCGCATCGGCCACGCGCTGCCCCTTCTCGCCGACGACCCTCTCGAAGAGCGCCACCTTCTCCCGCACGAGCACCGGCAGGAGCTCGGGCGCGCGGATCTTCAGGTAGTCGCGCTTCGGCTTGCTGAAGCGCAGCACCTGCTCCGGGAAGAGGACGACCCGGACGAAGGCGGACTCGAACCAGGCCGGGCTGCCCGCGATGCAGAGGAAGAGCCAGAGCAGGAGCCCGAGGGAGACCTGCAGCACGCGCTTGCGCCATCGCGCCAGCAGCCACGCGAGGGGCAGCACGATCGGCGTCATCACGAGCAGCAGATTGAAGAAGAGGTCGACGCCGCTCGGGAAGACGTTCTGGTCGAAGAGATCCCTGAACCAGGGGTATTCCGGCTCGCCCTCGCCGACCTGCAGCAGGAAGGGGCTGCTCGACGCGAGCACGGGCGCGAAGACGGCGATCGCGAAGAGGCCGATCACGCACCAGAGGCCGACGACCGCCGCGCGGTTCTTCTTGAACTGGCTGCGGACGATCGTCCAGTAGGTCTTGCCGCCGTCGCTCATGAGTAGCTGATCCGCGGATCGACGATCGCGTAGAGGATGTCGGAGAGCAGGATGCCGACCATCGTCAGGATCGCGACGATGAGCGTCGTGCCGATGATCACGTTGTAGTCCTGCGCGAAGATCGACTGGATCGACAGCAGGCCGAAGCCCGGGATCGAGAAGATCGACTCGATGATGAACGAGCCGCCGACCACGACCGGCAGCGTCGCGCCGAGCAGCGTGACCACCGGGATGATGCCCGGGCGCGCCGCGTGCTTCGCGGTGATGACGAACTCGTTGAGCCCCTTCGCGCGCGCGGTGCGCACGTAGTCGCTGCGGATCACGTTCAGGACGCCGCTCTTCGCGTAGCGGCTCAGCGCCGCGAGCGAACCGTAGGTGAGGCAGACGATCGGCGTCACGACGTGCCACGCGATGTCGCGCAACTGCTCCAGCGAGCCGAGGCGCCACGCGCCGATCGACATGAACTGGCCGTCCGGGATCCACTCCAGCGAGCCCGGCTGCCCCTTCGCGAGCAGGCGCACGAGCAGCGTCGCGACGAAGAAGGAGGGCAGCGAGTAGAGCGCGAAGAGCCCGACGCCGATCGCCCGCTCCGGGGTCGTCCCGTGGATCTTCGCGCTGAGCACCCCGAGCGGCACCGCGATCAGGTAGGCGAGCACGAGCGAGGTCACCGCGAGCGTCAGCGAGTACTTGAGGCGCTCGAGGACGAGCGTGATGACCGGCACCTTGTGCACGTTCGAGTAGCCGAGGTCGAAGCGCAGCAGGTTGCCCCAGTACTTCGCGAACTGCGTCTCGAGGAAGAGGACGCGCATCCAGCCGAACCCGCTCGTGTCCCACTGGCGCTTCGCCCCCTCCCACCAGTTGCGCACGAGGTCGACGCCGGCGAGCTTGCGCGCGGGGGCCACGTCCGGCGTCCAGCCGAGTTCGTCGAGCGCGGCCGCCTCGAGGCGGCGCGCCTCGCTCTCGACGGGATCTCCGGGGGTCGGGGGGCGCCGGGCGAGGCGGAGCAGGTGCGGGATCGCCGCGTCGCGCAGCGCGGCGTCGTCGAGGACGATCCGCGCGAGTCCGGGTACCGCGTCGGGGCCGAGCGCGTCGAGCCCGCCGCCGGCGAGCGCCGCACGCACCCGGTCGAGCGGCGCGCCCTGGCCATACTGCCCCCGGACCCCCTGATACCAGCGTTCGAAGGCGAGTACGCCGGCGCGCTTGCGTTCCTCCGTGGCGCCGGCCGGCCACGCGAACGCCGCGAGCATCTTCCCCTCGGCGACGGCGAGGGCGTTGTTGCGCACGGTGGCGTCGTCGAGGCGGCCGGTGTCGGCGCCCAGCGCGACGCGCTCCGCCGAGCGGACGAGCCAGCGCATGACATGGTCGCGCTGCGGCCCCTCGGCCTTCGAGAGGTTCTCCATCAGCGCCGGCACGGCGTACCAGCCCCAGCGGATCAGCTTCTCCTGCGCGGCGGTGCGCTCCTTCAGCGGACGTTCCGTGTCGCGCGACGAGGCGGCCGCGACCGCCGTGCCCACCTGCTTCGTGTCGAGCGAGTAGTAGAAGTTGAGCACGGCCGGCTTGTCGAGGCCGAACTGCGCGCGGAAGATCTTGACCGACTTCTCGACGCTCGCCCCCTCGCGGCCGCCGCCCCCCTCGCCCGTGGTCGGCACCTGCGCGGCGAGCGCGGGCTCCGGCGCCGCGGCGAGCACCCCCCAGACGACGAACGAGACCCCGAAGAGCGTCGGGATCATCAGCAGCACGCGCCGGAGGATGTAGGTGGTCACTTCCGGTCCTTCCAGCGGAAGATCAGGCGCCGGTCGATCTGCGGGCTCGTCAGCTTCGGCTCGGGGATGCGCCAGTCGGCGTCGATGACGACCGGCGAGTGGATCGACCAGATCCACGTGTAGGGCTGCGCCTCGTGCTCGATCTCGTACCAGCGGTGCATCAGCTCGATCCGCGACGGGTAGTCGAAGGTCGTCACGAGCTTCTCGAAGATCGCGTCCGCCTCGGGGTCGCCGAAGCCGGTGTAGTTGTTGCTCGCGGAATCGTCCTTCTTGCGCGAATCCCAGAGCTGCCGCGGATCGCTGTCGAAACCCGCGGTCCAGAAGATGATGAAGCCGTCGAACTCGCGGTTGTGGATCTTCTGGCTCCAGAGCGCGCCCTCCGCGGGGTCGGGGGTCAGCTTGATGCCCGCCTTGAGCAGGTCGCCCTTGTACATCTGGCAGATCTGGAGCTGGTCCTGCGAGGCGGCGGAGATCAGCAGCGAGAACTCGAAGTTGACCTTCTTGCCGTTGATGACGCGGTCGCGGATGCCGTCGCCGTCGCTGTCCGTCCAGCCCGCCTCCTCGAGAAGCGCCTTCGCCTTCTCGACGTCGAAGGGCAGCACCGGGATCTTGTCGTTGAAGTAGGGGCTGAAGACCGACTCGCCGATCTGGATGACCTCCCCGAGGCCGTCGAAGAACTTCTCCGGGACCGCGGGGCGGTTCAGCGCGAGCGTCAGCGCGCGGCGGACGCGCTTGTCCTCGAAGAGCGGTTTTCTCATGTTCCAGCCGAAGCCGCCGTAGGTCGGGCGCCGCCAGATGAAGTAGGTGTTCTCCCACTCCTTCGGCGCCGGCCGGTCGAAGCGCTCGTAGCGGTGGAGCGGCTTGTTCGGGTCCCCCTCGAGCACGAAGCGCCGGTACTGCGGCGGATTGAAGATGTGGACGATCGTGCCCTTGTTCCAGAAGCGCGCGAGACGGGAGTCGTCGTCGCGGATGATGTGGACGTAGTACTCCTTGCAGGTCGGGCGCCGCTCCCAGAATCCCTCGTTGCGGATGCAGCGGACGTACTCGCCGCGCTTGTACTCGACGAAGCGGTAGGGGCCGTTGCCGCACATGCTCTTGCCGAACCAGTGCTTGCCGAACTGCGCGTAGACGTCGGGGTCGCCGTACGGGTTGCCGTCGGGGTCGAAGGCCCAGATGTGGTGCGGGATCGGCTGCAGCTCGAGCACCTGCGCGCGCGCGTAGAAGTTGGGGCGCTTCCACGTGACGCGGAGGGTGTACTCGTCGATCTCCTCGGTCTCGACGACCTCCTCGTAGTAGACCTTCAGCGGCGTCGCGGTCTGTTCGTGGCGCAGGAGGTCGAACGTGAACTTGACGTCCTTCGCCGTCACGAAGCGCTCCCCCTTCAGCCACGGGTGCTCCGCGAGCATGGAGGACTCGGGGTCGTGCCAGCGCACCCCCTTGCGCAGGTAGATCATGTAGGTCGTGCGGTCGGGGCTCTCTTCGATGCGCTCGGCGAGCCGTGCGGTGTACTCCTGCACGTTGCTGATCTTGCGCTCGGCGAGGAAGTCGTGGATGTAGTAGGAGAGGGCCGAGACGGTCACCGTGCGGTCGTCGCTGAGGAAGTTCCACCCCTTCGGCTCGCCCGGGGTGTAGTCGTTCAACACGCCGTCCCAGTCGATCTGGTCGGCCGGCGGGAGGTCGCGCTTCGGGTCGGCGTTGGCCTTGCTGTCGCAGACGACGGTCCATCCCTTGTTGTAGGGGTAGACCTCGACGCCGGCGATGACCGACGGGGCGCTCGTACGGTCGGCCTGCCTCGTCGTGCGTCTCGCGGGCGGCCCGTCCGGGCCACCCCCCCGCTCCCCCCCGCCATCCGTCGAACGGAACATGCCCTCGCCCGCCAGCCGGACGAGCGTCTCCGAGTGCTCCTTCGTCAGGATCGCCGCCTCGCGGGCCTCCTTGATCTCCCCTGCCGTCGTCTCGATCTGCCGGCGCAGCTCCGCGACGCCGGTCTCGAGGCCGCCGATCCGGTCATAGGTCTTGCCGACCTTCTCCTCCATGACGCGGTACTGGAAGAAGACGAGGCCGAGCAGGGTCGCGAAGACCGCGGTGACCGCGATCTTGGCGCCGGCGAGGGCGGGGTTTTGCTGCATAGGGCCTAACCTTAGCGCGCGGCGTCAGCCGGCGAAAGGGTCCACGCGGATCTGGGCGCCGTGGCGGAGGGCGACCTCGGCGACGAGGGCGGCCACGGTGGCGACGAGGCCTGTGCAGAAGGACTTGCGGCGCTCGCCCATGAACTCGCCGAGCGGCGCGGTCAGGTGGTTGCAGACGGTGTCCGGCGAGGCTTCGCCGCCGAAGAGCTCCTGCTTCCAGCGGCGCTGGTACTCCTCGGCGGCCGCCCGCAGGGCGGGGGTGACCTTGCCGGTCGGGTCGGGGTCGCCGAGCAGCTCCCCGAGGATGACGAGGCCGGCCTGGATCGCGCCGCAGGGCCCCTCGCCGGTGATCCCCCCCTTCCGGAAGGCCTGGTAGGGGGGCGTCGGCAGCCCGAAGGTCTCCGCGAGCGCGATGCCGCAGGAGCGGTGCGGCGTCCGCACCCCCTCGTAGAGGAGAAAGGCCTTCTCCCGGGCCGCCTCGATGCGCGGGTCCATCGGAACCCTCACGATACGCTAGAGTGCGCCGACTGTGGAGCAGCTCACCGTCCACTTCCACGAGCTCGCGCTGAAGGGGGGCAACCGCGGCCGCTTCGAGCGCATCCTCTGCGAGAACGTCGAGCGGGCGCTCGGCTCGGCGCGGGCCACCCGGCTCGCCGGGCGCATCCTCGTCCGCACCGACCTCGACGGCGCGGTCGCCGCGGAGCGCCTCACCCGGGTCTGCGGCGTCGCGCACGTCTTCCGCGTGCGGAGCTTTCCGTGGGACGCGGCGCAGGTCGGCGAGGCGGTCGCCCGCGAGCTCGCCGCCCGCGGCACGAAGAGCTTCCGCATCACGACGCGCCGCGCCGACAAGAGCCATCCCAAGACGAGCGTCGAACTCGACCGCGAGATCGGCGGGATCGTCCACGAGCGCACGAAGATCCCCGTGAAGCTCGACGGCGCCGAGACCGAGGTGCAGGTGATGGTCCTGCCGGGGGAGATCCTGGTTGCCTACGAAAAGTGGGGGGGGCCGGGGGGGCTGCCGACCGGCACCGGCGGCAGGGTCGCGGCGCTGATGAGCGGCGGCATCGATTCGCCGGTGGCCGCGTGGCGGATGATGCGCCGCGGCTGCAGCGTCGACCTGATCCACTTCCACAGCCACCCGCTGGTGGACCGGACGACGCAGGAGAAGGCGCGCGATCTGGCCGAGAGGCTGAACCCGTGGCAGCTTTCGACGCGGCTCTACCTGGCACCGCTGGCCCGGGTGCAGACGGAGGTGCGGCTCCACTGCCCCGAGCCGCTGCGCGTCGTGCTCTACCGCCGCTTCATGATGCGGATCGCGGCGCGCCTCGCGCGGAACCACCGGGCGAAGGCGCTGGTGACCGGCGAGAGCCTCGGGCAGGTCGCGTCGCAGACCCTCGACAACCTCGCGACGGTCGATGATGCGGTCCGGCTGCCGATCCTGCGCCCGCTGATCGGCAGCGACAAGCAGGAGATCATCGCCGAGGCGCAGCGGCTCGGCACGTGGGAGATCTCGGTCCGCCCGGACCAGGACTGCTGCCAGCTCTTCGTCCCGCCCAAGCCGGCCACCCGCTCGACGGCGCGGCAGGCGGAGCGGGCGGAGGAGGCGCTCGAGGTCGAGGCGCTCATCGCCGACGCGGTCGAGCGCACCGAAAGGGTGGACTTCTAGGTGTTCGGCACCAAGGCGGGTTTCTTCGTCGACCTGTTCCTGGTCGTGCTGCTGCTCAGCCTGCCGCTGATGCTCTGGTCGATCGCGCTCGTCCGCCGCGGCCGTGTCGCCGCGCACAGGGCGATCATGGTGACGACCTTTCTGCTGTTTCTCGGTGCCGTCGTCGCCTTCGAGATCTCGGTCCGCTTCGGTCCGGGCACGCCGCCGCTGCCCCCGACCCCCCTGATCATCCATCTCTCGCTGGCCGTTCCCTGCCTGCTCCTCTGGATCCGCCAGATGGCGAGCGGCCGGACGGCCCACGCCAACCCCGCGAGCCACCGCGGGCGCGGCATGGCCCTGCTCGCGCTGCTCGCGCTGACGGTCGGGACCGGCTTCTGGCTCTACGTCGCGACGTTTCTGTAGCGGGACTGCCGAGGGTTTCGATGCGCATCGCAGAGATGCACGACTGCGGGGGCGTTCACCGCGTTCGCGCCGGGGGGTGACTGAAACTGGGCTTCAGTCGGGTCCACGGGTACTTCATCGAGGCGTACCCGGGTCTTTCGGCAGGGTCACCCAGGTGAGCATCCGGATGTCCGAGTGCGCAAACTCGGACAGGGCGAGCGGGCGCGGTTGTTCGTCGCCGGACCAGACGGCCGTGATCCAGCGGGCAAAGGGATGTTCCGGTGCTTTCGCAGGCGTCGCGTCGCCCGCGTTGGGCAGGGGTCCCGAGAACGGGCGTTCGACGAACCAATCGAAGGTCATCACCGTCGGCCCGGCGGCGACGGCGATCAGAAGAACCCGTTCGGGTCCGATGGTGTCCGAGATGACGCGGTAGGGTCCGTCGATGACGACCTCGCCGGGCACCAGGCGATGCGGCCTGTTTCTCACAACAGCGGGCGGCTCGGCCGGCGTGCCCGGAGCGAGATCTCCGTGCTCGACCTTCTCCTCCACTGCGCGTCGAAGCCCTCCCCCCTCGCCGACGGGCCAGATTTGCTGCACTCCGTATGCGCTGTCAATGAAGAGCAAGGCTGCATCCACAGGCCCCTCGCCGTCGTTGGAGATGCGTACGAAGACGGAGTCGCCGTCCCTCAACAGCACGAGGGTGTCCCGTGGTGCTACCGGCGAGGTCGGTCGGCCGTCGCGCTCGTGGCTTAGGTTCAGGGAAGTCTTGAGCGACCTGTCGGGACGCGTCTGCCCCTCTTGCAGCGTGCCCAGGCGGACGAGGCGCTGGGCCCGGGCCAGGCGCTCCGCGGGCACGCCCTCCCGCGCGAGATGGAGGCTACGCGCCCGCGCGGCGAGCGCGCTTCGGTGACTGTCGCCGCGCGCCACGGCGCATTGCATCCCGAACCATCGCCGGGCCGTTTCCTCGCCACTGGCCAGGCTGGGCCACCGGCTCGGCGAAGCCTCGACGAGGTCCGACGCCCGTTTCAGGTCATCAGCGGACTCCTGAAAGCGTCTGTTGGCATACGCGCACATGCCCCGTACCTGGAGGGCCATCGCTTCGGCGGGCTCGCGAGCGAGAGCGGCCTGGGCATCTTCCATGGCTTGTGTGCGATACCCGAGCCCCTCGTAGCAGCGCGCCCTCAGCGCCAGCGCCCGCGGCTCACCCTCGAGGATGCGCAGCGCACTGGTAGCGAAGCCCACCGAGGCCACCAGGTCGCCCCCCTCCTCTGCGGCGTGCGCCCTCCGGATCACGATGTCGAAGGACTCATGATCCTGCGGCGTGTTCGGCGGCGACCGTGGCAGGTCGCGCCGGGCAAGGTCGAAGCGCACGCCGGCATCCCAACGGCCAAACATCTGCGGTCGCTGCGCGTCGAGCCACCGCCTCTTCTCGAAGGTCCCACGGATGTACTCGAAGAGTTCGCTGGCCAACAGGAACTCACGGCCCTCTCCAAAAGCCGCGCCGGCGAGACCCTCGAGCAAAACGGCGCTGAAGCGCCCGTGACCCAGGTCTCCGTCCTCGAAGCTTTGCTCGCTCGCTCCGCACGAGGTAAGAACGACCGAGGTCTCCGGTTGCGCGACCGCCTGCAGGAAGCCGTTCGCGAGACGACGCGAGGAGTCCTCGCGTGCCGAGCGGCACGCGTCGAGGACGAGCAGCTTCTTGCGTGCCCGGCAGTGGGGGCCGTTGATGTGGTCGAAGAGGTGGCTCAAGGTAAGAGGGCGGCCCGCGGTGCCGTAGTCCAACGGCAGCAGGACGGACTGCTCGCCCTGCACGTCTCCATGGCCGGCGAACGTCACCACGAGCGTGTCATCGACGGTGGCGGCGCGCCGGGCGATTTCCCAAAGTTTCCCGTCGATGTTGGCGTAGGTCGGAAGGAGCGTCTGATCCTCGGCATCGTCCACCAGAAGAAGCGTCTCGTAGCCGAGGCCCCGGAAGGCGACCGCCAGTGCCCTGGCATCGGCCACCGCATGGCGTAGCGGAGGATACCGCCCGGCACGATCGTAGCCGTCGATCCCGATGCAGAGCGCGAGCCGCTTCCCTCCCCGCAGCGGCTCGTGCCCCTGGCGGGGCATCTCCACGCCGCGATCCTGGCCCATGGACGGGGCTGCGATGAGCGCAAGGGCGAGGATTCCCGTTCTAATAGCGTGAGACCGGGGTGAATTCACTTTCCTCAGTAATCGTACGCCGGTCGACGGGCCGATGTCCACGCGCATCACTCTCTTCCTAAGAGAGATTGGCGGATGCCCCAACGGCCAGAGGGCGCTGGCACGGTGGCCTTGGGCAACGGTGGACCGGAGCCGAGGTTCGGACGCGCGCAACGCGTCTCCCGAGGGGTAGTCATGGGCGGCGTCTCGCCCCCCAGGTGCGCGGACGGACAGCAAGGGGACCACGCCGTTGTGGCGTGGTCCCCGGTTGGAGTCCCGCGTCTTCGGCCGGGTGCCTAGCGGCGCGGATGGGGTGTCGAGACGAGGATCAGGCTGTTGAACAGGTCGATGGCCGCCTGCCGGTTCGCGTCGACATCGTCGCTCAACCACGCCGACGCATCGACCGCCTCCCCGTCGAATCGAGGCTGTTCGCCAGCCGCCGGAAGGCGCAGGATGGCGAGCGCGTTGATGGGATGGCCGGCATCGAGCACGATCGCCCCGCTGCTAGCGAGGTCGAGGACGATGATCTGGTCGCCGGACGTGGAGATCGCGGCCTTGTCGCGATGGACCTTGAGGCCGGTGGCCGTGGAATCCAGGGAAGAGAGGTCCAGTTGCTGAAGCAGCAACGGCTTGGGGTCCGCCGAGCCGACATCGACCATGAAGACGGACACCTCCGCCGAGCCGAGGCCGCGGGTCAGGAAGACGCGCTCGCCGTCCACGACCAGTTCGGCATCGACCTGCGGCAGCATGGCGATCTGGCGCAGCGTCGCCTTCGACACCGGGTCGATCTCCTCGAGCACGGCACGATACTTCGTGCCGAGAAGCCAGTCGGATCCGAACATGCGCTCGTAGTAGGGCTCCTCGACGATGCGGACCGCGTAACGCTCCTCGTTCTGCGGCAGGCTGTCGCTGGTGTCTGAGAGCGTGCGGGGGTCCATGCCACGGCTGTCGATGTACAGGTCGCCGTCGATCACCGCCGGCTTCGATCGGCTGCCTCCCGATGTCGTGCTCGTGCTGTCGAAGGGGAACCCCTGCACGATCCTCTCGCGCACCCACGACTTCGACTCGCGCACGAGCCTGGTCTCGCCCGTCTCGACGATGTAGAGGTAGACGGCGTGCGAATAGTTGTAGAGCGTGGAGTTGCCACCGTACTGGTTGCCCTCCCACTCCTTGTCCGATGACACCTGAACGCTGACGAAGATGCCGGTCTGGCCGTCCGCCAGCCCCTGCGATGCCGTCGGCTCGTCGCTGGGGGTGGTGTCCGGATTGGTGCCCGGCTGGGAGTTCTGTCCGGGGGCCGGGCCGCCGCCGCCGGAGCCGCAACCGACGAAGCCGGTCGCGAGGAGTGCTGCAAAGAGGAGGTGCTTGATCAGGGTCATGGCAGTTTTCCTTTCGATGGGGGTTGGATTCAGGTCGCTAGGGGAAGTGCGTTCGGGCGGGCCGCGCGGAAAGATTCAGCCTGCGAGGAGCAGGTCGAGGGTGCCGCCAGGCACACCCTGTCGCTCCGACAGCACTCCGCCCGCGTCGCGGAGCCGGACGCGGTAGACGGCGGGGGTGAGGCCCGGGAGCCGGAAGTGCTCCGCGCCGGTCCTGAGAATCTGCCGGAGGACGATCGTGCCGGCCGCATCGACCGCCTCGACCCAGCAGACGCCTCGGGCGGGATTTCGGAGCCGTCCGGCAATGGCAGCTACGGCATCCACCGCGAGTTCGATGTCGAAGTCCCCGGGGGCGACCTGTCGGCTGGGCGCCCGCCGGTGTCCATGGATCGAGCCGGCGACGCCGACTTCAAGAATGCCGAGGGCGATGCGAGGGAGGCGGAAGCGGCCCTCCGCGTCGGTCCTCAGTGTCTGGTACGGGTGTCCATCCCGCCACACTTGCACCGTGGCCTCGCGAACAGCGCTACCGGCGGAGTCTACGACCCTTCCAGCGATGCCCTGGCCGAGGTGGGGGGGCGCGGGGGGGCGAATATCTGCCGCCTGGACCACGAGGCCCTGACCCGCTGCGTCCGTTGCTCGCAGCTGCCCTGGCTGCCCCCGGGCCGGAACCTGGCCCGAGCCTCGGGGGATTTTCCCCGACGGCGGCGCGTCGAGCGGTTGACGAATCTCGGAGGCTTCCTGTGGTTCCACGACCGCCGACGGGCGTGCCCCTGCATGGACGATCCGCGGCGCGCCCTCCAGCAGCGCGAGGGCGAGCGCGACCAGCCCTGCGGCGACGACGAGCAACATGCGGGTGAGGCCATGGACTGACATGCTAGGGGAAGTGCGTTTTCCCCTCACGCGCGGAAACCGACCCCCGCGGGGTTTTGCTAGGCTCTCGCGCGACGCCCTGCGAGGCGGGGCGGAATGTCTCTTCTGATGATGAGCCACCGCATGGGCAGTACCGAAGAGTTGGCTCTGCGGGCCAAGAGTGACCCGCTCGCCCTCCGGGAGCTGCTACGGCGGCTGCGAGGTCGTCTGAAGATGTGGATTTCCCTGCGCATGGAGCCAGCGCTCCGTTCTCGCACCCGGGAGGAGGAGGTGCTGCGGGATACCCTCCTGCATGCCTCGCGCCGCCTCGTTGAGTTTCACGACACGGGCGAGCACTCCTTTCTGCAGTGGCTCGTGGAACTCGCCAGGGAGCGGCTGAACGATTCCGACGGCAGCGGCGAGCCGCCCGCGCCCGCATCCGACTCGGGGCGCGCGGCCGAAGAGGCGGGGCTTCTGCGCTCCCTGGCCGGCACGGAATCGCCCGATTCGCTTGCCCGCTCCTCGGAACTCCGGGAGCGTCTCGTCCCTGCCATCGGGCGGCTATCCGCGAAGCTCCGGCAGGTGCTGATCTTGCGCGCGATCGAATGCCGCAGCCACGCGGAGATCGCGTGCCTCATGGACTGCGAGCCCTCGGCGGTGCATGCCGACTACGTAGGAGCCCTTCGGAGTCTGCGGAATGAACTCTCCTGACGCAGACGACGCTCGGCTCGCAGAGCTCCTCGCGACATTCGAGGCGCGGCGCCACATGGATCCGGCAGCGGACCTCGCCGTGATGCGCGAGGAGGCGGGTGCGCTGTTCGAGACCCTTGTGGACCTCGCGGCTCCGCTGGAGCTGCTGCACGAGAGCTTCGACGAGGGGGGTGCGCCGATCCCGACCGCCTTCGGGCCCTACGAGATCGACGCGCTGCTCGGCCAGGGAGCGACGGCACACGTCTACCGCGCCCGGCGGCGGGGCCAGGATCGGGAGGTCGCCCTGAAGGTGATGCGCGAGACCACCGGCGAGGCGGGAGCCAAGTTGGAGCGCTTCAGGCGGGAGGCTGCTGTCGCCCGGCGGTTGGGCAGCCCCAACATCGTCCCGGTGGTGGACCACGGGGAGCACGCGGGCCGCCTCTTCATCGCCATGGAGTTCGTGGACGGTGTGCCCCTCTCGACGCTGCTCGACGAGATCGCCGACACCTGCGGCCTTCAACCCGGCAAGGACTGGTCCCTCGTCCTCGCGCGTCATGGCGTCGCACCCGTTCGTGGCGCAGGTGCCGCCGATGGGTATGCCCGCCAGATTGCCGCGCTCTTCGCGCCCGTCGCGCGGGCGCTCTCCGCAGCGGCCGCCGCCGGCCTCGTGCACCGCGACCTGAAGCCGTCCAACCTGATGCTGCGCAGCGACGGCGCGCTGCTGATTACGGACTTCGGCGTCGCCCGCGTCGCCGACGAGACCATGACCGCGACAGGTGCGGTCCTCGGCACACCCGCGTACATGAGCCCGGAGCAGGCGGTCGGCGAGAGCAGGCGGACCGACGCGCGCACCGACATCTACGGACTCGGCGCCACGCTCTACAGCGCGCTGACACTGATGCTCCCGGTGTCGGGGGAGAGCGTGGCCGAGATCCTCACCGCGGTCGTTCTCCAAAGGCCTGAGCCCATCATCGAGCTCTGTCCGGAGCATCCCGTCGGGCTCTCCCAGATCGTGGAGCGCTGTCTGGAGAAGGATCCGCAGGACCGCTACCCGGACGGCGAGACGCTCGCACGTGATCTGGAGCGGGTGGCGGCCGGGCGGGCGCCCTTGCTGTCGCGGATCCCGCTCCGCCGTAGGTTGAGCCGCCTCGTCGCGCGCCACCGCCGTGCGTTCGGCGTGGCGGGCGTCGCCGTCGTCATCGCTGGGGTCGCTCTCGCCCTCTGGATGACGCGAGCCGCCGAGCTCGCGGTCGTTTCGTTCCCGCGGGCGACGGTTGAGCTCAACGGAGAAGCCAGAGGCACGACGCGCTGGGTGGGGGAACTGGCCCGCGGCGAGCACCGCGTGCAGCTCTCGAAGGAGCGCTTCCTTCCCGCGAGCGAAACCTTCTCGCTCGGAGCGGGGGAACGGCAGACATGGACGGTCTACCTGCGGCCCACAGACCCGTTCGACGTGCAGGCTCTCGAGACGCTCTCCGAGTCGTTGACCCTCGGCGCGTCGCTTCCGGTAGGGGAGCCTGCACGACCGCGCGGCTCCACCGCAGTCAGGCCCGATGCGCCGTGGAACGAGCGCGTCTTTCTGCCGACCCGCCTCGTGAGAGCGCGCCGCGGCGCGCCGGGGATCGTGGTCTACGCGGCCTCGGCGTGCGACGGCCTCACACTCACCGTGGGAAACTCGGCTCCGGCTCCGTTCGACCTGGCCGAGGGGCCCACTGTGATCGAGTGCCCGGAGACCGCCCTCGGCTCCGTCGCCGTGCGCCTGGAGCGCGGCGGCGTCGTCCTGGAGGCGCGCATGGAGATCGTCGCTCACGCGGCGACGCGGATCCCTGCCGACGTGCGGGGCACCGTCCATGGCACCGTCCTCGAGGCGGTCGAGCTCGCGACGGACGGTCTAAATGCCGAGGCCTTCGATCTCGCATGGACGCTCACGCGGATGCACGGGGACCGTGCGCTGCTGCTGCATGTGGCGCTGGACGCGCTCGCGGGACTCGGTATGGAGCTGTCACCGCTCTATGCGACCCTGCTGCAAAGACACCGGGGCGCCCGATAGTCCGGATCGGGCGCCCGGTTGCGCGGCGGCTAGCCACGGGCGAGGGTACGGAGGGTTTCGGCGTCGAGTCGAAGGGCGCCGCCGGCACGAAGCTCGGCGAGATTGCCGACGTGCAGCACGATGACCTTGACCGGCGCGCCTTCGCGAGGGTCGCCCTTCGGCCGCGAGAGGCTCCGCAAGCCGCGGCCGACGAGAGTGAGCCCGACAAACGCGAGGATCATGCCCGCACGTTCGGCGTTGAACCACTCCACGAGGCCCAGGAGGTCCGGCAGGATGCCGGGACCGTTCGTGTCGGCCAGGGCCGGGGTGGCCAAGAGTCCGCATCCGAAGAGGGAGAAGACTGTTTTCCGCATGTTTGTTGTCCTTCCGCACGGGTGAAGTGCCTTCCCGGCGGGGGCGCGGAAACATCAGGGGTTTCCCAGGCCGGCGCTCAGCTTCTTGAGGGCGCACTGGAAGAGGTAGCGCGCCGCGCTCTTGTCCTTGAGACCACACTCCACGGCGATCTCGCCGAAGTTCTTGCCCTTCAGGTGGAGCTGCACGACGCTCCGCTCCCGCTCTGGCAACCTCCCGACCGCCTCCTCGAGCCTGCCGCGGACGTCGCTTGCGTGAGCGCGATCCGGTGGGGCGGTGAGCTGGTTCGCAAAGTCATCTCGGGTCTGCAGCCGGTGCTCTCTGCGCGGATCGCGCCGTCCTGCACCGTGGCGGCGCGCCTGCATCTGGATGCGTCGCTCAGCGACCTGTGCCAGCCAGCCGAGGAACTCCCCCTCGCTGCGGTACTCGAAGCCGGGCAGGCGACCGAGTGCCTCGGTCAACGCGGACTGGAGAATGTCATCCGTGTCGAGCCGGAGGCGGAGCTTGGCGCCCAGCCTGTGCCGGATCGCCGCGCGCAGCGGGAGGTCGAATCGCTGCACGAGGGCAGCCACGGCGTCGTTGTCCCCGCCGACCGCACGCTCAAGCAGCTCCTTGAGATCGGTCATGCGGCTCCAGTGTAGCGCCGCGACGGAAGGCGGACGAGTGACACCCCAGATCCCGAGCGCCTTCCGGAAGTCCGGCACGCTCCCAATCCTGACCTGACACTCACGCCTCGGACTCGCACAACTCTGCTAGCCGAAGGCACTTGGGGAGGTCCATCGCGGAAACCGATCCGCACCTGCGCATGTGATTTGCCGCGCGGCAGCGATCTTCGGCTCCGTCAAGGCAATTCTCACTCATCAGGCTCAGAAGGTGCGGATTCGCTTTCCGCGATAGTCAATCACAACCCGTTGTGTGACAGAAGTTTGTGATGGACCGGTGGCTTGGCTCTCAGGACAATCGTGGTGGTGCTCCTGCTGAGCCTGCCGCTGATGCTCTGGTCGATCGCGCTCGTCCGCCGCGGCCGTGTCGCCGCGCACAGGGCGATCATGGTGACGACCTTTCTGCTGTTTCTCGGTGCCGTCGTCGCCTTCGAGATCTCGGTCCGCTTCGGTCCCGGCACGCCGCGACTGCCCCCGACCCCCCTGATCATCCACCTCGCGCTCGCGGTCCCCTGCCTGCTGCTCTGGATCCGCCAGATGGCGAGCGGCCGGACGGCCCACGCGAACGCCGCGAGCCACCGCAGGCGCGGCATGGCCCTGCTCGCGCTGACGGTCGGGACCGGCTTTTGGCTCTACGTCGCGACGTTTCTGTAGGCGCACCGCGAAGGCGCGAGGGGGACCCCCCGTGGTGGGGGGGAGACGCTACGCGCTCGGTGCGCGACCGGACCGGCGCCAGAGCTCCTCGAGGCGGTCGCCCACGCCGAGTCGCTGCGCCCATGTGGCGAGGTAGGCGTCGTCGAGCGGGCCGACGACGAGAAGCAGGTCGTTCAGGTGGCCCCGGTCCTTGTCGCGCCAGGCAACCAGCTTGAACAGGACTAGGTCCTCGGGCGTGATCAGCGGAGTCGCCCTGCCGTCGAGGTCGATTCGCACGCGTCTCGCGAGGACCGAGCGCAGGAAGTCGGACTCCTCGAGGAAGAGGTCGACGTCCCAGACATGCCCCCCGATGAACTTGTTCACGGCGACCTTTCGCGTGCCGGCGAGTTCATCGGTCCAACCCCTCAGGAACTGGTCCGGGACGATGAACCCCTCCTCCGCGAGGCGGTCCAGCAGCGGGCGTGTGCTCGCCGCCTGGACGCCCAGCGCTACGTCGACGTCGTGCGTGAAGTGTGGGAGGCCCCAGTAGCTCACCGCGATCCCGCCCATGACGGCGTACGCGACGCCGAGCCGGTCCAGGGTGTCGCGCAACTCGTCGAAGAGCTGCCGGAGCGGAGCGGGGCCCTTCACCTGAGGGCCTTCGCCACCCTGTCGTTGACCTCTTGCCGCTCTCGGCGCATGATCGCGAGGCGCCGCTCCCGCTCCTCGTACGGAAGGCGCAGGAGCATCTCCCAACCGTAGTCGAGGAGCAGCAGCGTCTCCTGCCACTTCTGGGCCGGGGTCATTTTCCGGTACGCCTCGAGTCGCTCCTTCGACAGCACGGGTCCATTGTAACGCGCGTCCCGTCGCGACCGCCCCCTCGCGACGGCCTGCGGCCGATCCGGATCGAGGGCCGAGGAGTTGATGAGGAACCCAGGACGGGAGGAACCCATGAGTGCAAGGGGGGGGTGGATGCGGGATCGCGGGTCCGCGCCATCCGCATGCGGCGCAGCCTAGATCCCGAGCGCCTTCTTGAACTCCGGGACGCTCTGGATGCGCTCTTCGGGGTCCTTCAGCAGCGCCTTGCCGAGGGCGTCGCTGATCTTCGCGGGGATGTCGGGGCGGATGCTGTTCGCGGCGGGGGGGACCTGCGTCTGGATCGCGAGCAGCCACTCATCGAGCTTCTTCGCCTCGATCGGGTGGCGGCCGGTCAGCATGCGGTAGAGCGTCGCGGCGGTCGAGTAGACATCCGTGCTGAAGGTCGCGCGGCCGCCGTGGATCAGCTCGGGGGCCATGAAGAGCGGCGTGCCGGGCATGCCGCTGCTCGTGTGCGACGTGAAGGCCGAGTCGACGAGCCGCTTCGCGAGGCCGAAGTCGACGACCTTCACGCGGCCCTCCTCGTCGACGAGGATGTTGCCGGGCTTGATGTCGCGGTGCAGCAGCTTTCTCTGGTGGCCGTAGTCGAGCGCGGCGAGCACCTGCGCGATCAGCTTCAGCGCCTGCTCGACGGGGAGCACCCCCTTCTCCTCGAGGATGTCGCGCAGGCTCTTGCTCGGGAAGTACTCGAGGATGATGTACCAGTAGCCCGCCTCGTGGCCCGAGTCGCCGAAGCGGACGATGTTCTCGTGCTCGATGCCGGCGGTCGCGTACGCCTCGCGGAGGAACTTCATCACGACCTCCGGCGACTCGGTGAACTCGACGTGCAGCACCTTCACCGCGACGTAGGGGTTGCCGGGCCGGTGGCCGACGTAGACGCTGCCGAAGGAGCCGGTGCCGAGGCCGCGCACGAGGCGGCGCTGGCCCAGCGTCGCGCCGAGGAGCGGGAAGTTCCTGCGGCACTCGGTGCAGAAGGGGGCCTCGGGGGGTGCGACGACGAGCGTCTGCAGGCAGGAGGCGCAGCGGTAGGCCTCGCCGGAGGAGCAGAAGGCGAACTCGGCGTGGCCGATGCGCACGTGGTCGCCGGCGGTGAGCGCGATCTCGCGGATCGGCAGGCCGTTGACGAAGGAGCCGTTCTTGCTCTCGAGGTCCTTCAGCAGCCACTTCCCGTCCCTCTTCGAGAGGGTCGCATGGCGGCGGGAGCAGCGGGGGTCGGCGATCCTGACCCCCGTGCCTCCCGGATCGCGGCCGAGCACCAGTTCGCCCTGCTGCGGCACCGGGATCAGGGGTGGGCCGGCGAGACCGTGCAAGGGGAGCAACCCAAGGCCGCTCAAGCCACGCTACCGCTTCTTCCTCACGGGGGAAGGTGCCGCGAGCCGGTTCGCCTCGGTGAACTGCGCCCGCGGGTAGCGCAGGCGCGCCTTGTCCACCGCGCGCTTGACGGTCGCCATGTCGGCCGGGCGGTCCTGCGGCTTGGGCTGCAGGCACTGGTGGATGATCTCGTCGAGTTCGTCGATCGCGCGCGCCTGCAGCCGGTCCTTCACGCTGGGCAGCGGCCCCTCGAGCTTCTTCTTCTGGATCTCGAGCGTGCTCGTGCCGCGGAATGGGTGCGCCCCCGCGAGCATGAAGTACATCGTGCCGCCGAAGCCGTAGATGTCCACCGACGGGCTCATCGCGTCGTTGGGGGTCTGCGGCTGCACCTGCTCGGGCGCGCAGAAGATGATCGTGCCGGCCGGGGCCCCCGCGAGCCCCCCCCCTTCCGTCAGCGCGAGGCTGAAGTCGATGAGCACGGTGCGGTAGCTCTTCTCCTCGATCATCACGTTGCTCGGCTTCACGTCGCGGTGCACCATCCCCTTCTCGTGCACCGCCTGCAGCGCCGCCGCGGTCTCCGACGCGATCTGCAGCGCCTCGGGGATCCAGAGGCGGCCCGCCTTGCCGAGTTGCGTCGCGGTGAGGCCGCCGACGAAGTCCATCACGAGGAAGGACTCGCCGTTCTTCATGCGCCCGGTGGACAGGATGCGCACGACGTTGGGATGGTGGATGCGGGAGAGCGACTTCGCCTCCTCGACGGCGCGGGCGACGTTCGCCTCCGTCGCGCGGTCGGGGCGCAGGATCTTGAACGCGACGCTCCGCTCCGTCTTGACGTCCTTGCCCTCGAAGAGCATGCCCATGCCCGAGACGGCCACGAGCCGCGTCAGCGAGAAGCCGAGCTCCATCGCCGGGTCGACGAACTGGATGCCCTCGGGGCCGAGGTCCTTGGTCTGCGTGTCGGAGAGGTCGGTCGCCGTCGCGACCGACGGCGCGGGCGTCGCCGCGGCCTTGCGCACCACGACGACGGTCCGGCCGAGCCGCACCTCGTCGCCGTCGAAGAGGCGCCGGTCGGCGAGCACGCGCTCCCCGTTCACGAAGATGCCGTTGCGGGCGCCCACGTCCTCGACGTAGAGCCCGTCGTCGCGGTCGACGATCCTCGCGTGCTCTCGGCTGCAGTAGTCGTCGGGCAGGCGCAGGTTCGCCGTCGGGCCCCGGCCGAGCACGAGGGGCTCCGACGAGACGCCCACCTCCCGGCGGAGGTTGCCCGAGGTGACGAGGAGGACGTAGCGGCCGGACATGGCTGGGGGAAGCCCGATTCTAGGTGCGTTCGCCGACCGTCTCAACCAGGACGGCAGACCCGGGGCCCGCGAATTGTTAGAGTGGCCCGCCCCGAAACGGTTCCAGGAGGCAGGATTGATCTTCTCCGGCGAAATCTGCGCCCACTGCTCGCGTCCCATCGTCGTGGACGACAAGAACCCGCAGCTCGGCCGCTGCCGGAAGTGCGCGGCCAGCTACCACACGCAGTGCTGGTTCCACGCCGGCGAGAAGTGCTCGGTGCCGGGCTGCGACGGGAAGGCCTCGGACATCGCCGCCCCCAAGCAGGGCGAGGAGATCGGCGAGATCTGCCCCTTCCTGCCGCCCGACCAGCCCCGCCGGGAGGGGGGGGCCCCCGCGCCGGCCAAGTGCCTGAAGGCGCAGTGCATGCTCTATGACGGCATCGAGAAGCGGTGCGGCCTGGGCGAGATCGCCTACGCCCTCGCGAGCGTGCGCCAGTCGGGCATCCAGACGCGCAGCCTGCTCAACCACGCGGTCGGGAACAGCAGCAAGCAGACGGTGCAGCTCCTGAACTCGATGGCGAACAGCTTCAAGGGCACCGAGAAGGACCTCAAGACGCTGATCGGACCGCAGGAGAAGGTCGCCGAGGCGCTCGGGACGATCGTCTCGCTGCTCGGGGACGTCAAGAAGGGGCTCGGCGCGCTGGCCGGCGACCAGCAGGCGGCGGCGCGCGGCTTCGACCGCCTCGCGAACGCCGTCGAGGCGACGGGCGTCGGCGAGCAGGTACGGGCCCGCCGCGAGGCGCGGCTCGCCGCCCGGGCCGCGCTGCGCGACGGCCGCCCGGGCGCGGCGGTCAACCTGCTCGTGCAGGCGGCCCGGCGCGGCCCCGACGAGGCGGTGCGCGTCGATCTCGCGACGGCGCACGTCCATGCGGGACAGGTCGAGGAGGCGGCCGGCCTTCTCGAGCAGATCCTCGCCGACCACCCGGACTCGACCCCCTGCCGCATCACGCTCGCGTCGCTGCGCCTCAAGGCCGGCAGCGCGCAGGAGGCGGAGCGGCTGCTGAAGGACGCGCCGCTGCCCGCGGGCCCGCAGATGCGGGCCGAACTCGCGTACGCGCAGGCGTGCGTCGCCTACGCGGTCGGACGCAGCGAGGACGCCGTCGCGCTGCTGAACCAGGCGCTCGACGAGGACGCCTGGCACGCGTCCGCCGCGACCGCGCTCTCGGACCTGCGCGCGCGCCGCACCGGCGAACCGGTCCCCGACGCCGCCGCGATCGCGCTGCTGACCACGGGCATGAAGGCCAAGGCCGACGACGAGGGAGGCGTGTAGCCATGGCGCGGACGCTGATGCAGTGGGTGACGGAGATCCGCGAGTATCTCTCGAAGGACAAGGCCAAGGCGGCGCGCAAGACGCTGGAGAAGGCGCAAAAGTCGGGGGTCGCGGGGGCGCTGCTCGACGAGGTCGAACTCGAACTGCTGCTGGCCGAGGGGGGGGGCTCGGGGGCCGCCGAGATGCTCCGGAAGGTCGCGCGGGGGAGCGAGTCGCGCGGCGCGGGGGCGATCAAGCTCGCGGAGGCGCACCTCCGGCGGAGCAAGGACGACCATCCGCTGCGCGACGCGCTCTGGGAGATCTGCCTCGCGCAGGGCGACCCGGAGGCGGCGCTGCGCCACGTGCTGCTGCTCGCGGCGGCGAACGCCATCGACGGCGCGGGCCGGGGCAAGGCGCTGCTCGACCGGAAGGACGCCGTCGGCGCCGCCGGGATCTTCCTGCTCGCCTCGTGCGGCGCGCTGAAGACCGACCGGATGAAGCTCGCGGACCGGCTGCTGCAGAACGAGGCCGGGGCGCGCCTGCTCGGCGGCGTCGCGCAGGCGCTCCAGGCGCAGGGCAAGGACGACGGCGCCGTCCACTACGTGCTCGCGCAGATCGCGCAGAAGTCCGGCGAGCGCGACAAGTTCCTCGAGCACGCCGGCCGGGCCTTCGGGGAGAACCCCGAGGAGGTCTGGACCTGGACGATGGCCAACGTCGAGGTCGCGCAGCAGCTTGAGATCGCGGTGCGGAGCGGCTCGTTGCGCCATCTCCTGCAGGCCGCCGAGGGCGCGCCGAAGAAGTCCATCGTCGAGCTGGCGCAGAAGAGCGGGGGGGAGGGGGGTGCCGCCCGGGCGCTGCGCGCGATGGCGCTCGTCCTGCAGGGCAAGGCCGCCAACGCCTGCCGCGTGCTCGAGGGGCTGGCGCACGAGGACGCCGCCGCCTGCGAGCCGGTCGCCGCTTTCTTCCACGGCAAGTCGAAGGACTGGCCGGGCGCCCGCGAGGTCTTCGCGTCGGTCGTGGGCACGAGCCTCTCGGGGGACGGGCCGAAGGTGAAGGATGCGATCGACGGGCTGCTCGCCCTCAAGGAAGGCGAGCGCGGCGACGCGTGGGCGCGGGCGGCGGCCCGGCTCGTGGATGTGGATGCCGAGCGCGACGATCTCCGCCGCGAGTTGGGCCTCTACCTGATGGGCGAGAACGACCAGAAGGGCGCGGCGGCGATGCTGCTCTCCGAGCGCCACCTGCCCGTGGCGCAGGTCTGGGCGGGCTCCGGCAAGGCGGGGCCCCCGGTGCTGCTGCGTGCGGCCGCGCTGGCCGAGGAGCACGGGAAGCTGGCCGCGTCCGCGGAGTGGCTGCTGAGCGGCGCGAAGAAGGACGGCGCGCTCCTCTCCGAGCTGGGCAGGAAGCTCGCCGGAGCGACCGTCTCCGCGGGCACCGCCCTGCGGAGTGCCGGGGCGCTCCACGACCAGGGGCAGGCGGAGGAGGCGGCGGGACTGCTCGACCGGCTCTCTCTCGACGCGGAGACCGGCGGCCAGATCGAGGCGTTCCTGAAGGAGAGGAGGCTGCACGACGACCGCCACTTCCAGACGGTCTCCTTCCGGGCGGCGCTCGCGCTGGGCGATCTCAATCGCGCGCGTCGTCTCTTCAAGGTCGTCACCGGCAACGTGCAGGCCCTCGCGAAGGAGGCGGCCGCGCACGCGGAGCCGGGCCGGGTCCTGGCGGACGTCCTCATCGGCCAGGGCAAGCCCGAGGTGGCCGTCGGGCTCGTCGACAGCCGCCGCGCCAGCGGCGACGACCCGCGGGTGCTGCTGCCGCTCGCGGACGGCCTGATCAAGGCCGCGCCGAAGCTGGGCATGGCCCGGCTCGTGCGCGCGAAGATGCTCAAGGGGCTCGGCCGCGAGGAGGACGCGGTGCGCGACCTCCGGACGATCGCCTTCGACGCGGGGGAGGCCGACGAGGCCTTCAAGCTGCTCAACGACCTCGGCACCGGCGCGGCGCTGCTCGGGCGTGCCGACATCCTCATCGCGCGCAAGCAGCACCCGGGCGCGGTGCAGGAACTCGACCGCTGCACGGCGCCCGCCTCCGAGCGCCTCGAGCGCTTCGAGACCCTCTGCGGGGAGAAGCCGACGCTCGATGCCGCGTGGCGCGGGCGGGCCCGCTGCCTGCTCGATCTCTCGCGGATCCCGGATGCGGCGGATGCCCACCTGAAGCGCTTCCACTGCCCCGACAGCGACCGCGCGGCCGTCGCGACCGACCTGGAGGGCGTCGCCGCCGCGGCGCTGCGCGGCGGCGACATCGGCACCGCGGGACGCATCCTCGAGCACCTGCCCGACCACGTGAGCGACGGGGCGGAGCGCGCGATCGCCGTCATCGCCGAGGACAAGCGCGCGGCGATGCTCATCCTCAAGAGCAAGCTGCTGCTGAGCCTGCAGCGCACCGACGAGGCCGTCCACACCCTCGCGAATCTCGTCGAGTCCGACCCGGCGTCGCGCCCGCAGGCGGCCAAGGCGCTGGACGCGATCGTCGAGGCGATGCAGGCGCGGCCCGAGGCGGACTTTGCGCTGGCCGACGCCTACCAGGCGATGGGACAGACCGGGCAGGCGCTCGCCGCGCTCGCGCGCCTCTACGAGGACGACCTCACCGGCAAGGACAACGTCGTGCGCGCCGCGCAGAAGCTCGTCGTGCGCGCCGACGACGCGGACGTGCGCATCTTCCTCGGCCGCGTCTGCCTCGACATGCGCGACCACAAGGGGGCGACCGAGCATGCGATCCACGCCCGCCGCCTGCGCCCCGCGGCGCGCCGCGAGTGCGTGCAGCTTCTCCAGAAGGCGCTCGACCTCGACGCCTTCGCGCCGGCGACGCACTTCGCGCTCGCGGAAGCGCACCTGGCGGGCGACGAGGCCGACGACGCGGTGCGCCACTTCCGCGCGGCCGTCGAGGTGGACAAGAGCCGCGCCCCGTCGGCGATCCGCGCGATGGAGGAGGCGGCGCCGCGCTCGGCGCACCAGGGGCTGCTCTGGCTCGCGGTCGGCACGACCTACGCGGAGTTCCAGCGCGACCACGCGGCCGCGGTCGTCGCCTTCACGAAGGGTCTCGACACCAACCCGCCGAGCGAACTGCGCGTGCCGCTGCTGCTCGGCCGCGGCGACTCCTACGCCGCGCAGCGGCAGGACGACGCCGCCTTCGACGACTTCGACGAGGCGAGCAAGCACGACCTGCTCGAGCGGCGCTACTACGAGTTCCTGCGCGGGCGCCACCGCAAGCGGCTGCTCGACGCCGCCGAGGCGGCGAAGGCGAAGGCGTCGGAGGGGTTCACGCACGCCGCCGAGGCATGCCGGCGCTTCATCGGGCTCGGCCGCGCCGCCGAGTCGGTCGACATCGCGCAGCGCGCGCTGGCCGCGGCGCCCACCGACCTCGGCCCGCGCTATCTCGTCGGCGTCTGCCTCCACGCGGCCGGCCGCTACGACGCGGCGGCGCAGGTCCTCGAGACGGTGCGCGCGAGCGCCGGCGCGGGCACCGACGTCGGCCGCGCGGCGCGCATGCTGCTCGCCGAGTCCTACCTCGACCAGGGGGACCGCGCCCGGGCGCGCCACTGCCTCACCGAGATCGAGGCGCTCGACGCCGCCTACCCCGGCCTCGAGGCGCGCCGCGCCGCGCTCGCCCCGCCCGCCGACGACCCCCACGCCCCGCCGCCGCTCTTCGTGAGGCCCGAATTCCCGCGACCGAGCTCGTGATCAGCGTCATCGTTCCCGCCCGCGACGAGATCGACTCCCTCCCGGACCTGCTCCGCGAGATACGGGAGGGCGTCCCCGGACCCCTGGAGATCATCGTCGCGGACGACGGCAGCCGCGACGGGAGCGGGCGCTGGCTGGCCGCGCAGCGCGGCGTTCGCACGGTGACGCTGCGGCCCTCCCGCGGAAAGTCGGCCGCCCTCCTCGCCGCCGTCGAGGCGAGTCGCGGGGACCCGATCCTGCTGATGGATGCCGACCTCCAGAACGTGCCGGCGGAGGCGCCGCTGCTGCTCGCCGCGCTCGCGGGGCGCGGCATGGCCTGCGGCGTCCGCCGCGTTCGAGCCGCGCAGGCGAGCAAGCGGATCGCCTCTCTCGCATGGAACTCCATCCGCCGGCGCGTGCTGCGCGACCGCTTCCGCGACAGCGGCTGCGGTTTCGTCGCGATGCGGCGCGAGGTCGCGCTCCGGCTGCCCCGCTTCCGCGGCATGCACCGCTTCCTGCCGGTTCTCGCGGAGGCGCTGGGGTACGACGTCGCCGAGGTGCTTGTGACCGACCGGGCGCGCCGCTTCGGCCGGTCGCACTACGGCAACGCGCGCCGCGCATGGCGCGGCCTCTGCGATCTAGTCCGGGTCGCGCGCCTCCGCCGGCGCCTCGCGGCGCAGCAGCGCGTACATCGGCAGGCGCACGACGAGATTCGCCCACTCGTCGAACCGCGTCCACTTGCCGAATCGCTCTTCGACGACGAACCCCTCGGGGGCCACGGGCTCGGAATAGCCCGCGAGTAGCACCCTGTCGTGGCCCCGGACCGCTTCGCGGAGGGCGACTGCGCCGGGGCGCTCGAAGCCTCCGAGCCAGAGGATCGGCGGGGGGCGCGGGGGGGCGGAGCGAGGCGCGGTCCCGCCCGAGGGGTCGGGGGGGGCGGGAAGGTAGCTCGTCCAGACGTCCGTCCACTGGAACCCGTCCATCACGACGAGCGTGGCGCCGCGCTGCAAGGCGATGCCGGGCGCCTCGGCGCGCAAGCGGGCCCAATCGCGCGAGATCGGGTGCAGCCCGAGTTCGAGGAAGCCGTGCAGCCGTGCGACGAAGAGCAGCACCAGCACCGCGTGCCAGCGCAGCCGCACGAGGCCCGAGCCGAGCATCGCGCAGGCGGGGAAGAGCACGAATCCGAGATAGCGGATGTGCCAGAGCGGGCGGACCAGCGCGAGGGCGAAGAGCGCCGCGAAGGGCAGCGCGATGGACAGGCGCAGGAAGCGGCTGCCGCCGACGCGGCGGGCGAGCAGCAGCGGCAGGGCCGCGCACGTGAGGGCGAGCACGAGCGAGACCGGCCACGGGAACCATGTGCCGGTCAGCAGGTGGACCCAGTCGGTCCCCGCGCGCTGGCCGAGGGCCGCGGCGTCGAGGCGCGGGATCCAGTCGAGTCCGCCGCCGGGGGCGAGGCGCGTCCCCAGGCGCAGCGACCAGAGCGCGAGGAGCGTGGCGGCGAGCCCCAGCACGAGCAGCGCGGGCCGCCTGCGCGAATGGAGCGCGACGACGACGGGAAGCGCGAGCCCGGGCGCGTGCAGTTGGCTCGCGACGACGGCGCAGACCGCGTAGGGGCGCCAGCTCCCGCGCAGGTAGAACCCCGCGCCGAGGATCATCACGAGCCAGAGCAGCGCGTAGCACTTCGCGAAGTCCGAGCCGTAGAGCACGAGGAAGGGGTGCAGTCCCGCGAGCGCGGCGGCCCAGAAGCGCGCGCGGGGGTCGGGCTCGACCGGCCGCATCGCCCACGCGAGTGCGGGAAGCGAAGCCACCGCCGCGAGGATCGAGGGGAGGTGGATCGCGAAGGGGCTCGTGCCGGCGAGCATCGTGTAGAGCTTCAGCGCGACGTAGTAGAACGGCGTATAGGCGTTGGTCTGCAGGTCGGCCCAGAGCTGCGGCCAGGACATGCGCATCTTGCCGCCGGTGAAGAGCGAGTCGAGGTGGAGCGGGCGGGCGGCGAAGAGCAGCGTGTGCAGCAGCGCCGCGGCGGCGATCAGGATCCACCCGCGGCGCAAGGCCCTCCCCTCAGGCCTGGCCTGCGCCGCGCAGGCTCGCCCGATGCGACCCGCCCCGAATGCGCGAGGTCAGCGACTCGGCGGCCAGCGCGGCAAGGATCACGAGCACCGGCATGATCGGCTCGCGATAACGGAAGATCACGTAGAAGAGCATGTGGATCGCCGTGTAGCAGAGGACGGCGATCCAGAGGAGGACAAGGCGCTTCGACCTGAGGCTCCCAAGGCAGAGACTGAGGAGGGCCACCGCGATCAGGAGGACGAACTGGATCGCCCACAGACCCCGGACCACCGTCTCGGCGGCCGAGGCCTGCGTCCTGCCGCCGTGGAAGGGCGGCATCCAGAAGTAGACCGCCTTCTTGAGGGTCAGCGTCAGGAACCGGGCAGGGTGCTCCTTGGCCCAGGCGATCGCCTCCCGCTTCAGCGTGTCGGAGGCCTCGATCTCCCCGGTCTCGCGCAGCGCCTCCCACGTGGGGCCGCGCGGCGTGTCCGCGATGGAGACAAACCAGCCCGTCGCCGCGGGGTTGTTGCCCAGGTAGAAGTTCATTCCCCCGTTGGTGTTCAGGACCGGGGCGCCGAGCACCCGGGCATTCCTGATCATCCAGGGGGCGGAGACCGCAACGGCCACGCCGGCGACGCAAAGGCCCAGGCCCAGGCGACGCAGGAGGGTGGCGGGGGTGAACAGCAGCGCCACGAGGACGACGCCGGCCAGGGAGAGCGCGGCGTTCCCGGTCAGGGCCAGCACGCCGAACAGGATGCCGCAGCCCGCGGCGGCACCGAGGGAGGGCCCCTCGGCCAGATGCAGGGCGCACCAGACTACCCCCAGCATGAGGGGGATCATCAGGGGCTCCTTGAGCAGGTAGACCCCGTAGACGCTCGCGGGCAGGTAGAGGGCCCAGAAGGCGGCGGCCAGCAGCCGCCCGATCCGTCCCGCTCCCGCCTTCCTTGCCACGACGTGGCAGAGGAGGATGGCCACCCCGCCGAGCAGCAGGTTGGCGATCCGGGCCGCGAGGAGGCTCTCGCCGAAGAGGGCGAACACCGGGGCCAGGATGAAGAAGGGGTAGCCCATGTTGTACATGGCGCGATTCCCCATCGTGTCCACGATCCCGTTCCCGTGGATCAGGTTCAGGGCCATGCAGCGGTAGGAGAGTTCGTCGCTCTCGGGCGTGTGGGGCAGTGCCAGGATGGCCGCGCCGCGCATCAGCAGGCCGACGCCCACGATGAGCGCGAGCCACCGGATCTCCGTGCGCCGGTCCTCCCCTCCCGGCGGGGTGTTCATCGGGACCTCCCGGGCCGCGCGGCGACGCCCGGCGCGCTCGCGAGCCAAGGGCGGGCGCGCATCCGGGAACGGGCAGGCACAAGGGTGAACCTCACGGACGCGCGCGAAGGAAAGCAGATGGTGCACGGCAAGGCAAGCACAATCCAGCCGCGCCGGGAGGGAGCGCGGCCCGGCGCGTCACACGAGGGACGCCACCTCCACGAAGTGCGCGAACAGCATGACCGCGACCATGCCCAGGATCGTGAGGCGACTGCCGCGGTCCTTGAGCGCATAGACCACGGGGTCGTCGTGCATCTCGCCGCGGGAGGTCTTGACCCAGAGGCGGGCCAACCAATAGACGAGCGCGATCGCGACGACCCACAGCAGGTGCGGCGTGGCGTAGCGGACCTGGGTCTGGGGGGCGCTGATGAAGAGCCCGAAGACGACGACCGCCGACAGCGCCGCCCCGACGCCGAGGGGCCACAGGACGACGAGGTCGGTCACTCGGTAGTCGCGGCCGCGGGTGGCGTCGACGCCGGTCTGCTCGAGGGACACCAACTCGGCGCAGCGCTTCACGAGGGCCAGGCTCAGGAACATGAACACCGAGAACGCGAGGAGCCAGAAGGTCGTCGTGATGCCGATCGCGACGGAACCCGCGAGGATGCGCCACGTGTACAGGATGGAGAGCATGAGCACGTCGATCAGCACGTACTTCTTGAGCACCCAGCTGTACGCACTCGTGAGCGCGATGTAGAGAACGACCATCACGAGGAAGCCATACGAGACCGCGGAGGCGACGATCAGGGCCAGCCCGAGGGCGCCGGCGGCGACCGCGATCCCGGGCAGGATCGGCAACGCGCCCGAGGCGAAGGGGCGAAGACGCTTGCGCGGATGGTCGCGGTCGCTCTCGAGGTCCCACAGGTCGTTCACGAGGTAGGAGGCGGATGCGGCCAGCGAGAAGGCGAGGAAGGCCGCGGCCATCGTGGCGACATTGCCGGGTTCCATGAACGAGAACGCCGTCAGCAGCGGCACGAAGAGCAGGAGGTTCTTCAGCCACTGATGGACGCGCAGCGCGCGCAGCCAGACGGCCGGTCCCGCGGGCTCCGCCGGGAAGGCGCGCTCCACCGGGACATGCCGCCCGACCTCCGCAGCGGTGCGGGCCGTGACACCCACGAGGATGGCCGCTCTCGATCCCTTCCAGATGGGCAGGTCGGCCGGACTGTCCCCCGCATAGACGAAGTCCGCACCCACGCTCTCCCGGACGGCCTGCAGTTTCGCCGGGCCCTTCAGGTTGCAGCCCACCCGCGTGGCGAGGACCGTGTCGAAGAGGCCGAGGTGCGTGGCGACCCCCTCCGCGATCGAGCGGTGCGCAGCCGTGGCGAGGACGAGGCGTCTTCCCGCTGCCCGCTCCGTGCGCAGGTACTCCAGCAGCGGGGTGCGGTAGGGGAGTTGCGCCGGGGAGATGCCCGCGTGGGAGGCGAGGGCCTCCTTGAAGCCGGCCCTGCCTCTCAGCAGCCAGAACGGCAGGCGCAGCAGCGTGAGCGGCGAGCGCTTGACGCAGCGCACGAGCGACTCGATGAGCGTGTCCGTGGGGGTCAGCGTCCCGTCGAGGTCCACGACAAGGGGCCAACGGCGGGCTCGGCCGGGATCCTCGCGGGCGGAGTCGTCGGACACGACATCACCCCCCGGCATGCCTCGCATTGCGCCGCGCACGACATGCCGGCACGAGACGGAGGCGGCGGGGACGGGGGCTACGGGGGCTGGATCGGGGGTGTGTCGGGTCATCCGCCCCCCCCCCGATCGTCGCGGTCGCGGCCGGGAGGATCGCAGGGGCCCCGCTCATGCCCAGACGATAGCGTTCGGCTGGGGATCAAGTCAAAGAAGTGCAACCCTCCCTTCGCGGGCGCCGGGGAGTCTGAGGGCTCCGCGCGCTCGTGGCGCCGCCGGATCCGGAGCGTCGCGTCCTCTGCGCGCGCGAACGCAGCGCGGGGCCGTCTACGTGGCGGGGTTCGCGTCCGTTCCCGCGTCGTGCGTCTCCAGGAGTTTGTCCGACCATTCGTCGGACAAACTCTTAAGCGAGAGGGGGTTCGCTGTCGGTGCCCGGCCGTAGGTTGCGCGCATGGCCAAGACAGCGGGCGTGGGAGGTGGAGCAGGTCTGGATGCTCCCGGCGACCG
>CAZMXP010000008.1:0-103355 GCA_964570285.1 uncultured Planctomycetaceae bacterium
CCCTCCTGCTCGATCGGGTTCTGCGTCGCGAGCACGAAGAAGGGGTCGGGCAGCGGGTAGCGCTTGCCGACGGAGGTGACCTGGCGCTCCTCCATCGCCTCCATCAGCGCCGCCTGCGTCTTCGGCGGGGTGCGGTTGATCTCGTCGGCCAGCACGAGGTTCGCGAAGACCGGGCCGGGCAGGAAGCGGAAGGCGCGCGCCTCCCCCTCGTGCTCCCCCGCGAGGACTTCCGTGCCCGTGATGTCGCTCGGCATCAGGTCGGGCGTGAACTGGATGCGCGAGAAGGTGAGGTCGAGCAACTCCGCGAGCGAGGAGACGAGCAGGGTCTTCGCGAGGCCGGGAACGCCGACGAGCAGCGCGTGGTTGCGCGTCAGGATGCAGAGGAGGATCTTCTCCACGACGGCATCCATGCCGACGATGCGAACCGCGAGCCCCTCGCGGACCCGCGCCGCGGCCTCCTGCCAGCGCGTCACGCCTGCGCCCCTACTTGGGAGGCTTGGCCGGGTCGCCCTTGCCGCTCTTGCCCGCGGGCTTCTCCTCCCCGTCCGCGCGCTTCGGGGTCTCGCCGCTGGCCCCCTTGTTCTCCTTCCACCACTTGTTCATGCGCGCGAGCACCTCCTCGGTGATGTCGTGGGCGGGGTCGCAGCAGAGCACGCGGCGGAAGATGTACTCCTCCTTCAGCTCCTCGTCGTTCTCGAACTTCATCGGCCCCATCTTGGAGATCAGCACCATCGACGCGCCGCGCTCCGCCATCACCTTCGCGGCCTCCTGCCGCGTCCCCTTCATGAGCTGGTCGATCTTGCGCGCGATGTCGTCGTTCATCTGCGCGTTGAAGATGGCGGCCTTCGCCTTGAGCTCGCTCTCGGTCTGCACGGCGGCGCGGTAGTCCTCGTACCACTTGAGGTCGCGCTCGGAGAGCTTCTTGCCGAGCAGGTCCCGCTGGCGCGCCTGGAGCCCGTTGACCTCCGCCTGCACCTCGGCGCGCTTCGCGTCGGTGCGCTTCTTCAGCGCCTCGACGAGTTCGATCGCCTCGTCGCACCCTTCGGCGATGCGCTTCATGTCGCAGACGAGGATCGCGGGCCCTTCCGCGCGCACGGAGGGCAGGATCATCAGGACGCAGAAGAGGGAGAGGGTGGTTCGGTTCATGGGGACTCCTGGGAAACCGCAATCCTATCAGCGGGGGGTGGGTTCCACGCCGCCTCGACGGCGGCCAACGCCTGCTCCGGCCGGATCCAGACCATGCAGCGGTGGTCGATGGGGCAGACCTTCAGGTGGCAGGGCGAGCAGCTCACGCCCTCGGCGCGGAGCACGACCTGCCCCGCCATGTCGCTGTCGGTGTAGGTCGGGTCGGTGGGCCCCATCAGGCAGACCACCGGCACATGGAAGGCCGTGGCGATGTGGCGCGGGCCGGTGTCGTTGGTGAGGAGCACGCGCGAGCGCGCGATCACCGCCTTCAGCAGGTCGAGGGGGAGCGGGGCCAGTCCCGTGTCCACGATCGCGGAGTGCGCCAGCGCGCGCACCTCGGCGCCGATCTTCTCCTCGCCGGGGCCGCAGAGCAGCACGACCCTCGCGCCGTGGCGCCGCACGAACTCGTCCGCCACCTGCGCGTAGTAGGCCGCGGGCCAGAGCTTGCTCGGCCCGAAGGCCGCCCCGACGCACATCGCGAGGATCGGCTCCTCGGGCCGGATGTGGCGCTTCTGCAACCACGCGGCCAGCCGCTCCTGCGTGCCGTCGGCGAGCCCGAGCCGCACGCGCCCGGCCCCCCGCGCCCCCAGTTTCTCGACCAGGTCGAGGTAGAAGCGTTTGGTCGGGTAGGGCGCCTTCTTCCCGTCGGTGAGCGGCCGCCGCCAGTGCGCGGTGAGCAGCGGCGTGCGCCCCGAGCGGCGGTAGCCGATGCGGTGCGGGATGCGCGCGAGGAAGGGCGCGAGCGCCGAGCGGAACGAGCCCGACAGCAGCAGGCAGGCGTCGAACGCCGACGCGCGCAGGCGGCGGGCGAGGCGCAGCGGGTTCTCGCGGTTCTTCGCGACGAGGAAGTCGTCGAACCAGCCGCACCCGGCATAGAGCAGGCTCGCGTTCTCCGCGCCGAGGCCGGTGATGCGCGCGGCCGGGTAGCGCGCGCGCACCGCCGCCACCGCCGGCGTCGCCATCACCTGGTCCCCGAGCCAGTTCGGCACGCGCACGAGCAGCCGCTCGAACTCGCGGGAGGCGATTTGCCGGTCAGGGAGCGGCCACATGGGGGGACTTGAGCAGCCGGATGAGCCTCTGCGCCAGCGGCCCCGTCGCGTACCTCCTCGCCACGAAACTACGCCCCTGCGCCCCCAGGCGGCGACACAATTCCGGATCGCCCTTCAGCAGGCGCAGGGTCGCCACCCAGTCCTCCCGCGTGCGGGCGAGCAGCGCGCCGCCGGCGGCGAGCACGCGGTTGACCCCGACCGGCGACGCGATGGCGGGCAGGCCCGCCGCGTAGTACTGCAGGAGCTTGTAGCCGCACTTGCCGCGGGCGAAGGGGTCGTCGGGCAGGGGCATCAGGCCGACGTGCGCGGAGGCGAGCGCCGCCGCCTCGGTGGCGGTCGACCACGGCACATGCTCCGCCCCCGGCGGCGCGGCGTCGGCGATGACGCGCAGGCGCACATGGGCCGCCTCGACCGCCTCGCGCACCGGGGCCAGGTGCCTGAGGGTCGCGTCCTGCCCGATCCACACCGCGGTGAAGGAGGATGACTTGGGGGCGTGGGGGTAGGCCTCGACGTCCACCGTCGAGGGGATCACGACGACGCGGCGCGCGCGGAGGCGGGCGAGGCGGGCGAGGTTGCGGTTGCCCGCGAGCACGAGGTCGGCGGCGGCGACGGTGCGGAAGAAACGCGCCTCGCGCATGCGCGAGCGGTAGGGCGGCGACGGGCGGTAGCAGAGCGCGTCGTCGAAGTCGTAGACGAGGCGGCGCGCGCCGCGGCGCAGCCGTCCCAGGTCGAACGCGGTCAGCAGGCGGCGGTGGAGCACGGTGACGTTGGCCTCGCGGGCCGCGCGGAAGAGCTCGCCGCGGCCGCGGCGCGGGATCGTGCGCACGTCGGTCTCGAGGCCCGCGGCGGCGAGCGCCGGCAGGAACTGCTCCCACCGGACCCGGAACGACGGATCGTTGCGGGAGTGGGTGAGGATCAGGATGCGCACGTCAGCGTCTCCACGATCGCGTCGAGCATCGCCTCCTCGGGGAAGCGCTCCGCCACCGCGCGCGCGCGGGCGGGGTCGGCCCGCGCGAGCGCCCCCTCGATCGCCTCCGCCAGCGTCGCGTCGTCGCGCGGGTCGGCGATCGCCGCGCCCCCGCCTTCGATCGCGAGGTCGTGGTTCCCGTCGCGCGTCGAGGTGACCACCGGCAGGCCGCAGGCGAGCGCCTCCAGGACGACGAGCGCCGCCGTGTCGTAGAAGGTCGGATGCACGAGGAGGTTCGCGCGCCGGTAGAGCGCCGCGAGGTCGGCGACGCGTCCGAGGTACTCGACCTGCCCCCCGCCGCCGCGCGGGCGGTCGCCCCCGGCCACGAGCAGCCGCGCCTGCGGCAGGCGGGCGACGGCCCGGATCGCCGCGTCGAGCCCCTTGAGGCGGAAGTTCTGCGCGACAAACAGCAGCACGGGGCCCCGGCCCGCGGGCGCCGGCCCCGGCGCGAAGCGCCGGAGGTCGACGCCGGGCCGTCGCAGCAGCGCCCGCGCGCCCGGGTAGCAGAGCCCGAGGTCCTCGACGACGCGCGGCGACAGCGCGAGCACGCGCGTCGGCGGCGCGACCGCGTCGCCTTCGCACCGGCGCAGCCTCGCGAAGTGCAGCAGCCGCGCGGGGTTGGCCCGCCGCAGGTGGCGGAGTCCCCACGGCAGCGGATCGAGGTGCGGCGGGATCGACGCCGCGAGGATGCCGTTGTGCGGCTGGTAGAAGTCGCAGCCCCTGACCGGCGAGGTCGTCAGCACCACCTCGGCGCCCGCCTCGCGGAGTCGCGGCAGCAGGAGATCCGCATAGCGGCGCGGCCGCGTCGCGGCGGGAAACGACCGCACGGGCACCGCGCGGGGCCCCGTGCGGGCGCAGTGGGAGACCCGGTGGCCGTGGGCGGCCAGCCGCGCCTCGAGGGCGTGCAGGAACCCCTCGCCGCCGCCCCGCGCAGGGTCGCTGTGCTCGCTCAGGAATCCGATGTGCATGGCACGTGCGGCACGTGCGTCCCGTCGCGCACGTTGCGGGGGACATGGCGCGCCATCTTCGCCGCCTTCGCCCGCACGCGGCGGCAGAGGCGCCGGTCGCCGCCGTACCGCCGGAGCCCGCGCAGCAGGTCGGTGCGCGCGAAGGCGCCGCTCGTGACGATCGCGGCGAGGTCCTTCGCCCGGAGCCTCCGGGAGCGGCTCCGCTTCAGCCTCGCGAGGTCGATCAGCGTGATCTCGCGCCCTCCCCGGGGGACGAACATGTGGCAGAGGTAGAGGTCGCGGTGCACGAGGCCGCAGGCGTGCAGGCGCCTCGCGAGGTCGGCGACGTCGAGGGCGGCCCTGCGCCGGTCGAGCGTCGGGAGGCGGTCGTCGAGCGGCGCGAGGCCGTCGAGGCGCAGGGTCGAGAAGAGGCCACGCCCGTCGGCGAGCCTCCCCCCCACCGCCGGCTGCGGCACGCGGAAGCCGGAGGCCATCATCATGCGGTGGTTCTCCCACTCGCGCTCCGCCTCGCGCGGGTCCGCGACCACCTTCACGACGAGGTCGCCGACGACGGCGTTCATGCGGTCGCGCAGCGTGCGGCGCACGACGAGGCGGGGGTCGGCGAGCAGCGCGTCGCAGGAGGCGTATCCGCTCCCCGCGGCGTCGACGAAGTCGCTCCACGGCGGGCAGGCGCGGATCGCGCAGCGCTGGATCGCCCACCGGTAGGGCCGGAACCGGCCCCGGTGGCCGATGTTGCGGGGGCGCGGGGGCCTTGCCCCGCCGGCATAGGCGCGCCAGAAGCGGAGCCGGTCCATCTTCGAGACCGTCGGCTCCTCCGCCGACCAGTAGAGCGGCGAGAGGTCGAGGCGGCCGCGTCGCAGCCGCGCCGGGTCGAGCACCGCAAGCGAGTCCCGATCGACCCAGATGTGGTAGGTCACAAGGTCGGGCCAGTCGAGCCCGCCGTCGCGGATGCGGCGGCACAACTCCGCGACCTTGGCGATGAGCGCGCTGCGCTCAAGGCGGGGCATGGTCGCCCACCGGAGGCGGATGACCTCGTCCAGCGGCTCCCCAGGGAGCCTCTCCGTGACGTATTCCCGCTCCCCGCGCTCCACGATCCGCGGCACCCCGACCCCGAGCGCGCCCAGCCTCTCCAGCCGCGCCACCTCCCTCCGGCAACTCCGCGCCTCGCGGAACTGCTTGCGGAAGCGGCTGCCCTCCTCGCGGACGAGGCGGTCGCCGTGTTGCGAGACGACGCGCGTCATCCCCTCCGCACGCGCGCGAGCAGGTCGGTGCTGGAGTGGTCCTTCGGATCCCCGACGATCGCGATCTCCGCGCCCACCTCCCGCGCCGTCTCCCGCTCCGGCACCGTCTCGACGGTGTAGTCGCGCCCCTTCGCGTGGACATGGGGGCGCAGCGCGCGCAGCAGCGGCCGCACGTCCCCTTCGGCGAAGACATGCACGTAGTCGACCGCGGCGAGCGCGGCGAGGACCTCGGCCCGCTCGCCGGCGGGCACCACCGGACGGCCCTCGCCCTTCAGCCGCCGCACCGAGGCGTCGTCGTTGACCCCCACGACGAGGACATCGCCGCGCGACGCGGCATCCGCGAGCGCCCGCACGTGGCCGACATGGAGCAGGTCGAAGGCGCCGTTGGTGAGCACGATGCGCCGGCCCTCCGCGCGGAGCCGGTCGCACCGGCGCACGAGCTCGGCGCGGTCGGCGACGATCTCACCCACCCTCGACGCACTCCACCAGCTCGGCGTGGGTGACCGCCACCGCCCCCATCTTCATGACGCTGATGCTCGCGGCGAAGGTCGCGAGCCGCGCCGCTTCCGCGTAGGAGGCGCCCGCGACCCGGGCGAGGCTCGCCGTCGCGACGACGGTGTCCCCGGCGCCGCTCGGGTCGACGATCTCGACCGAGCCGTGGATCGGCAGCGCCGTGACCTCCCCGTCGGCGAGCATCATGCCGCGGTTGCCGCGGGTCAGCAGCACGGCGCCCGCCTCGGTGAGCGCGCGCAACTCGCGCGCCGCCTCCCGCGCCTCGTCGTCGCTCTCGACCGGCCTGCGGAGGTAGGCGCTCGCCTCCCCCTCGTTCGGCGTCAGCAGGTCCACCTTCCGGAACTCGCCGATCTTCTGGCGCGAATCGACGCTGATCAGGGCGCCCGACGCGACCTCGGAGACCGCCCGCAGAAGCCCGGGCGACGCGGCCCCGTAGCCGTAGTCCGAGACGACGATGCCCTCCGCCTTCTCGGCGACCCCCGCCCGCGCGATCAGTTCGAGGAAGGTGTTCTCGCTCGGGTGCCCCTGCGGCTCGATGTCCACGCGCAGCACCTGCTGCTTCGGCCGCGAGAAGTCGCCGCTCATGATCCGCACCTTCACGACGCTCCGGCCGTGGACCGTGATGCCGGAGAGCGGGATGCCCTGCTGGCGGAAGCTCTCGAGCAGCGCCGCGCCGGGCTCGTCGTCGCCCACGATGCCGATCGGGACCACCTCCGCCCCGAGTGCGCGGAGGTTGAGCACCGTGTTGGCGGCGCAGCCGGGCTGGTGGCGGCGCAGTTCGTACTGGAGCACCATCACCGGCGCCTCGCGCGACAGGCGCGAGGGGCGGGTCTCCACGTAGCAGTCCACGGCGAGGTCGCCGAGCACCACCATGCGTTTCCCGGCGAAGCGGTCGAGAAGGGTCCGGAGTGCGGTCACGCGTTGCCTCCCAGTCTATCGAGAATGCGGGTCGTCGAGTGGCCGCCGAGAAGGGGCAGCAGGACGACCTTCCCGCCGTTGGCCTCCACGAACTCCCGCCCGACGACGCCCTTCTCGCGCCAATCCTCCCCCTTGACGAGCACGTCCGGCCGCACGCGGCGGATGATCGTCTCGGGCGTCTCCTCGCCGAAGGCGACGACATAGTCGACCGACGCGAGGCCGCCGAGCACCGTCGCGCGGGCGGCGAGGTCGTGGACGGGCCGCCCCTCCCCCTTGAGGCGCCGCACCGATCCGTCGTCGTTGATCCCGACGACCAGCAGGTCGCCCAGCTCGCGGCAGCGCCGCAGCATCTCGACGTGGCCCGCGTGCAGGATGTCGAAGCAGCCGTTCGTGAAGACGATCCGCCGGTCCGCCTCCCGCGCGCTGTCGAGAAGCCGGTCGAGCATCGCGCCGGGCACCATCTTGCTCGTCCCGCCCCCCTTCGCGGCGATCCGCTCGGCGATCTCGTCCCAGCCGATGGTGACGACGCCGAACCGCTCCACGGCGATGCCCCCGGCGACGTTCGCGAGCGTCGCCGCGGTCTCCGCCCCCGCGCCCCCTGCCATCGCGTAGGCGAGCACCGCGATCACGTTGTCGCCCGCGCCGGTCACGTCGTAGACCTCGCGCGGATCGGTCCTCAACGCCGCCCCGCGGCCGTCGCGCTCCTGCACGAAGATGCCGTCGCGGTCGAGCGTGATGAACGCGACCTCGAGGTCGAGCCGCTCGACCAGTTCGCGCGCGGCGGAGGCGGCGGCGTCGTAGTCGGGGACCGGGCGGCCGGTGTAGGCGGCCGCCTCCGACCGGTTGGGCGTGATCGCGCTCGCGCCCCGGTAGCGCTCGAAGTCCTTCCCCTTCGGGTCGACGATCGACCGCACGCCCGCCGCGCGCGCGGCGCGGATGACCTGCGTGCAGAGCCCCGGGGAGAGCACGCCCTTGCCGTAGTCGGAGAGCACGACGATCTCCACCTCCGGCAGCGCCTCGCGCACGCCGTCGAGCAGCGCGCGCTCCGACGAGGGCGACGGCGGCGCGACCACCTCGCGGTCGACGCGCAGGATCTGCTGGCGCGCGTGCTGGCTCGCGGCGACGAAGCGCGTCTTCACGGTCGTGGGCCGCGTCTCCTCGGCGACGAGCGCGTCGAGGTGGATGCCCGCGGCGCCGAGCGCGCCCCGCAGCGAGAGCGCCTCCTCGTCCTCGCCGACGAGCCCGGCGACGCGCACCCGCGCGCCGAGGCGGGCGAGGTTGCAGGCCACCGCCGCCATGCCGCCCGGCTTCTCGTACTGCCGGTGGTGGCGCAGCACCTGGATCGGCGCCTCGGGCGAGATGCGGTCGACGCCGCCGGTCACGTAGCGGTCGAGGATCAGATCGCCGACGACGAGCACGTCGGGCACCGGCAGCTCTTCGATGACGTGCAGGAGATCGCCGCTCATGGCTCACGATGATAGACGGCGCTTCCCCTTCTTTTGGGCCTTCGCGCCCCCGCGCCGCACCTCCTCGAGCAGCGCGAGCCGGAAGAGGGGCATCATCAGCTCGTGGTGGCCCGCGAAATCGTAGCCCCGGGCGGCGGGGCGCTCGACGACGTTGACCCGGGGGCGGTAGTGGCGCAACTGGTCGAAGTTGGCGGTGGTGATCGACAGCGGCCTGCCGCGCAGGTTGTTCTGCAGCGTCACGGCCTTCACGAACACCTCGGGCGCGATCACGGCCGATCCCCAGTTCAGGTAGACGCCGCGATCGAGGGTCCCGCAGAGCGCGGCGAAGCGCAGGAAGTCGGTGTGGCTGGCGGCGCCGACATCCGCGCCGTCGCAGCGCGGATGCATGTGCACGATGTCGGTGCCGACCGCGACATGGACCGTCACCGGCACGCCGAAGCGCGCCGCGGCCCCGAGCACCGAGAGCTTCCGGAAGGGCAGTCTCGCGCGCGCGACCGCCTCCTTGAGCGCCTCGCCGAGGCCGCACTCGCGGCCGCGCGCGGCGGCGTCGGCGAAGAACGCGCCCGTCTCCTCCGCCATGCCGAAGGTGCCCGTCGCGACGCCGGGCCCGACCTCCTCCGACGTGCGCCCCATGAAGGCGATCTCGAAGTCGTGGATGGCCGCGCTGCCGTTCATCAGCAGCCCGGTCACGAGGCCGCGCCGCATCAGGTCCGCGAGCAGAGGCGCGAGGCCGACCTTGATCACGTGGCCCCCGATCCCCCAGATGATCCCCCGCCCGGCGAGATGCGCCGATGCCGCGGCCGCCGCCAGCGCGCGCAGGTCCGCCGCGCGCAGGATGCCCGGGAGCGCGTCGTAGAAGCGGGGGAAGCTCGCGCCGGGCGCCACCGGCTTCGCGAAGAGGCCGGTGTCGACCTTGCTCTCGCGCTGGGTCGCGCGCACGGTGCGCAGGCGGCTTCGATCGATGGGCTTCACGCGACACTCTCCTTCGGGGGCGGGAGGCCCCGCTTCCAGCGGCGGTGCATCCAGAGGTACTGCTCGGGGTCGCGGCGGATCTCCTCCTCGAGGCGGCGCATCAGGTCGGCGGTGATGCGCGCGAGGTCCGCCTCGCGGTCGTCGCTTCCGCCTCCGTAGTCGATCAGTTCGCCGCGCGCCTCGTAGCGCAGGAAGTCGCCGCGACGCAGCAGCGCGCCGAAGAAGACCTTCGCGCCGTGGTCGCGCGCGAGCACGGCGGGCGTCTTGTGCGTGCAGGCGGGCTGGCCGAAGAAGGGGACGGTGATGCCGTAGACCGCCTCCTGGTCGAAGAGGAAGCCGACGTTGCCGCCGCGCGCGAAGGCCTCCAGCATGTGCTGGACGGCGCCGCGCTTCTCGATGGCGCCCGCGGCAGTGTCGAGACGGATCTGCCGCAACAGGCGGTCGATGAAGGGGTTCTGCGGGGACCGGAAGACCGGCGCGATGGCGACGCCGAGCAGCCCGAAGAAGCCCGTCGCGAGCTCCCAGTTGCCGAGGTGGGCGGTGAGGAAGAGGATCGACCGCGCGCGCTGGCGCAGCCCCGCCTCGCCGTGGAGGTCGAGGTAGTCGCGCGCCCAGCCGACGATCGTGAAGTGGTCGTGGAAGTTGCGGCGGGAGAGCATGCGGCGCTGGAAGATGATGTCCACCACCATCGACGCGAAGTGCTCGAGCGTGCGGCGGCCGAGGGCGTCGCGCTCCGCCACCGACATCTCCGGGAAGACGACGCCGAGGTTGGTGCGGACGGCGCGGCGGCGCACGCCGAGGCGCCAGAGGAGGCGCCCCACGGTGCGGGCGCCGTTCCACGCGAACGACGGGCTGAGTGCCCGGACGCCGTAGAGCAGCGCCAGCGCGGCGACATACTCGAGCCGGTAGCGCAGCAGCAGCTTCATTCCGCCACCGGGAGCCCCGCCGGCGTCAGCGGCAGGCCGCGCCGCTCCGCCCGCGGCGGCTTGAAGCGGCGGTGGAACCACCACCACTGCTCGGGGCAGGCGCGGACGTAGCCGCCGAGGATCTCGTTGCACCGCTGCGTCGTCTCCTCGACGGTGGCGCAGGGCTCGACGGGTTCCGACCAGCAGCGGTAGCGGATGCCGTCGCCGACCCGTGTCGAGTAGCCGGCGTAGAGCGGCACCTGGAACTTCGCTGCGAGCGCCGCGGGGGCGAGGAAGGTGTGGGCGGGCAGGCCGAGGAAGGGCAGCGCGATGCCGTGGCGGCCCGCGGCCTGGTCGTTCAGGAAGGCGACGGCGGCACCCCGCCGCAGCGCCTTCATCGCGAGAGGGAGCGCGTTCTCCTTCTCGATGGTCTCGACGCCGAGCGAGCGGCGGAATCGGTCGAGGCGGGTCGCGAACCAGTGGCGCTCCGGCGCCCTGCCGACCGGCGTCACCTGGATGCCCACGTGGCCGAACGCGGCCCCGTAGAGTTCCCAGTTCCCGAAGTGGCCGGTGACGAGAATCGAGCCGTGCGGCTTGACCCGGCGGAAGTGCTCCCAGCCGGGACCCGCGAGTTCGAAGTGCCGGTCGAAGCGGTCGGGCTCGAAGAGGCGGCGGAAGAAGGCGCAATCGACGGCCGCCTCCGCGAAGTGGCGGTAGACGCGGGCGACCAGGGCCGGATCGGCACTGCCATAGACGAGGCGCAGGTTCTCCCGGGCCGTCGCTGCGGCGCGCGGGGAGAGCGTCGGCCCAAGGCGCGCCATCGCCCTGGCCGTGCGCAGCGAGAGCCGGTACGCGCTCTCCACCACCCTTCCACCGGAATTGCCCGACCTCGCCACTCCGCGCAGAATAGCAACGGGACAAAGGGGTCAGACCCCATTGTCCCGCCTCGGGACAATGGGGTCTGACCCCAATCGCGCAGTAAGTAAATGTTCGCTTACGATGTGGGGGGATGCGCAGCCGGACGTGGTCACCGAAAGGACGCCGCGAGGAGATCGCGGAGACGGCGTTGCGTCTGATCGGGCAGCGGGGCATCTCGAACCTGACGATGGCCGCGCTCGCCGCCGAGATCGGCATCACCGCGGGTGCCCTCTTCCGCCACTTCAAGTCGCGTGATGCGATCCTCGAAGCGGCTGCCGATGTCGGAATCGCGCGTTTGGAGGCGGCCCATCCCGATCCGGGCCTTCCCCCGCTCGACCGACTTCGCGCCTTCGCGACCCGGCGGTCCGAGGCGGCCGCGGCGGACCCAGGGGTCCGCTGGCTTCTCTCCGCCGAGCAGGCGGTCCACGCCCTCCCGAAGGACGCGGCCTGGAAGCTCGACGGCGCGGCGCGCCGCTCGGTGCGCATCCTGCTCGACGCGCTGGCCGAGGGAGCGGCCCGAGGCGAGATCCGCGACGACTTCGCGCCCGAGGTCCTGCTTGTGCCGGTGGCCGGCACCATCGACATGCTCGCGCGCTCTGCGCCCGGCACGCCCGGCGCGCCGCGGAACGTCCTTCCCGCTCTCGTCGCGATGCTCGCGCCGCGGGGCCGCTGACACCCGCCCCTCTCATCCCCTATGCTCATCCCGTGGCCCCCACCGTCGCCCGCCTCTCGCCGCTGCTCTTTCTCTCAGGCGCGGCGGCGCTGGTGCTCGAGGTCGCATGGTTCCGGAGACTGGCCCAGCTCGCGGGCGGCACCTCGGTCGCCCTCGGCGCGGTCATCGCGGCCGTGATCGGCGGGATGGCAATCGGCGCGTGGCTTCTCGGCAGGCGGGCCGACCGCACCGACCGCCCGGTGCGCCTCTACGCGATCCTCGAACTGCTGGTCGCCGCCGCGGCGCTGCTGAGCCCCTGGCTGCTCGACCTCTCCCGCGGCGGTTTTACCTGGCTCCAGCACGCCCTCGGCGACCACCGCGCCCTCCACGCCGGGGCGACCTTCCTCTTCGCGTCGCTGATGCTGGCGCCGCCCTCCATCGCGATGGGCGGCACGCTCCCCGCGATGGCCTCCGCCCTCGCCGGCGGCGGCCGCCCGATCGGGTTCCTCTATGCGGCCAACACGCTCGGCGCGGTCGCCGGAACGCTTCTCGCGGGCTTCCTGCTTCTGCCACGACTCGGCCTCGCCGGCACGATGCGCGCCGCCGCGCTGCTCTCGGCTGTCGCCGCCGCGGGCGCGATGCTGCTGCGCGCCCCCCGCCCCCCCCAGACCTCCGCGCCCCGGGGGCCGTCGCCCGAGGCGCGACGGGCGATCCTCCTCTACGCCATCAGCGGCTTTCTCGGACTTGCGGCGGAGGTCTGCTTCACGCGCAGCCTCGTGCTCGTCTTCGGATCTGCGACGTACGCGTTTTCGGTGATGCTCTCGGTCCTCCTGCTGGGGATCGGATGGGGGGGGGCCTGGGGGGCCCGGACGACGCGAGACCCGCTCAGGACGCTCGAGGTCACGGTGGCCGCGACCGCGGCGGTGCTGAGCCTCTCGATGCTGCTCGTGCCGCTCTTGCCGCGCCTCTTCCTGCTCGGCTACCTGCACGGCGGCGAGGGCTTCGCGACCGGGATCCTGTTGCGGTTCGCGATCGCCGCCTGCGTGATGCTGCCGGGCGCGTTCGGCCTCGGCTTCGCGTTCCCGCTGGCGGCGGGCCTCGCCTGCACCGGCACGGTCGGCGCGGGCACGGGGCGCCTCTACGCGTGGAACACGGTCGCCTCCGTCGCCGGATCGACGACGGCGGTCTTCCTGCTCGTGCCGGCCCTCGGCCCGGAGGGCGCCCTCGCCCTGGTCGCCTCCGGCGTGGGGATCGCGCTCTTCGCGCTCGCGCGGCGCCCGACCGTGCTCGCCCTCGCCCTCGTCGCCTGCTGCGGCTGGATCCCGGCGCCGGAGGTCGCCCGGGAACGCCTGCTCGCGGGCATCTACTTCAACCCCGGCGCCTTTCTCACCGACGGCCGGATCGACGAGCGCTCGTGGAGGGAGGGGGTGGACATCGCGTGGTCGCGCACGGGGCGGGACATGACCGTCAGCGTCTGGCGCTGGTACGGGCGCCACAGCCTGCTCGTCGACGGCAAGGCCGAGGCGAGCGACCAGGTGCTCGCCGACGACCACCACCTCGCGCTGCTCGGCCACCTGCCGATGCTCGCGCACGAGGACCCGCGGCGCGTCCTCGTCGTCGGTCTCGGCATGGGGACGACGCTGCGCGCGGTGGAGCAGCACGCGCCGGAGACGCTCCGCGTGATCGAGATCGAGCCCGCCGTCGTCGAGGCGGCGCGCTGGCTCGGGCGCGAGCCGCCGCAGGTCATCCTCGCGGACGCGCGCACGTGGCTCCGCGCGACGGACGAGCGGTTCGACGTGATCACGAGCGATCCGATCCACCCGTCGGTGCGGGGAAGCGGCGACCTCTACACGCTCGAGTACTGGCAGAGCTGCCGCGACCGCCTCGCGCCGGGCGGGCTCGTCTGCCACTGGCTGCCGGTCTACCAGATGGGGGTGGACGACCTGCGCGCCGTGCTCGCCACCTTCTCGCGCGTCTTCAGGACCGCGGTCTACTTCGGCGGCGGCGACCTCGTGCTGCTCGGCGCCCCGGACGGCCTGCCCGGACCCCCGCGCCCCCTCGAGAATCCCGTGGCGGGACTGGAACGCGACCTGTCGAAGCTGCGCGTCGCGCAACTCGCCGCGCCCTCCGCGGGCACGCTGCTCACGGAGGACCGCCTCCACCTCGAGTTCTCGACGCCCAGGCAGGTGCACCAGCCCGAACTCGCCGCCTGCTTCGAGTGGGTGCGCGAGCTGTGGGGGTCGCCGCCGGAGCCCTACGGGCTCGCCCTGGAGATGGAGATCGCCTGGGCCCGGGGCGGCGGCGATGCGCTCGGCGACGCGGTCCGGAGGGCGCTCGCCGAGCATCCGGAACACCCCTTCGTGCAGCGCTTCGCGGGCGAGCTCTTCCTCGACTGGGCGGGTTCGTCGTCGCGCGCCGGCGACATCGCCACCGCCGAGGGCATGCTGCGCCGCGCGCGCGTCTACCTCGGCGAGGACAGCCGCATCGCCGGCACCGAGGGCGACCTGCTTGCCGCGAAGGGCGACCGCGCGGGAGCCGCCGCGCGATTCCGCGAACTGATCGGGCGCTACGGCGAGAGCCGCTATCTGCGACGGCGGATCGCGGCGCTGGAGGGACGCTAGGGCGCGACCAGCCGCAGCCACTGGTCGGCGGCGACGTTGGTCAGCGTCTGGACGGTGCCGTCGGCCCACTCGATGCGGAGGGTGTCGACGACGGTGGCGTCGCCGAGGCCGAAGTGGACCTCGGCGGGGGTGCCGGCGAGGTAGCTGCGGCCGGCGATGACGTCGCGGCGCTTCGTCACGGCGCCGATCGTCGCGCGGACGCGCGCGCCGATCGCGCGGTTGTCGGGCGAGAGCGCGACGCCGAGCCAGTGGCCCATCGGCGTCGTGCGGTTCTCGAGCAGGCGCACCGGCTGGGCGACGTTGGTCGTCAGCAGGTCGAGATCGCCGTCGCGGTCGTAGTCGAACGCGAGGAGGCCGCGGCCGTCGTCGCGGTCGTCGAGGCCGGCGCCGGTGACGCGCGTGAAACGGGCGCTGCCGTCGTTGACGAAGAGCACGGAGGGCGTCCGGTAGACCGGGGAGCCAGGCCCCTTGAACGCGAGGATCCACTCGTCGAAGCCGCTGACCGCGGCGAGGTCGAGGTCGCCGTCGTGGTCGGCGTCGAAGAACTCGGTGCCCCAGCCGAAGTAGGTGTCCGCGACGCCGCGCGAGACCGAGAAGTCGCGGAACCGCGGCCGGCCGATCAGGTTCTGGTCGTTCAGGTAGAAGACGTTGCGCTGCAGGGTGCCGGTGCCGCCGCTCGGATCGGTGATGTTGGTCACGTACAGGTCGAGGTCGCCGTCGTCGTCGATGTCGGCGCAGGCGACGCCCATGTCGTTGCCGGTGTGCGTCAGGCCGACGGCCACCGTGTCGTTGACGAAGGTGCCGTTGACGTTGAAGTAGAACTCGTCCGAGGTGTGGTCCACGGCGACGTAGAGGTCGGGCCAGCCGTCGTCGTCGAAGTCGGTGAAGATCGCCGTGAAGCTGTCGCGGGCGAGGCCGCCGAGCCCGGCCGCGGCGGTCGCGTCGGCGAACTGGAGGCCGCCGAGGTTCCTGTAGAGCACGTTTTCGCCGGCGAAGCCGGGGGTCCCGGTGCCGCGCTCGTACCGCCAGACGGTCACGTAGATGTCGAGCAGGCCGTCGCGGTCGTAGTCGGCGATCGCGCAGCCGCAGTGCAGGTAGCCGAGCGGCCGGAACCCCGACCCGGCGCTCACGTCGGTGAAGGTCTCGTCGCCGTTGTTGCGGTAGATCCGGCTCGGCGACACCGTCGCGCCGCCGTCGTCGTCGTTGACGACGAGCAGGTCGAGGTCGCCGTCGTTGTCGAGATCGACGAAGTGCGCCACGCGGCCGAGGCCGGTGTCGGCCAGCGCCGGGGGCGTCACGTCGGTGAAGGTGCGCGCCGGCAGCTCGTTGCGGAAGAGACGGTTGGGCTGGCCGTTGTGCCCGAGCAGGTAGAGGTCGAGGTCGCCGTCGCTGTCGTAGTCGCCCGCCGCGGCGCCGTTGCCCATGATGCGCTGCATGTGCACCATGTGCACCTCGGTGACGGAGTCGAAGACCGGTCCCACCGTGCCCGTGAAGAGGAGTTGCGCCGCGGGCGCGACGTCGACGAACAGGAAGTCCGCGATCGTCGCGCCCCCGCCGGAGCTTCCGCAGGAGGAGATCACGAGGAGCAGGGGGGCAAGGAGGGTTCGCATGGGGCGACCCAGAGGATAACCGCAACCGGGCCTGTTGCCCCTTCGCCCCCGGGCGGGCATACTCTCCCCCGTTGAACGCGTTCAAGAACCGGAGCCCGGACGGCCGCACCTCGAAGGGGGAGCAGACGCGCGAGCTCATCGTCGAGACCGCGCTGCGCCTCTTCCGCGAGCGCGGCTACGACGCGACGACGATGCGCGCGGTCGCGGACGAGGCGGGCGTATCCCTCGGCAACGCCTACTACTACTTCCAGTCGAAGGAGCACCTGCTCCACGCCTACTACCGGCGCATCCACGAAGCGCACCTCAAGGCGGCCGAGCCGGTCCTCCGCCAGGAGAGGGGGCTGCGGGGGCGGCTGCTCGGCGTCATCGAGGCGCACCTCGCCGTCATCGAGCCCTACCACCGCTTCAGCGGCCTGCTCTTCCGCACGGCCGCGGACCCGAGAAGCCCGCTGAACCCCTTCCACGAGGACTCTCGCGAGGAGCGGCTCGCGGGGACGGCGCTCTTCGCCCGCGTGCTCGAGGGCTCGGACCGGAAGTTCCCGAAGGATCTCGCGCCGAGGCTGCCGGGCCTGCTCTGGACCTACAGCATGGGCATCGTGCTCTTCTGGATCCACGACGAGTCCCCGGGCCGCGCCCGCACCCGCAAGCTCGCGGAGCACACCGTCGACATGGTCGTCCCGCTGCTGAAGCTGATCTCGAACCCGCTGCTGCGGCCGCTGCGCAAGGCCGCCGTCCGGCTGCTCGAGGAGATCCAGCCGGAGGCCTGAGCCCGCCCCCCCCGCCCCCCCGATATTGAACGCGTTCAATAAATAGCTTGCCCCGCCGGTGGGGCCCGGCTACATTTTTGAACATGTTCAAGACAGAGTTGCGCCCTCGGCCGCCGCGCCGCGCGCCCGGGACGGACCGGTTCGATGTCGCGGTCGTCGGCGCGGGCATCGCGGGGCTCGCGACCGCGACGCGACTCTCTGCCCTGGGGCTTTCGACCGTGCTCCTCGAGGCGCACAGCCACGTCGGCGGGTGCGCGGGCTACTTCGCGCGGCGCGGCTTTGGCTTCGACGTGGGCGCCACGACGCTCGTGGACTTCGGGCCCGACGGCGTGGGCGGGGAGTGGCTCTCGAGCATCGGCCTCGCGCTCCCGCCCGCCGACACGCTGCCGGGCTATGTCGCGTGGCTGCCCGACCGGACGGTGGTGCTCCACCGCGACCCGGCGCGGTGGGCGAGGGAGCGCCTGCGGATGCTCGGCGATTCGGAGGGCCACCGGCGGCTCTGGCGGACGCTCGACCGGCTCGCGCAGGTCTTCTGGCGCGTCGCGAGGCAGGGCGCCCGGCTGCCGATCCGGTCTCCCGCGGAGGCGCTGCGCGCGCTGCGCCTCGTGGGCCTCGGAGGCGTGCCGCTGCTGCGCTACCTCCGCTGGACGCTCGGGGATCTGCTCCGCGCCTGCGGGTTGCGCGGGGAGGCGCCCCTGGCCGGGCTGCTCTCGATGCTCGTCGAGGACACCGTGCACGGCGAGATCGACAGCGCGCCGCTCGTCAACTGCGCCCTCGGCATCACGATCCGGGGCGCGGGGCTGACGCGGGTGCGCGGCGGGATGCGCGGGTTCCTGCGGGCGGTCGTGCGCCACTACCGGGCGATGGGCGGCGTGCTGCGCCTCGCCTGCCCGGTGGAGGCATGCACCGGGCGCGAGGGCGCGTTCACGCTGCGAGCGCGGTCGTGCGAGGTGCGCGCGGCGCGCGTCGTCAGCGCGCTGCCGGCGGCGCTGACGGCGCGCATCGCGCCCCCGGCGGTCGGCGAGGCGCTCGCGCCCTTCCTGCGGCGCGACCGGGAGGCGGAGGGGGGTGCCCTCGCGCTCTTCCTCGGGGTGCCGGAGGAGGAGGTGCTCGGGCAGGAGTTCACGCACCACCAGATCATGCAGAGCTACGACGCGCCGCTCGGCAACGGGAACAACATGTTCCTCTCGGTGTCGGCCGCGGGCGACCGCGCGAGCGCGCCTCCCGGCTTCCGGGCGGTGATGGTCTCCACGCACTGCGACCTCGACGGGTGGAGCGGGCTCGACGAGGCCACCTACGCGCGGAAGAAGCGCGAGGCCGGGGCGGCGCTGCTGGGCCACGCGAGGCGCGTCTACCCGCGCCTCGGCGACGGGGCCCGCGTGTTCGAGGTCGCGACGCCGCGCACCTACGAGCGGTTCACGGGCCGCCCGCGCGGCGCGGTCGGCGGCGTGCGCCAGACGATGCGCAACAGCAACCAGTTCGCGATCCCGCACGACGTCGGCGTGCCCGGCTTCCATCTCGTCGGCGACTCGACTTGGCCGGGCCTCGGCACCGTCGCCTGCGTGCTCGGCAGCCGCCTCGTCGCCGCGGACGTGCTGCGCGCGGAGGCCGCGCGTGCCTGAACTGCCGCGCATCGACGACCTCGGCCGCGACCTGCTGCTCGCGACCCGCGGGCAGCGGCGCGTCGCACTCGCGCGCCCGTTCGTCGGCGTCGCGCTCTTCGCCGTCGCCGTGAGCCTCGAACTCTGGTGGGCGACGCCGCTGCTGATGTTCCTCACCTTCGTCGCGGTGGTCACGGTGACGCACGACGTCGTCCACGGCTCTCTCGGCCTCGGGGCGCGCGAGACGGAGTGGGCGCTCTTCGCGATGGGTGCCGTGCTCTTCGAGAGCGGCCACGCCTACCGCGCGACCCACCTGCGCCACCACGCCGCCTTCCCCGGCCCCGACGATCCGGAGGGCGATCCGGCGCGCATGTCGCTGCCGCGCGCGATCCTCGAGGGTCCGCTCTTCCTGCCTCGCCTCTGGCTCTGGGCGTGGCGCAAGTGCCCCGCGGAACGGCGCTGGCTCCTACTCGAGGCCCTCTGGTGCGCCGCGGGCGCGCTCGCCGCGCTCACGGTCGACTCCGCCTTCGTACGGCTCTACTGGCTCGGCGCGCTCCTCGGGAGCTGGGTCTATCCGCTGCTGACCGTGCATCTCCCCCACCGCGACTACGGCACGTCGCCGCTGACGCAGACCCGCACGCTGCGCGGCAGGATCATCCCCGCCCTCTTCCTCGAGCTCACCTACCACCTCGAGCACCACCTCTACCCGCGCGTGCCGAGCCACAACCTCCCCGAGCTCTCGCGCCGCCTCGACCCCCTGCTCCGCGACCACGGCGTCGTCCCCGTCCGGGTCCCATGAGACCCTCGCGTTCCGGCCCGCGCGCCTCTCAGTGTGCAATGGCACGCCCAAGGCCACGCGGAGGACCACAGCCTTCGTCTTGTAGGAGGAGATGAGGAACCCAGGAACCTAGGAACAGAGGAGAGGGCGCCTTCGATCCATCCGGGTACCGGGATGCTCCCCTCTCCTCTCATGGGTTCCTCCCTTCCTGGGTTCCTTATCAAATCCGATACCCTCGGCCCTAATCGCTCGTCCTGCATGCCCGCAGACTCCTCGCCGCTTGCACGGATCCCGGCGAGTCACCGAATTCGAGCGGGGAGAACGAAAACCACGAAGGCACGAAGGAGCCCCCGCCACCCGGTGCACGCGCTGCGCGCAGGCTCGTCGCTTCCCTCTCTCCGTGCCTTCCCGCCTTCGTGGTCATCGTTCAGGATGACCCGCGCAGCGGCCTGCGCTCATTCGGTTGCGGCGTCGAGCAGCGCTGTACGACGAGTGGGACCGAGTCACGAAGGGTGTTCGGGTGTCAGGGGCGAACGCGCTCGGAAACGCGCAAGGATGTGGCCGCGCGCGCCCTTCTTGAGTGCAGTGGACCACAGCCTTCGTCGTGAGGTTGGAAGAAGGAACCCAGGAACCTAGGAACAGAGGAGAGGGCGCCTTCGATCCATCCGAGACCCGGGATGCTCCCCTCTCCTCTCATGGGTTCCGCCCTTCCTGGGTTCCTTATCAAGTCCGATACCCTCGGCCCTGATCGCTCGTCCTACATGCCCGCAGACTCCTCGCCGCTTGCACGGATCCCGGCGAGTCACTGAATTCGAGCGGGGAGAACGAGAACCACGAAGGCACGAAGACACGAAGGAGCCCCCGCCACCCGGTGCACGCGCTCCGCGCAGGCTCGTCGCTTCCCTCTCTCCGTGCCTTCCCGCCTTCGTGGTCATCGTTCAGGATGACCCGCGCAGCGGCCTGCACTCGTTTGCTTGCGGCGCAAAATCGACGCGCGGCGCCTCTGTACTACTAACCCTCGGATTTCGCGCTCCCTGCGCAAATTCTCGTGCTGCCCTCGTGCGGCGCCTGGAACCGAGCCAAGGTGGCCTCTTCGCAGCCATCCTCTGCGGCGGGGGAGGGACGCACGCAGCCCTCCGCCCCGCGCGCGTCACCCGGATCCCGCAGCTCCTCACTAGGCGCAGCGCGGCCTTCGGCCGTCGCTGATTTGGTTGCGGCGTCAAGCCGCGCTGCGCCTCTGTGTCTCTGTGCTCCTCCTAATCGCTCGACCTCGACCCTGCGGCGCCAGGAAGGAGTAGCACAGAGGCACAGAGCCACAGAGGTGGAATTGGAGTGGGAGCGCGAGTCCGTGACGCGACCCGCAACGGATCGCGCCAGTTCATCCGAGTCCTCCTACCCCCGCTCATCTTCCCTCCGATCTCTGTACTACTAACCCTCGGATTTCGCGCTCCCTGCGCAAATTCTCGGGCTGCCCTCGCGCGGCGCCTGGAACCGAGACAAGGTGGCCGCATCGCCGCCATCCTCTGCGGCGGGGGAGGGACGCACGCAGCCCTCTGCCCCGCGCGCGTCACCCGGATCCCGCAGCTCCTCACTAGGCGCAGCGCGGCCTTCGGCCGTCGCTGATTTGGTTGCGGCGTCAAGCCGCGCTGCGTCTCTGTGTCTCTGTGCTACGCCCTCCACGGTGCCCCGTGGGGTCGTGCAGAGCTCAGCTCGCGAGCAGGGCCCGCAGCGCCGGCGGCACGGTGCGCGCCCGCGCGTCGGGTCCGACGCAGACCATGACGACCTTCGCGTCCGCGGCGACCCTGCCGTCCGCGAAGGCGATCTCCTGCGCGAAGGTGAACGACGTGTGGCCGATCGCAGAGATCGCGGTGCGGATCACGAGCCGGTCGCCCAGGCGCACCTGCACGCGGTAGGAGACCTCCTGCCGGACGACGACGATGTGCACGCCGTGCTTCTCGGGCACGGAGGTGTAGCTCTCCCCCCGGTCGCGCAGGTAGCAGAGGCGGCCGTGCTCGAGCCAGTTCACATAGACGGCGTTGTTCAGATGGCCGTACGGATCGAGTTCGTACGAGCGCGCCTCGACATCCGCCACCGAAGGTTCCGACACGGCGCGGATTGTACGGTTCGACGGACCAAGGCCGTAGCCCCCACCCCCGCGCGCGCCCCCCGCGGCCCCCCCCCGCGCCCCCGCCCGGGCGGAATTGCCTAGTCGACCGGCACCGACTCGAAGAACGAGAAGAGCGACCGCCGGTCGGTGCAGGCCGCCAGTTGGCCGGCGAGGTTGGCGTCCCGCGCGACCAGCGCGAAGCCGCGCATCAGCGCGAGGTGCTCCTGCGTCGCGGTCGGGGGGCAGACCCAGAGCAGGAAGACGAACGCCGGGATCTGGTCCTGCGCGCCGATGTCGATGCCTTGCTCGGCGAGGCCGACCGCGAGCCCGAGGCGGGGGCTGAACTTGCTCTTGGTGTGCGGCAGCGCGATGCCGTTGCCGAGGCCGGTCGAGGCGACATCCTCCCGCGCGAGGATCGCCTCGCGCACGCCCCGCTCCTTGCCGACCTCGATCGCGCCGATCACGACGAGCGCGTCGACCAGCTCGGCCACGGCCCCGGCCCGCGTCGTCGCCTTCAGCGCCTGCACGACGGTGTCGTCGGGGACGAGGTCCCGCACGGACCGGCTCTCCTTCCAGTGCGATTTCGACACGGCAGCGCGTATTGTAGGCCCCTCGCAAGAGACGCGCCGCGCGGCCCGCCGCCCGCCTCAGTTCGCCGCTGCCATGCGCTTGAGCTGCGCGTCGACGAGCCCGCGCCGGCGCGGATCGGGCGCGAGGGCGGCGGCGCGCCGCATCCCCGCGATCCCCGCGGCCCGGTCGCCGCAAGCCTCCTCGACGAGCGCCAGCTCGTACTCGAGGTCGCAGAGCACGTCGGGGAGCAGCAGCGAGCCCGCGCCGACGAGGCAGCTCCGGAGCGTCGTCCTGACCGGGATCGGGCGGTAGGTGGGCTCCCGCATCAGTCCGTGCCAGTCGTGCGCGATCAGCAGCTCCGCCCAGCGCAGCGCGCTCTCGCCGAGGATCGTCACCGCGGCGTCCTCCTTGTTCAGGGCGGCGATCTCCCTGACGCGGCCCGCGAACGTGCCGAGAAACATCTTGATCGGGATCAGCTCCCTCTTCTTGACCACCCTCGTGCCCGCGAGCATGCCGCGCCACTGGAGCAGCACCGGCCCCCCCCGCTTCTCGATCCGCTCCCACGCGCCGAGGAACGGGTTGATCAGCGTGTCGATGTCGTCGCCCGCATGCGACTCGAGATAGGCCCGCGCGAGTTCCATGTCGTTGAGGAATCGCGACTCCGGATAGGCGCTCTCGAACGCGCTCACCCGGTCCCCGGACCCCTTCTCGTTCTCCCGCGCGGCCAGGAACGCGCGCGTCGCCGAGGCGTACTCCCCCATCCACCCCTTCCGCACGGCGAAGCGGTCGAGGGTCGCCCGGATGTCGTCGCTCGACTCCTCCGCCGCGACGGCGAGGCGCGCGAGGTAGAGTTCGCGCTGCTCGGGATCCTCCTCGTCCTCGCGCACGAGGTCCACGAGGCGGCGGCAGTCGATCTCGATCTCCTGGCCGTCCGGGAGGCGCACCTTCACCGCCGAGGGGCTCTCGGAGAGCACCTCCGAGACCGGCTCGTCGTGGACGGAGCCCTTCTTGTCCACCCAGCGGACGCGGGGGGCGGCGAGGAGCAGGGACGCCGACGCGAGAAGGGCGAGAAGCGCGCGCATGGGCGCTAGTATAGGTGCGGATGGTGGAGACGTTCCCGAACCCGAAGCCCGGGCGCGACTACGAAATCGTGATCCGCTGCCCGGAGTTCACGTCGGTCTGCCCCGTGACGGGCCAGCCCGACTTCGGCACGATCACGGTCCGCTACACCCCCGACCGCCTCTGCCTCGAGCTCAAGTCGCTCAAGCTCTACCTCCAGGGCTACCGCAACCGGGGCATCTACTACGAGGCGGCGACGAACGCGATCCTCGACGACCTCGCCGGGGCGTGCGCGCCGCGCTCCATGACGGTCGAGGGCGCGTTCACCGCCCGCGGCGGCATCACGACGACCGTTCTCGCACGCCTCCCTTGATTCGGGAGGCGCCCACGGGGAACATGGCCGCATGGGCGGCGACGTAATCCTGAATCTCGTCAAGACCGCGCTGATCGGGATCGTGGCGATCCTGCTCGGCGTCTCCCTCTGGCAGGCCAACGAGGTCGAGGGGCGCGTGCGCGACCTGCAGTTGGCCGTCTCCGACCTTCGGGAGGCCGCCGCCAAGGGCGGCTTCGCGAGGGGGGCCGCGGGGGGGACGGACGTCGTTCCCGTGACGCCCGCGGAGGCCGACCCCCGCACGCTGCCCTACTGGAAGACCGACGACAACATCCTGACCGACCCGGCGCGCGAGCCCGCGCCGCCCCCGGGGGCCCCGCGCGGGGGCACGATCCACTACTACACGCGTTCGAACCCGATCAGCCTCAACGTCCACGTGCTGAACGAGGCGGAGTTGCAGGAGCGCATCGCGGCGCCGGTGTACGAGTACATGGCCGAGCAGTCCCGCATCGACCCCGACGACTACGTCGCCGGGATCTGCAACCGCGCCACGGTCAACGCCGACTTCACCGAGTTCACCTGCTACGTCCGCAAGGGCGTCTACTGGCACCCGCCCTACGTCACGGGCGAGGAGCGGCGCGGCAGCCTGCGGTGGCTCGCCGACCTGCCGCGGCAGGAGGTGACCGCCGAGGACATCAAGTTCACCTTCGACACGATCATGAACCCGCTCAGCGAGTGCAGCTCGGAGGCGAGCTACCTCGGCGACGTCGCGGCGGTGGAAGTCGTGGACCCCTACGTGGTCAAGATCCGCTGGAAGCGGTCGCTCTACTACAACAAGAGCACGACCTTCGGCCTGCTGATGATCTACCCGAAGTTCATCTTCGGGCGCGACGAGCGCGGGAACCCGCTGCCCGACGACCTCGTCGCGCCGACCTTCCCGAAGCACTGGTACTCCAAGCGCATGTGCGGCACCGGGCCCTTCCAGTTCGACGGCTTCGTGGACAACCAGTTCATCCGGCTGAAGCGCAACCCGGACTGGTGGAACCCCGGCAAGCCGGTGATCGACGGGGTCTACCTGCACATCCAGGCGGAGCCCGAGATCCTGCTGTCGATGTTCCGCGCGGGCAAGATCGACGTCTTCTACGCGACGCCGGCGCAGTATCGCGCGCAGTACCTCGAGGGCAAGGAGGACAGCCTCAAGGGGATGGTCGACCGCGGCGAGGCGACGCTGAAGCTGTGGGAGACCTTCGCCTACTACTACTTCGGGTGGAACCTCCGGCTGCCCCAGCTCGCCGAGCGGCAGGTGCGGCGCGCGCTCGCCCACCTCTACCCCGAGGAGCAGATCATCCGCGACGTCTACTACGGCCTCGCCGTGCCCCACGACAGCCCGGTCCACCGCTGGGAGGCGGCCTACGTGAAGGATCTCGAGCCCTTCCCGCTCGACATCGCCCGGGCCGCGGCGATCCTCGACGAGGCGGGCTGGCGGATCGGCAGCGAGGGCGTGCGCGAGAAGATGGTGGACGGCAAGCCCGTGCAACTCCGCTTCCGCATGCTCTTCCCGACCTCCAGCAACACGATCCGCGACGCGGTGCTGCTCTACCAGAAGTCGGCGGAGAAGGCGGGCATCCTCATCGAGCCGCAGCCGCGCGAGTGGCAGGCGATGATCAAGATGCTCGACGACAAGGAGTTCGAGGCGTGCGCGCTCGGCTGGGGCAACTCGTGGGACGCCGACCCGAGCCAGATCTGGCACAGCGACTCCGCCCGCGCCGCGAAGGGCAGCAACTACGGCAGCTACATCAGCCCCGAGGTGGACGCCTGCATCGAGAGCCTGAAGACCGAGTTCGACCCGGACAAGCGCAAGCTGCTCTGGGAGAAGTTCCAGCGCACGATCGTCGGCGACGAGCCCTACCGCTTCTCGGTCATCCCGACGCGGCCGTGGTTCGTCAGCAGCCGCCTCGGCAACCCCTACTTCGCGAAGCTGAGGCCGCAGGACTGGTTCCTGCCGTGGTTCGTGAAGGACCCGAAGTAGAGGGGGCGCGGGGGCCGTGGGCACCTACATCGTCCGGCGGCTGCTGCTGATGGTCCCGACGATCCTCGTGATCTCGGTGATCAACTTCGCGATCATCAACGCCGCGCCGGCGCCGCGCCTCTCGAACGTCAACGCCGACGGGATCTTCGACAAGTCGGCGTCGGCCGAGGCGAACGAGGGGGAGTTCATCTTCCGGCAGACCTTCGCGCTCGACAAGCCGGTCTTCTGGAACACCCGCTACGCCCTCGACGACGCGGAGATCCTCTGGCGCGTCTCGAGCTACCTGCGGCCGTGGGAGCTGCCGAAGGACCGCCGCGCGCACCGGGACACGCTCGCCGACTACGGGCGCGTGATCATCCCGCACCTCGTGCGCATCTGCGACGCGGCGACCGCGCCCTTGGGGGCGTGGCCCGAGGCGTGGGCCGCCGACTACGCCCGCCGCTGGAGGGAGGCGCGGGAGCTCTGGATGAAGGCCGGCCGGCCCCCCGACGCCTCGGTCGCGTGGCCGCCGCCGGAGGAGGCGCCGCCGTCCGACGCGGCGTGGCGCGCGCGCCTCGCGCGCTACGCCCTCGACCGGCTCGCGAACAACGCGCCGCGGCGCCCGGTCTTCGCGTACGGCGAGGACGTGACCGACGAGATCCTCGAACGCAACCGCGCGATCCGACGCGAGGCGATCCAGCTCCGCTCGATCTGGAACGACGCCGGTGCCACCGACCGGCAGAAGGCGGAGCGCTGGAAGGCCTGGTACGAGGAGCGCAAGGCGGAGTGGGAGTACTCGGCCGGGGACAAGTTCGCGATGTGCCTTGGGGAGACGCGGTTCGCGAAGTTCTGGGGGAACCTGCTGACCGGCGACCTCGGCACGTCGTTCAAGCACCGGAAGAAGGTCTGGACGCTGATCTTCGAGCGGCTGCACATCTCGCTGACGCTCTCGTTCGGCTCGCTGCTGCTCGCCTACCTGATCAGCATCCCGCTCGGCATCCTCTCCGCGGTGACGCACCGCTCCCTCGGGGACCGGGTCACGTCGGTGACGCTCTTCGGCCTCTACAGCCTGCCGACGATGTTCCTCGGCGTGCTGCTGCTGCAGTACTTCGCGCTCAAGCTCGACTGGGCGCCGGTCTCCGGCTTCTCGAGCGCCGACTACGCGCAGCGCACGGTCCTCTCGAAGCTCGCGGACAACCTCGGCCACCTCGTGCTGCCGGTGATCACGATGACCGTCGGGGCGATCGCCTACCTCTCCCGGATCATGAAGTCGGGGCTGATCGAGATCATCCGCAGCGACTTCGTGCGCACCGCGCGCGCGAAGGGGCTGTCGGAGTTCGTCGTCGTGATGAAGCACGCGGTCCGCAACAGCCTCATCCCCATCATCACGATCCTCGGCGCGTCCCTGCCGGCGCTGATCGGGGGGTCGGTGATCGTCGAGTACATCTTCGGCATCGAGGGGATGGGCAAGCTCGGCTACGACTCCGTGATCAGCCGCGACTACGGCGTGATCATGGGGATCAACATCCTCGCGGCGGTCCTGACGATGGTCGGGGTCTTCCTCGCCGACCTCTGCTACGCCATCGTCGACCCGAGGATCAGCTACAAGTGACGAACTTCGACATCGCCGTGGCGCAATTCCGCAAGAACCGCGGCGCGGTCTGGTGCGTCCGCGGCGTCGGGCTCCTGCTGCTGCTCGCGACCTACGCGCCGCTGCTCGCCCTCGACGTGCCCTTCTGGACCGATCTCGGCGGCACGAGCTCCTTCCCGTGGTTCCGGTCGCTCTTCGACCCGCGGGTCTTCGGGGAGCGCGTCGACGTCTTCTTCAACCTGCTGATGGCGACGCTGCCCCTGCTGCTGCTCCTCTGGAACTGGCCGCGCCGGTTCGCGCGCGGGCCGCGCCTCGCCGCGTGGGCGGTCGTTCACGCCGCGCTCTTCCTCGGCGTCGACGCGGCGCGCCAGGAGTGGCGCACGCAGACCGTGGACTACGCCGAGCAGGTGCATGCCGCGGGCGCCTCCGCGCTCTTCCCGCCGGTCGCCCACCACCCCGGCAAGCGCGACTCGCGCTACAGCCTCACGCCGCCGCTGTCGCGGGGCGTCTCGCGCCCCGGCCAGGGCGACGCCGCCTCCGGCTCCCCGCGCCCCTATTTCATCCTCGGTTCCGACAACCTCGGCAACGACGTGCTGACGCGCCTGCTCTACGGCACGCGCATCTCGCTGACGATCGGCGTGCTCTCGGTCGCGATCTACCTGCTGATCGGCATCCTGCTCGGCGCCGTCGCCGGCTACTTCGGCGGGTGGATCGACGACGCGATCATGCTCTTCACGCAGGCGATGATGACGATCCCGTTCTTCTTCCTGCTGCTCTTCCTGATCGCGGTGCGGCCGAAGACGGGCATCTACGACATCATGCTCGTGATCGGCATCGTGAGCTGGCCGATGGTGATGCGGCTCGTGCGCGGCGAGTTCCTCAAGCAGCGCGAGATCGACTATGTCGTCGCCGCCCGCTCGCTGGGGCTGTCGAACGCGCGCATCATGTTCCGGCACATCGTCCCGAACGCCCTCGCGCCGGTTTTCGTCTCGGCGACCTTCGGCGTGGCGGTCGCGATCCTCGCCGAATCGAGCCTCGCCTTCCTCGGCCTCGGCGACCCGGAGGCGCCCTCCTGGGGCCAGATCCTCAAGATCGGCTACGAGACGCGCCCCATCGGCGCCCACCTGATCTGGAGCGGCGGGCTCGCGATCTTCGGCCTCGTGCTGATGATCAACGTCATCGGCGAGGCGCTGCGCGACGCGCTGGACCCGAAGCTCCGCCGCTGACGCTACGCGACGGCGTCGCCCGGGGCCGCGGGCTTCTTCCCCGGGGCGAGCCCGCGGAGGAACCGCTTGATCCTCGCCTTGAGGCCGAGGCGGTCGAGCGTGCGCACGACCCAGGCGGAAAAGGACTCCATCGCGGCATGGGTGGCGATCGCGACGCGGTTGCCGAGCGTGGGACGCAGGTAGTAGAGGTCCGCGCAGAGCGTGCTCGCCGTCGCGAAGAACTCCTTGTGGTCGCCCTCCCCCTGCGTGAAGTCGAAGAGGCGCCACCGGCCCTCGGCGAAGAGCGCGTCGAACGCGTGGTACTGGAGCACCGTGCCCGGCGAGAGCGCCCGGTAGGCCGGGTCGTAGCCGAGGTAGTCGTAGACGAGGACCCCGTCGCGGGAGGGGCAGTAGAGGTAGGCGACGGGCTTCTCGCCGTGGAACAGGAGGTAGGCGCGCACGCGATCCTCGGCGGCGGCCCCGCGCATCCCGTCGAGAAACGCGGCATCCGCGGGGAGGCCCGCGTCGAGCAGGCGCTCCTGGTAGGTGTGGGCGGAGACGAGGCGGGCGAGCCGGTGGAATTCCGCCATCTCTCCGGGGCTGCGGTAGAGCTGCCAGCGGGCGGTGCCTTCGCAGTGCTCCTCGAAGCGGCGCACCTTCTTGCGCAGGTTGGCGCGCGTCTTCGACGAGAACTTCGACAGGTACGTGTCGAAGGTCCCGCTCAGGTCGGTCACGTAGCGCTTGTACTGCTGGGGCGCGTAGCGGAGCGCCCCCGCCGCCCGGGCCCGCCGCGGCAGCGGCGCCTCGATGGGATGCGAGCGCAGCAGGCGCCCGTGAAGACCCGGCGGGAGCGGCCCGGCGGAGGCCGCCAACGCGTCGGGATCGCCGCGGAGCAGGAAGAAGGGGGCCTTGTACTCGGCGAGGCGCAGCACGCGGGTGAAGATCCGGAACTCGCCCAGACGGAAGGTCAGCGGGATCCGGGACTCGCGCCAGACGCCGTCGCTCACGGGAGGATTCGTCGGCACGCCTGCCCCAGAATCCTCAGCGCCGTGCGGCCGGGATGAGACCGGGGCACCGACGCCGGGGCGGGCTGGGGCACGGCCGCGCGCTCCAGATCCGCGAAGGTCGAGGTGACAAAGCGGTCCCGGTTCTCGGCCAGATAGCGGCAGAGCCAGCGGTGGCGGCGCAACATCGTCGCGTCGCCCTTCCGTCGTTCCGCGTCGACGAGTTCGAAGCTGTGCGAGACGATGACGAGCGAGTACCAGCCCTCGCGCCACGCGGCCTCCATCACCATCCGGAGCTCCGACTCCGAACAGGCCGCGAGCTGGACGTGGCGCACATGCCCCGGCCAGTCCCTGAAGAACCCGATGGGAAACTCGAGGACCCCGTGCAGCTCGGTCGGCTGGAGCAGCGGTGCCTCGGTCGGCATGTCGCACGTCCGCCCCATGAACGCGGTGTTGTGGCTCGTGTCGAAGGGGATGCCGAGGCGCGCGAGGGCGCGCAGCGTGTCGAGGTTCGCGCCGTAGTTGCCCGCGCGGAACGCACGAACCGACTCCGCCCCCGCCTCGCGGAGGAGCGCGAGGGCGCGGTCGAGGAGCAGCGTCTGCTCGTCGAGGCTGAAGTCCCGCAGGTTCATGCGCAGCGCGCCGGCGATGAGCGGCGGGTCCGAGCGGTGCGCCCACTCGGTATGGAGGTGGAGCTGGGCGTCATGCCCGCGGCCCTGCACGTCGCCCACGATGCGCGCGAGGTGGGCGGGGTCGCAGCAGTGCGCGGAGAGGGACTCGATCAGGAAGACCGCCTTCAGTCCGTGGCGGTCCAACTCGTCCATCTGGTACCGGATGCCGTACTCGCCTTCCGGCGTGAGGCCGTAGACGTCGGCCTCGACCGCTTTCGCCACGGAGTCCGGCGAGAGATCCCAGCCCGCGGGCCAGAATTCGGTGTCGACCGTGAGGAAGACACGGACGGGCGGCATGCGAGTGGACGGTTCTGCAGTGCTCATGCTCGCCCCCGCGAAGTCTACCCTCCACCGGGGCTGGCGAAAGCCATCGCCGCGCCCCGCGGGAGCGCGGGTGCCCCACTCTGGGCCTCTCGACGGGGCCACAGGCCCGCGCCGGGTCGATCCTGCGTGATCGCGCACTCCCTCCCGGGGCCTCCCGCGAGGCGGCCCTTCGTTCCACGGGCCCGCCGCGGGCCTCCGGGCATGAGGGAAGGATTCACACTGGTCTCATCGGCAATTGTCGAGCAGGAGCGCGAGCGCCGCGGACCGGGCGCGACGGCTGTGGCTCTCGATGACCGGCGCGCCGGGCAGCGGGGCATGGCCGCGGCGGACGTCGGCAAGGAATCGCGAGAGCATCGCACGGATCGCGCCGCGGGAGTCGAGCGGCGCCACCGTGTCGAGCCCCGCCTCGCGCATGACTCCAGCGGTGTCGCCCTCGGGGTCGGTCAGCGCGAGGATCGGGCGACCCGCACGGAGGTACTCGTAGATCTTCGCGGGGATCTGGTGGTTGCAGTTGCTCGCCTGGAAGACCAGCAGCCCGTCGGCGGAGAGCATCTCCGACAGCGCCGCGCGGTAGGGGATCGGCGGCTCGAGCCTCGCGATGTCGCCGATGCCGTGCTCGTCGATGAGCCGCTGGTGGTGCGCATCGTTGCCGCTCGCGCGCAGGCGGACCTGCAGCCGCGCCGGGGTCGCCTCCCCCGAGCGCATCAGGTCGGCGAGCGCGCCGTAGAAGGCGGTCGGGTCGCGCTCGCTCGGGTAGAGCACGCCGCTGTGCAGCAGCAGCAGCGGCCCGTCGCCGCCCCCCGGCGGCGCGGCGGCCCCCGTGGCCCCCTCGAAGGCCCGCTCGTCGTAGCCGTTCGGGATCACCTGCCAGCGCCAGGCGGGCACCTCCGGGTAGCGTGCGGCGTACATCGCGCGCGCGCCCGGGGCGGTGAAGACGACCCGCGTCGCCTCGGCGACGATGCTCCGCTCCAGCTTCAGGAAGGACGCGCGGCGCCGCGGCTGCGACGGGTAGCCCGGCTCCGTCATCGAGTCGCGCAGGTCGGCGATCCACGGCAGGCCGCTCTTCCGGTGCAGCGTCCGCCCGATCCACTGCGCCGTCGCGATGGGATAGGTGGACCAGATCGCCGCCGGGCGGTGCTCGCGGATGAGCCGCAGGCCCGCGCGCACGCCCCCCCAATACCAGCTCGCCCAGTTGTCGGGCAGCGCGAGCGCGAGCGGATAGCGCCCGAAGAGGCTCAGGTGGCGCTCGGTGTCGAGGGCGAAGGCGCGCTCGACGTGCATCCCCTCGGGGATGTCCCCCATCTGGTCGTCGCCGGTGCTCGCATAGGCGCGCGGGTGCGCCGTGAGCACGACGGGTTCCCACCCGTGCTCGCGCAGGTGCCGCGAGAACGCGAGCGTGCGGTGCACGCCGCTGCTCCCGCGCACCGGCGGGTAGTGGAAGGCGACCATCAGCACGCGACGGTTCGCAGGGGGCGCCATGGCTACGGAAGCCCCACCAGCGGCTGCTCGAAGCTGCCGCGAGGGCGGATGCCCCGGTGGCTCCCCGCCTCCGCGAGCACCTCCGCGGCCATCGGCTGGCTGAGGAAGCCGACCGGGCTCGCGGTGAGGCCGTAGGCGCCCGACTGCAGGATCGCGACGAGGTCGCCGTCGCGCACCGGCGCGAGCGTCGCCTGCCTCGCCAGCGTGTCGAGCGGCGTGCAGAGCGGGCCGACGAGGGCCGCCTCCATCGTCGCCTCGCCGCCCGCGCGCGAGGCGTTCACGACGGGGTAGTCGCGCTTGATCACCTGGCCGAGGTTGCCCGAGGCGGCGAGGTGGTGGTGCATGCCGCCGTCGGTCACGACGAAGGTCTTCCCGCGCGACTGCTTCACGGCGCGCGCGCGACAGAGATAGACGCCGCCGGGACCCGCGAGGAAGCGGCCCGGCTCGACGAGGATGTGTGCCGACGCGAGCGCCGCGTGCGCGCCCATCTCCGCGAGCAGCGCCTCCGCGCCGGACCTCACCGCGGCGAGGTCGAGGTCGCTCTCGTTCGCGAAATAGGGGATGCCGAGGCCGCCGCCGAGGTCGAGCGTCCGGAGCGGCTCGCCGGAGATCTCGGCGGCGCGCAGCCCGACCTCGAAGGCGTGGCGCCACTGGCCGACGAGCACGTCGGCGTCGAGGATCTGCGTGCCGGCGAACATGTGCACGCCGGAGAAGCGCAGCCCCTTCCGGCCGCGCACGAGCCCGATGATTTCGGCGAGGCGCTCCTCGTCGAACCCGAAAGGCGCGGGCTGCCCGCCCATGCGCATCGCGCCGCCGCTGGCCGCCGCCGAGGGATTGACGCGCACCGCGACGTCGATCGGCGTGCCGAACCAGCCCGCGAGGCGCGCGAGATGCTCGATCTCCTGCTCCGACTCGGCGTGGATCTCGCCGATGCCGCGCCGCACGACGAGCGCCAGCTCCTCCGGAGACTTGCCCGGACCCGCGAACAGGATGCGCTCCGGCGGCGCGCCGGCGGCGCGCGCGCGCAGGTACTCGGCGCCGCTCGCGATCTCGAGCCCCGCCCCCCCCTCGACGAAGAGGCGGGCCACGGCGGGGTTCGGGTTCGCCTTGATGCTGAAGTAGACGTCGAACCGCGCGGGCAGGTGGGCGCGCAGCAGCGCGAGCCGCCCGCGCAGCAGCGCGGCGTCGTAGGCGTAGAGCGGCGTGCCGTGCACCCGGGCCAGCTCGGAGACGGCGACGCCGCCCACCGTCATCTCCCCGTCCCGCGGCGTGAAGTGCTCGGCGACGAGCCGCGTCGCGCGCGCGGCCGCGCTCATGCCTTGACCGTGCCGGCGGCGCGCTCGGCCTTGAGCAGCTTGTAGTCCACCTTGCCGTTCGGCGAGCGCGGCAGCTCGGCGACGAACTCGATGTCGCGCGGCACCATGTGCGGGGGCAGCTCGCGGGCGCAGTGGGCGAGCAGTTCCGCCTTGTCCGCGGGCCCCGCCGCGCCGTTCACCGCCACCGCGTGGACGCGCTCGCCCATGACCGGGTCGGGCACGCCGATCACGGCGACCTGCGCGAGCGCTCCGCCCTTCATCAGCACCTCCTCGACCTCGGAGGGGCTGATCCGGTAGCCCGACGACTTGATCATCGCGTCGTTGCGCCCGACGAAGTAGAAGTAGCCGTCGTCGTCCATCCTCACGAGGTCGCCCGAGTAGCAGACGACATCGGCCCCCTGCAGCGGCGGGATGAGCGGGTTCTGCCGCAGCACCGCGGCGGTCTCCTCGGGCCGCTCCCAGTATCCGAGCGACACCGTCGGGCCTCGGTGGACGAGGATGCCCGCCTCGCCGGGCCTGCACCGCTCCCCCTGCGCGTTCACGAGGAAGATCTCCGTCTCCGGGATCGCCTTGCCCATGCTGCCCGGGCGCCGGTCGAGCTCCGGGGGCGGCAGGTAGGTGGAGCGGAACGCCTCCGTGAGCCCGTACATCAGGAAGAGCTGCACGTGCGGCAGCGCCTCGCGGAGCTGGCGCACGGTCTCGGTCGGCACCGCGCCGCCGCTGTTGGTGATGTAGCGCAGCGACTCGAGCCTGCGCTTGCGGAACGACGGGGTCGCCTGCGTCAGCACGGCCCAGATCGTGGGCACGCCCGCGAGCGCCGTGCAGCGCTCGGCGTCGATCTTGCGCACGATCTCCTCGCCGAAGCGGAAGGTGAGCATCACCGTCGTCGCCCCGTGCTCGACGGCGGTGATCAGCTGGTTGAGCCCGTAGTCGAACGAGAAGGGCAGCACGCTGAGGATGCGCTCGCTCGGCCGGATGCCGAGGTAGGTCGAGACGATGCGCGAGCCCGCGAGCAGGTTCCTGTGGCTCAGCATCACGCCCTTGGGGCGGCCGGTGGAACCGCTCGTGTAGAGGATCGCGGCCAGATCCTCGCCGATGCGCGCGGGCGGCCCCGCGACGGGGGAGGCGGGCCAGTGCGACGGATCGTCGATCAGGAGCACCCGCTCGACGGTCGTGACCTCCTCGCGCAGAGTCTCCCACCGCTGCGCGCTCGTGATGAGGAAGCGGACGCGGCAGTCCTCCACGATGTGGCGCACCTGCGCCGGACGCAGCAGCGCGTTCACCGGCACGAAGACCCCGCCGCCGAGACTCGTGCCGAAGATCGCCCACGCCTCCTCGGCGCTCTTCGGCAGGTAGATCGCGACGCGGTCGCGCGGGGCGAGCCCCGCCGCGCCGAGCGCGGCGGCGCAGCGCACGGCCGCCTCGCGGAACGCCGCGTAGTCGAGGCGGCGGTCGCCGTCCACGAGCGCCTCCTTGGACGGGGACGCCGCCGCGGTTCGCTCCAGCAGGTGGTGGAGAAGATAGGGGGCCGGGGGGGCAGCGCTCATCGTGATCCCGCGGCGCGGCGCGCCGCCACGAAGCGTTCCAGCGCCGCGAGCGTGTCGAAGTTCTCCGGCGCGAGATCCTCGTCGCGCACCTGCACGCCGAAGCTCTCCTCGAGGAAGGCGACGATGTCGAGGATGCCGAGCGAGTCGATGACGCCCGAATCGAGCAGCGAGACCGGCTTGTCGAGGTCGAGGTTCTTGGCCGCGGGGAAACGCGACAGCACGTAGGCGCGGATCGCGCCGCGCGTCTCCGCCTCCCGGGTGGCTCCGGTCTCCCGTTCAGACATCGCCGTCTCCCTCGAGAATGCACCAGTTTGCCCCCGCCGCCAGAATCGGCGCCGGGGCATCCGCGTGGGCGACGACGACGGGGCCCGGACCCTCGTCGCGCGGGGAGAGCCCCGCCTCGACGAGCAGGGCCGCCACCGGGGACGCCTTCAGCGCCTGCGCGGAGAGCGCCACGACGTCGGCGGCCCGCGCGCGGGAGACGAGCGCGACCACGAGGCCCTTCGCGACCGTCGCGTCCGTGGCGCCGAAGTCGGCGATCGAGAAGACCCCGGGCTCGACGGCCCGGAAGACGGCGAAGCCCGCGGGCTCGCCCTCCCGGCGGGCGATCAGGAGCTTCGCGCCGCCCCCCCCGAAGCGCCATCGCAGGTAGCGCGAGCCGCGCGAGGCGCGCACGCGGCAGGAGGTCGCGAGCCGCGCGTCGAGCCGGTCGAGTTCGTCCCCCCACTCCCCCTCGGGCTCCCCCACCTCGACCCCCCGCGGGGCGGAGCGGAAGAGTTCGCGGGCGTTCAGCGCCAGGTCGCCGACGGCGCCGAGCAGCCGGGCCGCGAACCCGTCCCCGAGCCTGCGGCGGATGACCGGGGCCGCCGCGAGCGGCAGCGCGAGGCGGACCATCGGGCCCAGATCCATGCCGCCCAGCCGCCGATAGATGGCCGCCATGCTGCGGCTCGGCAGGTCGTACGAGAAGGCGAATTCGCCGCGCTTCACCGGTTCGAGGGTCGCGCGCAGGAGTTGCAACGCGGGGCCGAGGGAGCGGTGGGCGGCATCGACGGCGAAGTCGCTGAGGTTGAGCGCGCGGCAGGGCTTGCCGTCGATGCGCACCTCGCGCACATGGGCGGCGGAGGTGCCGACCGCCTCCCCGGTCGCGGCATCCTCGGCAAGCCAGACCTGCGCGGGGCCCTCGGGGTTGCCGAGGTAGAGCCAGGCGTAGCGCCCCTCGGCGGCGGCGGCCGGGAGATTCCTCAGCAGCACCGCGAGGATCGCCCCCTCGTCCGCCCGCGGGTCGGCTCTCCGGATTCTGAGGGAGGTCGATGCCATGGTCGCGGCGGGAATGGGGGCTCGGCCGTCCCCACGGACAAGCGTTTCCATTCTAGTGCCTCGGGGAAACATCGGCCTCGCCCCCGCGGCGACATTAGCCGCGGCCGGGGGGGCGGGGGCGCCGGGCTGCGGCGCGGTTCGCGGAGGCCGGGGCCCGTCGTTTGCGTAGATCGCTCGCAAGGGGAATCCTGCCCGGCTAATGTCAACTCTCGTGAACATCAAGGACGCGCCCGGCGGGACCGCCACCGGAGCGCCGCGACTGCTCTTCCTTGCGCACCGGATGCCCTTCCCGCCGGACAAGGGGGACAAGATCCGCTCCTTCCGGGAGTGGAAGGCCCTGTCCTCCAGCCACCGGGTGACGCTCGCCTTCTTCCTCGACGACCCGGAGGACGCAAGGCACCTGCCGCGGCTCGCGCAGGAGGTGGACGAGGTCGTCGCGATCCCGCTCTCGGGCCGGCGCGCCCGCCTCCGGAGCCTGCTCGCGCTCCCGACGCGGCGTTCGCTCTCGCTTGCGTTCTATCGGTCGCGGGCGATGGAGCGGAGGCTCCGCGGCCTCGCCGGACGTGCGGGGTTCGACGCGGTCGTCGCCTTCTCGTCGACGATGGCACCCTACGCGCTCGCGGTTCCCGCGCGGCGCCGCGTGCTCGACCTCTGCGACCTCGACTCGGCGAAGTGGCTGCAGTACGCGGAGGCGAGCCGCTTCCCGATGTCCTCGATCTACCGCACGGAGGCGCGCCGCCTCGGCGCCTACGAGGCCGAGGCCGCCCGCGCGTTCGATGCGACGCTGCTGGTCTCCGCGGCGGAGGCGGCGGAACTGCGCGCCCGCGCGCCCGGCTCGGAGGTCCTCGTCGCGCCCAACGGCGTCGATCTCGACCGCCTCGATCCCGACCTCTTCCCGGAGACGCGGGGCGACGGGATCACGACGGTGTTCTGCGGGGCGATGGACTACCGGAGCAACGTGGATGCCGTGCGCTGGTACCACGACGAGATCCTGCCGCTCGTCCGCCGGCAGGTGCCGGACGCGAGGTTCCGCATCGTCGGGTCGAAACCCGCTCCCGAGGTGGTGCGGCTCGGACGCGGCGAGGGCGTCGAGGTGACCGGCCGGGTCGAGGACGTGCGTCCGCTGCTCCTCTCCTCCGCGGTGAGCGTCGCGCCGCTGCGCCTCGGCCGCGGCGTGCCGAACAAGATCCTCGAGGCCCTCGCCCTCGCGCTGCCGGTGGTCACGACGAGCAACGGGGCCGCCGGGCTGGAAATGCAGGCGTTCGAGGGGGCGGACGTCGCCGACACGCCCTCGGAGTTCGCGGACGCGGTCGTGCGCCGCCTGCGGGCCGCCCGCGCCGGGGCCTCGCGCTTCCCCGGCCACCGCAGGGCGCTCGCGCGCCTCTACCCGTGGAGCGGCCTCGCGCGCATCCTCTCCGAGGCCGTCGGCACGGGGTCCCGGGTGCAGCCCCGGAGGGCCGTGCCGTGATCCGGCACGCGCTGACGATCGATTTCGAGAGCTGGTACCACGCCGAGAACGTGCGCCCCGTCGCCCCCGTCGCGGAGTGGCCGAGGCTCGACTCCCGCCTGCGGCAGCCCACGGACCTGCTGCTCGAGATGCTCGCGGCCCGCTCGATCCGGGCCACGTTCTTCGTGCTCGGGGACGCCGCCGCGCGCGAACCCGCCCTCGTCCGGGCGATCGCGGCCGCGGGCCACGAGGTCGCCAGCCACGGCTGGTCCCACGAACTGATCTACCGGCAGACGCCCGGGGTCTTCGCGGAGGAGACTCGCCGGGCGAAGGCGCTGCTGGAGGACCTGACGGGGGCTCCCGTCTCGGGCTACCGCGCGTCGACGTTCTCGATCACCGACCGTTCCCTCTGGGCGCTCGACATCCTCGCGGCGGAGGGGTTCCGCTACGATTCGTCGATCGCCCCCGTGCGGCATGATCGCTACGGCATCCCGTCCGCCCCCCGGACCCCCCACTGGCGCGCCCTCGCGGGTGGCGCGCGGATCGCGGAGTTCCCGGTCTCCTTCGGAAGCCTGCTCGGCGTGCGCCTGCCGGTCGGCGGCGGGTTCTTCCGCCTCCTCCCGGCCCGGTGGACGCGGAGGGCGCTCGAACGCTATTCCGGCCGCGGGGAGCCGGCTGGCATCTACCTCCACCCGTGGGAGTTCGACCCGGAGCAGCCGCGGCCGGCCGGGCTGCCGGCGCTCCGCCGCTTCCGCCACTACGTCGGGATCGCCTCGGCGCGGAGCAAGCTGGGGCTCCTGCTCGACCGGCTGCCGTTCGCCGCGATGGAGGACGTGCTCGCGGACTCCCTCGGCGACTTCGCGCCGCGGCGCGCGGGGACGATGGCGTGAGCGACCCTTCGCTGCTCGAGCCCCGGGAGGTGCTGCGGCTGCCGGCCGACCACCCGCCGGTCCTGCTCGTCGTCATCGACACGGAGGAGGAGTTCGAGTGGGGCGCGGGGTTCTACCGCGAGAAGACGAGCGTGCGCGCGATGCGGGGCATCCCGCGCGTGCAGGCGGTCTTCGACGAGTTCGGGATCCGGCCGGTCTACGTCGTCGACTACCCGATCGCGACGCAGCGCGAGGCGTTCGAGCCGCTGCGCGCCTTCCAGCAGGAGGGGCGGGCGGTCGTCGGCACCCACCTCCACCCGTGGGTGAACCCGCCCTTCGACGAGGAGCCGACGCCCCGCAACTCCTATCCCGGCAACCTGCCTCCGGCTCTGCTCGAGAAAAAGCTCCGCGTGCTCACCGACGCGATCACCGAGACCTTCGGTCGAAGGCCGGATGCGTACAAGGCCGGACGCTACGGGCTCGGCCCGGGCACCGAGGAGATCCTCGCGCGTCTCGGCTACCGGTTCGATCTGAGCGTCTGCCCGCGCGTGGATCTCCAGCCCGACGACGGGGGGCCCGACTACCTCGCGTTCGCGCCGGAGCCCTACCGCTTCGGGCCCGGGGGGCGCATGCTCGAGATCCCGGTCACCGCGGCGTTTGTCGGCCCGCTCGCACGCTGGGGGGCGCCGCTGCAGCGCGCCGCGCGGCATCCGTGGGGCCGCGCGGCGCGCCTCCCGGCCCTGCTCGCTCGTTCGGGTGCGCTGCGGCGCATCCGCCTCTCGCCGGAGGGCGTGAGTTTCGAGGACCATCGGAGGGTCACGCGCGCGATGCTCGCCCGCGGCGTGCGGATCCTCACGTTCAGCTTCCACAGCCCCTCGGCGGCCCCCGGCTTCACGCCCTACGTCGCGTCCGAGGCCGACCTCGAACAGTTCCTTCTCTCCTGCCGCCGATACTTCGACTGGTTCCTCGGCGAACTCGGCGGCGTGGCGCTGACGCCGTCGGAGATCCATGCGCGATTGGAGGGGGCCACGGGGGTCGGGCTGAGTCGCGCGTGAGGTGCGGCGCGGCGGCCCGCGGCCGGAGTGCGAGGTGTCGAGATTCCTGAACAGGCGCGGGCGGGCGGGCCAGGCGCCTCGCGAGGCATCGCGGAATCCCCGCGGCGGCCGGCGCGTTCGGGGTCTCGCGGCGGTTGTGGTACATCCTTTGCGCTACTCAAGGACGGAACCGCGTTGTGCCGATTCCCCGACAGCCCCCCATGAACAATCCCCCGAGCGCCGCCAGCCTGGAGAATCCGGCGGATGCCCCCTGCGTGGCGGACGGGGGGGCGGCACTCTCGGTGCGGCCGGCGAAGGAGGGCGACGCCGAGGCGTGGGATGCCTACGGCGCCCATCACCCGCGCGCGACCTTCTTCCACCAGAGCCGCTGGTGCCGGATCCTGGCGCAGACCTTCCGCCATCCCGTGCGGTCGCTGCTGGTCGAGGGGGGCGGCGCGATCCGCGGGATCCTCCCGCTCTTCCGCTGCCGCGGCCTGCGCGGGGGGGTCTCCCTCTTCTCGCTGCCGCACACCGTCTATGGCGGCCCGCTGGCCGACGACGAAGCGGCGGAGCAGGCGCTGCTCGAGGGCGCGCGCAGGCTCGCGCTGGAGGAGGGAGCCCGGCGGATCGAGTTCCGCAACCGCTATCCCACCTCGCTCGCGCTCGCGCCGCTGGAGGGCTTCGTCACCTTCGAGAAGGAACTGCCGAAGAGCCCCGATCTCTGCTACCGCTCCCTGCCGAAGAAGTCGCGCGAGGCGATCAACCAGGCCCGCAAGCGGCACAAGCTCGAGGCCGCCTTCTCGACGGACCTCGACACGTTCTACGCCCTGCTCGCGGCCTCCTACAAGAACCTCGGGACCCCCTTGTTCCCGAAGGTCTTCTTCGAGCGGATCCTCGCGGAGTTCCCGCGCGAGTCGTCGATCCTTCTCGTCCGCCACGAGGGCCACGCGGTGGCCGCCGTGCTCTCCGTCGTCTTCCGCGGCATCATGATGCCGCTCTACAGCGGCGAGGCGCCGATGGTGGGCCACCTGAAGGCGAACAACTTCAAGTACCTCGCGCTGATGGAGCGCGCGGTCGAGAGCGGATGCACGCGCTTCGACTTCGGGCGCAGCCGCCTCTCCAACGAGGGGGTCGTCCGCTTCAAGATCAACCAGGGGTTCGATCCCATCCCGCTGCCCTACCAGGTGGACGGCGCGACGGAGGACCCCGGCAAGGCTGTGGCCGACCCCAACCGCGGCTTCTACGCGAAGGCCCGGCTGGCGTGGCGGCGGCTGCCCGATGGTGTCGCTCGGTGGGTCGGGCCCCGCCTCGTCCGGTACTTCCCGTGATTCGCAGGAGTCTCCCATGCTCAGGATGATTCTCGTACTCGCCCTCTTCGGGGCCGGCACCGTCGCCGGTCTCCAGTCGGCCGTGATCGCGAGCTGCTTCTTCATCTGGAACGACACCTTCCGCCCCGCCGAGTGGGCCTACTACCACGGGATCCTCCGGCCCGAGACCTTCAAGGCCGTGCACATCGCGACGGCCGTGCTCGCCCTTTCGCTCTTCATCCGGCCGTGGAAGCGCCGCTGGAACGGGGTGGCCACGGCGATGCTCATCTTCCTCGGCTGGGTCTTCGTCTGCGCGCTGGCGGCGCAGTTCCGCGAGATCGCGATGGAGAAGGCCGTCACGACGGCGAAGTACATGATCCCGCTGGCGTTCATCTCCGCGACGCTCTGCACGCGGTCGTCCCAGCACCTCTTCCTCTACACACTCGCGGCCTCGGTCGGGATCTGGATGGTCCACCACGGCGTCAACGCGATCGTGGCGAACGAGCCCGAGCCCTACATGGCGATCCGCGGCGGCCAGATGTCGGACCGCAACGACTTCATGGTCGCGGGGACCGCCTGCATCCCGATGATCCTCTACATCGGGTTCCGGTACGAGGGGCCTGCGCGCAAGTGGGTGCGGCTCCTCGCGAAGGCCGGCGCCGTCTTCTCGGCCGGCGCGCTCTTCTACAGCGAGTCGCGGGGCGCCGTGGTCGGGTTCTCCGCGCTGCTCCTCTGGTACGCCGTCTCGACGGGGCGGTTCTTCAAGCGGCTCTTCACCGTGGTGGCCGTCGCCGGGCTCCTCGTCGCCGTCATGCCGGGCTTCGTCTGGGAGCGCATGTCCACGATCGAGGTGGGCGAGGATCAGACCGAGTCGTCGGCGGCCAATCGCCTCGTCCACATGAAGACGGCGGTGGACGTGACGCTGGACTACCCCGTGACCGGGGTCGGTCCGAGCAACTTCCCCATCGTCTCGAGCCGCTACTCGGTCTTCAATGCCGAGCCGCACAGCATCTGGCTGAAGTGCTCCTCGGAGTACGGCCTGCCGATGCTGGTCTTCTTCCTGCTGCTCGTGGGACGCCTGCTCTTCCGGCTCCGGGCCAGCGCCGCGCTGGCGAGGCGCGCGGGGGACCGGCAGACCGAGGCCCTCGCCACGACGCTGAACTGCGCCCTCTTCGGATTCCTCGCGACGGGCTCGTTCACGAGCCAGTTCCTGAGCGAGTACATGTGGGCGATCATCGGCCTCATCGGTGCGTTCCTCGCGACGCCGGTCCAGCACCTCGCCCCGGAGGGCGAACCGGCCGGCGAGGAGCCGTCCCGGTCGGCTGCCGGAGAGCGCCCGGTCGCCCTGCCTCGCGCCTGACGCGAGGGCCTCCCGTTCCCCGTGCGCATCCTGACGATCTCCGGCCTGTTCCCGAGCCGGAGTTCGCCGGCTCACGGGGTCTTCGTCCTCCAGAGGACGAAGGCGCTGCGGGACGCGGGCCATGAGATCCGCGTCCTCGCGCCCGTGCCGTGGGTGCCCCCGGGCCCGGTCCCCGCCCGCTACGCCAGGCTGAGGTCCACGCCGCGCGACGAGATCCTCGAAGGGATCCCCGTCCGCCACCCGCGCTACTTCATGGTCCCGAAGATCGGCGTCTACGCGCAGGATCGGCTCTACGCCCACGGCATCCGGCGGGCGGTCCGCGAGGCGGTAGCCGACTTCCACCCCGACCTGCTCGACGTGCACTACCTCTTTCCGGATGCCTGCGGCGTGGCGCGCCTGGCGACACGCCTGGGGCTCCCCTACGTCTGCTCCGCGCGCGGCAGCGACGTCAAGGTCCTCGGGCGGATCCCGTTCCTCGCGCGCCGCATTCGTGGCGCGCTGCTCGGCGCGTCTGCCGTCATCGCCGTCTCGCGCGACCTCGCGGAGACGATGCGCCGTCAGGCCCTGTATGAGGGCGAGATCGCGGTGATCCCGAACGGCGTAGACCCCGACGTGTTCCGCCCCCGCAACCGCGCCGAGGCGCGGGGCGCCCTGGGCCTCCCGGTCCGCGGGCGCATCGTCGTGTGCGTGGGACACGTGGCACCCGCGCACGGGCAGGACCTGATCGTGGAGGCGTTCCAGAGTCCGGACGCGCCCCCGGACGTGACGGCGTACCTGATCGGGGGCGGCCGGGGGCTCGACGCGATGCGCCGCGAGGTGGCGCGGCGGGGACTTGCGGGACGCATCCACCTGCCGGGCCCCGCGCCGCATGCGCAGATCCCGCTCTGGTTCGCCGCCGCCGACGCGTCGCTCCATCCCGGTTCGCATGCCGGCTGCCCGAACGCCGTGCTCGAGTCGCTCGCATGCGGCACCCCCTGCCTCGCGAGCGACATCCCCGAGATGCGCGAGGTGATCGACGCCGACCGTCAGGGAGTGCTCGTCGCGCGGGAGCCCGCGGCGATCGCGCGCGGGATCCGGGCGCTCCTCGAACGGTCGGCGGCCGCGGAGGTTCGGCCCGCGGCGCCGCGCTCCTGGGGCGACGTGGCGCGCGAGATCACCGCCCTGTTCGAGGGGGTGCGGTCGCCCGCGGCGGCGAAGGCGCCGCGCTCGCTGTCTCCGCGAACCGGCGGTGCCAGAGGTTGAACATCATCAGGATCCAGAGCTCCGTCGAGCGGTTGCGCAGGCCCGACTGGTGCTGGTTCCAGAGCTTCTCGACCTCCTCCCGCCGGAAGAAGTGGCGCGTCCCCTCGCTCTCCAGCAGCAGGTCGCGCGCGTACTCACGCATCTCGCCGCGCAGCCACTCGGGCAGCGGGACACCGAACCCCATCTTCGGCCGGTAGAGCACCTCCCGCGGCAGGTGCGGCTCCAGCGCCTTCTTGAGGATCCACTTCTTCTCGCGGCCCCGGATCTTCATCGACGAGGGCACGCGCGCGGCGAGTTCCATGAATTCGTGGTCAAGCACCGGGCAGCGCACCTCGAGCGAGACCGCCATGCTCGCGCGGTCGACCTTCACGAGGATGTCCTCGCAGAGGTAGGTCTTGATGTCGAGATAGAGCAGGCGCGAGAGGTGGTCCTCGGCCTGCGCGGCCGCGTAGTGGTGGCGGAAGAGGTCGATGCTCCGGTGGTCGCCGAGGGCGGCGCGCACCCCGGGCTGCAGCAGTTCGGCCTTCTGCTCCTCCTTGAACGCGGAGACGGAGTGGAAGTAGGCATCCACCGGATCGCGCGCGAGGTTTCCGAGGAAGGCCTTGCCGCGGAAGACCTGCGGCAGCCAGTCGGCCTTCGGGTAGAGCTTGCCGACGGCGCCGAAGAGCGGACGGCGCAGCCAGCGGGGGAACCAGCCGCGGACGAGGTTCTCGCGCATGTCGAACCAGTAGCGGCGGTAGCCGGCGAAGTTCTCGTCCCCGCCGTCGCCCGAGAGCGCGACGGTCACCTTCTCCCGCGCGGTCTTCGAGACGTAGTAGGTCGGGACCGCGGAGGCGTCCGCGAACGGCTCGTCGTAGTGCCACGCGAGCTTCTCGACGATCGGGATCGCCTCGGGCGTGACCGCGTACTCGTGGTGGTCGGTGGCGAAGCGCTTCGCGATGAGGCGCGCGTACTCCGACTCGTCGTAGGCGGCCACGGAGAACGAGATGGACGACGTCTTCACGGGCCCGGAGGAGAGGCCGGCCATGAGGCCGACGACGGCGGAGGAGTCGACCCCGCCGCTCAGGAAGGCGCCGAGGGGCACCTCGCTCATCATGCGGATCTTCACGGACTCGCGCAGCTTCTCGACGATCTCCTCGCCGAGCGCCTCCGCGGACTCCTCGCGGCGCGGGACGAAGGGGAGATCCCAGTAGCAGCTCGTGCGGATGTCGCGCTCGGTGACCACCGCGTAGTGCGCCGCCGGGAGCTTCCGCACGTCGCGGAAGATCGCGCGCGGCGACGGCACGTAGAGCAGCGACAGGTAGTCGCTCACCGCGGTCGGGTCGATCTCCCGCGGGATGCCCGGCACCTCGAGGATCGACTTCATCTCGGAGCCGAACGCGAAGCGCCCCTGGTGCGCGGCGTAGTAGAGGGGCTTCTTGCCGAGGCGGTCGCGGGCGAGGAAGAGCACGCGCTTGCGCTCGTCCCAGATCGCGTAGGCGAACATGCCGCGCATGCGGCGCACGCTCTCCTCGCCCCACTCCTCCCACGCGTGCACGATCATCTCCGTGTCCGAGTTCGTGCGGAAGCGGTGGCCGAGGCGCTCCAGCTCCGCCTTGAGCGCCTCGAAGTTGTAGATCTCCCCGTTGAAGGTGATCCAGACGGTGCCATCCTCGTTGGAGAGGGGCTGCTGGCCCGTCGCGAGGTCGATGATGGAGAGGCGCCGGTGGCCGAAGCCGACGTGACCCTGCCCCGGCAGGGCCGAAAGCCCGTGGACCGGCACGTCGGGGCAGGCGGCGCGCGCGTCGGGCCGGTTGAGGAAGTAGCCCTCCTCGTCGGGGCCGCGGTGGACGACCGCGCGCGTCATCCGCACGAGAACCTCGGGATCGACGGGGCGCCCGTCCCGCTGGTAGAGCCCGGCAATGCCGCACATGGTTCCTTCCTCCGCGCCCGCGGCGCGCCGCTAACGAGCCCTCATCGGCTGGCCCCGTCCCGCGCTTGACGCGCCGCCGCCCGCTCCCCGTGCGTGCGGAACCAGAGCTCGAGCATCATCAGCGTCCAGATCATGACGCCGTAGTATCCCGCGTGGCCCGTCCGGTGCAGCTCGAGAATCTCGTCGAGGAAGGCGGGACGCACGATTCCGCGCCCGCGCAGCCCGGCGAGGCAGTCCGAAGCGAGGGCCTGCAGCGGCTCGTGGGTCCGCAGCCAGACGCCGAACGGCAGCCCGAAGCCGTGCTTCTGCTTCCGGAGGATCTTCTCCGGCAGGAAGTCCGCGAGCGCCCACTTGAAGAACCAGCGGAGCTGGTAGCCCTTCACCTTCAGGTCGGAGGGCAGCCGCGCCGCGAAGGCGACCATCGCGTCGTCGAGGAAGGGGTAGGCGACCTCCACGCCCGCGAGCCCGCAGGAGCCGTTGACCTTCACGAGGTCGTTGTCCGCGAGCGTGAACTTCAGATCGAGCGCGAGCAGCCGGTTCAGGCTCGAGTCGGCGTCCGCGCCGTCGTAGACCTCGCGCGCGAGGCGGATCGGCTCCTCGCGGTCCACCGAGGCGAGGAACGAGGGCTCGAAGACCCGCTCTGCGCCGAGCATGCGGAGCAGCGTGTAGTTGTAGAGCCGGTCGGGCAGGCGCGTGTTCGCCTGCCGGATGTAGCTGCGCGCCTTGCGCACGAGCGCGAGCCGTTCGCCGAACGGGAAGCGGCGCAACAGCGGCTCGAGGAGCGCGCGGAAGAGGCGCGGCACGCGCCCGTACACGTCGAACACCCTCTGGCTCGCGTAGCGCTCGTTGCCGCCGAAGATCTCGTCGCCGCCGTCGCCGGCCAGCATCCTGTGGACGCCGTCGTCGGCCGCGAGGCGCGCGCAGAAGTAGGTCGGCACCGCCGACTCGTTCGCGAAGGGGTTCCCGTGGGCCGCGGCGATGCGCGGGATCGCGGCGAGCACGTCGTCGGGGGTGACGTAGTACTCGTGGTGGTCGGTCCCGAAGTGGCGCGCCGCCGTCCGCGCGAACTCCATCTCGTCGTAGCCCTCCGCGGCGAACCCGATCGAGTAGGTCTTCGCGGGCCGTCCGAGCACCTGCGTCAGGATCCCGGCGACGGTCGAGCTGTCCGTGCCGCCGCTCAGGAAGGCGCCGGCCGCGGCGCTGCCGGCCGAGCGCTCCACGGCCCCGCGCAGCAGCCCGCGGAACTCGCGCTTGAGTTCCTCGAGGGGGGCGCGGCGCCCCCGGTAGACGGTCCGCCCGAAGAGGGCGCGCTCCGTGCGGCCGTCCCGGACGTGGAGGTATTCGCCGGGCAGCAGGCGCGACTGCCCGCGCAGCACCGAACGGGGCGCGGGAACCTGATGGAAGAAGACGTAGTCGTAGATCGCCTGCGGATCGACGCCGCCCCCGCCGGGAAGGCAGAGGGGGGAGGAACCGAACAGCAGGCAGCCCTCCTCGCGTTCGAAGTAGAGGGGGAAGCAGCCGCAGCGGTCGATCGCGAGGAGCGCCTCGGAGCCGTCGGTCCGGAGGATCGCGGCGGCGAAGAGACCCGTGACGCCGGCGAGCAGGCCCGGGCCGCGGTCGACGAAACCCTGGGCGAACGCCGCGGCGCCACCCTCCCGTTCCGCGCGCTGGGCGAGGGCGGCGTCCGCGAACGAGGGGCGACCGACGACCGCGACGAGGAGGTCGTCGCCTTCGTGGAGAGTCGCGTTGCCGTGCAGGGCGGCGGCGGCGAGACCCGCGGCCGGGCCGAGCTTCGTGCGGACCGCCGCCCCGCCGAACGCCCTCGCGGCCCGCTCGATGCGCGCGGCACCCTCCGACTCGCCGGCGACGCCGCCGACCCACCCTCCGATGCCGCTCATCGCGCCTCCTGCGTCATGTTTCGTCCGGTTGCAAGGTCAATCTTGAATCGCGGCGCGCGCGGCATACTCGAAGGAGATCAGGCGCCCGAGCAGGGGGAGCGGCACGCCCGGCCCGCTCCGCAGGGCGTCGAGGAAGGCCTCGTAGCGGGCACGGTCGAGCAGCGGCAGCGACGCCATCGACGCCGGCGCGAGCCAGTCCCCCGCACCCCCTGCCCTCCATCGCGCGAGCAGGGCGCCCTCGTGCGGATCGCGCTCGCGCCTCCACCACTTCGCCTTCGCCCGCCGCACCACCGAGGCGGGCCAGCGCAACGCGCCGGGAAGCAGGCGCGGCAGATGCCTCGCGCGCAGCGGGAGCGGGGGAAAGCCGCTCGCGAGGGGGACCTGCCGCAGCGGCGCCGCAAGGCCGCCGAGGATCTTCCGCAGCAGGTTGCCGTGGAGCCGCTCGGCCGACGGGATCCGGTAGAGCACTTCGAGGGGCCGCCGGAGCAGCAGCGGCGAGCTGTTGCCCCAGATCTCGTTCGTCGCGCTGCCGATCGCCCCTTGCCAGCACTGCATGCGCAGGTGCAGGTAGGCGTGGTCGAAGAGCACCGGCAGCGGCTCGCCGCGTCGCGGCGCGAGGGCCGCCTCGAGCATCGCGCGGTAGTGTGCCGCGGGATCGGGCGCCGCCGGGAGGAAGGGGGGCACGAGCAGCGCGTGGGTGAACCGTCGCAACAGCGCGCCCGCGACATCGCCCCCCGTCTTGCCGAGGTGCTGCGACGTCCACCAGTAGTTCCGGAAGACCTCGCCGCCGGAGCCGTTCACGCTCATGCCGTACTCCGCCGCATGCGGCTCGTGGATCGCGGCGATGGCGGCGTATTCGATGGCGTCGTACTCGCCGTCCACCCGGGCGGCCGCGGCGAGCACGCGCCCGAAGTCGGCCTGCGCCTCGAGGCCGCGCTCGCGCGGCTCGTGCACGAGCTTCAGCCCGAGGCGACGCGCGAGTTCCGCCGCGATGCGCACGTCGGCGTGGCCGGCGTCGCCGGTCACGGTCACATCGAAGCTGCGGCCGAGTCCGTGGAGCAGGCCGACGACGAGGCGGGAGTCGAGCCCGCCCGTGAGGTCCGGCAGCAGTCGGGCCGACGCGGGCGCGAAGGCGTCGAGGCAGGATCGGAGCGCCGAGACGAGCTGCTCCGCGCTGGCCGCGCGCTCCCCGGCGCAGGAGGGCGGGACGAGGCGCGCGGCGTCCTCGTCGATCGCCACACAGCGACCGCCGCGGAACCGGTAGCGCCTTGCGCCCCCGAGGCGCCTCACGCCCACGAAGGGGGTCCGGTCCCCGAAGAGGGTGCCCGAGCCGAGGAACTCCCAGAACGAGAGGGGGTCGGGGGGCGCGCGCCGGGCGCGGGCGAGCGCGACGGGAGAGGTCCCGAGAAGGAGGCCGTCCTCCGCCTCGGCGGCATAGACGTGCAGGCGACCGAAGTGGTCGGGCGCCACGATCAGTTCGCCGCTCGCCGTGTCGGCGTAGACGAGCGCATAGGTGCCGTCGAGGCGGTCGAGCTCCTCGGGCCCCCTCGTTTCGATGAGGCGCAGCAGGGCGGCGTTGTCGTCGAGGCCGCAGTCGGGGTGGTGCCAGCTCCCCGCGGAGAGGAGCCAGCCGCCCTTCGAGAGGGCCGGAGCGGCACCGGAGCCGTTGAGGCGTGCGAACATGACGAACCCCGGCCCCTCGGCGGCCACCCGGAGACCTTTCTCCTCCGTGATGTGCCGGCGCGCGCGCTCGAATCCCTCGGGAGCCGGGCGTCCCGGCGACGGCTGCTCGACGAGAAAGGCACCCACGGCTCAGGCTCCCGTCGGCCGAACGCGGGTCGCCCCGGAGGCGGGAGCGCGGGCGACCCGCGCCCAGCCTCTTCCCGGATGCAACGGGACACCGCCACCCGGAGGGTCGCGCCGGGTGCTGTCGGGCTCGAACACGGTGGTGGCCAGCTCTTCGCTCCTTCGCCCGGGGCACGGGGCTCGGGCCCGTGCGGGGGGACCATCGCCATTCTGACCGGAATTCCCCACTCCTACAAATGCCGGGGGTCGGGCCGCAGGCTTCCGGGGGGCCGCGACCCGACGTCGAGGGGCGCGGCCCGCCGCTCCGGCATCGACCCGCGAAGGGCCGTCGCGGCCCCTCCCAATTTCATGCGCCTTGACCGCCTAGAGGAGGGGGCTATGCTTCCCGCGGAGACCCGTGCATCGGCATCGCCTCGGCGACGCAGTGCGAAGGCTCCGATAAAGGCAACCCCGGGGGAACCCGGAGGACGCAAAGCTATTAGGGCCCGTTCCCCTTCAGTGCGAAGGGGCGGGGCAGCCAGCTACCGAAGAGTTCACGTACGCGGGCGCGTGCGGGGTGGAGACTCCCCGGGCGCCGTTCGCCGGAGGTAGGAGTCCATGTATTCGATGACGCGCCGGGCGCTGGCCCGGCTCATCCTGGGGGCCGCCGTGCTCTGCGGCTGCGTCCCGTTCGCGGAGACGACCCCGTCCGGGTCGGCCTCCTCGGTCGGGCTCGTGGTCGATGCGGCGTCGCTCTCGGTAGCCGAGGGAGGCACGGCCGTGCTGGGCCTGCGGCTCTCGGAGAATCCCGGTCGTGCCGTCGCGGTGACGGCGAAACTGACCGGATCGACCGGTCCCTTCGCGATCACGGAGGGTGCGAGCCTTCCGTTCGGCGTCTCGGACTGGGACACCGTGAAGTTCGTCCGCGTGCTCTCGAGCACGGACACGAACACGACCCACGACACGACGACGCTGAGGATCGAGGTGGACGGCCGCTTCTTCCTGAGCGTCGGAGTCACCGAGGTGGATGGAGGCACGAGCGTGCCCCCGCCCGAGCCGCCTCCCGCCGAGGAGCCCCCGGCCGAGGAGCCGCCCGCTCCCGCCCCGGTCCCGCCGGCACCCGTTCCGCCCGTGCCGCCCGTCGATCCGGGGGAGCCGCAGGAGGGCGTCACGCTGACGGTGAAGGATGCCTCGGGCATCGGCGCGATCGACTATCCGGTCACCGCGATCATCCCCGTCAGCTACGGGATCTACCAGGACACGTCCCGGTTCCGCATCGTGGACGGCCAGGGGAACCCGGTGGCGGCCCAGTTCGAGGTCCTCAACCGCTGGCCGGTGCGCGACAACAGCATCCGGCACGTCGTCGCCCACTTCCAGGCTTCCGTCGGCGCCGCCAGCAAGGCCTACTACGCCTTCCAGACGAAGGGCGCCGGGCCCGCGCCGCAGAAGGCGGTCCGCGTGACCGACGGTTCGGGCGTCGTCACGGTGGACACGGGGGCCCTCAGGTTCACGATCAAGAAGAGCGGCTTCAACCTCTTCGATGAGGTCTGGCTCGATACGAACGGCGACGGCAGCTACGCCGCCTCCGAGCGCATCGTCGCGCCGAACGGCGATGTCGGCGCCACGCTCACCGATCGCCACGGCAACAAGCAGCGCGCCAGCGACCGGACCGACCTGCGGGTCGTGATCGAGGAGAGCGGACCGATGCGGAGCGTCATCCGCGTGAGCTCGCTGAGCAAGTTCTTCAGCGCGAGCGACCACCGCCACGGCTTCGCCGCACGCATCTACGCCTACGCCGGCAAGTCCTTCGTCAAGGTGGACTACCAGCTCCAGAACTCGGCGAAGAACGCCCGCTACAGCGCCCCTCTCTACTTCGACGACGTGTCGCTGACGCTCCGGCCTTCGCTGACGAGCCCCACCGCCCGCTTCGCGGCGGGCGCGGGCAACGTCTGGTCGGGCGGCGTCAGCAGCGGCCGCTACCTGCTCCAGAACTCGCTGACCGCGACGACGGTGAATCCCTCGGGAGGAGGCTCCGCCCTCCTCACCGGGACCAACGTCGCCGCCGAGGCGTCCTGCGCGTGGGGCGACCTGTCCGACTCCCAGCGCGGCGTCTTCGTCACGGTCCGCCACATGGCGGAGATGTGGCCGAACGCGCTGGAGGTCTCGCCGGACAACACGGTGACCGTCGGCCTCTGGCCGAAGTACAGCGCGCAGTACCACAACGGCGCGATGACCGAGTCGGGACTCTACTGGCTCGAGGACATGCAGCAGGTCTACAAGGAGTCGCTCATCTACTTCCACGGGGCGAACGTCGCCTCGACCGAACTGGACCGTCTCGCGAAGACCTTCCAGTACCACCCGATCCCCTTCGTGCCGATCGCGGAGTACGCACGCACGAAGGTCACCCTCGACCTGGGCGGGATCGTGCCGATCACCGAGCCGGTGGGCGGTACCGACACCCGTCGGATCCTCTTCACGCCTTCCTACTACCGGCAGGAGTCCGTCACGCCGGGGAACACCCGCTACAACTTCGGCTGGATGAACTTCCTCGGCGACGTGGCGCGCAAGCGTCCCGGCGGCGCGGGCGGCATCTTCTACAGCTCGAGCCGGATCATCGCGACCGAGCGGGTCGACGAGTGGCTGACCGGCGAAGGCGCCGCGATCGGCGAGCTCAACTGCCGTCCCCAGTGGATCGCGGAGTACAAGTATCCCGACGACTACGCGCTCCTCCAGCCGTCGCAGGATCCCTACGGCTCGCGTTCGTGGCGCGCGCACGTCACGGGCAGCGAACCCGACCTGCCCAACGTCGTCGACTACCTCCCCGGCACCGGCCACGGCGGCTGGTCGCCGCGGGACAACCAGCACGGCTGGTTCTACCACGTCGAGGAGTTCTACAACCTCTCCGCGAATCCTTGGATCCGCGACTGGTACGAGTTCATCGGCGAGTTCCGCAAGACGGAACGCTCCAACCCCGGCCTGTCGAACTGGAGCGTGCTCTCCAAGCAGGGCTGGGAGTCCGTCCGCGGGGAGGCCCACGCGTTCGCGCATGCGATGCAGGCCTTCCGCGTCACGGGCAACAAGTCGATCATCGAGTGGGCCCGCATGCGGCTCGACAGCTTCGAGTCGCGCTTCGACCCCGAGTGGGGCATGTTCATGAGCGGCGGAGACTGGGACAACAAGGGCTCGGTCTTCGAGCACGGCTACCTGACCAAGGCGCTGAGCCAACTCTACGAGGAGGCGGAGAACGGCGACCGCGAGATCCAGGACCGGACCTTCCACCTCGTGTGGGGGGCCATGGCCTGGAACGACGGCCATGCCACCTTCGGCTACCACGTCACCAACCGGAACGCCACGGGCTACCCCTACTCCAGCGCCGGCTCGGCGCTGGTCACGGGCGATCCCCACGCCTGGGTGGCGTGGAAGTTCGGCGCCCCCCAGTACCTGGCCACGGTGAACGGCTACATCGACACGGGCCTGAACGGCGGCAGTCCGCCCTACCACGACATCGCCGACCTGAGGAACTGGACGGGCGGTGCGTGCGGTCGGGTGACGCAGTGGGTCCGGAAGTATCCGCCCGTGGCGGACGGCCCTGCGAAGGTGTCCAACCTCTCGGCCCGCACGGCGAGCGGCAAGGTGGAGATCAGCTTCACGACCCCCGCCACCGCGACGCGCGTGCATGTCGTCTACTCCACGCTCCCGATCTCCGCGACCTACACCAAGGACGCGGCGAAACGGAATCCGTGGGGCTGCAAGGCGGTCCCGAACACGCTCGTCTGCACGCCCGGTGCGACCCAGTCGCTGCAGTTCGGCGGCGCGCCCTCGGGCAAGACGATCTACGTGGCCGTCATCATGTTCAACGCGCAGGGGCACATGAGCCCGCTCTCCAACGTGGCGACGGTGACGGCACCGTAGGACCACGACCTCTCACACTTCCGCGGGCGGCGCACACCATGCGCCGCCCGCTCTGTTTTCCCCGGGCGCCGCGGCTCCGGCGCGATCGCAGGTCTGGAGCAGGAGGCACCCGCGGGGACGCTCCGCGAGCAGCAGCGCGAGGCACTTCGCCACGTAGGTGGCGTCGACGGCGAGCCCCGCGTCCGCGGCGGCGGCCATCGCCGCGCCGGAGCCCGCGCTGGGCTCCCCGTAGGCGCCCTCGGCGGCGACCACGCGAAGCCTGACGTTGCCGCGCGGACGATCGCGCCCGATCAGCCGCAGCGCGGCGTGCGCGCGCCGCCAGAGGAACCAGCCGCCGATCCGGTCGGCGACGCGCACGGCGACGACTTCGCAGCGGGCGCCGCGCAGCATCAGGCCCGCGAGGAGGCCGCTGGTCGTCGTGCCGGTGCCGAGCGGCACGTAGATCCGCTCCGGGATCGCGGCGAGCTCCTGCACCATCGCCGCGTAGCCGAGCGCGCCGCGGGCGCTCGCGCCCCCAGGCGGGATGATGCGCGTGCCCCGCCGCCAGAGCCTCGCGGTCGCGAGCAGCGCCCCCCCGCTCCCCCCCACCTCGACCACGCGGTCGGCGATCCCCGGCAGCGAGGCGAGCCGCGCCGACCTCCTCCCCCTGCGCACGATGACGAGATCGCACGCCGCCCCGACGCGCGCCGCGTGGACCGCCGTCGCGTGCGCGTGGTTCGCGCTCAGGCTCGAGTAGGTGAGCACGCGGCGCGGCGAGCCGGCGAGCAGGAACTCGAGCGCCCGCGCCTTGTTGCCGCCGCAGAGGTCGTCGCGCTTGACGAGCACCGGCAGCCCGCCGATGAGGAACTCCTCCACCGGCGTCGGCCTCACGCCGAGATCCACGCGCGGGACGGGCCATCCCTCCATGCGCCGCGTATCCTATCCGCGTGACGCCGGTGCGCATCGACGACCCGCCGACGATGAACGTCCTCGGCCTCTTCCTCGCGGCGGCGCTGCGGCGCGGCAGCGCGCCCTTCCCGCGCGGCGCACTCACGGTCGACGCGGGCGGCATGCGCGCGACGGTGCGCTTCGAGAGCGACGGCGCGACGGTCACGCGCGCGCCGACCGCGGGCGCCACCACGGTGAGCGCGAGCCTGCCGCGACTGGTGCGCGCGATCGCCGGGCGCAGCCTCGTCGCGCTGCTGCGCGTGAGGGTGCGCGGCAGCCGCCTCTTCGCGCTGCGGGCGCTCCGGTGCCTGCGCCCATGAGGGAGCGGCTCGAGAGGATCTTCGGCCCGCTCCAGGCGGATGTGGGGGGGCACGGGGGGGACCGGACGGAGAACCGGCCGACGACGCCCGCGTTCGTCGTCGAGGCGACCCGGCCTGAGCAGGTCGGCGAACTGCTGAGGCTCGCGAACGAGGCCCGCATCCCGGTGACGCCGAAGGTCACCGGCCTAAACATCGGCGGCCTCGCGATCCCCGCCGAGGGGGGGATCGTGCTCGACCTGCGCAGGCTCGACGCGATCGAGATCGATCCTCACAACATGGTCGCGTGGATCGAGCCCGGCGTGAGCTGGCAGCAGCTGAAGGCCGCCGCCGCGGGCCACGGTCTCGCGCTCGGCTACCCGCTCGCGCCGCCGGAGACGAGCGTGCTCGCCTGCGCGCTGATGGACGGCCTGTCGACGCAGGCGCTCTCCCACGGGAGCTTCGGGGACTGGGTCCACGGCGTCGTCGCCTACCTCGCCGACGGCACGCGCGTCGTCACCGGCAGCGCCGCCGTGAGTGGCCGCCCCCTCTCCCGCGGGCCGCTGCCCGACCTGACGGGGATGTTCCTCAACTGGTTCGGGTCGAGCGGCGTCGTCGTGCGACTCGGGCTGATGCTCCTCCCCCTGCGCCCCCACCGATCCCGCGAGGTCATCGCCTGCCCCGACGTCGAGAGCGGCATCCGCCTGATGCGCGCCGGCGCGCGCACCGGCCTCTTCGACGACCTCGCCGGGCTGGGCTGGCCCGCGGCCAAGTGGGCGCTCGGGCTCGACCGGCTCGGCCCGCGCGACCCGGGCGAGCCCGAACTCTACGTGATGGCCGACTACGGCGCGAACGACCGGCGCGAGTTGCAACACAAGCGCAAGGTGCTGCGTTCGCTCGCGCCGGCGGAGCCGATCTCGGTCGCGGACCTCGTCGCGCTCGCGCCCGGCCTCGCCCCGTTCGCGGAACTGCCGGCGCGCTTCTCGTTCCTGCTCGACCACGAGGGGCAGGGGCTCTCGTGGGTGGGCACCTACGGGCCGCTGGAGCGGCTCGAGGAGGGGGCGCGCCGGGGCATCGCGCTGCTGGAGGCGCACGGGCGCCCTCCGCTGGTCGTGATGCGGCCGATGAAGGGCGGCCACTACGCGGTGCTGCGCTTCATCGAGCGCTTCGACCGCCGCGACGCGGCCGAGACCGAGGGGGTCCGGGGGCTGAACGTCGCGCTGGGCCGGATGCTGCTCGACCTCGGGTTTGTCCCCTACAAGTGCCCGGCGATCCTCTACGAGGAGGTCTTCGCGCGCATGGACCCTGGATTCCGCGAACTGATGTCGCGCCTGAAGCGCGCGGTGGACCCGCACGGGATCCTCAACCCCGACCGCTGGAAGGCGCCTGGGCCCGCCCCGTAGCCGTGCCCGGCTATCGTGGTGGCGCCAACGATGAGCCCTCGGACATCCCTCCCCGCGCGGCGCCGCCGGCGCGCCGCGCTCCCGGTCCTTCTCGCGCTCCTGTCGGCGCCCGTCGCGGCGCAGGAGGCGGTGCCGGCCGAGAGGATCGCCGCGGAGGGCGGGGGGGTCCTCTATCGATACGCCTGCGGCGAGACGATCCAGCGCGTGCTGGTCGTGCGCGGCAGCGCGCGGGAGATGGGGCTCGCGCACGGGCGGCTGCTGCGGGAGGAGGTGCGGCAGTCGGTGCGCGCCTTCCTCGACGAGTGGGCGATCGGGCGCATGGGGCGCAGCCGCGGGGAGCTCTCGGCGATCTGGACGAGTCTCGCGCCGCACATCCCGCCGCGCTACCACGAGGAGTTGGCCGCGCTCGCCGAAGGCTCGGGAGTCCCGCTCGACGACCTGCGCCTCGTCCACGCGATCCCGAGCCGCTACCACTGCACCGGCGCCGCCGCGCTCCCCTCCGTGACGAGGGACGAGAAGACCTACCACACGAGGTCGCTCGACTACGCCCTCGACATCGGCGACCGCGTTCGCCCCCAGACGAACAGCCTGCTGCTCGTCGCGGTCCCCGACGACGGGATCGCCCACGCGGTCGTGACCTGGGCGGGGTTTCTCGGCTGCGTCACCGGGATGAACCTCGCCGGGCTGAGCGTCGGCGAGATGGGCTCGCGCTCGAGCGACGAGAGCTTCGACGGCTTCCCGATGGTGTTCCGCCTGCGGGAGACGCTGCGGAGCGCGCGCGACGTCGGGGAGGCGAAGGAGTGCTGGCGCGGGGGACCCCGCACCTGCGGCTACAACTTCCTCTTCGCCGACGCCTCGACCGCGGTCGCCGTCGAATGCAACCGCTCGCGCATCGCGTTCTTCGGCCCCGGCGATCCCGCCGAGAACGTCGAGCCCCACGCGGCGATCGCCGGCATCGTGCGGCGTTCCAACCACTTCGTCGATCCCGGTCTCGCGAGCACGCAGCGCGATCCCTACGACCCGCGCCGGAGCGCCGCGTCGAGCTGGACCGCCTATGCGCAGCAGGGGGACTTCCTGCGCGAGCGTCGAGGGGAGATCGACGCCGAAACGATGATCGCGCTGCTTCGCGGCTATCCGCCCACCCACGCCTGCCTGCACCAGGCCGTCCTCTGTCCGGGTGACGCGACGCTCTGGATCTCGCAGGCCACCGATCCCGCCACGGACCCTCTGCCCGGGGCGCAGAACCAGCCCTTCTTCCGCTACGACCTGCGCTCCCTCGTCCGCGGGGCCGGCCCCCCCGCGGCAGCCCTCCGGTACGGGGCGAAGCGCTCGCCGCCGGAGGCGGGTGCCGAGACGGGGCTCGTCGACGGGGAGCGGGCCATCGAGGGGCCGCTCGGCCACGCGCCTTCGGCCTTCGCATGGCGCCTCGAGCCCCTGCGCTCCCTCGGACCCACGACGATCCATCGGCTGACCTTCCCCTCCCCGGGGCCGAGCGAGCATCCCGAGAATCTCACCGTCCACGCCGAGTACTACCGCCCCGGCGGCGAGGGTCCCCACGCCTCCGCGATCGTGCTCGACATCCTCGACGGCCGCGCCCACGTCGCGCGCCTGCTCGCGACCGCGCTCGCGGCGAAGGGCGTCGCGGCCCTCTACCTGAAGCTGCCCTACTACGGCGAGAGGCGGCCCGCGCAGATGGACTTCGCCGCGATCGACCTGCCCGACGCGGTCGCGGCGCTGACGCAGGCGGTGCGCGACGTGCGGCGGGGTGCCGCATGGCTGCGCTCGCGGCGCGAACTCGACAGGGACCGGGTCGGCATCGTCGGCGTGAGCCTGGGCTCGTTTGTCGCGCAGGTCGCGGCCGGCGCGGACGGGTCGTTCCACCGGTGCTGCTTCGTGCTCGGCGGAGGCTCCATCGCGGACGCGATCTACAGCGGCGGGAGGGAGACGCGCGCCGCGGCGGCGCTCCTCGAGGCCCGGGGCTGGACGAGGGAGAGGGTCGCGGCACTCCTGGACCCCGTCGAGCCCCTCTCGCAGGCCAAGGGCATCGCGCGGGAGTCGGTCCTGATGCTGAACTGCCGCGAGGACGAGGTCGTGCCCCGCGACTCGGTCGTGCGCTACTGGGAGGCGCTCGGCCGGCCTGAAATCATCTGGTACGACGGCAACCACTACGGCATGAAGGACCACATCTTCGACGTGCTCGGCCGGATCACCGCCCACCTGGCGAAGCCCGGCGGATCCTGAGCCCGCGACGGCGCAACTCCTTCAGGTGGTCTTGGCCGAAGCCCGCCGCGTCCGGCGTGTAGGCGCCCGCGCGCAACTCCCCTCGGGCCATCGCCGCCGCGACGACCGCGGTGGGATAGCCGGTCGTCTGCTCCATCGCGGTAAAGCCCGTCGCCGGGTCGTGGAATTGCAGCATCTCGTAGCGCACGCCGCGGCCTCGCCGGTCGGTGGCCTCGACGCGCAGGATCGCGAGGTCCTTCACGTCGGCCTCGAGGAGGCGCGGGCCGACGATCGTGTGGAACGCCTCGCGCGGCACGAGGCCGTCGACCGGATCAAGGGAGAGCAGCCCGAGATCGATCATCGCCCGCACCTTCTCGAAGTGGCCGCGGTAGCGGACCGTCTTGTACTCGTAGGTCTCGAGCCTGCCGCGGTGGCGCCACGGCGCGGTGCTCGTGCCGCCGCTCGTGAAGAAGGCCTCGAGCGGTCCCAAGCGCTTCGGCCCGTCGTAGGGCTCGACCTCGGTGAATGCCTCCATGCGCCTGAGCCTGCCGTCGCGCAGGATGACCGCCTCTCCCGTGTATTCGTTCGTCAGCCCCTCGATGCTGAAGAGCAGGCTGTAGCCCAGCGGCCCCCTCGGGACCGTCGGCAGTCCGCCGCAGCGGATGCGCACGTGCCGCGCGCCGTCGACCTCGTCGATGGCGATCGCGGCGAGCACGTTGCCGAGCCCGGGGGCGAGGCCGCAGTCGGGAATGATCGACACCCCCGCGCGGCGCGCCGCGCGATCGAGCGTGAGCGCCTCCTTCACGAGATCGGTGTTGCCCCCGAGGTCGCAGAAGTGGACCTTCGCTTCCAGCGCGGCGCGCGCCAGCGCCGGGTTGAAGCGGTAGGGCATCGCGCTGACCGCGGCGGCGTGGCCGCGCAGCAGGGCCACGGCATCGGCGCCCTCGAGTCGCCGGGCGACGGCCCTGACGGGAGTGCCCGGCACGAGGGCGCGCAGCCGGCGCGCACCGCCGTTCACGACCCGTGCCTCGGCGTCGACGAGCGTCACCCCCCCCGCGCCCCCCCACTTCATCAGGTCGTAGGCGATCGCGAGGCCCTGGCGGCCCGCGCCCAGCACCGCGTACTTCATTTCGCGCGCCTCGTGGCGGCCTCGGGCGGCGGCTGGCAGCGCGGCGCGCCGACGACCGCCTGCAGCAGGATCAGCGTCGTCGCCTTCTCGGCGGGCAGCCCGAGCACCGCATAGCCGCCGTTCGGGATCGTGAGCGTGCGGCGGGCGGTGGCCGCGTGGAGTTCGGGTTGCTGCACCTGTCCCCTCATGGCGCCGACGGCGACCTCGCGCACCGCGATCGGACGCACGATGTCGGAGACGACGAGGTCGCAGTCGAAGGTCAGGAAGTTGCGGTCCGCCGAGAGCGCCGGGGTCCAGCGGAGCGTCGCGCCCACGGTGAGGCTTCCGATGGCCGGATCGACGATGCCGCCGTCGCCGACGCGCAGTTCGGAGACGTAGGAGATCCGGCGCTGCACGCGCGCCTCGGCGGGGCAGCGCTCCCGGCCGGTGACGGCGATCCAGCCGAGCGTCTCGCTCGCGGGCTCGTCGGCGATGCGCTCCCAGAGGCGCCCCCACGCCCCCCCCTCCTCGCCGACCCGTTGGCCGCGCCGCTCGCCGAGCAGCGCCTCCGCGAACGCGTGCGGCACCGAGACCGCGTAGAGGTCGACGCCGACGTTGACCCCCTCGCCGCCGATCAGGGCGTCGCGCGTGCGCTCGACCCGGAGGAGGTCGTCCGCGCGGGCGGTCGCCGCTTCCGCCGCGAGGTCGGCGAGCCAGCGCGCCGTATCGTGGCCGCGCCGGGCGACCTCGCGCAGCACGTCGCGCGCGTAGGCCGCGTCGTCGAGGAGCCGCAGGCCCGCCGCGCGCCGCTCCGCGTCGGGCGAGAGCAGCATCGCCGCGCACTCCTCCGGCAGCGGCGGCGGGAGGTCGGCGCAGACGAGTGCGGCGAGGAGCGCGAGGGGGATGGCGCGTCGCATCGGCCCAGTGGGCCGCGTTCGCGTCATCCCCCGGTCATGGCTAGTGGGGCGCCGCCTTCAGCCCCTCGAGCATCTGCTTCGCCCGCTCGGCGGTCTTGAGCCCCTCGTGCTTCTTCAGGAACCTCTCGAGCTTGTCCGCCACCTCGGCGATCTTCTTCGCGCGGTTGCCGGCCTCGGCCTTCTCCGCGGCGATCTTGTCGAGCTCCTTGCTCGCCGACATCTCCTTCTTCACCGCGGGGTCCGCCTTCAGCTCCTTTTCATGCGTGTCGGCCCATGTCGCGTCGACCGTCCCCTTGAAGTGCTTGCTCACGAGGTCGAGCGCGGCGAAGACGCGGTCGTAGCTTCCGAGCTTCTCGCCCTCCTCGACCTCGCGCTTCCAGTAGGCGCGGTGCTTCTCGACGCGGCCGATCAGGTAGTGCGCGTCGGCCTCGGCCTCGCGCAGGCCGTCCTTCGCGAGCGATTCCGCCGCGCCGAGATCGCCCTTCGCGAACGCGGCCGACGCGGACTTCAGCGCCGCGTCGAGGGGACGCAGGTAGAAGTCCTTCACCTTCTTCAGGTGCTTCTCGATCTCGCCCTCCGTCAGCGACGCGGGGTGGCCCTCCCACGCGACGGTTCCGTCGGGCGCGACGAGGTAGGCGTGCGGGATGCCGCCGCTGCCATAGGGCGTCTGCTCGGAGATCAGCCCGACGCTATAGGTGATGCCCTTCTGCGGAACGAAGGGCTCGATCTTCTCCGCATCCTCGCTCGTGATCGCGAGGATCCTCAGCCCGTCTTTCGCGAAGCTCGCACGGAGCTCGTTGAGGTGGGGGATCGCCCCCACGCAGGGGGGTCACCACGTCGCCCAGAACTCGACGAGCAGGAGCTTCCCGCGCAGGTCGGCAACGGAGTCGCCCTCGCAGGCGTTGAGCCACTTCGCCACCTTGAAGTCGGGGGCTTCCTTGCCCCGGAGGGACTGCCACTCCGCGCGAGCCGGACTGGCCGCGAGAAGCGCAAGAGTCGCAACGATTGCCAGTGTGCGCATGGGGCGCATTCTACAACGGCGCGTCCCTTCGCGCCCCGCGACGCCGTCACCGCGGGCCGGCCCCCAGCCGGGACTCGGGCAGGCGGATCTCCGCGTCGAAGGCCTCGTTGTCGCGCCAGCCGGCCACCGCGATCGAGCCCTTCGCGCCGCCGACGGCGGCATTCAGTTCGTCGAGGCTGCGGATCGCGCTCTCGCCGCCCCGCCCGAGGACGTCCCCGCGCCGGATGCCCGCCTCGGCGGCGGGGCTGCCGGGCGTGACGCCGCGCACGAGCACGCCCTCCGTGGCCGCGTCGAGCCCGAGCCAGCGGCGCAGGTCGGGGGTCAGGTCCACGCAGTCGAGGCCGAGCGCCTCGGCGGAGGCGGGGGCCGCCTTCGAGGTCGCCCGGTCCTCGGTCGTCACGGAGACGCGGCGCCCGTCGCCCAACTCCACCTCGATGCCCTCCCCGACGCGGGAGCAGGCAAGCACCCGGGAGAGGTCGGACGCGCTCTCGCACGCCTCGCCGTTCACCGAGACGACGATGTCGCGCTGCTTCAGCCCCGCACGCTCCGCCGGCGATCCGGCCAGTACCCGCGAGAGCACGACCCCCTTGCCCTTGACGTCGCCGGCGACGACGCCGACGAACGCGCTGCGCACGCGCCCGAACTCGTCGAGATCGGCCAGCAGCCGGTGGATGAGCGGCCCCGGAAGAAACGTGGACTCGGTGCGCGGCGCCGCGACGGCGGCACTCAGTCGCAACTGGTCCTCTGCCCACTGCTGCCGCAGCGCCCGCGTGAGCGCGGCCGCCTGCACAGCGCGCGACGCGGCCGCGAAGCGGGTGCCGCGGGGAGCCGGCACGCGGAGCGCGAGCAGCGTCCCGCCGGGCCCCAGCAGCGCCACCGCCTCCCCCGGCGCCCCCTCCACATCCACGCGCGCCGCCGCGCGCGAGCAGCCCGAGATCATCGCCAGCGACGGCGAGTCGCCATACGCGACCGCCAGCGTGCCCGGCTGCAGCCTCGCCCAGTCGCCCTCCGGCGACAGGCCCTCCCCCTCCGGCAGCGTCGCGATGGCGATGCCGAGGTCGGCGTCGGAGAATGCCACCGTGGCACTCTCCTGCTTGCCGGCGATGCTCACCGTCACCGTCCGGCCGGCGGCGCCGGCCGACGCGGGCAGCGCGAGGTACTTCGAGCGCAGGCGCAGGCCGTGGGTCGGCTCCGTCGGGCCAACACGCAGTTCGGGTGAGAGCACGTACATGCCCGGCTGCTGACCCGTAGGGACAAGGCCGAGGGAGACGTGCGTGCCGGCGAGTTCGACGACCGCCCCCTCCGCGCGGACGACGATCCGGCGCATCTCCTCGCCGAGCCGTTCGAGAAGGGACTCCTGCGCGCGCGCGGAGGAGGCGAGTACGAGGAGCAGGAGGGCAAGCGTACGCATGGGAACTCCTAGCGAAGAACGAGGTTCTCGAAGACGACCGGATGGGGTTCGGAGGCGGGGACCGGCTCGGCCGCGGCGGTCGGCCTGACGAAGGCGAGCGTGACGAGCACGCCGGCGGCGAACGCCGCCGCGTAGCGGAGCAGCGCCAGCGCGGGCCTCGCGCGCCAGCGCGCCCAGATGCGGGCGGGAAGTTCGGGGGGGGCGGGGGGGACCGGATAGGCCTCGAGCAGCAGCGCGTGTTCGCGCCTCGCCGCCGCGGCGAGCTGCGGCTCGCGCGACATCAGAGACTCCGCCTCGAGGGCGCCCTCCCCGTCGAGCAGGCCGTCGAGATAGTCGTGGATGAGGGAGAGGCGTTCGGTTCGGTTCATGGCCGGTCCTCGCGGAGAAGGGGGGAGAGGCGGTGCGCGAGAATCTCTCGCGCGCGGCGGAAGCGCTCCTTGGCGGTGCGTTCGCAGACGCCGAGAGCCATGGCGACCTTCTGGTAGGGCAGTTCATGGTGGGCGCGCAGCAGGAAGGCCTCGCGCAGGTCGCACGGCAGGCGGGCGACCTCCAAGCGGACGCGCTCGCCGATCTCGCGCGCCTCGGCGGCGGAGGGGCCGTCGCCGCCCTCGGGCGCGGGCGCCTCGTCCGGGGGCAGGGGCCCCGGCCGACGCCTGCGGGCGCCGTCGCGGGCGAGGTTGGTCGCCACGCGGAAGAGCCATGCGCCGAGGGTGCCGTTGACGCCGTGGATCGAATCGCGGTGGCGGAGGAAGCGGAGGAAGGTCTCCTGCGTGAGTTCGTCCGCCAGCGCCGCGTCGCCCGTGAGGCGCGCGAGATAGGCGTGCACCGCCCCCCCGTACTCGGCGTAGATCGCGTCGAACGCGGCGTCCATCCACCCCAATAGACGCTCGCCTCGTCAGCCGAGTGCAGGGTTTCTGCGTAAGATGCGCGCCCGGTGCATCTCCTCTGCGAGACCTTCATCCCTCTGCTGGCGGTGGGGCTACTCTGGGCGGGATTCCGCTCGTCCCGCCCACCGTGGGAGATCTATGGGGGGTGCCTCGCCGCCGCGGGCCTCGTCTACCTGCTGACCTGGGCCGACCGCCGGCAAGGCTGGTGGGCCGGGTGGGGCCTCGACTTCAGCACCCACGCGGGGATCGCGACGGTGCTCGTCGTGGCTCTCTCTTTCCATGGCAGGCGCTGGCTTGCCGCGGCGGCGTCCACGCTCGTCGGCTACGCGCTCGTCATGGTCGACCTCGGCTACCACACGTGGACCGACCTTGGCTCCTCCGTCGCCGCGGTCGTTCCGCTCGCGCTCGGTTGTGCGCTGGCGGCGCGGGCGGCACGGAGCCGCCCGCGTGCCTAGCCGAGGAGCATCAGCACCATGGAGACCCCGACGGGGATCGCCAGGTTGTCGAGTTTGGAGCCCGAGAGCGCCTCGATCACCGTCGCGGCGGCTCCGCCGGCGAGGCTCAGCGGCCAGCCGAAGAAGATGCGGCACCCGAGCGTCGCCGCGACGAAGCAGGCGAGACTGCCGGCGAGAGAGACCTTCCCCCAGCGCGGCGACTCGACGTTGGAGCCGACAAGGGCGGCCGAAGGGTCCCCCAGCGCCAGCGCGAGAATCCCGGCCGAGGCGCAGGCGGGAGGGGTCAGCGTGACGGCGAGGGCGCATCCCGCGAAATAGAGGGTCGAGCCGTTCCAGCCGTGCACGTCCTTCTTGTCGAGGATGAGCTTCAGCCAGCGCAGGAAGGCGGCTTGCAGCGCGGGCGATCGCGCCCGCGCCAGGTCGATCGCCCCCAGAAGGACGACGAGCACCCAGAGGAGCGTCGCGGCGAGCCACCGATCCAGAGGAGGGAGCCGGTAGACCAGCACGACGAGAATGCCGGAGGCGTGGAAGAGCTTGCGACTGAGCACGTACGCTCCTGCTACGCCGTGTCACCCAAAGGGGCCAGCGGGCGCGCGCCCCCGCACCCCCCGAGATTCACGAACGTACGTAAGTACTTATTTTGCAACATGCTAGCGGTTTTTACGTGATTCTTGCAATCCCGGCACCTGATTTGCTCGTTTCTAGGGGTAGAGAGAGAAAACCCATGACGAACAACAGAGACAAGAGCGCGAGGCGGCCCACCAGCAACCCGAAGCTCCACGCCATCACCTTCTGCACCGACTGCGGCGTCGCGATCCCGGAGCGCGCGATGACCTGTTTCGCCTGCGGCAGCAAGCAGAACCGCGGCGAGAAGACCGTGCAGGTCCTCTTCTGCGAGAAGTGCGGCAAGGACTTCCCCTCCCAGGCGATGGCGTGCTTCCACTGCGGCCACCTCAACCCGCGCCACCCCTACTTCACGGGCCACATCGCCCGGTAGCCGTCCGCGCTCCCGGGAGGAGCGCGGCGCCCAGCCGGCGCCGCGTCTCCTCCCATGCGAAGCGGTGGCTGCGCCGCAACCCCCGCTGCCGCATCGCGTGCCGGGCCCCCGCGTCGCGCGCCACGTCGACCAGCGCCTCGGAGAAGAGGCGTTCGTCGCGCGGGGGAACGAATCGCACCGCCTCCCCCCCCACCTCCCGGTGCGGGGGAATGTCGCTCGCAACCACCGGACTTCCGCACGACATCGCCTCGAGCAGCGTCAGGCCAAACCCCTCGTAGAGCGACGGGCAGAGGGTGAGGTCGGCCCGGCGATAGAGCGCTCCGAGTTGCGACTCGTTGGCGGGCCCGTGGAAGTGGATCCGTCCGCCCGTGCCGGTGCTGCGGGCCAAGGCACCCACCTCCGGCGCATCGGCGCCGCCGCCGCCCGCGATCACGAGATGGTGCTCCGGCAGGGCCGAGGCCGCGCGATCGAAGGCGCGCAGCAGCAGCGGAAGGTTCTTGCGCCGCTCCATCGAGGTCACGCAGAGGAGGACGGGAGCATCGTTCGGAACCCCCGTGATCGTGTCGCAGCCCTGGAGGGGAAGCGGCCTCGCGGCGAGCGGGACGATGTCGATGCGGTCGGGGCCGGCGAGACCCAGATCCTCGACCTCGGTGGCCACCGCCATGGTGGGCACGATGATCCGGTCGGCCAGCCTCGCACAGCGACGCAGCGTGAAGCCGGCCCGCCAGACCTGCCGGCGCCCGTAGAGTTCGGGATGGCGCAGCCGCCCGACGTCGTGGAGGATCGCGACCCGCCGGGCCTTGCGCGTGGGGAGCATCAGGTAGTTGGTTGCGACGAAGAGATCGAGGGGCCCAAGCAGCGACTCGGCCTTGGGCCAGGCAAGCAGGTCGAAGAAGAGCGGGTTCAGCAGGCGCGGAACCCAGTTGTAGCCAAGGGGATAGGGCGTCGGGGGTGCTCCCTCGACGACCCGTCGCCACCCCCCGACAAGCCCGATAACCTCGTGCTGCGCCTCGCGGAGGCACTCGACAACCATCCCGGTGCACACCCCGATCCCGGTCTTGGCCCTGAGCAGCGGAGTGACGTCGATCCCAACCCTCATCACAGGCCGGGATGATAAGGGATTCCGTCCGCTGAGGCGTGCGGAAGAGGGCAGCGGCGGTGCCTAGGCGGACGGAATCCCTAGATAGGCGCAGCGAACGTCGTGGGACGCCGGCCCACTCCTCGGGCCCTTGGGCCGGCGGCCCGGTGCGATCCCCGCCCTCCGGCGGGCCGCCGCAGGTGCAACCCCACTCCCCCAGCGCCCGCCCCCCCGCCGCCGGCCAAAGAGTGGCGCCCGCCTGGGAGTTCGTAGTCCCAAGCGGGCGCCGGAGGTAAGGAGGGTCGAGGGGTTCGTTGTTCTTGGCGGCCATCGCCGCCAGCACAGGGAGATTATTTCGCCCGTCGGGCCATGCAACCAATGCGACTAAATAATCTTTTTTGCGACTAATGGGACTCCGGTCGCTGGGAGGTTTTGGAGGGGTGCGGGGACCTGGCCTGGGCGACCGGAATCCCTAGGGAAGAGCGGGAACTGTCACGCCTGCCGCCGGGCTCAGCGCCCGGCTTCCCCCCCCGCGCCCCCCCGGGTGCCACGGACAGGACCACCGGGCACTCCCATGCCACCGTCACGACCGCCGAACATGAAGCCGCCGCGCTCGCGCATGCTCTCGTCCACGAGCGTCTTCGCGTCGACGGCGGGCATCGTCTCTTCGAGGGCGGTCAGCGTCTCGGTCCTGAGCGTCTCGAACTCCGCGCGCATCAGTTGGCCCATCTGGTCGCGGGGGAGGTTCTGCCCCTCGACGGACGCGCTGACCCTGCGCCAGAGCCCCGGCATCTTCTCCCGGGCGCCGAGGATGACGCCCGCGACGACCTTTTTCTGCTTCTCGTCGAGCCTGCCGATCTTGCTCTCGGAGACGAGGCGGTCGATGTCCTCCACGACGCGCTGCACGCGCGCCTCCTGCGCGTTGATCTCGTTGGCGACGGTCACCTTCCGCCGGAAGACCTCCATCTCCTGCGGATCGAAGTCGGCGGCCGGGTCCGTCGACGGCGCGTTCCCGGGCGCCTCCGCGGCCGGGGAGGCGTGCTCCTGCTCCGGACGGGAATCGGCGCCGCTGCGTCCCGAAGGGGCGTTGGGCTTTGTCCCCGCGGCGGCTTCCGCACCGCCGCCGCTCTCGCGGTTGGCGAGGCGGCGCTCGATGCGATCGAGCCGTGCGGCAAGTTCGGCACGATCCTCGAGTTGGCCATCCGCGACGGCGGCTGACCTCCCCCCCGAGTTGCTGCGAGCGCTGCTGACCTGGGCCTTGAGGTCCTCCTGCTGCACATAGAGGAGGATCACGAGGCCCAGCGCGGCCGCGTTGGTGAGGGCGAGAATCGGAACGGCTTTCATGAGTGGGTACTCTCCGGGACTTTCGATTGAACACCGGCTGGGGCGTCCCTGTTTCGCGCCTGCCGGAAATCGCCTTCCAAGGCTCGTGCGTAGGAGGCGCGGGCCTGCGGGGTTGCGGTCGCTCTCGCGAGAAAGGCCTCGACCTCCACGGCTGCGGCGGCTTCGGGAAGCAGTCGCGCGCGTTCGAGGCCGTAGGCCCAGCCGGTGGGGAGGGGTTCGGGGACCGGCCGCCGCCCCGCGGCAGCCAGCAGCAGTTCGCCCCGCAGCGATCCGCCCGCCACACGTTCGACGACGCTCAGCGCCACCTCCGCCTCGGGATCCCCCTGCGCGATCAGCCGCGTGGCCAGGTCCCGGGCACAGTTCGGGGTGGCCCGCTCCCGGATCGACGAGCGCATCAGGTCCAGAGCCCGGGCCTCGTCGCCGCGCCAGAGCGCGCAGAGGGCGAGTCCGTGCAGGGCCCGCGCCCGGGAGCGCGGGACGAGCCCGAGATAGCACTCCTCGGCCGCGTCCACATCCCCATAGGCCTTCAGCAGCAGCTCGGCGCGACGGAGGTTCGCGTCCAGATGACGAGGGTCGACCTGGCACGCGTCCTCGAGGGCGGCCCTCACCGCCGCCCAATCGGGCGCCTGCGCAGCCTCTTCCGCCCGCCGAAGGCAGTGGTCGACAACAACGCGCGGCGTCGTCGTGCACGATGCGAGCGCAAGCGCGCAGAAGAGAAGGGGAGCCCAACCCACTCCCCCATCCTAATCGGAGGTCCCCGTGCCGTTGTCCCCCCCCCAGGAACCCCCTAGAATGCCCCCATGAATCCGCTCAGAGCGCTCCTCCTCGCCCTACTGACTCTTCTCGTCGCTGCCTGCAGCGGCGACGAGAAGAGTGACGAGTTCCGGGTGGGGGTCATCCTCCCGATGACCGGCCAGACCGCGACCTACGGCGAGGAGTCGTGGAACGGCATCCAGATGGCGCTCGACGAGCTGAAGGCCGAGGGGTTCGACTGCGTGCTGACGCTGCGCGACGACAAGTCGCTGAAGACCGACGCCGGCAACCAGGCCAAGTACCTGATCGAGAACGAGGGGGTCCATGCGCTGCTCGGGTCGGTCCAGTCGAGCAACACCGAGCAGATCGCGCTGGTCGCGAAGGAGGCCGGCGTCCCGCTGATCACGCCGGCGAGCACGAACGACACGCTGACGAGGAACGGCGGGCCGCTGGTCAGCCGCATCTGCTTCGACGACAAGTTCCAGGGGGCGGTCCTCGCGAACTTCGCGGCGGACCAGGGGTGGAAGAGGGCGGTCGCCGTCGTCGACAAGGCGCAGGTCTACTCGACCGGCCTCGCCGGCAACATCAAGACCGTCTTCGTCGCCCGCGGCGGCTCCTTCCGCGAGGAGTACTACGTCACGCAGGACACCGACTTCGCGAACACGATCCAGAACGTCGCGAACGAGAGGCCCGACGTGATCTTCCTCTGCGGCTACTACGCCGAGGGGGGGCTGATGATCCGGCAGGCGAAGGAGAAGTGGGCCGGGATCCCGCTCGTCGCCGGCGACGGCTTCGACAGCCCGAAGCTGGGCGAACTCGTCGGCGAGACGAACGCGCAGATCTTCCTCTCCTCGCACTTCGCCGGCGATGCGCCCGACCCGAAGGTGCAGGCGTGGGCGAAGCGCTACAAGGAGCGCTTCGGCAAGATGCCCGGCGCGATGGCGGGGCTCGGCTACGACGTGCTGAAGGTGCTCGCCGACGCGGCGAAGCGCTGCAAGGACAGGAAGGACCGCGCCGAACTCGGCCGCGCGATCGCGGCGACCGCCGACTATCCCGGCATCACCGGCCGGATCAGCCTCACGACGCCCGACCGCACGCCGATCAAGGATGCCGTCATCATGAAGGTCGATGCGGGGCTCAAGTACTACGCGACGGTGCCCGCGCGGAACTAGAGCCCCCCCGCGTGCTCGACTACCTGCTGAACGGGCTCGGCCTCGGCGCGATCTTCGCCTTCATCGCGCTCGGCTACACGATGGTCTACGGGATCATCAAGCTGATCAACTTCGCCCACGGCGAGTTCTTCATGGTCGGAGGCTTCCTCGGCTTCTTCGCGCTGCGGGACCTCGGCATCGAGCGCGTTGCCCTCCCCGCGCCCCTCCCCATCCTGCTCGCGTACTTCTGCGCGCTGACGGTGGCCGCCCTCGGAAGCGGCCTCCTCGCCGTCGTCACCGAGCGCATCGCCTACCGCCCGGTGCGCCGCGCCGGGCGCATCGCGGCGCTGATCACCGCGGTCTGCGTCTCGCTGATCCTCCAGAACCTCGCGATCAAGGCGTGGGGCGCCGATCCGAAGGCGTACCCCGACCCGAAGGTGTGGACCGACGTCGACGACCTGCCGGCGCGCGCCGGGAGCAACCTCTACGCGCTGCGCGTCGCGACGACCTCGTCGGGGGAGAGGGTCGAGAGCGAGGAGCGGGTCGTCGTCGAGGGGGAGGCGATCGATGCGGCGCGGCTGAAGTCGGAGGGGCGCGGGGAGGTCTACCGGAAGGTCACGATCTCCCGCGAGGCGACGCGCGGGTTCGTGATCCTCGCGCTCGTGCTCTGGACGCCGGTGCTCTGGTTCCTCGTGATGCGGACGCGGATGGGGAAGGCGATGCGCGCCGTCAGCGAGGACCTCGACGCGGCGCGGCTGATGGGGATCCCGATCGACCGCGTGGTTGCGTACACGTTTTTCCTCGGCGCGTTCGTCGCCGGCGTCGGCGGCGTCGCCTACTGCGTCACCTACGGCAAGATCGAGCCCTTCACCGGCTTCGTGCCGGGGCTCAAGGCGTTCATCGCGGCGGTGATCGGCGGCATCGGGTCGATCCCCGGCGCGCTCGTCGGCGGCCTTTTGCTCGGCATCGCCGAGTCGGTCGTGCCGTACATGCTGCGCGACTGGGCGGGCTGGGGCGCGGCGTTCGCGTGGAAGGACGCGATCGCGTTCGCGCTGCTGATCCTCTTCCTGCTCGTGCGCCCCACCGGCCTCTTCGGGCGCCCGCTCCGGGTGAAGGTATGAGCGGCGAACTCCTCTGGTGGCTCAACCTGCTCGTCGGCGTGGGCATCTTCACGCTGCTTGCCGTCTCGCTGAACCTGATCAACGGCTTCGCCGGGATGTTCCACCTGGGCCACCACGGCTTCTGGGCGATGGGCGCCTATGCCGCCGCGTGGCTCACGCGCGAGTGCGCGGGCTCGCTGCCGGGGCCGCTGCTCTACGTGGCGACGCTCGGCTTCGGCATGGCCGTCGCGGCGGCGGGCGGGCTCGCCGTCGGCATCCCCTGCCTGCGCCTGCGCGGCGACTACCTCGCGATCGCGACGCTGGGTTTCGCCGAGATCGTGCGCATCGCGATCCAGAACCTGCCGCAGGAGACGCTCGGCGGCAGCCTCGGCATGCCGGTCGCGCGCGTGCTGATGGCGGTCGGGCCCGAGACGATGGTGGCCTTCCGCGGCGTCACGCTTGCGATCACGATCATCGCTTGCGCCCTCGTGATCCTGCTGATCCGCAACTACATCCGGTCGGCGCAGGGCCGCCGCCTGCTCGCGGTGGCGCAGGACGAGACCGCGGCGAGCCTGCTCGGCATCGACCCGACGCGGCCGAAGGTCGTCGCGTTCGTGCTCGGCGCGTCGGTCGCCGGGCTCGCCGGCGCGCTCTTCGCGCACTTCCAGGGGTTCATCACGCCGCTCGACTTCCAGTTCATGGAGATGGTCAAGATGTTCCTGATCGTCGTGCTGGGCGGCATGGGGTCGCTCTCGGGCTGCGTCGTCGGCGCGTTCCTCGTCATCGCGACGGAGCAGCTCCTGAACCGCGCGCCGGAGGCGATCGCCGAGTGGTGGCAGGTGGAGTTCCCGCTGCTGCTCGCGCTGATGATCGTCTTCCGGCCGCAGGGCATCTTCGGGCGGCGGGAGATCGTCGACCTCTTCCGGAGAAAGGCGCGGGCGTGAGCGACCTGCTCTTCCGCACCGAGGGGCTCACGAAGCGGTATGGCGGACTCACCGCGGTGAGCCGCGTCTGCCTCGAGCTGCGCGAAGGCGAACTCGTCGGGCTCATCGGCCCCAACGGCGCCGGCAAGACGACCTGCTTCAACCTGATCACCGGCGCCGACCTGCCCACGGAGGGGTGCATCCGGCTCCGCGGCGCGGACGTGACCGGCACGCGCTCCTTCGACATGGCGCGCCTCGGCGTCGCGCGCACCTTCCAGAACATCCGCCTCTGGAAGGAGATGAGCGTGCTCGACAACGTGCGCACCGTCTGCGCCGCCGGGGGGCGGTCGGGCTTCTGGTCCGGCGTCTTGCGCCTCTCCTCCTACCGGGTCGCGGAGCGGAGCATCCGCGAGAAATCGGAAGCGCTGCTCGCGCGGATGGGACTCGAGGGGGCCGCGGGGGAGATGGCGGCGGACCTCCCCTACGGCGACCAGCGCAAGCTCGAGATCGCCCGCGCGCTCGCGCTCGCGCCGCGGATCCTGCTGCTCGACGAGCCGGCGGCGGGGATGAACCCGGCCGAGAAGGCCGACCTGATGCACACGGTGCGCGAGATCCGGCGGGAGTTCGGGCTCACGATCCTGCTGATCGAGCACGACATGAAGTTCGTGATGGGCATCTGCGAGCGCATCTACGTGCTCGACCACGGCGAGGAGATCGCCCACGGGACGCCGGACGAGATCCGCAGGGACCCGAAGGTGATCGAGGCCTATCTCGGGGGGAGCGCCGGCTGATGCTCACCCTCGAAGGCGTCGATGTCTTCTACGGGCGCGTGCAGGCGCTGCACGGGCTCTCGATCCGCGTCGAGCAGGGCGAGATCGTCACGCTGATCGGCGCCAACGGCGCCGGCAAGAGCACGACGCTCCGGACCGTCAGCGGGCTGCTGCGCCTCGCCGCCGGGCGGATGCGCTTCGACGGGGAGGACCTCGCGCGGCTCCAGAGCCACGAGATCGTCGCGCGGGGGCTCTGCCACGTGCCCGAGGGGCGGCGCATCTTCACCGGGCTCACGGTGCGCGAGAACCTCGACATGGGCGCCTACCGCGTCCGCGACGCCGCGAAGAGGTCGGGGAACCTCGAACGGGTCTTCTCGCTCTTCCCGCGCCTGAAGGAGCGGATGCACCAGAGCGGCGGCACGCTGAGCGGCGGAGAGCAGCAGATGCTCGCGATCGGAAGGGCGCTGATGTCGAGCCCGCGGCTGCTGCTGCTCGACGAACCGAGCCTCGGGATCGCGCCGCTGCTCGTGCAGGAGATCTTCCGCGAGATCGGGCGCGTCAACCGCGAGGACGGCACGACGATCCTGCTCGTCGAGCAGAACGCGAACATGGCGCTGCGGCTCGCCGACCGCGGCTATGTGCTCGAGACGGGCCGCATCGTGCTCGAGGCCTCCGCCCGCGCGCTGCTCGAGGACCCGCAGGTGAGGGAGGCCTATCTGGGCTGATCGCGCGCCCTGCGCCCCCCGCACCCCCCAGGCCTCCCGCGCCGGCGACAGGTCAGAAGAAGGCGGACTCCGACTCGACCATCGTCAGGAACCAGTTGTCGAGCGAGTAGGCCTCCTCGGGCAGCGCCTTCGTCCGCGAGATCATCAGTTCGTAGCCGTTGGAACGCCGGAAGCCGGCCGAGCGGCACGCCGCGCCGATGTGCGGGTCGGAGGTGAGCACCTCGAGCACGTCGGCGCGCTCGCGCGCGGCGAGGCGGAGGAGGTGGTAGACGGCGGAGCGGGCCGCCTCGTCGGAGGCCGGTCGCGCGAGGTCGAGGACGCGGCAGACGCGGACGTCGCGGTACTCCTGGCTTCCGACGCGCTCGTGGGTGGCGACGCGCAGCAGGAAGTGGCCGGCGGTCGCTCCCGAGCCGTCCAGCACGCGGAAGGCGCGCCCGCGGACCGCCGGATTGCGGCGCACGAAGCGCAGCTTCCAGTTGAGGTAGGCGCAGCCCCGCCGCACGTGGGCGCGCGGCGCCCCCGCCGCGTCGACCTCGGGAACATCCCCGAAGGAGTCCACCTCCTCGAGGGAGAGGCCGGCCGCGGAGGGACGCAGGCGCGCGCGCTGGAGGAGCGACCAGGAGCGCAGCAGGGGATTGGCGCAGGCGGCGGCCGCCCATGCGAGCGGAGCGCTGCGCACGTGGCGACGCAGGATCGGGCCGCTGCGGAGCGGCATCACCCAGCGGGCCGCGAGGCCCACGTTCGCCATGCGGAGCGCGGTCATGAGCCGGTTGGCGTAGGGGGTGGCCCCGTAGGCGCTGAAGGGCAGGTTCCGCGCCGCAAGATGCGCCAGCAGCTCCCGCAGCAGAAGCCCGCCCACGCCGGCGGCGCGGCGGTCGGGGTGCGAGAAGAGGCTGTGGCCCGTGACGCAGGGATACTCCCGCCCGCCGATGCGCAGCGGCTGGCTGATCAGCGCCATGCTCGCGACCCGGACGCCGTCGATGGAGAGCGCCGTGGCGACAGGCACGTCGGCGGCCAGGTCGGGGTGGGAGCGCACGAGTTCCCAGATCGCCCCCGGCATGAGCTCGACCGCGGCGGGATCGGCGGGCCAAAGGAAGGCCTCGCCGCGCTCCTCGAGTTCAGGGCGCGTGAACGTCTCGAATTCGGTCTTCATGGCGGCCGGGCGCGGCCCGGGAGCGGCGGGGTCGTCGATCCGTTCAGGAGACACCCTTGGAGGCGAGGCAGCGGAAGAGGTCGCCGACGTGCTGCATCCCCGCCAGTTCCGCGGTCGTAAAGGTGACGCCGAGCTTCTCCTCGAGTTCCATCACGATCACGATGTTATTGACGGAATCCCAATTGTCGACGTCCTTGGCGGCGAGGGCGTCGTGCACGACCAGATCCGGCTTCCCGAGGACGTTCCGGAAGATCTCCTGGACACGGTCCCGGACGGACGTTTCGGTCCTCATCGGATGCCCTCCTGCGGGACCTTCAGCGAGACCCGGATCGGCAGCGGTTCGGGAGAGTGCCGCTCGACCTCGAGGCTGAAGCGCTGCACGTCCCCGGAACTCCCCTCTTCCGCGAATCCCATGCGGGGGAAGAGGTCGGCGACCATCTTGTTCTTGGAGCTGGGGCGGTACTGGCCGACGACGCGGGTGCAGCCCAGCTCGCGCGCACGCTCGCAGAGGAGCGTGATCGTCAGCTCCTCGACCTTGCGGCCGAGAACGCGGCAGCTCATCACCCAGGTGTCCACGACGAGGTCGGTGCCGTCGCGCTCGGCCACGACGCAGACGACGATGCCGTTGTCGCCCAGCCGGTCGAGCAGCCGGATCGTGAAGGTGAGATGGCGCTCCGACGCCGCGAACCCGGCGAGGGCGGCATCCCCGTGGCGGTAGGTCGTCAGGTTGAACTGGTTGCTCCGCTGGATGAGCTGGGCGACGCGGGGAAGCGAATAGCGGCTGAACGGGGCGACCTCGGCGACCATGTCGAGGTTCTTGAGGTAGGACTCGAGGTCGGCGAACGAGTCGCGAAGCTCCACGCGCTTCACGTTCGCCTTGTACATGCCGACGCGCTCCAGGTCCTCCTCGGTGAAGTCGGGGGTCTCGAAGAGGTTCCAGCGGGCCAGCGCGCTCACGAACTCGGCGGGATCCTCGGGCATGTCGGGGACCTGGACCTCCGGCAGCGCCGTGCGGACGAGGTCGCGCTCGAACGGCGAGTCGTCGAGGAAGACGAACGAGTCGAGCCCGAGATCGAGCATCTCGCGGATCCGCCGGATGTTGCCCGCCTTGTTCTCGTAGTTCGCGATGAACGCGACGATCGCATCCTCCTTCAGCACCATCTCGGGGTGCGTGCGGAAGGCCTCGCGCGCGGTCTCCTCGTGGTTCTTGCTGCAGACCGCGAGCAGGATGCCGCGGTCCTTGAGCTGCGCGATCGACCGCTGGAAGCGCTGGAAGGCGAGGCCGACGCCGGCGTCCCCGAGTTCGATCCCGTCCACGCCGTCGTCGCCGAGGATGCCGGACCAGAGCGTGTTGTCGAGGTCGAGCACGACGCACTTCGCCATCGCGCCGAGCCGCGCGAGGATCACGTCGCTGACGACCTTCGCGAGAGGCGGCAGGAACTTCGGCGAGAGCGCCTGCTTCGCCTGGCACCAGAAGCGTTCGCTCAGCCACTCCCGCTTGCCGTGGTAGGCGGCCTGGTAGTCGTTGTCGACCACGGCGACCCCCTTGCGCGACGCGGACGCCTCCGCGAGGAGGTCGTTGATGCGCCGCACCGCGAACGGGAACGACGCGGGGCACTGCGACGTGTAGTTGCCGAACGGCCGCTCCAGCGGCAGGCAGTAGTTGTGGTGGATGACGGTGACGGAGCCGCCCTCGAGCAGGCGGTCCCAGTGGTGCACGATCTCCGCCGCGACCGCGCTCGCGAACCCGGGCTTGTCCTGCGCGTCGGCCCACCGGTCCTGCAGCGTCTGCACCGCCTGGAAGAGCACGACAAAGACGGGACGATGCGCGTAGAGCCCGCTCCGGGGATCGAGGATCTCCTGGCTGATCTGCCGGAACTCCGCCTCGTAGATGTGCGGCCAGCAGCCGCGCAGCTTGAGGACCGCCGCGAGGGTCTGCGTGTAGTTCTGCGTCGCGCAGTCCCCGAGGACGGCGATCCTCGACGAACGCGCGCACTTCTCCGGGGTGGCTTCGGCCGCCTGCGCGGCCAACTGGGGAATGGAAAGCTCCGCGAGCTTCCAGGCCTGCATCATGTCCTCCGGGTCAGAAAGCAACCCCCACAACCATCGGCATTTGCGCCACGCGAGTATAGGGCGCGAGACGGCCCCACGCCCCATCCTGGGGAGGGCCGACCAGAAGCCGCGCCGTCGGGGGGGCGCGGGGGGCGTGGCCCGGAGTGCCGCCGCTCCCGCGACCACGCCCGGCCCTGAAGCGCGGCTACGGCTCCATCATCGAGTGGGCACTCTCCCCCGTCGCGAGCAGGCGGCCCGACTCCTCCTCGACCTTGAGTCGGATCCGGACCGAGCGCACGGCGGCGCTCACCTGCGCCACCGTGGCGGTGAGGCGGAGGCGGCAGGGGGCGTAGCAGGGGGCGCGGAAGACGAGATCGAGCTTCTGGAGCAGGCTCAGCGAGCCGGGCATCTCGGTCCCCACGAGGCGCGACACGAAGGCCGCGAGCAGCGCGCCGTGCACGAGCGTGCCGGAGAACCCGCGCGTTCCTGCATAGGCCGCATCGGTGTGCAGCGGGGCATCGTCCCCGCTCAGCTCGATGAAGCGCCTGACCGTGTCGGGGGTGATCTCGACCTGCAGCACGGCCTCGTCCCCCGCCTTGAGTTCCTCGAGCCGTCGTGCCGTCATGCCCGCGGATTGTACGGACCCGCCCCCCCTTCAGTTCGACCGGAGCGCGCGGATGGGATCGATCCTCGCCGCGCGGGCGGCGGGATAGAGGCCGCCGGCGACACTCACCAGCGTCGCGAAGAGCAGCGCGCCCCAGAGCAGCCACGCCGGGAAGTGGAAGACGGCCACGCGGGTCTCCACGCCCTGCGCGCCCGCATAGGCGTTGACGAAGAAGCCGAGCAGCCACGAGACGGCGCGGCCGAGCGCGAGCCCGCCCAACCCGCCCGCCAGTCCGACGACCAGCGCCTCGACGAGGAAGATCGTGCGGATGTCGCCGTCGGAGGCGCCGATCGCCTTGTAGACGCCGATCTCGGTCGTCCGCTCCAGCACCGCGACGATCAGCGTGTTGAGGATGCCGAGCCCCGCCACGACGAGGGCCACCGAGCCGACCGCCGCGAGCAGGATCTCGAGCACGAGGAAGAACCGCTTCATCTCCTCGCTGCGGCCGAGGAGCGTCGTCGTGGCGTATCCGAGTTCCCGGATGCTCTTCTCGATGCCAAGCACGTGCGACGGCCGCTCCGCGACCACGATGACCTGGCTGTAGCCCTCCCCCTCCGGCCCGTGGCCGCGTTTCAGGCGGTCGAACGCGCCCCGATAGCGGCTCCCCGGCAGTTCCCGGATCAGCTCGATCGGCAGCAGGACGACATCCCCACCGAGATGGAACGCCTGCGCCGGGGGCTCGAAGACGCCGGCCACCGTGACCGTCGCCTCGCGCTCCTCGTACTGGAACCGCTCCTCCTCCTCGGGCGTCAGGCCGCGCGCCCGCAGCACGATCGCCTGCCCGACCGCGTCGGCCGCCCCGCCAAACCCGAGGCGCCGCGCGAGCGCCCCGGCGATCAGCGCCTCCGCGACCGCTCCCCGCTCGAAGAGGCGCCCCGCGACGAGCAGCCCCCGGAGGTAGCCGAGACCGCCCCCCTCCGACGGGAGCCCCAGCGCGAGCCCGCGCTCCGTGCGGTCTCCGCGGCGGATCTCGATGTCGGCGAGCCGGAAGTGCGGATAGGCCGCCGCAACGTGAGGCAGTGCGGCCAATCGCGCGATGGTGTCGTCGGTCAGCGGGAGCGTCTCGCCCGGTTGCACCTGGATGCGCTGGAGGATCTCCATCTGGCGGAACGACTCCTGGCCCTCGCGCTGCAGCCCGAGCGCGAAGCCCACCATCGAGACGAGCGCGCCGGTGGCGATGGCCACGCCTGCCGCCGTGAGGCCCAGGCGAAGCGGCGTCCGCCGCGCCCCTTCGAGCGCGAGCTTCGCGAGGTCCCAGGTCCGCGCCAGCGCCCTCATCGCCCCCGCGCCCCCTCGAGACCCCCGTCGCGCAGGCGGAGCACGCGACCGCGGAGGCGCCCCGCCGACTCCTCGTCGTGCGTCGCGAGCACGACCGTCGTGCCGAATTCGCCGTTGATCTCGCAGAGCAGTTCCATCACGGCCTCCGCGTTCGCGCGGTCGAGGTTCCCCGTCGGCTCGTCGGCGAGCAGCAGGCGCGGGCGGTGGACGATCGCCCGGGCGAGGGCGACGCGCTGCTGTTCGCCCCCGGAGAGCTGGCTCGGACGGTGCCCGGCGCGCGCGCCCATGCCGAGGCGCCGCAGCGCCTCGCGCGCGAGGTCCCGGCGGAGGTGCGCCTCGGCGCCTTGGATCGTCAGCGCCAGCGCCACGTTCTGCTCGGCGGTCATGCTGGGGATGAGATGGAAGGCCTGGAAGACGAAGCCGACCTCGCGGCGCCGGTAGAGCGCCCGCTGCTCCGACGTGAGCGAGCCGAGGTCGCGCCCGCCGACCGCCACGCTCCCCTCCGAGGGCCGGTCGAGCCCCCCGAGCAGATGGAGCAGCGTGGACTTCCCCGACCCGCTCCTCCCGGTGAGGCAGACGAACTCGCCCGCGGCGATGTCGAGGTCCACGCGGTCGAGCGCCCGCACGACCGCGGAGCCCACCGCGTAGCAGCGCGAGAGACCCCGCGCGACGGCCAAGGGCCCCTGCGCGCCGGGTGCGCCGCTCGGCGCGGTCTGCTCCGTAGGCAAGGCTCGCGATTCTAGCCCGCGGTGCGAGGGGGCGCCGGCGCCTCGCGGGCCGGCGCCCCCCGGAGGTCACGCGCCGGCGCGTGCGCGCAGGCGCCTGCGCGCGGCGGCGGCGAGCCCCCCGATCCCGAGCAGGACGATCGTCGCGAGGTCCGCGCTGCCCCCGCCGCCGGGGGCCACCGGCGGCGCGGTCGCCGACGCGGGCGCGTAGGTGACCGAGGCCACGGCGACGCCGCTCGACCACTGGCCGGAGACGTCGCGGAAGCGCGCGTAGACGTTCTTGGCGCCCGGGCTGATGCTTCCGCCGTACGCGTAGAGCGGCCAGTTCGCGCGCACCGAGGCGAAGGGCTCCGGCGGCGACCAGACCGTGTTGTCATTGGAGAAGCTCATCTGCGCGCCCGAACCCATGCCGGCGCCGGGCTGCGTGATGGAGAGCTGCAGGTCGACGGTCAGGTCGGGCGTCTCCGCGGCGCCGCTGCCGACGCGGACGGTTCCCGCGGGCGTGCCGGAGGCGGGGGGGGGCGCGGGGGGGGGCGTCGGAGGAGGCGTCGGGGAGCTGACCTCGCCCTTGATCGCGCCGTCGAGCTTCCATCCGGGATTGGTGCCCTCGCCCGCGTACGCGCCGCGGAAGGTCGCCGACCCCTTGGCCGTGCCGTTGAAGTCGCGGGCGTAGTCCGCGTGCCCGGTGAAGGCGGAGAGGTCGAGCGCGCTCCCTTGGCACTTCCCGGGATGCGGGTAGAAGTCCATCGACCCGAGCGTCGTGCTCGGCTGCTTCACGTGGAGATAGGCGTTCGCCGTCGTGTCGCTGATGTTGCCCGAGGAGTTCGTGATGCTGCCCGTCGCCCCCCGGTTCGTGAACATCAGGTTGCCCACCACGCTGTGCCCCTCGCTGGCCGAGTTCGCGAAGTGGATCGCCCGGTCCATCGAGTAGAACGTGTTGTTGTAGACGTGGGCGAGCTTGAGCGTCTTGTTGTGGTTCGTGAGGTAGATGCCCGTGCCCGCGCAATCGACGAAGACGTTGTCGTGGATCGCGACGCGCCCCTCCGCCTGGATCAGCGATTCGCGGCCGTTGCGGCAGAAGAGGTTCCCGTAGACCTCGTAGAGGTCCGAGGAGCCGTTGCCCGAGTCGGGGAACCCGCCGAGCAGCAGATTGGGACGGGGCCCGTCCTCGTTGGGAAGCGTTCCCTTGATGAAGACGTTGTGGCGGATGATCGTCTTCTGCGGGGTCGTCGGCATGCCGGAGACGCCGGACCGCGAGTTCTGGTGCTTGATCTGCATGTTGTACCCCTTCGAGTCGAGGAAGAGGTTGTACTCGATCAAGCCTCCGATGAACGGCGCCGCCCCGTCGGAGTTCCCGAAGTAGATGCCGGTGCCCGCGGCGACGATCGTGTTGCGGCGCACGATCCAGCCCCAGGTGGTCGTCTTCGTCGAGATCCCGACGGTCTGCTGGTGCGCGCCGTGGCCCACGATCGTGCAGTTCTCGATGCGGACATGGTGCGTGTCGCTGCCCGCCGCGCTGATCCCGAAGATCCCGTCGATGTTCTGGCCGTCGATGACGAGGTTCTCGAGCGCGAAGTAGCTGCCGGTGCGGATCTCGATCGTGTTGCAACAGACCCTCGGATCGCCGAGGAACCGCGGCTTGGGACCCGTGTCGGGCCCCTTGATCGTGATCCACGCGTCCGGCGTGCCGTTCACGTCGCGGATGTTCAGGAGTCCGGTGTAATCGCCCGGTGCAAGGACCAACGTGTCGCCCGGCTTCAAGGTCGAGAGGAGCGCCTTGTAGTTGGTCTGGTCGGCTTGGATGGTCGCCGCTTGCGCGACGCCCGCGGAACAATATAGGAGAAGGGCCCCGAGGACCCATGCTGTCTTACCCATGAGACTCCTATCGGCGGCGCGCCGCGGCCCGTCGGAGCGCGGAAGAGAGGCGAGGGGAGAGGAATCGGAGCGAATCGTCGCTCGTTGAAACGTCACTGTGCCGTACCGCGACACGCGGCGAGGATGCGGCGATCGGCCGCGCGCCGCCTTGCCTTTGTCGTCGTCCTCCGCACGCGCACGCCGCCGCCCCGATGTGATACGGCCGCGGCCGCGACCGCGCGGCGGCACGCGGTTTCCCGCCGCGAAGTTTCGGGGCGATACTGGACGCCGCATCGCCGAGGGCTATCCTCCTCGCGGAGGCCGGCTGCATGCCTACCGCCACGGCGGTGCGCTGCGAAGGACTCCGATAAAGGCAACCCCGGGGGAACCCGGAGGACGCAAAACTATAGGGCCCGTTCCCCTTCAGCGCGAAGGGGCGGGGCAGCCAGTTACCGAAGAGTTCGTCGACGCGACGGCGCGGCGGGGATCCTCCCCTCCGGGCTCTCGCTTGGAGGTTAGGAATGTCCTTGTTCAGTCGCACCCGGGGGTGGACGCGCCGCGCGCTCCCCCTCGTTTCCCTGCTGGCGCTGGCCGCCTGCACGCCGTTCGAGCTGAACGTCTCGAGCGGCTCGAACGGAAGCGCCGCCGCGCCGCTCTCGTTCTTCCTGCCGTCGACCGGCAGCGTCATCGGCACCGCGCGCGTGCTCTCCGTCTCCGGGGACGGCGTCGACCAGGCGGTCTTCGAGCTGGACGGCGAGGCGATCTTCACCGACGAGTCCTCCCCCTTCGAGTGGACGCTCGAGCCGGCCCACTTCCCGGCGGGCAGCCACACGGTCGGGATCGCGGCGCGCCAGAACGGCGTGCGCCGCAGCGTCTCGTCCCGCGTGACGCTCGAGGCGGTGGCCGGCGAGCCGGCTCCCGTGCCCCCCGCGCCGGCGCCCGTGCCCCCCGCGCCCCCTGCGCCTCCGGCCCCGCCGCCCGCGCCGACGGTCCAGTTCGTCACGCCCGCGAACGGCGCCACGGTCTCGGCGCCGACGGTCCTGACCGTGACGGGCGACGGGGTCACGGCGGCCCGTTTCCATGTCGATGGCGCGGAGAAGTCCTACGACACCTCCGCACCGTTCCAGTGGACGCTCGATCCGGCCGCCATCCCGGCCGGCTCACGCACGATCCTCATCCACGGGATCTACTCCGGGGGCATGGCGACGCACTCCGTGACGCTCACGATCGTCGCTCCCGCGCCCGACCCCGCCGTGCCGAGCGACGTGCTCACGGCCATCCAGACGCTGCAGCCGGGCCAGTGGTACGAGATCCCGAACTCGAAGCTGCGCCCCTTCGCCCCGAACCCGCAGCCGACGGGCGACTTCCGCTCCGTCATCAACGCCTGGTGCAGCGGTGCCTACGACACCAAGCGTGACCAGTACATCGTCTGGGGCGGCGGCCACGGGGACTACTCCGGCAACGAGATCTATGCGTTCAGCATGAAGACCTTCACGTGGAAGCGCCTCACGGAGCCGAGCGCCTTCCCGCCCGGCGACCCCAACAACAGCGGCGACAAGGGCGCGCATCCCGACAACGCGCCGATCTCGCGCCACTCCTACGACATGATCGACTACCTGCCGGGCGCGGACCGGTTCATCTGCGCCGGCGGATTCGGCATCTGGAGGAGCGGCCAGTTCAACGACTTCAACACCTATCTCTTCGACTTCGACACGAAGGTCTGGTCGATCAAGGCCAAGGTCCCCTGCTACGGAAGCAACACCGCGGTGGGACCCGACGGCCGGCTCTGGATGCAGGGGGACTACGGCGCGAACACGGCGCTGACGGCCTACGACCCCAAGACGGACACGTGGACCAAGTACGCGCCCTGGGGCGGCTGGCTCAACCCCTACAAGACCTCCGAGATCGACCCCGTGAACAACAAGTTCGTGATGGTCGGCAACCAGGAGTGCCGCATCTGGGACCTCAACAACCCGCTCGCCGCCGGCGTGAGGGCGGCCACGACGGGCGCGACCGAGATCCAGAACGTCAACTACCCGGGTGTCAGCTACGACCCGGTGGCGAAGAAGATCTTCGCCTGGGGGAGCGGGTCGACGGTCTACAACCTCGACGTGCCCACCCTCGTGTGGAGCTCGAGGCAGACGACGGGCCGCAACACCACCCCGCCGAAGGCGACGTACAACGGCACGAACGGCCGGATCCGCTACGTCCCCTCGCTGAAGGTGTTCGTGGTGATCAACCACGTCGACGAGAACGTCTTCGTCTTCAGGAACTCCTGACCCGGCTCGGGCCGGAACCGGGGCCTCCGCGCGACCGCGCGGGGGCCCCGCCGCATTTCCGCGGCCTTGGGAGCCTGTCCGGACCATGGCCCTCGTCCACGCTTCGAGGCCGACCGGACCGCGAGAACTCCCGGGGCCGAGGAAGATGTTGCGTATCCGCAGCCGTTGGGGGAACCTGTCCCGCTCCCGGGGTCGGTTCGGCCGCGGCACCCGGAGCGGCGGGAGAACGCCGCGCGTGTGCCGCGACGGAGACCCGGGCCAGACGACACCGCACGCACGATGGATTCCAGGGCGCGAGTCGGCGATCGCTCCTCCCGTTCCACGCACGGCGCGGCCGGCACCGCCGGCGCGGCGCCGCTGCGCGTCGTGCACGTGGTCCACTCCTTCCGGACCGGCGGCATGGAGAAGGGCATCGTCACCTGCATCCGGAACGCGTCGCCCGACTTCGAGCACGTCGTCGTCTGCCTCTCCACGACCGGCGAGATGGAGCGCCTCCTCCCCCCGCAGACCCCCCTCCTCGCCCTCGACAAGCCGCTCGGGAACTCCGTGCGCTTCCTCTGGAAGCTCTCGCGCGTCCTGCGCTCCCTCGCCCCCTGCGTCGTGCACACGCGCAACTGGGTGGGCATGGACGGCATCCTCGCCGCGCGCCTCGCCGGGATCCGGGCGGTGGTGCACGGCGAGCACGGGTGGGAGGCGGGCGATGTGCGCGGGGACAACCGCAGGCGCGTCTGGGTGCGGCGCGTGCTCTCCGCCCGCGTGCGCCAGATCACATGCGTCTCGCGCGACATCGCGACCTGGCTCGCCGAGACGGTGCGCGTGCGCTGCCCGGTGGTCCAGATCTACAACGGCATCGACCTGGAGCCGTTCGGCGATGCCGCCGCGGGCGCGCAAGTCCGGGCGGAGCTCGGCCTCGCCCCGGATGCGCCCGTGTTCGGCATCGTGGGGCGCCTCGACCCGATCAAGGACCACGAGACGCTCTTCCGCGCCCACACGCGACTGCGGGAGAGCGTGCCCGCCGCCCATCTCGTCTGCGTCGGCGACGGGGAGGAGCGTGCCCGGCTGGATGCGATCGCCCCCCCCGGCGTGCACATGCTGGGCAGCCGGAGGGACGTGCCGCGAGTACTCGCGGCCCTCGACGGCTTCGTGCTGACCTCCCGCAACGAGGGCATCTCGAACACGATCCTCGAGGCGATGGCCGCCGGGCTTCCGGTGATCGCGTCCTGCGTGGGCGGGAACCCGGAGCTGGTCCTGGACGGCGAGACGGGACGGCTCTTCACTCCGGGCGACGTCGAGGGCCTCGCGGTCCTGATGGGGGAGTACGCGGCGAGCCGTGCGCTGCGGCGCGCCCACGGGGACGCGGGCAGGGAGCGCGTCCGGCGGGAGTTCACGATCCCCGCGATGGTCTCGCGCTACGAGGCGGTCTGGCGCGCTTGCGCCGGCGTGCCGCGCCCCGCGTGAAGCCTCACGGGCCCCCCGGCGCATCCGGCGCCGGCCGGAGGCGGAGGCGCCCGAGGAAGCGCGAGCACGCCGCGCGGACCCACGCGCGCTGCTCCGGGGTCCAGAGATCGAGCCGCCAGGCGACCGCAAGGGCCACGACGCCGAGCAGCGCCTTCCACGCGATGCGCAGCAGGAAGCCGTCGGGGTTCACGAGCCAGGAGGCGGCGTAGGTGGCCGCGGCCACGAGCGCGAGCAGGCCCAGGGCGCGATAGCGCATCGGGAAGTGGAAGTCGCGGCGCGCCTGCCACCACGTCACGACGAAGAAGAGCAGCCAGGTGCCGAAGGTCGCCCACGAGGCCCCCCAGACGCCGAAGGAGGGGATGAGCAGGACGTTGAGCACGGTGCTCGCGATCGCGGTTCCGGTGGAGATGGTCGCGCGGGTGAAGGACCGCTTGTTGATCAGGATGATGTCCGCGAAGAAGTCGCCCAGCGTGCGCGCGGAGTAGCCCAGCGCGATGAGCGGCACGAAGGCGGACGCCATGTGGAACTCGGGCGCCGCCATGATCGTGACGATCTCGGGGATGAACAGCGACAGCCCGGTCCAGGCCGCGAGCACGACGAAGACCAGCGCCGTGAAGACCTCGGCCACGCGCCTCTCCCACCCCTTGTGATGCGTCAGCGAGAAGACCTGCGCGCTCCACGCGCGCACGAAGGGCCCGCCGATCAGGTCCGAGATCAGGAACCCGAACTTGTACGCGAGCGCGAAGACGCCCACCCAGGCGAGGCCCCGGAAGCTCACGACGAAGAAGCGGTTGGCGAAGTGGACGACGAAGAGGGAGATGCCCCCGAGGATCAGCGGCGCGCTGAACCGAAGCATGCGCCGCGCCGCCTCGCCGTTCCACCGGATCCCGACCTCGCGCAGGACCGAGCCGGTGAGGTAGACGCAGCCCACGCCGCCCGTGATCAGCTTGCTCAGCACAAACCCCCAGAGTCCCCACCCCAGGCCGACGATGAAGACGATGTTCAGCGTGAGCGTGACGACCAGATGCACGAAGCAGAAGCCGACGTACCGCCACGCGCGGTCCCGGATGCGGTAGTAGCCGAGCCCCACCTCCAGCACGGTGCCCCCGATGAGGCTCGCGAACGTGAGCCGCAGCAGCCCGACGTGGTGCGCGCCGTCGAAGGCCCATCCCGCGAGCAGCGGCGCGGCCAGTACCCCGGCGCCGCTCGCCATCGTGACGATGACGGCCGACGCGATCGTCGCGGTCGAGATCACGCTCGCCTGCCAGGCGGGATCGACGTAGTCGTGGTAGATCCGCGTCATGCCGCTGCCGATCGCGACCAGCCCGAAGGTGATCGCGGTGACGGCGGTGATCATCTCGATGAGCTCGAGCGTGCCGTAGTCCTGGGGGCTCAGGTAGTGCGTGTAGATCGGGATCATCAGGAACCCGACGACGCGGGTCGCGATGCTCCCGAGGCTGTAGAGCGCGCTGCTCTTCGTGAGCGACCTGAGGTCCATGGGCTTACCCTAGTTGTCGACCTTCCGCGGGCACGACCGGAGGACGGGACGGGCTCCCCTCCCCCGGAACGCCCCGCGGCCGGCGGTGGCGGCTCGCGTCCCGCTGTTGCGTTCTCATCGACCCCACCTCTTCGGCCATCTTCGCCGCCGGGGCGAGGATTGCATGGGGGCCCGGGGGCCGAGTCCCGATGTGAGACGGCGCCGCGACCGGGAGCGAGGCGCGCCGCGCGCTCCCGACCGGTTCCCGGCGCAGCCGATAATGGGGGGAGGAGTGCGAGAGCCGTGAAGATCCTGAACGTCGTCGGGGCGCGCCCCAATTTCATGAAGATGGCGCCGCTCGTGCGCTGCCTGAGGGCGCGCGGCTACGCCCCGATGCTGGTGCACACCGGCCAGCACTACGACGACAACATGTCGAAGGTCTTCTTCGACGACCTGCGCATGCCCCCGCCCGACATCCACTGCGGCGTCGGCTCGGGCTCGCACGCCGAGCAGACGGCGAAGGTGATGGTCGAGTTCGAGAAGATCTGCCTCGAGCACAAGCCCGACCTCGTCGTCGTCGTCGGCGACGTCAACTCGACGCTCGCGTGCAGCATCGTCGCGGCCAAGCTCTGGATCGCCGTCGCCCACGTCGAGGCCGGCCTGCGCTCCTTCGACATGCGCATGCCGGAGGAGGTCAACCGGCTCGTCACCGACCGCCTGAGCGAGATCCTGCTGACGCCCTCGCCGGACGGCGACGAGAACCTGCTCCGGGAGGGCGTGCCGCCCGAGCGGATCCACAGGGTCGGCAACATAATGATCGACTCCCTCTTCGACAACCTCGAGCGCGCCAAGGAGTCGACGGTCCTCTCCGATCTCGGCCTCGAACCGCACGGCTACGGCGTGCTGACGCTGCACCGCCCCTCCAACGTCGACGACCCGGAGACGCTGCTGCGGCTCATGGAGGTGCTGCACGAGATCAGCGAGAGGCTCCCGATCGTCTTCTCCTGCCATCCCCGCACCGCCCAGCGGCTCGAACAGACCCCCGGCTACGGGGGACTGAAGCGGCGCGGCGACGTGAGGGTGCTGCCTCCGCTCGGCTACCTCGACTTCCTCAGGCTCTCGTCCCAGAGCCGCCTCGTGCTGACCGACAGCGGCGGCCTGCAGGAGGAGACGACCGCGCTGCAGATCCCCTGCGTCACGCTGCGCGAGAACACCGAGCGCCCGATCACCGTCACCGAGGGCACCAACACCCTCGTCGGGACCGATCCGAAACAGATCCGCGCCGCCGCCCGCGCCGCCCTCGAATCCGACCGCTCCACGCGCCGCGTCCCCGACCTCTGGGACGGCAAGACCGCCGCGCGTATCGTGGACGTCTTCGAGGCTTGGTGGAAGCGCCGTACCTGATCACCGGGGCCGCCGGCATGCTCGGCAGCCGTGCGCTCGCGGGCGCGCCCGAGGGCGTGCGCGCGGTCGGTGCAAGGCGAGCCGACGGAGACCTCGCCGACCGCCGCTCGGTCGACCGCCTCTTCCGCGCGCTCGGCCCCCTCCGCGGCGTGCTCCACGCCGCCGGTTTCACCGGGGTCGATCGCGCCGAGTCCGAGCCGGAGCAGGCGCGGCGCGACAACGTCGAGACGACCCGGCACCTCGCCGCCGCCTGCGCGGAGCGCCGGATCCCGCTGCTGCTCGTCAGCAGCGACTACGTCTTCGACGGCAGCGCCCAGCGCCCCTACCGCGAGGAAGATCCCCCGCACCCCCTCAACGTCTACGGAACAACCAAGCTCGAAGCGGAGCGGGTCGCCTTCGCGCTGCACCCCAGAGGCACGCTGGTCGTGCGCACCGCGTGGCTCTACGGCCCGGGCTTTCCCGATCGCATCCTCGCGCTGGCGCGGGAGCGCGAGACCCTCGAGGTCGTCGACGACCAGAGGGGGTCGCCCACCTCGACGGCGGAGCTGGTTCCCGCGCTGTGGGATCTCCTGGGGTCGGGGGTTCTCGGCACCTTCCACGCGGCCTGCGAGGGCGTGGCCTCCTGGTGCGACGTCGCCCGGGCCTGCCTCGGGGAGGGGCGCGTGCGCGCCTGCACCACCGCGGAGTTCCCGCGCCCGGCCCGCCGGCCGGCGATGAGCGCGCTCGACTCCGGGAAGCTCGCCGCGCAGCGCGGCCGCCCGCTCCGCCATTGGCGTGAGGCCCTGATGCGGTATCTTGCGGATCGCCCATGACGACCGTGCTCGTGACCGGCGGCGCCGGGTTCATCGGCAGCAACCTCATCCGGCTGCTGCGCGCGACGCGCCCCGGGTGGCGCGTGGTCAATCTGGACCTGCTGACCTACGCGGGCAACCTCGCCAACCTCGAGGGCGTGGAGCAGGAGTTCGTGCGCGGCGACGTCGCCGAGCCCGCGGACGTGCACCGCGCCTTCGACGCGGCCGGGGAGGGGGCGCTCGTCGTGCACCTCGCCGCCGAGAGCCACGTCGACCGGTCGATCCGGTCGAGCCTCCCCTTCCTGCGCACGAACGTGCTCGGCACGCAGGTGCTCTTGGACGTGGCGCGGGAGCGCCGCGCGGGCCGCCTCCTGCACGTCTCGACCGACGAGGTCTACGGATCGCTGCCGGAGGGCGTCTTCGCCGACGAGGGAGCGCGCCTGAACCCGTCGAATCCCTACGCGGCGAGCAAGGCGGCGAGCGACCACCTCGTGCTCGCGGCGGTGCGGACCCACGGCGTCGATGCCGTCCTCACGCGCTGCTCGAACAACTACGGCCCCTACCAGTTCCCGGAAAAGGTCGTGCCGCTGATGATCGCGAACGCGCGCGACGGGCGGCCGCTGCCGCTCTACGGCGACGGCCTGCACGAGCGCGACTGGATCCACGTGGACGACCACGGCGAGGCGCTGCTCGCGGTGCTGGAGCGCGGGCGGACGGGCGAGGTCTACAACGTCGCGGGCCGCAGCCACAGGAGCAACCTCGACCTCGCTCGATTCCTGCTCGCGACGCTCGGAAAACCCGAATCGCTGATCGCCCACGTGAAGGACCGCCCGGGCCACGACCGGCGCTACGCGCCGGACGGCGGCAAGATCGAGCGCGAGCTCGGCTGGAAGCCGCGGCGGCGGTTCGACGAGGCGATGGCGGGCGTCGTGCGCTGGTACGACGGCAACGGGCCCTGGCTCGACAGGGTGCGCAGCGGCGCCTACCGGCGCTACTACGCGGAGCAGTACGGGGCGAGGGCATGAGCGCGCGCAAGGGGATCATCCTCGCGGGCGGCTCGGGCACGCGGCTCTACCCGAGCACGAAGGCGACGAGCAAGCAGCTGCTGCCGGTCTACGACAAGCCGATGATCTACTACCCGCTGAGCACGCTGATGCTCGCGGGCATCCGCGACATCCTCGTCATCACGACGCCGCGCGACGAGCCGAGCTTCGAGGCGCTGCTCGGCGACGGCAGCGCGTGGGGCATCGGGATCCGCTATGCGACGCAGCCGCGGCCGGAGGGCATCGCGCAGGCCTTCCTGATCGGCGAGTCCTTCCTCGGCGGCGCGCCGGTCGCGCTGATCCTCGGCGACAACATCTTCTTCGGGCAGGGGCTCTCGCGCCGGCTGCAGGAGATCTCCGCGCGCACCGACGGCGCGACGGTCTTCGCCTACCGCGTGCGCGACCCGGAGCGCTACGGCGTCGTCGAGCTGAACGAGGACGGCACCCCCCGCGCGATCGTCGAGAAGCCGCGGGATGCGCGCAGCAACCTCGCCGTGACGGGCCTCTACTTCTACGACCGCGACGTCTGCGGGATCGCCCGCCGCCTGCGGCCAAGCGCCCGGGGCGAGCTCGAGATCACCGACGTGAACGCCGCCTACCTCGCCAGAGGCGCGCTCGGCGTCGAGCATCTCGGCCGCGGCATGGCGTGGCTCGACACCGGAACCTGCGAGTCGCTCTTGCAGGCGACGAACTTCATCGAGACGGTCGAGTCGCGGCAGGGGCTCAAGATCGCCTGCCCCGAGGAGGTCGCGTGGCGCATGAAGTTCATCGACGACCGCCAGCTTGCGCGCCTCGCTTCGGAGGCGGGCGAGTGCGCCTACGGCCGCTACCTGAAGGGGCTCCTCCCCGCGTGAGGGCCCGGCAGACCTCCCTGCCCGGGGTCCTCGTCGTCGAACCGACCCTCTTCCGCGACGCGCGCGGGCACTTCCTCGAGACCTACAGCGAGCCGCGGTACACGGCCCTCGGGCTCCCTCCACAATTCGCGCAGGACTGCCTCTCCCGCAGCGGCGAGGGCGTCCTGCGGGGCATCCACTACCAGTGGCCGAACCCGCAGGGCAAGCTCGTCTGGGTGGCCGAGGGCGCCGTGCTCGACGTCGCGATCGACCTGCGCCGCTCCTCGCCGCACTTCGGCAGGTGGGAGGCGCACGAGCTCGACGCCGAGAGCGGAAGGCAGCTCTGGATGCCGGAGGGTTTCGCCCACGCCTTCCTCGTCACGAAGGCGCCCTGCCTCTTCGCCTACAAGTGCACCCGCCTCTACGATCCGAAGGGCGAGCGCGCCATCCGCTGGGACGACCCCGACCTCGCGATCCGCTGGCCGATCAGCGGGCCGATCCTCTCCGACAAAGACCGCCGCGCCCCCCTACTCCGCACCATCCCCCGCCCCCACCTCCCCGAATAGCCCCCCCTTCACTCCCAAAGCGCTGTACGGGTGGTGCGCAAGTCATGTCCTGTCAATCGGTTAGCACGAGAGGAGTGCGGCAGTCCTGCCGCACCGCTCGGAAGCGCAAGCCTGCGGGACTGACGACCGGGGGCCGCGATCCGCGGCCCCCGGGCCCATCAGGCGCGTGCCCGACACTTTCACTCGACAAAGCGCATGCGCCCGTCCTCGCGCCAGCCGTTGGCATCGAGCACGCGGGAAGTCAGACGCTTCTTGTCGGGCTGCAGCACGCTGAGGTCGACGCTGTTTGCCGCGTAGGCGTCCCAGTTGGCGTCCATCGTGGTGCCGCTCAGCCCGCCGCCCTTGTACCAGTTGAAGCTAGCGTAGAGCGGGGAGTACCCCGAGTTGTACGGGGTCGGGGTCGAAATGGTTCCGCGCACGCGCTGGTCGCCCCCCGACGCGGGGCCGATGAGCTGCCCGCCACCCCGGCACTCGTATGCGATGCGCATGCCACTCACGCAGTAGCCCTTGAGGCTCATGTTGCCCGAGTCCGCCCTGTCCGGGCCGGCCTTGCCGACGGTGCTTTGGGCCGCGAGCGCGACGCTGAACTTCGCCTCGCCCACCGCGTTCGCCCGGAGTTCCACGCGCACGGCCCCGATGGTGAAGTCCCGGTTCTGGATGTGCAGCGTCTTCGCGCTGTTCAGCGTCGCGGTCAGGCTTACCTTGCGGACCTTGTCGCCTCGCTTGTGCACCACCTCCTTCTTGTAGACGACGATGCCGCCGAGCCCCGCGGCCGCCTTCACGATCGACGCGCGATCCCGGGACGCCGTCCCGCCCGCGTAGACGTCGTTGACGATGGCCGATTCGCCGAGAAGCTGCGGCGTGATCCGCGTCGCGAGCGCCACGTTCGCGGTGTCGTAGCTGCCCAAGGCGTTCCCCGCGAACCGCGCCCAGCAGTAGCCGCTCTTCTCCGGGTCGCCGTTCTCGAGGACCCATTCGTTCCTCTGGTTGGGGTAGCGCTCCGCCGAGGCCATGCCTGCGAGGCAGGCCAGCGCGATCCAGTATCGGTTGAAGTTGCTCATCTATCTGCTCCTTTCGCGGGCAACCCTGCTGGCCGCCTCGATCAGGAAGTGGGGCCAGCCTCCCGTAGTTGCCACGCACACGCATCAATCGCCCTCATGGACGCCCGATTCGTGAACCGCTTTCGTCAGACACCCCAAGGGCGCAGCCGGTATGACGTAACCAATTGTAAGTACACGACTTACATGCGCCGGTTGCGACACTCGTGCCGCAGGGGGAGTGCGGGACGGCGGAGCCACCGATCAAGGAGTTTCCAATCCCCCACCCCGCTCCTCCCTCGAGCCTCCTCCAGCCTCCTCCCGTCCCCCCCGGTGGGCGAGAATCACGAACGATGCGTCGAGTCGTGCCCCTCCTGCTGCCCCTGCTCGTCTCCTGCACGGCACCAGGAAAACCGGCCGACCTCCCGCCCGCCCAGCCGCCGGACGGCCGCCTCACGGCGCAGGAGCTGCAGGCGCTGGTCGTCGGCTTCGCCGACCGGGCGATGGAGACCACCGTCGCGGCGACGCAGCGGCTGATCGACCGCGACCCCTCGCCGGCGATGCGGCGAAGCTGCAGCTTCGCCCGGCTCTACGTGACCTCCCTCGCCTGCTCCTGCGCCGTCCAGAAGAACCCCGAAGTGGCGCTCCTCGACATGATCGTCGGCATCTCCGTCCAGCGCTTCATCGTCGACGGCCCGCGCGGCGACGCCCTCTTCCCAGGCGACGCCGCGCGGGAGATCCGCGCCCACATGCAGGCGCTCGAGGAGGAGGCGTGGCGCCTCGGCGCGCGCGCGCTCGGCGACGAGCAGCGCCGCGATCTCGAGGCGCTGCTCGGGCAGTGGAAGCGGGAGCACCCGAGCGCCACCTACGTCGGCTTCGTCCGCTTCGAGGACTTCGCGGCGGCGCGCGAGAAGAGCTCCCTCGCCGGCGTCGAGCGGCGCGGCGTGCTGCGGCTGCTGGCGCCGATCGACGAGACGAACCGGCAGATCGAGGAGACGCGCCTCTTCGCCGAGCGGGCGCTCTTCCTCGCGCAGCGCGCTCCCTTCCTCGCGCGCTGGCAGGCGGAGGTCTTCGCGTACGAGATGCTCGACGCGCCCGACGTGCGCCGCACGATCGACGCGCTCGCGCGGTCGGCCGGCGCCGCCGACTCCCTCGCGAAGAGCGCCGCGGGGCTTCCCGCCACGCTCGCCGCCGAGCGCGAGCGGCTGCTCGAGGCGCTCGACGCGCGCGAGGGGTCGCTGAAGGACCTCGTCGCGGAGTCGAGGCGGACGATCGCCGACGCGCGCGCGCTGGCCGGCGATGCGAAGGAAGTGGGGGCCTCGGGGGAGAGGCTGACCGCGGCCGTCCGCGAGGCGTCCGAGGCCCTCGGGCGCACGGTCGAGGGGGCGGACCGGCTGATCGCGAACCTCCGCAACGCCGACGCGCCCGGCGGCGCCGCGTCGTTCGACGTCGAGAAGTACGCCTCCGCGATCGAGCGCCTCACCGCCGCCGCCGAGTCGGCGAACGAGGCCCTCGCGACGACCGAGCGCCTGCTCGCCTCGCCCGCCTTCCGCGAGCGCCTCGACGAGGTGGACGGCGTCGCCGACCGCCGCCTGAGGGACGTCGAGGCCGCCACGCGCGGCTGGATCGACCTCGCGACCGTGCGCGCCGTCCAACTCGCCGGCGCGATCCTGCTGCTGCTGCTCGGCTATCGGGCCGCGGCGGCCCGCGTCGCGGCGAAGAAGAGCGCCTGAAGACCGCCGGGGTCCGCGGCGCAGGCTGAGGGGGCCGCTCCCTACAATGGGCCGCGAGGATCGGAGGCCGCGTGAAAGACCTGGACCGCCTGCGACATGTGCCGATGGCGCCGACACGGCCCGCCGACGACGCGCGGGCGGAGCGCGACTTCGACGTGGCCCAACTCTTCGACGGGCCGCTCGCGGGTGGAGCGCCGCAGGAGACCGGCCGAGTCCGCCTGGACGAGAAGGCGCGGCAGGCTTACTTCTGGATCGTGAACCACGGGATCATCAGCCCCTTCTACGACATCGAATATGCGGGCGAGGCACCCCAGGAGGTGCTGTTCGGCGACAGTCGCGTCGCGGTCCGGTTGCCCTCGGCGCAGAGCTATTCGAGCTACGTGCTGCTGCCCCTGCTGACGCTCGCATCGCGGAAGCGGTGCCTCCTCGTCGGCGGGCCGGGACGCGGCAAGACGGTGATCGCCGTCTTGATGGGGCTGCTCGCGGGATACACGCTGAAGGAGGTGCGGCGCGGCATCCAGCACGGCCAGCCCCAGATGACCGTCGCCGACCTGCTCGGCAGCCCGCTCCCCGCGACGCTGATCAGCGCGAAGTCGCCCGAGGAGGTGAAGGTCGCGTGGCGATCGTGGCTCGGCATGCGGGTCCGGATCGTGGACGAGTACAACCGCATCCCGACGAAGACGCAGGCGTCCCTGCTGACCGTGCTCGCGGACGACTACGCGGAGGTCTTCGACCAGATCTACGAGTGTCGGCCGGCCGCGTGGTACCTGACCGCGAACGACGATGCGGGGGGCGGCACCTACCAGGTGATCGAGGCGCTGAAGGACCGCATCGACGTGGTCGTCAAGGCGCTCCACTTCAACCCCCGGTTCCTCGGGGAGCTGTTGGCGCGTCTCGAGGCGGGCGTCGTCCCCGAGGAACTCGTCCCGCCCGAGATCGTGTTCACCCCGGACGAACTTGACCGCATGGACCGCGAGGTGCGCGCGGTCGCCTTCCCGTCCGGACTGCGCCGGCGCCTCGAGTTCTTCGCGAGCTGGTTCGAGTACTTCGAGCCCGGCGGGCGCCAGTTCGAGTACATGACCAAGGACACGGTGCGGGTCGCCGCGCAGGACCTCGACGCGCTCGCGTCGGCCGACTCGGGCAAGGACCCCCGGCTCGACCTCGGCAACCAGACCCGCAACGGCCTCTCGGTGCGGGCGCTGCTGACCTGCCTCACGTTCGTCAAGGCGCTCGCGTGGTTCCGCGGCGCCCGCGAGGCCACGCTCGAGGACGCGGCGCAGGTGCTGCCGTTCGTCCTGCACGAGAAGCTCGAGCCGCGGCTCGACGCGCCCTTCTTCGAGCAGGCGGGGAACGAGGCGCTGCGCTCCGACCGCATCTCGTGGATCCGCCACCTGTTCGAGTCCTCCTGCCGCGAGTACGACCGGCTCGACCTCGACCGCAACGATCCCGCCGCTCGCCTCCGCGAGGAGATGGACGCGGGTCTCGAGGGAGTCGGCGAGGCCGAGGTCCAGCGGCGCCTCACGGCCATCGAGCGCACGCTCAAGGAGTGGAGCCGCGGGCGCAAGCTCTACGGGCCGATGTTCGACGACATCCTCCAGCTGAAGTACCTGCACCAGAGGTACACGAACTTTCTCGCCTGGCTGCGATGGAGCCGCTGATCTCGCGTGCGCTGCGTGAGGCGCTTTCGGCGAACCGCGACGCGCTGAACCGGCGCGTGCGCCGCGCGAAGGCGGGCGGCGCGCGCATCGACTCGGCCGCGCTCCTCCGCCACATCGGCGAGCGGGTCGGGCCCGCGGTCGACGCGATCCACGAGCGCGCGCCCGGGCGCGTGCCGGCCGCGGTGGCGGAGCTCTTCGAGCTCTCCGTCGAGATCTTCGCGCGTGGACTCGGACGCGCCGACGGGTTGCGCCCCGAGGTCGAGCTCGCGTGGCGGGCGCTCCCGCCGCTCGCGGACGCGCTCGCTGCCGCGCCCCGCCTCGTCGCGCGCGACATGATCCACGGAGCGCTTCGCCTCGAGCAGGAGGTCACGGGCGCCGCGGCCCGATGGTGCGGGGAGGTCATGCGCACGGCGGAGTTCGCGGCCACGCCCGACGCGCTCCGCCGCATCGCGCTCGTGCTCGCGTGGACCTGCGGGCTCGCGCACGCGCGGAGCGCGGCTCTCGAGGCATGGCGCACACTCGGGGATCGCGCCGCCGGCGCCGTCTTCGTCCGCCGCGGCGAGCCCCTGCCGGATCGCGGCGCCCTCGAACGCAGACTTGCCGACCGCTGGTGGAGACCTGGCCCCCCGGGCCCCCCCCGCATCGAGATCGCGGCGCGCCTCGGAGGGTCCGCCGCGCTCGGCGGGCCGTTCGCGGCACCGCCGCGCGTGGCGCTATCGGAAGGGGCGCTCTACGCGCTGGATGGCGCATCCGCGTGGCGCATACACGCCGACGCCTTCGGAGCGACGCTCCGCCGCTCGAGGATGCCGGCCGGCGCCACGTCACGGACGGAGCCCTTCGCGGTCCATCGGTCGGGTCGCGTCGGACGCGGGGGCCTCCGGTACGAAGCCCCCCTCCTCGAGGACCCCTCGTCGGCCGCTGCCACCGACGACACGCTCGCCGTCACGACGGGCCGGAGCTACCGCATCAGCATCGTGGCATGCATCAGCGGGGTCCCGTGAGCGAGGGACTCGATGCCCTGCGCGAGTCATGGAGGGCGAAGTGGCCCGAGGCGCTGCGCGCGTGGAGCCGCTTCTCGCGCCTCTCCGAACCGCAGTGGTGCATGACGGCCCACGAGGAGTCGAACGCGGGCCTTCACGACACCTTCGCGATGTTCCGTCTCGGCGACCGTTCGGTGGTCGTCGGCCTCGCCAGGGTACGGGCCCTCGGGCTGGACGAGTGCGCCACGCAGGTGCTCGCGCACGAGGCGGGCCATCACATCCACGTCCCCGGGGATCTCGCCGACGCGGCCCGCATCCACGCGCGCGTGCGCCGGGCCCTTCCCGGAAAGGAGGCGCTGGCGCCAATGGTCGCAAACCTCTGGGCGGACCTGCTGATCAACGACCGCCTCCAGCGCTCCGCGCGGCTCGACATGGCCGCCGTCTACCGGCGCCTCCGGCCCGCCGAGGTCGGCGGCGCCTTCGCCGTCTACCTGCGCGCGTACGAGCGGCTCTGGTCGCTGCCGGCCGGGGATCTGGTCGGCCGCAGGGTCTCCGACGAGGAGGATCTCGACGCCTCGTTCGCAGCCGACCTGGCCCGGAGCCACGCGGCGACGCCGGTCGCGGGGGCCGGGCCTTTCGCCGCCGTCCTGTTCGATCGCCTGCCCGAGCGGATGCCCGCGCTGCCGGCCTTCGTGCACCTGTGCGCCGATCTCGCGGGGGCGGAGCCGCCGGAGGGCCTTGTCGAGATGGATGCGGACGAGGAGTCCGAGCCCCGCCACCCCGGGGAGGAGGATCAAGAGGGGGGCGCGGGGGGAGCAGGCACGGCCAAGATCGGGGGACGCAAGAACACGTTCCGGGGCCCGCGCGACTGGATGGACCTGATGAAGAGCGTCGGCGTCTGCCTGCCGGAGGAGGACCTCGTCGCGCGCTACTACGCCGAACTCGCGCGATCCCACCCGCTCCGATTCCCGCCGGCCGTCGCCTCGCTCGCGAAGGATGTCGTCCCCGAGGGCGTCGTGCCCTGGGAGCCGGGTTCCGCGGTCTCGCGCATCGACTGGCTCGCCACGCTCGTGAGGAGCCCCGTCGTGATCCCGGGCGTGACGACCCTCGAGCGCGAAGAGGCCGTCGTCGAGGTGCCCGAGTCTCCCGCACGCCCCCCGGATCTCTACCTCGGCGTCGACTGCAGCGGGTCGATGTCGAATCCGGCCTTCACGGTCTCCTACCCGGTGCTCGCCGCCGTCGTCCTCGGGAAGGCCGCGCTCCGGGCAGGCGCACGCGTGATGGCCACGCTGTCGGGAGAGCCGGGAAGCCACGCCTCGACGCCGGGTTTCGTCCGCGACGAGCGCGCGATGCTGCGCGTGCTGACCTCCTACCTGGGCACGGGATACTCCTTCGGGGTCGAGCGCCTGCGCGAGACGTTTCTCGCACGGCACGACTATCGCGTGCCGGTGCGCATCTTCCTCGTCACGGACTCGGACTTCTTCCGCATGCTCGACGCGACGCCCGACGGCTGGGAAGTTGCCGCGAAGGTCGCCGAAGCGGCGGGAGGCGGCGCCGTCGCCGCGCTCGACCGCTGTCCCGCGGGCACATGGTTGCGCGAGATGAAGGCACTGGACGCCCGGGGGTGGGCGGTGCGGCCGGTGTCGACGGCCGGGGATCTCGTCGCACTCGCCCGGGCGGCGGGGCGTGACCTCTATGCGCCGCGGGGTCGGCGGGGTCCGGCGAAATGACGGTCGAGGGCCCCCCTCTCGAGCCCCTGCTCCGCCGGGCGGCGGAGTGCCCGCCCGGGCTCGTCGAGGCGCGAGCGGCGCCCGACGCCGACGCGGTCCTCGCACTCGTGCACGACGTTCTCGAGGACGCGGCCGAGGCCGCCCCGCGTGCCGAGGCGCTCGCGTCGCTGCAGCGCGCGATCGCGCCCGATTCGGGCCACCGGCGCCTTGTCGCACTCGCGGCGTGGGTACTCGGCGGCGGGACGCTCCGGCGCATTCCGCTGGAGGCCGCGCTCTTCTATCTCGCGGAGGAGCTGGCGGATCGCGCCCCCACACTGGATGCAGCGACCGTCGTCACGGACCATGACCGCCGGGGTGAGCTCGTTCGTTCGATGCTCCGGGCGCTTGGCCTGCACCCGTCGGGCGAGACGGAGGAGCAGGCGGAGGACCTGCTCGCGTCGGTCGACAGCCGGGCGAAGCGGGGTGTGCTCGCGCGCGCCCGCGACAGGCTTCGGAGGATCCGCAAGATCCGCGCGGAGATGCGCAAGAAGGCCGACGAGGAAGCTGCGGCGAGGATGACCGGCGAGTGAACTCCGCCGCCCCTCTCGACTCGTCCCTCCCGCCCGATCGGGCGCGGCGCAACCCCCTGCTCTCGGAGGCGGGCTGGGCGCATCTGGCCCGCATCCTCGAGGACGAGCATGCTCCGCGCTGGAACGCCGCCCCCGGCGATGGCGTGCAACGGGGCGACCTCGAAGCGGTCGCCGCCTTCCGGACGAGGATCGCCGACCTCCGGGCGCCAGAGGACGCCAAGCCGCACGAGCAGGTCCTGCGAAGCGTCGCCCATGCGCTCGCGCAGGTCCCGCTGCTCCGGGAGCGCCTGCGCGAGACCCCCGATCCGTGGCGTCACTGGCACAGGCTGCCCACGACCTCGCGCGAGGACCTCGCCACGCGCATGGAAGAGATGGTGCCCGACGATGCCGACATCTCGCGCATCACCGCCCACGAGACCTCCGGTGCCACGGGTCACGCGATCCACGTCCCCACGCACCCGCAGGCCATCGCGATGGGCCATGTGCTCGTGGAGCGCGTGCTTGCGGCCGTCGGCGCGGGCTTCCGACCCGGGCGGGAGCGCCTGGCCTGCGTGAACCTGTGCGCGCGCTCCCGCACATGGGTCTTTCCGACCGTCTTTTCGGTCTGGGGCGAGGCCGGTTTCGCGAAGCTCAACCTGGCGGACGCCGACTGGCCCGGCGGTCGGGAGGCGGCCCGTGCGTTCTTCCGCCACTGGCGCCCGGCCCTCTGGACCGGCGATCCCGTCGCCTTCGCCGAGGCGCTCGCGTGGGATCTGCCGGGGGAGCCCGTCGCCCTGCTCTCCACCTCGACGGCGCTCGAACGCGCGCTCGCGACCGCGATCGTCGAACGCTACCGCTGCCCCCTGATCGACTGGTACTCCACGACGGAGACGGGCCCGATCGCGTGGCGCGCGGCGGGGGACGAGGCGTTCGCGCCGATCTCCCCCGATCTCTTCGTTGAACTCCTCGATGCGGTAGGGAATCCCGTCCCGGAGGGCGCGCGAGGGGAGATCACGGTCTCCGGCGGGCGCAACCCCTTCCTTCCGCTCGTGCGCTACCGGACCGGCGACACTGCCCGTTTCGCCCGCGGCCGTGGGCCGACGCCGCTCCTCGCGGAACTGGAGGGCCGGCGGCCGGTCCGCTTCTCGCGTCCGGACGGGGGGGCTCTGGACGCCGCGGACGTGGGCCGCGAGTTGCGGTCGCAGGCCGCGTTTGCGCAGCACGCATGCGTCCAGCACGCGGATGGATCCCTCGAGATCCGCATGCGGCCGCTCCGCGGCGTGGACCTGCCGATCCGCGCGGTCGAGGACCGCATCCGCGACCTGCTGGGTCCGGGTGCTCGCGTCTCCGTGCTGGCCGACCCCACCCTCGGCGCCTCGGCGAAGGTCGTGCCCTACCGGTGCGAGGCGCCCGCGCAGGAGCGAGGATGAGTCGCGGCGCCTGGATCCCCACGGGCATGCGCCCCCCGCCATGAACGCGCTGGAACTCGTGGCGGTCGCGCTGGGCGTGACCAACGTCGTCCTGACAATCCGCCAAAACCTCTGGTGCTGGCCTACGGGCATCGCGATGGTGATCCTCTACGCGTTCGTCTTCCTGGAGGCACGGCTCTACTCCGACGTGATCCTGCAAGTCATCTATGTGTTCCTTCAGGCCTGGGGCTGGTGGAAGTGGACACACGGGGGGGATCGGGGGGCGCCTCTCGCCGTGACTCGCGTGACGGGGGCGACCGCGGCGCTCGGACTCGGCGTCGGCGCCGCAACGACCTTAGGGTGGGGCTTCGTGATGGAGCGGTGGACCGATGCGGCCCTGCCCTTCGCCGACTCTGCGATCGCCGCGTTCAGCCTCGTCGCGCAGGCGGGCCTCGCCAAGAAGCTCCTCGAGAACTGGCTCGTCTGGATCGCCGTGGATGTGCTCGCGGTGGGTGTCTACGCGAGCCGGGAGCTCTACCTGACCTCCGGCCTCTACGCGGTGTTCCTCGTGCTCGCCACCCTAGGATGGATGGAGTGGAAGAAAACCCTCTCGGGACCGGCGCCGGCCTGATCCTCGGGAAGTTCATGCCCCCTCACAAGGGGCATGTGCTGCTCGCCGACTTCGCGCGCGGCTACGCAGCCGAGCTGACGATCCTCGTCTGCTCCCTCCCCCGGGATCCGATCCCCGGCGCGTTGCGGTTCGCGTGGATGCGCGAGATGTTCCCCGATGCACGCGTGCTCCACGTGACCGAGGATCTGCCGCAGGCTCCCGAGGAGCATCCGGACTTCTGGCCGATCTGGCGCGACGTGGTCCTCTCGCGCCTCCCGAGGCCGCCGGAGTTCGTCTTCGCCTCGGAGGCGTACGGCGTGGAGCTCGCGCGGATCCTGGGGGCCAGCTTCGTGCCCGTCGATCCGGCCCGCGAAATGCGGCCCGTCTCCGCCACCGCCGTGCGCGCCGATCCCCTCGCGAACTGGGAGTTCCTGCCCGGCTGCGTGCGCCCCTACTTCGTGCGCCGGGTCTGCGTGTTCGGGCCCGAATCCACGGGCAAGTCCACGCTGGCCCGCGACCTGGCGCGCCACTTCCGCACGGTACACGTCTCCGAGCACGCGCGACCCCTGCTCGACCCCCGCGCGGGGCGTTGCGAGGAGTCCGACATCGGGCCGATCGCGCGCGGCCAGATCGCCGCGGAAGACGCGATGGCGCGCCAAGCCAACCGCCTGCTCGTCTGCGACACCGACCCGCTCACGACCTCGCTCTGGAGCGAGTTCCTGTACGGCCGGGCCCCCTCCTGGCTTCGCGCCGAAGCAGCGCGACGCCGCTACGACCTGCACCTGCTCGCCGACATCGATGTGCCCTGGGTGGACGATGGCACGCGCTTCCTCGCCGCCCACCGCCGGGAGTTCTTCGCCCTCTGCGAGGGGGCGCTGATCGCGAGCGGGCGGCCCTACGTCGTCCTGCGCGGAGACTGGAACGCTCGCTGGGATACCGCTTGTCGCGCCGTGGAGCGCCTCCTCGCCAAGAAGTGCCTGAGCGCGGCGGAACGAAACAACCGGGGGCCGCGCTCCGCGGCCCCCGGTCCACCCCCAGACTGAACCCTAGTTTCAGCGCACGAGCACGAAGCTGTCGGACTCGGACCAGCCGTTGCCGTCGAGGATGTGGGCCTTGAGCCACTTCCCGTCGGGCTGCTTCGCCTCGATGTCGACCCCCTTCGCCGCGTAGGCGCTCCAGTTGGTTTTCATGGTCGTGCCGCTCAGCCCTCCGCCCTTGGCCACGTTGAAGCGGGCGACCAGCGGAGATTGTCCCGCGCCGTACTGGCCCGGTGTCTCGATGGTGCCGCGCACGCGCTGGTCCCCGGCCTCCGTGGGGCCGATGACGCGCCCGCCGCCCCGGCACTCGTAGGCGATGCGCGCGCCGCTCACACAGTAGCCCCTGAGGCTCATGCTGCCCGAAACCGCCCTGTCCTTGTTCGCGCGATCCACGGCGCTCTGGGCCTCGAGCGCGACGTTGAACCGCGCCTCCCCGATGGCGTTCGCCCTGAGTTCCACGCGGACGGACCCGATCGTGAAGTCGCGGTTCTGGATGGCCATCGCCTTCGCGGTGTTCAACGTCGCGGTGAGGCTCACCTTGCGGCTCGTGTCGCCCGGCTTGTCGAGCACCTCCTTGCTGTAGACCCGGATGCCGCCCAGCCCCGCCGCCGCCTTGACGATCGCCGCGCGGTCCCGTGACGCCGTCCCGCCCGCGTAGACGTCGTTGACGATGCTCGATGCACCCAGGAGTTGCGGCGTGATCCGCGTCGCGAGGGCGACGTTCGCGACCTCGTAGTCTCCCCGGGCGTTTCCCGCGAAACGCGCCCAGCAGTAGCCGCTCTGCCCGGGGTCGCCGCTCTCGAGGACCACCTCGCCGCTCTGGTTCGGGTAGCGCCCCGCCGAGGCCACGCCTGCGAGGCAGGCGAGCGCGAGCCAGTATCGATTGAGTCTGCTCATGTCTCTGCTCCTTGTGGCGGCGCCCTGCCGCCTCGGACAGGTAGTGGGCCCCGCCTCGAGGAATTGCCGGGGGGCCTGGGGGCCGTCCCTACGAACCGCGGATCATCCGCCCGGCGACACCGCGGACCGCCTCGGAGGCGTCCTCGCCGGCGATCCGCGCGAGGCGCTTGCGCGCGTCGGCGTCGACGGACCGGAAGGAGAGGGCGTTCAGGCAGGCGAGGCGGACCTCTTCCGCCGTATCGGAGCCTGCAGCATCGAGCAGCGTGGCCGAGGCGGCCCCGCCCGGGCGCCCACCCAGGGCCTCCGCCGCCGCGACCCGGACCTCCGGCGAGGGGTCGGAGCGGAGCAGCGAGACGAGCCTCGCCTCGGCGGCGGCGGCGCCGACCCGGCCGAGCACGTCCGCTCCGGCGGAACGGAGGTACTCGTCGTCGCTGCCGAGCGCGGCCTCGACGGCGCCGGGCACCTTGGCGGGGGCCGCGTTCGCGAGCGCCGAGAAGGCGGTGCGGCGGTCGCCGACCTCGCGGTCGACGTCCGACGCGGCGGCCTCCAGTTCGGCGACGATCCGCTCGTGCCGCGCCGGGTCGGAGTCGCGAACGCGCCCGGCGACCGCACCGAGCAGCAGCAGCGCGCTGCTGCCGAGGTCGCTCTGCTCCGCGGCGAGGGCCCTGAGCCCCTCCTCGAGCGCGGGAGTGGGCTCCATGACCTGCGCCACCGCCGTGATCGCGGTGAGCCTTCGGTCCGCGGAGTGTCGCGGATCGGTGATCTGGTCGAGCAGCGCCCGCTGCGCCGCCTCGGTCCCGGCCGCGCCGAGCACGCCGAGCAGGCCGGCGGCGAGCGCCTCGTCCGAGGGCCTGTCGTCGAGGCGCTGCGCGATCGCCGCCACCGCCACGGGGTCGCGGCGCGCAAGTTCGAGAAGCCGCACCAGCGCGCGCAACTCGGCGCCTTCGTCCTGGCTCGCCGGGGCGATGGCCGTCTCGAGCGCGGAGAGTTCCGTCCAGAGGTCGATCGCCTCCTCGACCGGCGCGGCGGGCTCCGTGCCGCCGAGCGTCGTGAGGCCCTCCCCCGAAAGGCGCGCGACGCGTTCCGCCGCCTCGGCGGCCCCCGCGCCGGACCGGCCGACGCTCTCGAGAGCGAACTCGAACGTGGCCTCCGAGCGCAGCAGGAGCCGCTCCGCCGGGGGATGGAGGACGAATTGCTCCCGGCCCCGGGCGCCCCTCAGTATCGAGTCGATCTCGATCTCCGCGCCTCCGTCGATCCGCGCCGCCGCGGCGAGCGCGCCGCCCTCGCCGTGAAGCCTCTCGTAGCGGAGCTTTCTCTTCGAGAGCCGGCTCCCCGCCGCCTCGTACGAGACGACGGCGACGCCGGTCGGGTCCTCCTCGCTGACGGTCCAAGAGGACCCGGGCCCCGGCCGCACCACCTGCCAGCGGGCGAGGATGCTTCGCCAACTGCGCCGCGCCTCGTCGCCGATCGCGGGATCCATCGCGATGGGCCCGACGCGGCCGCTCGGCTCGAGCAGCACGACCGTTTCGCGCGCCATCTCGGCGGCGGGCGCGTCTTCGAGCGCGAACCCGGCGACGAGGCCGCGCGCGTCGAGCGCATAGCCGCGCACGACGAGCCTGCCCGCGATCGAGCTCTCGATGTCTCTCTCGGGCGGGCGCCCCTCCTCGGGCAGCGCGTCGACGATGACATGCTCGGAGAAGCGGTAGCGGACCAGGTCGCCCGCGGCGATGCCGTAGACCGGGTGACGGGGGGGGGCCGCGGGGGGGGGGGGGGGGCCCCCCCCCCCCCCCCCCCCCCCCCCCCCCCCGCGGGGGGGGGGGGGGGGGGGGGGGGGGCCCCCCCCCCCTGGACCGGCTTAGGGAACTGAGACCTGGTACATCAACGCGCCGCCCGAGTAGAAGGGCATGTAGAACGTCCCGGCGCAGTTCATGTACGAACGGCCGTTGACGGACATGCTCGAGCAGCCGACGGGCGGAAGCGTCGTGACGACGGTGCCGACGGCCGGCGCGTAGGCGACGGGGGCGGCGTAGTAGACCGGCGCCGGGGCGTAGTACGCCGGCTGGGCGGCCGTGGCAACGGCGGCCCCGACCATCGCGCCCGCGACCGCGGCCCCCGCGACGGCGGCGCCGGAGTAGCAGCACGGTGGGTGATAGCCGACCGCCACGGCGCCGTGGTAGCCGCCGACGGCGACCCAGGCGCGGGCGGGCGAAGCCGCCGAGACGAACAG
>CAZMXP010000009.1:0-95776 GCA_964570285.1 uncultured Planctomycetaceae bacterium
GCAGCAGGCGCCGGCCGGCCGCGCGCGCGGCGCGCGGGGGCGGCGCCGCCGCGGAGAGCGACGCGGGCACGCCCGCGACGTCCTCGTAGGGCGCCTCGGGCGGCACGAGGTGCAGCGTCGCGCCCACCCTGGCGTCGCGCGCGAGGCCGCCGACGAGGCGCTCGTGGCTCGCGAGCAGCCGCGTCACCATCAGCACCGTCAGCATCAGCAGCAGCATCGCGACCTGCACCTCGAGCAGCGTGAACCCGCTACGGCGCGACACGGCGGCCTCCCGCGTCGGCGACGTGGCCCGTGACGACGCCGTTCTCGTCGATCTCGATCGTGCCGCGCCAGGCGGCGCCGGCGCGCGTCGCTCGCGCGCGAAAGCCCTTCGCGTCGGCCGCGACGACCGCGTAGGCGAAGGGGTCGCGCAGCGCCGCGATCTCCGCGTCGAGCGCCCCGAGCGAGGGGGCGTAGCCCGCGGTCTCGAGCCGGTGGAGGCGCTGCGCCGCCCAGATGGAGCGCAGCACGCCGGCGCACTCGTCCACGCGGGCGGACTCCGCGGCGACCGCCAGCCGAGGCAGCGCCGCGCCCGCGAGGATCGCGAGCAGCGTGCCGGCGACGGCCAGCTCGACCAGCGTGTGGCCGCGCGCGCTCACGGCTTCCCCGCGGCGAGTTCGAGCGCGCGGTCGCGCAGCGGCCGGGCGACCGCGGCGGCGCACCCGAGGTCGAGCGCGAGCGCGTACGCGGCGCCCGCGAGGTCGTAGCGGCCCTCGTCCATGCGGAGGTGGCCGAGGTGGAGCACCGCCGCCCCGTCGTCGGGCCGGCGCGCGAGCGCCGCGGCCACCGCGTCGAGCGCCTCCGCGCGGCGGCCGGAGAGCAGCAGCGCGCGCGAGAGGTCGAGGCGCGCCTCGCCATCGTCGGGATCCCCGGCGAGATGCGCCCGGAGCGCTTCCGCGGCGGCGGCGTACTCGCCCGCCAGCAGCGCCGCGCGGCCGGTCTCGCGCGGCGGCGCGCCCTCCAGCGCGAGGTAGGCCTCGCGATGGCGCCCGAGCCGGTGGAGCGCGAGCGCTCGCGCCCGCCGCGACGGGCCGTGGCCGCGGTCGGCGGCGAGCGCGCCGTCGAAGAGAGCCAGCGCGCCCTCGGCATCGCCTCCGGCGAGGCGGATCTCGCCCCTGGCGCAGAGAAGGGAGGGGGCGCCGGGGAGGGAGGCGAGCGCGAGGTCGAGCAGCGCGTCGGCCTCGCCGCTGCGGCCCGCGGCGCGGAGCGCGCGGCAGCGCGCGAGCAGCGCCGTCTCGTCCCCTGGGCGCTTGAGCGCGGCCCGCCCGTGCGCGGCCGCGGCCTCGTCGTAGCGGCGGCGCACCTCCTCGAGCAGGCCGCGCGTGAAGTCCACGGCACCGTCGCCCGGGTCGAGCGCCTCCGCGCGCCGCAGCGCCGCCTCCGCCGCGGCGGGGTTGCCCATGTCGATCGCGAGGCGCGCGAGCAGGAGCTGGACCGCCGCGCTCTCGGCGCCGATCGCGACCGCCTCCTTCAGCTCGCGCTCGGCGCCCGCGGCGTCGCCCTGCTCCATGCGGCGGCCCGCGGAGAGCAGCGCGAGCCGCGTGCGCTCCTCGCGCCAGAGGGCGGGGTCCGCCCGTCCGGCGCGCCGGTGCCCGGACGACTGGCAGGCGGCGAGGGCGATCGCGAGGAGGAGCAGGAGGCGCCTCACCGCCCGCCTCCCCCCCCGGCGAGCGCGCGCACGCGTCCGTCGATCTCCGCGCCGAAGTCGCCGTCGAGGCGGAGCGTCGAGGGGTCGATCTCGCGGGCGAGCGCGAGGAGCGCCGCCGCGTCCGCCGCCCGGCCCTCCGCGAGCCGCGCGCGGCCTGCGGCCACGTAGGCCGCCGCGAGCCTTTTCGCCGCCTCCCCCTCCCCGCGGCCCCTCCCCCCCTCTTCGACGAGGCGCGGCGTGAGCACGATGATCAGCTCCTCGCGCTTCGACACGTCGCGCGTGGACTGGAAGAGCTTGCCCGCGAGCGGGATCTCCGCGAGCAGCGGGACCTTGCGCAGCGTCGTCTCGGTGCGTTCGCGGAAGAGGCCGCCGATGACGACCGTCTCGCCGCTCTTCACGAGGATGTTGGTCGTGACCTCGGCGGTCTCCTTGAAGGGCAGCCCCTCCGCGGTGACGCCGCCGTCACTGTCCTCGGGGTGCACCTCGAGGCGGATCCATCCGTCGTCGCCGACGAAGGGGCGGAAGAGGAGCCGCGTGCCGGTCTCGATGAACTCCACCGACTGCGTGCTCGACGTCTGCGTCGTCGTCGTCGTGAGGTAGCCGTCGCGCCGCCCGACGACGACCTGCCCGCGCTGCTTGTTCAGGACGACGACGCGCGGGTTCGCGAGCACGCTCACGTCCACCCTCTCGTCGAGCGCGCGCAGGAAGACGCCGACGCCGTTCTTCAGGATGCCGACGGTGAGGCCGCCGGAGGGGAACGACTCGAGGAGCGCCGTGCCGGTGCTCGTGATGCCCTCGTCGAGCCGGTCGAGGGGGATGGCCCCGAGGTCGCCGGTCACGCCGCCGAGGGAGCGGAAGTCGGTGCCGGTGAGCACCGTCAGGTCGAGGCCGAGCGCCCGGTCCCGCGTCGCGTCCGCGGCGAGGATCGTCGCCTCGATCGCGACCTGCCGCGGCCGCACGTCGAGCACGCGCAGCGCCTCCGCGATGGACGCGAGGCGCGCGGGCAGGTCGCGCGCGACGAGCACGTCCGCGGCGGCGTAGGCGTCGCCGCCGGTGTCGGACTCCGAGGCCTCGATGCCGCTCTGCGCGGCCGCGGTCGCGGCGAGTTCGCCGCCGGGGCCGAGCAGCGGCCGGAGCAGCGTCGCGACCTCCGCCGCGCGCAGGTAGGCGAGGCGGAAGAGGCGCGTCTCGGGCTCGGCGGGGCCGACGAAGAGCAGCGCGCCCTCCTCGCGCCAGACGAGGCCGCCGGCGCGGCAGATCGCGTCGAGCGCCTCCGCGAGCGTGACGCCGTAGAGGTCGCCGCTGAAGCGCGCGTCGAGGCCCGGCGCGACGACGACGTTGCGCTGGAAGAGCCGGCGCAGCTGCCCGAGCGCCTCGGCGACGGGCAGGTCGCGCGCGCTGAAGTCGATGCGGCCGTCGCCGCGGAGGGAGACCGAGCCGTCCGGCGCCGGCGAGGCGGGGAGGGGCGCGGGGAGGAGGAGCGCGCGCAGCCGCGCCTCGAGATCGGGCGGCCGCTCGGACGGACCGGCGGACGCGGGCCCGCCGGCGGCGAGCAGCGCGAAGAGCACGCCTCCCCGTAGTGTCATCCCTTCTTCCCCCCTCCCCTATCGTCCGAAACGCCAGGGCCCCCTAAACGCCGGAGGCCATCGAAAAGAGCGGCAGGTAGATCGCGCAGAGGATCACGGCGACGCCGCAGGCCATGAACAGGAGCGCGAAGGTCTCGATCGAGCGCGTCAGCACCCCCACGGCGGTCGCGAGGCGGCGGCGGTAGAGCAGGTCCGCCTCGTCGAGCACCGCGGGGAGCGATCCCGACTCCTCGCCGATGTGCACGAGACGCGCCACGAGGGGGGTGAAGACCCCGGTCTCGCGCAGCGCCACCGCGAGGTGGACGCCCCCGCCGACGCGCTTCTCGACGTGGCGCAGCGCGCGCTCGTAGACGGAGTTCGCGCCGAGGATGCGGCGCAGCGAGCCGAGCGCGTCGAGGAGCGGCAGCCCCGCGCGCAGCAGCAGCGCGAGGTTGCTCGCGAAGCGCTGCATCGCGCGCTGCACCTCGATGTCGCCGAGGAGCGGCAGCCCGATGCGGAGGCGGTCCCAGGCCGCGCCGCCGCCGGGCGTGCGCAGCAGCTGGCGGGCGAGCAGCCAGAGGGCGACGCCGCCCAGGGCGAGCAGGGCGCCGTGGCGGCGAAGCAGGTCGGACGCGGCGAGCACGTGCTCCGTGATCGCGGGGAGCGACTTGCCGAGACCCGCGAACATGCGCGCGAACGCGGGCACCACGGCGAGCAGCATGACGGCCAGGCAGCCCGTCGAAACGACGAGGATCAGCAGCGGGTAGGCCATCGCGGCGAGCAGGCGCCGGCGCAGTTCCGACTCGGCGAGGATCTGCTCGACGAGCGCCTCCAGCACCGGCCCGAGCCTGCCCGACTCCTCGCCGCTGCGGATCACGGCGACCCACTCCGCCCTGAAGTGGCGGGGGAAACGCGCGAGCGCCTCGTGGAGGCCGCCGCCCGAGGCGACCGAGCGCCCGACCCTCGCGGCGATCTGCGCGAGCCGGCGGCTCTCGGCCTGCTCGGAGGCGACCGTGATCGCCTCGAGCAGCGGCGTGCCGGCCTTGAAGAGCGTGCTCAGCTGCGAGAAGAACGCGAGGAGGTCGGCGCGTGCCACCCCCCGGTGCGTGCCGCTGCCGACGCGCGGCGCGAGGAACCCCCTCACGGCCCCTCCCCGGGTCCCGCGAGCGCGAGCAGCTCGGCGACCTCCTCGAGGCTCGTCGTCCCGTCGAGCAGCGCGCGGCGCGAGGCGGAGGCGAGCGTCTCGGTGCCGCGCGCCGCGACGAGCTCGCGCATCGCGCGCAGCGGCGCGCCGGTGGCGACGAGGCGGCGCAGGTCCTCGTGGACCGGCACGACCTCGAAGAGGCCGACGCGCCCCCGGTAGCCGGTGCCGCGGCAGGAGGCGCACCCCTCGGGGCCGGGGCGGAAGAGCGGGGCGTCCGCGGGAATCCCGTAGCGCTCCGCGGCGCCCGGCGGCAGCGGGTTGGGCCGGCGGCACGCCTCGCAGAGGCGCCGCACGAGGCGCTGCGCCTGCACGAGGCGAAGCGCCGGCGCGAGCAGGAAGGGCTCGATGCCGATGTCCACGAGGCGGTGCACCGCCTGCAGCGAATCGTTGGTGTGCAGCGTCGAGAGCACGAGGTGGCCGGTGAGCGCCGCGCGGAGGCAGATCTGCGCGGTCTCCTGGTCGCGCACCTCGCCGACCATGATCAGGTCGGGATCCTGCCGCAGGAAGGCGCGCAGCGCGGTGGCGAAGGTCATGCCGACGTTGGCGCGCACGTGGCACTGGTTCATGCCGTCGACGCGGTACTCGACCGGATCCTCGACGGTCGCGATGTTGATGCCCGGGTGGTTGACGAGCGCGAGGCCCGTGTAGAGCGTCGTGCTCTTGCCGGAGCCGGTGGGACCGGTGACGAAGATGAGCCCGTGGGGCGCGCGCAGCGCGGCGAGGAAGTCCTCCTCCTGCCGCGCGGAGAAGCCGAGCGCGCGCAGCGAGTCCGGCGTCTTCTCCTTCGCGAGGATGCGCAGCACCATCTTCTCCCCGTAGATCGTCGGGCAGGTGCTGACGCGGAAGTCGATCCGGGCGCCGTCGAGCACGCCGGAGATCGCCCCGTCCTGCGGCACCCGCCGCTCGGCGATGTCGATCTTCGCGAGCACCTTCAGGCGCGAGAGCACCGGCAGGAAGAGCGCGGCCGAGGGGGGCGTCGTCTCCTCGAGGTGGCCGTCGATGCGGTAGCGCACGCGCACGCGGTTCTCGTAGGTCTCGAGGTGGATGTCGCTCGCGCCCTCCGCGACGGCGGTCGAGAGCAGCGCGTTCACGAGGCGGATGACCTGCCCCTCCTCGTCGCCCGCGACGGGCGCCCCGAGGTCGATGACGGGGCTCTGGGCCTCCTCCCCGCCGCGCGCGCCGTCGCCCGCGGCGATCTCGCGCACGAGATCGCGCGCGCCGTGCACGCGCTCGAGCAGCGCCTCGACGACGCCGAGCGGCGCCGCCCAGGGGGCGATCGGGAGCCCCGCGTGGAACTGGGCCTCGTCGAGGGCCGCCTGGTCCCCCGGGTGCACGCACGCGACCTCGAGCGCGGGCCCGGCGCGGCGCAGCGCGACGATGCGGCAGGCGCGGCAGACCTCGGCGGGGATCAGGTCGCGCACCGAGCGGCACTCCTCGGCGAGGGCGTCCGTCGCCGACGCGAGCAGCGGCACCGCGAGGTCGTCGGCGTAGGCCTCGGCGATCGCGACGTCGCTCACCATGCCCGAGCGCACGAGCGCCTCCTCGAGCGATCCCGGGTGGCGCGCGCGCACGCGGGCGAGTTCGCGCAGGTCGCGCCCGGAGAGGATCTCCCTCTCGAGCAGAAGCGCGACGATCGGGGCGATGCGCTCGCCCGCGGCGCCCTTCACGGCGTCCTCCCGCCCGCGGCCAGTTCGAGCCGGTGCTCGACACCCCGATGGGAGACGATCGCCGCGCCGCGCTCGACGCGCAGCAGCACCGGCGGATCCGCCGCGTCGAGCCCCTCGATGGCCTCGCCCACGAGCAGGTCCTGCCCGCAGATGCGCGCGCCCCCGCCGCCCTCGACCACGAGCAGCGCCTCGAGCACGAACACCGGGACCGGCGCGGGCGGCGGCGCGGGCGGGGGCTCCGCGGGCTCCTCCGCGGGCGCGGCCTCCGCCTCCGGCGCCGCCGTCGCGGGGCGGGGCCGGTCGAAGGGATCGCGGACAGGATCGAGGCGGGCGTCGCCCCCGTCGCGCAGCGGGAACATCCCGGAGGTGAGGGAGGGGGGGCGCGGGGGGGAGGAGGCGGCCGGCGAGGGCGCGTCGCGCACGGAGGAGTCCCACGCGGCAAAGGCGAGCCAGAGCGCGAGCAGCGCGGGCAGGAGGCGGGCGAGGCGGCTATCCATCGCCGTGCATGAGTCCGAGGAGGACGCAGTGGAGCCGGAGGCGGTCGCCGTCGCGCACGAGGCGCAGGTGCTCGACGCGGGCCAGGGTCTTCCCGCGCTCGACGAGGTCCACGAACTCGACGATGTGCGCGTAAGTGCCCTCCGCCTCCACCGCGACGACGGCGACCGCGTAGGGCCCGAGCGGCAGCGAAGGCTTCGACGCGAGCGTGCGCACGGCCACGCCGGCGTCCCTCAGACGCGCGATCACCTGCCGCTCGAACTCGGCGCCCGCGTCCCGCGGCAGCAGGCGGCCGGCGCAGAGGCGCCCCTGCTCGCGCAGCGAGCGCGCCTCCCCCGCGAGGCCCGCGGTCTCCCGCGCGTCGGCGGCGGCGAGCGCGGCGCTCTCGATGCGGGCCGCGAGCGGGTCGTGCACGAAGCAGCGCCCGAGCGCGAAGAGCAGTCCCGCCACGGCGAGGCGGTAGCGCGGCGGATGCGCGACGAGGTGACCGCCCAGCGTGCGCGCGTAGCCCGGGGTCCGACCCAGTTCCACGGACACGGCTCAGCCGCCCTCCGCGGGGGACGCCTTCGGTTCGGGGTTGCGGGCGTCGATCGCGAAGGCGAGGCGCGCGGGGTCGCCGCCGCTGCCGGCGATGCGCGAGGCGCTGCCGCCCTCGACGATCCGGAAGGCCTGCCGCAGGCTCGGGCAGGCGCCGAGCGCGGCGAGCGTCTCCTGCGGGCCCCCGGGGAAGGAGACCCCCTCCTCGCACGGCACGTCGAGGGAGAGCGCAAGGCGGTCGTCGAACGCGCGCTTCCCCGTGCGCGTGTCGGGGGCGGCGAGGGCGTTGTCGCCCTCGAGCGACGTGAGCCGCACGCCCTCGGGAAGCAGCGCGGGCAGCTCCCGCAGGATCGGGGCCCAGCGGATGCGCCGCGCGGCGAAGGTGGCCGCCTCCTCGACCTCCGCCTCGAGCCGGGCGTGGCCCTGGGCAAGCGCCGCGAGATCGAAGCCGCCCGCCTCCGCGTCCACGCGCGCCATCCGGCGCGCGGCGTCGGCGCCCGCCTCGATCTCGCGCGCCCTCTCCGTCATCAGCAGGCCGCCGGCGGCGACGACCGCGAGGAAGGCCGCGGCGGTGCGCCGCGGGAAGGCCGCGAGGGGGCCGGGCGACCCGCGCAGCGGCCGCAGCAGGTCGATGCCCGCGGGGCCGCGGCGAAGGCCGTGGCGCGCGAGCGCCTCGGCCACCGCGGATTCGCCGAGGCCGACCGACGGGGCCGCGCGCGAGTCGAGCGCGAACTGCTCGCCGCAGGCCGCGGCCAGCGTGTCGGCCGATTCGCCGTGGATGAGCACGCCGTCGAGGTCGGGAAGCCCGAACGTGTCGCGCAGATGCGCGGCGAGGCTGCGCACCGCCGACGCGACGCAGTAGATCTCGGCGCCGGGCGCGACCGCGAAGGGCCGCCAGCCGACGACCACGCGCCCGAGGCCGAGCAGCGCGAGCCCCCGCGCCCCCCCGAGAATCACATGGATGGCGGTGCGCCAGGCGCGCGGCACGTCCCCCACGCGCAGGGCGGCGCGGTGGAGCGCCACCGGTGCCGGGATCAACGACGCGTCGCGCACTCCGAGCGCCGAGAGCGCCTCGGCGATCGTTCGCGCCTGCGCCCCGCCGGTCGCCGCGACCGTCCGGTAGGCGATCCCGTACCGGTGCCAGGTGATCCCGTCGCAGGCCGGGGCGCCGCGGCGACGGTCGCCGCCGAGGATGCTAGGCGGGATCGAATCCGCGAGGTTCGCCGACGCGTCGTCGGCCGGCAGCGTCGAGAAGTAGGCCGCCGCCGCGGGGAGCCCGATCACGACGGAGCCCGACAGGGCCCGCTCGCCCGAGAGGGCGCGCAGCATGTCCCCCTCGCGACCGGCGGGGCAGGGGTGGCGCGCCCCGGCCGTGACCCGGATCCCGGCAAGCGTCCGCGTCGCGGAGGCCACCGTCACCCGTTCGCCGTCGAAGTAGATGCCGGTCGCGCGGCCCAAGCCGACGCGCGCGAGCAGTGAACGCATCCGACCCTCCCGGAAGGGCGCCGCCGGGCCGGCTGGCCCGGCGGCGCGGACTGGAACGACCATGAGCGGGACGCGCCCGGCTCAGGTCTTCTGCGGGTTGATGGCGGTCAGCTTCACGATGGAGCTTTGTTTCGAGTCGGAGTCGAAGCCGGCTTGCGTGTAGGAGACGGTGTAGTTCCCGTAGCCGCCCGCCGCTCCGGAGCGCGTGAGCGTGAGCCGCCACGAGGTCTCGAGGCTCTTCGTGGCGCCGGCCGCGATGGTGCCCACGGTGAAGTACTGGGGCGTCTCCTGCCCGACATCGAGCAGCGCGAGCGAGTCGGCGTAGACACCCTGCCGCGCGTGGTAGCGCTCCTGCGCCGAGACCACCGTCTGCAGGTAGTTGAACGCCTCGACGGCCTTCGACCGCTCGACCGAGTTCATGAACTTCGGCACCCCGAACGCGGCCAGGATCCCGATGATCACCACGACAACCGCAAGCTCGACGAGCGTGAAGCCCGCCTGCCGACGCAAAGAATCGCGCATGCGCAGTCCCCTTTCCTGTTCCTTGGCACTTTCCCCGGGTCCGCCTCGCGGCCGACCCGACCCCCTCATCGGCATCCGCCGGACGGGAAATGAGGGGGCGCGGGGCCTCGCGGGCCGGCGCGCGGCCGCCCCCCCGCACCCCCCCGGTTAGAATCCCCCTCTTGCCGGCCTGGCCGGCGGAGGAGAGACGATGAGCCTGACCCGACGTGACCTGCTCGGAAGCGCGCTTCCGGTGGCTGCCGCCGGATGGATCGGCATGCACGCGACGGAGGCGCTCGCGGCGCCCGAGAAGGAGGCGGCCGCGCCCTACGTGCTGCCGCCGCTGCCCTACGCCTACGACGCGCTCGAGCCGCACATCGACAAGGCGACGATGACGCTCCACCACGACATCCACCATGCGGGCTACGTGAAGGGGCTCAACGCGGCGCTGGAGAGGCTCGACGCCGCGCGCAAGGGGGGCGACCTCTCCGACGTGAAGTCGCTCTCGCGCGAGGTCGCCTTCCACGGGTCGGGGCACCTGCTCCACTGCGTCTTCTGGACCAACCTCTCGCCGGAGGGCGGCGCGCCGTCGCCGGCCCTCGAATCGGCGCTGGTGCGCGACTTCGGGTCCGTCGACGCGTTCAAGGCGCACTTCGGCGCCGCGGCGAAGGCGGTCGAGGCGAGCGGCTGGGGCGTCCTCGGCTTCGAGCCGCTCTCGCGGCGGCTGCTCGTGATGCAGGCGGAGAAGCACCAGAACCTGACCGCGTGGGGGATCGTGCCTCTGCTCGTGCTCGACGTCTGGGAGCACGCCTACTACCTGAAGTACCAGAACCGGCGCGCGGCCTACGTGGACGCCTTCTGGAACATCGTCAACTGGGGCGACGTCTCGCGGCGTCTCGAGTCGTGTCAGGGGTAGGGCCGCAGGAGCCGCTGCCCCCCGCGGCGCTGCGCTGGCGGTGCGACCCGTCGCGCATGCCCTTCGAGACGACCGAGGAGGTCGAGCCGATCGCCGGGGTCGTCGGGCAGCCGTCGGCGGTGGAGGCGCTCTACTTCGGCATCTCGAGCGACGCGCCGGGCCAGAACGTCTACCTGCGCGGCCTCGCCGGGACGGGGCGCATGACCCTCGTGCGGAGGCTGCTCGAGCAGCTCCGGCCCACCTGCAGGCGGAAGCTCGACCGGTGCTACGTCCACCGCTTCGACGCGCCCGACCGCCCGCACCTGATCTCGCTGCCCGCGGGCACCGCCCGGAAGTTCCGCCGCGAGGTGCAGGAGTTCGCCGAGTTCATCCGCGACGGGCTCCGCGGGGCGCTCAACGGCGAGGCGATCCGGGCGAGGCGCGACGCGCTGGAGCGCCACGAGAAGGCGCAGCTCGACGCGATCACCGGGCCGTTCGAGCGCGCGCTGAAGGAGAACGGCCTCGCGCTCGTCTCGGTGCAGATCGGCCCGATCCCCCAGACGGCGATCTTCCCCGTCGTGGACGGCAAGACCGTCGCGCCCGACGACCTCGACGAGCTCGTCGCGGCGGGCACGATCAGCGAGGAGCAGGTGCGGCAGCTCCGCGAGCGCCGCGAATCGTTCGAGCGCCAGCTCGCGGATGTCACCGAGCAGGTGCGCGAGGCGCGCCGCAAGCAGGCGCACAAGATCCACGCGGTGATCGAGGAGGCGGCGCGGGCGATGCTGGGGGCCCGCGTCCGCGGGATCCTCGCGAACTTCCCCGGGGAGGACGTCCGGACCTTCCTGAACGCCGTCGTCGAGGACGTCGCCGAGAACCGGCTGGCCGCGGCGCCCGAGGAGGGGAGCGACCCGCTGCGGCACTACGGCGTCAACATCCTGATCGAGCACGCCGCGGACTCGACCTGCCCGATCGTCATCGAGACGACGCCGACGCTCGGCAACCTGCTCGGCACCGTGGACCGCGAGTGGACGCCCGGCGGCCCCGCGACGAGCGACTACCGGATGGTGCGCGCCGGGTCGATCCTGCGCGCGGACGGCGGCTACCTGATCCTCGACGCGCGCGACGTGCTCACCGAGCCCGGGGCCTGGAAGGTGCTGATGCGCACGCTGCGCACCGGCCAGCTCGAGATCGTGCCGCCCGACCTCGCGATGACGGTCTGGGCGCCGACGCTGAAGCCGGAGGCGATCCCGGTCAAGGTGCGCGTCATCCTGCTCGGCGACAGCTCCCTCTACTACCTGCTCGACACCCACGACCCCGACTTCGCGCACCTGTTCAAGGTCCTCGCCGACTTCGACACCGAGATCGACCGCGAACCCGAGGGCGTGCGGCAGTACGGCGCCGTGCTCTCGCGCATCGCGCGGGAGGAGGGGCTGCTCCCCTTCCACCGCACCGCCGTCGCCGCGCTGGTCGAGCACGGCGCGCGCATCGCCGCGCGCGCGGGCAAGCTGACGGCGCGCTTCTCCCGCGTCGGCGACATCGCGCGCGAGGCGGCCTTCCTCGCCGCCGAGCGCGGGGCGAAGGCGACGACGGGCGAGGATGTCGTGGACGCGGTGCGGCGCACGAAGCGCCGCGGCGACCTCCCCTCCCGCCGCTTCCGCGCCTACGTGCGCGACGGCACGATCCGCATCCAGACCCGGGGCAGCGCCGTAGGCCAGATCAACGGCCTCGCGGTGATCCACGCGGGCCCGCTCACCTACGGCTTCCCGGCGCGCATCACCGCGAGCATCGGCGCCGGCAGCGCGGGCATCATCGACATCGAGGGGCAGGCGTCGCTCTCGGGCCAGATCCACACGAAGGGGTTCCACATCCTCGGGGGCCTCCTGCGCAACCTGCTGCGCACCGACCACCCGCTCGCGTTTTCCGCGTCGCTCGCCTTCGAGCAGAGCTACGGCGGCATCGACGGCGACAGCGCGAGCGGCGCCGAGATCCTCTGCCTGCTCTCGGCGCTCACCGGCGTGCCGCTGCGGCAGGACCTCGCGATCACCGGCGCGATCGACCAGTTCGGCGCCTTGCAGGCGATCGGCGGCGTCACCGAGAAGATCGAGGGCTTCTACGACGCGTGCGAGGACGCTGGCCTCACGGGGACCCAGGGAGTCATCATCCCGACCGCGAACTCCTGCGAACTGATGCTCCGCCATGGCGTGGTCGACGCGTGCGCGGAGGGCAGGTTCCGCGTCTACGCGGTCCCGACCGTCGTGGACGCGCTCGAACTGCTGACCGGCCGCCCCGCCGGCGTGCGCGACGAGGAGGGCCACTACCCCGAGGAGTCCGTGCTCGGGATCGCCGTGCGAAGGGCCTACGAATACTGGCAGATGACGCTGCGCGGGGGGGAGATGGAGGAGGTGGGGCCCGGGGAGGAGGAGGAGAGTGCCCCCGAGCCCCCTGGAGATGACCTCGACGACGGTTAGGCTGGACTAGCGCCCTGCTTCGGCTATACTCACCACCGAGTTAGCCATGCCTAACACGAGTGCCCAAGAGGACTACCTGAAGGCCATCTTCCGGCTCGGGAGTGGGAGCGAGAGGGTGTCGACTGCGGCATTGGCGTCCGCACTCGGCGTCAGGAAGCCGTCGGTGACCGCCATGATGAAGCGGCTCTCGGCGGAGGGTCTTGTGGACTACTCGTCGGGGCAGGGGGTGACGCTCAGCGAGGAAGGGCGGCTCGCGACGATGCGGGTCGTGCGCCGCCACCGGCTGCTCGAACTCTTCCTCGTCGAGGGGCTCGGCCTCGACTGGTCGGAGGTGCACGCCGAGGCGGAGGTGCTCGAGCACCACCTGAGCGAGCGGCTCGTGACCGCGATCGACCGATGGCTCGGCCACCCCTCGGAGGATCCCCACGGCCACCCGATCCCGGACGCGGAGGGCAATCTGCGCGAGCACGACGTCGTTCCGCTGCTTGCGCTCGCGAGCGGGGAGCACGGGCGGGTGAGGGAGTTGCGGGCGCGCGACGGGGACCGGTTGCAGCGGTGGAAGGAGCTGGGTCTCGTGCCCGGCGCCGCCTGCCGCATGGGAGGCAGGCAGGAGATGGAGGACGTGATGCACATCGACGTGGGCGGCCGGCGCATCGTGACCGGCAGCGAGGGGATCGACGGCGTCTTCGTGGAGCGCGTCGCGTGAGGGGGCTCCTGCTGATGGCGGTGCTTCTCGGCGCCTGCGGCGGCGGGGAGGCCCTGACACGCACCGGCAAGCTGCGGGTCGTCGCGACGACCGGCATGGTCGCCGACCTCGCGCGCGTGGTCGGCGGACCCGACGTCGAGGTGACGGCCCTCATGGGCGCGGGCGTGGACCCGCACCTCTTCAAGGCGAGCGCGGGCGACGTCGCGAGGCTCGAGCAGGCGGACGTGATCCTCTACAGCGGCCTCGGCCTCGAGGGCAAGATGGGCGACATCTTCGTCAAGATGGCGCGCACGCGGCCGGTGCACGCGGTCTGCGAGGCGGTCCCCGAGGAGGATCGCCTCGAGCCGCCGGAGCTCGAGGGGCACTACGACCCGCACGTCTGGTTCGACGTCGCGCTCTGGGCGAAGACGACGCAGGTCGTCGCGGCGGCGCTCGGGGCCGCCGACCCGGGGCGCGGCGAGGCCTACGCGAAGCGCGCGGCGGACTACCGCGCGACGCTCGCCGCGCTGCACGAGGAGGCGAAGGAGGCCCTGGCGGGGATCCCGCGGGAGCGGCGCGTGCTCGTCACCTCCCACGACGCCTTCCGCTACCTCGGGCGCGCCTACGACCTCGACGTGCGCGGCGTGCAGGGGATCAGCACCGTCAGCGACGCCGGCGTGAAGGACATCGAGGAGGTTGCCGATCTCATCGTGGAGCGCGGCATCCGGGCGATCTTCGTCGAGTCTTCCGTGTCGCCGAAGACGATCGAGGCGGTCGTGGCGGCCGCGCGCGCGAAAGGCCAGGAGGTGCGCATCGGCGGCGAGCTCTACAGCGACGCGATGGGGGACGCCCCGCCCGAGGACACCTACGTCGGCATGGTGCGCGCCAACGTGAGGAAACTCGTGGAGGCGCTGCGTTGAACGCGCCGGTGCTCGAGGTCCACGACCTCACCGTCGCCTACCACACCAAGCCGGTGCTCTGGGACGTGGACCTCACGCTCCCCGGCAGCCGGCTCGTCGCCGTGGTTGGCCCCAACGGCGCCGGCAAGAGCACGCTGCTGAAGGCGGTGCTCGACCTCGTGCCGCTCGCGTCGGGCTACGTGCGCGTCTTCGGCCAGCCCTACGCGGAGGTCCGGACCCGCGTCGCCTACGTGCCGCAGCGCGAGTCGGTGGACTGGGACTTCCCGTCGAGCGTGCTCGATGTCGTCATGATGGGGCGCTACGGGCGGCTCGGGTGGTTCAAGCGCCCCACGCGCGCCGACCGGGAGAGCGCCATGGCGGCGCTCGGCCGCGTCGGCATGGCGGAGTACCGCGACCGGCAGATCAGCCGCCTCTCCGGCGGCCAGCAGCAGCGCACCTTCCTCGCCCGGGCGCTCGCGCAGGACGCCGACCTCTACCTGATGGACGAGCCCTTCGCCGGCGTCGACGCCGTCACCGAGCGCGCCATCGTCGAACTGCTGCGCGAGTTGCGCGACCGCGGCAAGGCGGTGGTCTGCGTGCACCACGACCTGCAGACGGTCCGCGAGTACTTCGACTCCGTCGCGCTGCTGAACATGCGCCTCGTGAAGGCGGGGCCCGTCGCCGAGGTCTTCACCGAGGAGAACCTGAGCCGGACCTACGGCGGGCGGCTCAGCATCCTCGAGGCCGCCGCGACGCGCCTCCTCAAGGAGACGCGCGGCAGCGCGCGGCTCCCCTGATGACGCTGCTGACGGTGCTCCTCGGCTGCACGCTGCTCGGCGTCGTCGCCGGGTCGCTCGGCTGCTTCGCGGTCCTGCGGCGCCAGAGCCTTCTCGGCGACGCGCTCGCCCACGCCGCGCTCCCGGGCGTCTGCCTCGCCTTCCTCGCCGGCTCGGCACTCGGCGTCGGCCCCCGGAGCCCCCTCCTCTTGCTCGCCGGGGCGCTGCTCACGGCGTGGCTCGGCACGCTCCTCGTGCTCGGCATCACGCGCACGACAAGGCTCAAGCAGGACGCCGCGATCGGCATCGTGCTCTCGGTCTTCTTCGGCGCGGGCATCGTGCTCCTCACCTACATCCAGAAGCACGCGGTCGACGCGCGGCAGGCGGGCCTCGACCGCTTCCTCTTCGGGCAGGCGGCGAGCCTGCTTCCCCGCGACGTCTGGACGACGGGCGCCCTGGGCGGCCTCGTGCTGCTGACGCTCGCGCTGCTCTTCCGCCCCTTCCAGATCGTCGCGTTCGACAGCGAGCACGCGGCGAGCCTCGGCTATCCGGTGCGCGCGATCGAGGTGCTGCTCGTCTCGCTGATCGCGCTCGCGGTCGTCGTCGGGCTGCAGGCGGTGGGCGTCGTGCTGATGGCAGCGCTCGTCGTCACGCCGGCCGCGGCGGCGCGGCAGTGGACCGACCGCCTCGGGCGCATGGTCGTCCTCGCGGGCGGAATCGGGGGGGCCGCGGGGGCCCTCGGCGCATGGGCGTCGTCGCTGCGCACGCACCTGCCGACGGGGCCGATCATCGTGCTCGTCGCGACCGGGCTGCTCGGCGTCTCGCTGCTTTTCGCGCCGAGGCGCGGCATCGTCTGGGGCGCCGTGCGCCGCGCGCGCAACCGCCGCCGCGTGCGCGTCGAGAACCTGCTGAAGGACCTCTGGCGCCTCGGCGAGCAGGACGGCCGCTTCGCGGGGCCGCGCGCGGTGAGCGACCTGCTCGCGGTGCGCGGCGCGCCGCGGGCGGCGGTCGAGGAGGCGCGCGCCGACGGCTACGCCGCCGTCGCCGGCGCCGCGGTGGAGCTGACGCCGCGCGGGCTCGACCGCGCGAGCCGCATCGTGAGGAACCACCGCATCTGGGAGCTCTATCTCTCCCGCCGGCTCGAGATCGCGAGCGACCACCTGCACCGCGACGCCGAGGAGATGGAGCACGCCCTCGACGACGATGTCATCGAGCAGATCGACCGCGCGCTCGGCCACCCGGCGCAGGACCCGCACGGGCGGCCGATCCCGCGGGGGGCGCCCTCGTGAGCGCCCGCGACCTGACGATCCTCGCCGTCGGCGCGCTGGCCGCGGTCGCCTGCGCGCTGCCGGGCACCTTCCTGCTCTTGCGCGGCATGTCGCTGCTCGGCGACGCGATCAGCCACGCGGTGCTGCCCGGCATCGTGATCGCGTTCCTGCTCAGCGGCTCCGTATCCGCGCTGCCGGTCGTGCTCGGGGCGGGCGCCGTCGGCCTCTTCACGGTCTTCCTGATCGAGACGCTGCGGCGGACGCGGCGCGTCAAGGAGGACGCGAGCATCGCCGTCGTCTTCCCGGCGCTCTTCGCGCTGGGCGTCCTGCTCGTCGTGCAGTTCGCGGGGCAGAAGGACCTCGACCAGGAGTGCGTGCTCTACGGCGAGATCGCCTACGCGCACTTCGACACGACGACGCTCTTCGGCATCGTCACGCTGTCGCGGCCGTTGGTCGTGCTCGCCGTCGTCGCGCTTCTGAATCTGGCGTTCGTCGCGGGCTTCTGGAAGGAGCTCAAGCTCTCCACCTTCGACGGCCCGCTGGCGGCGGCGCTGGGGCTCTCGCCGGCGCTCGTCCACTACCTGCTGATGGGCAGCGTCAGCGCGACCACCGTCGCGAGCTTCGAGTCGATTGGCGCCATTCTCGTGGTCGCCTTCCTGATCGTGCCGCCCGCGACCGCCTACCTGCTGACCGACCGGCTCCACGTGATGATCGCGCTCGCCTGCGCCGTCGGTGTCGCCGCCGTCGCCCTCGGCTACGAGTTCGCGCGCGCGACGGACACGTCGATCGCCGGCGCGATGGCGTCGGCGATGGGGCTCCTCTTCCTGCTCGCGTGGCTCTTCGCGCCCTCCGAGGGGGTGATCGGACGCCTCGTGCGCCAGCGCCGCGCCCGCGACCGCTTCGCCCGCGCGCTCGTGCTCGAGCGCCTTGCCCGCGAGCCCGCCTCGTGGCAGGCGCTCAGCCGCGACCTCGCATGGGAGGGCAACCGCCTCGGCCAGGTGCTCGACGCACTGCGTGCCGACGGCCAGATCGCAGGCGACCAGGCGCGAATGACGCCGACGCCCGCGGGCCTCGCGTTCGTGCGCGAGGTCGTGCAGTAGACCGCGGACCGCGGAGCCTGGCTCATTAGTACCGCTCTCACCCACAGGCCTCGACGAGCAGGATGGAGCCGCCGGAGCGGTACTAATGAGCCTGGCTCCGTCCTTTGGCTCCGTCCTTTCCTACATCTCAAGGATCTCGAGGACCGCCTGCGCGACATAGAGCCGGTTCCTTCTGGCATCGGAGACGCGGGCGACGATCCCCTCCGCCTCGAGGCGGTCCATGGCGCGCTGGGCGGTCGTGAATGCGACGCCCAGGCGCTGCGCGACACCCCCGACCGTTGCGTAGGGGTTTTCGGTGAACAGTTCCAGCGCCCTCTCGGGGACCTTCGAGAGCGAATGGTCGAGGCGTTGTCGGGCGTTGGCAAGGAGATCCTCCAAACGGACGATGCGTGCAAGTGCATCGCTCGCCTGCTCCGCCACTCCGCGGAGGAAGTAGGCGATCCACTCTTCCCACTCGCCGCGCGCCGTCACGCCGAGGAGGCGTGAGTAGTACTCCTCGCGCTCGGCCTCGAAGAATGCGCTCAGGTAGAGGAGCGGCGAGGGGAGGATCTCGCGTTCCAGCAGCAGCAGGGTGATCAGGAGGCGCCCGACGCGGCCGTTCCCGTCGAGGAACGGGTGGATCGCCTCGAACTGCGAGTGGATCACGGCAGCGTGGACGAGCGGCGGAAGCGAGCGGTCGTGAAGGAATCGCTCCCATGCCCCGAGGCACTCCGTCAGCAGTTCGGGCGGCGGCGGAACATACGTCGCGTTTGCCGGGGTGCAGCCGGCGCGGCCAATCCAGTTCTGGCTGCGCCGGAAGTGGCCTGGAGTCGCGATCTCCCCGCGCACCCCCGACATGAGCTTCTCGTGGAGTTCCCGCACAAGCCGGAGCGAGAGTGGCAGGTCGCGCAAGCGATTCACGCCGTACTCGAGCGCCGCGACGTAGTTGGCTACCTCGCGGAGGTCCTCGGGATCGCCGCTCGCATACCCACCGGCCTCGGCGGCGAACAGCTCGCCCACGGTAGTACGCGTGCCCTCGATGCGGCTCGAGAGCACCGCCTCGCGACGCACGAAGGGCCGGATGAGAAGCTGCGGGTTTGGGAGACGCCGGCCCACGCCCGCGAGGCGGCCAACCGCGCGATCAGCCGCCGAGAGTTCGCCGACAAGCCTCGCGGTCCATTCGAAAGGGGGCGGCAGCGCCTCGGGCACGAAGGTCCAGATGCCCCCCTCGCCGCGCTGGCGGCGACCGTGCGGGCGGCGAACAGGCCGTGCGGTCACAGGGCACCCTTGTTAGACGTTCCGATAATAGCGCTCCTTATTATTATCGACTCGTGCGGTTATCGAAAACAACAAACAACCGCGGAGCCAGGCTCATTAGTTCCGCTCTCACGAGATGGCGCCGGCGAGCAGGGTGGATTCGCCAGAGCGGAACTAATGAGCCTGGCTCCGTCCTGCCGTGGCTCCGTCCTGCCGTCCTGCTCACCGCGCATGCTCGCGCAACCGCAGCGCCGCCGGCACGCCCTGCTTCGCGGGATGGCGCACCGCGTGGCGGATGAGCCACTTCCGCTCCGCCGACGCGCCCGCAAGCCAGCGCCCGCAGAGGTCGAAGGCGAGGGCGGGGTGGTCCTTCGCGATGTCGCCGATGTGGTTCGCCACGCTGCGGCGCACGTAGAGTTCGCTGTCGTCCTTCAGGGCCTCGAGGATCGGCAGCACGGGGCGCGGGTCCTCGATCAGCGCGGGGATCCGCCTCGCCCACGGGAGGCGCGGCCGCGAGCCTTCGGAGCAGAGCCTCCTCACATGAGGGTCGCTGTCGCGCGTCCAGAGCAGGAGTCGCCCGATCGTGCGCTCCGGCCAGCGGATCAGGAAGGGTCGCATCGAGTACTCCGCGCTGAAACGCCGCGTCAGTTCGTACTGCGCGCGCATCGAGACCTCGAACGGATCGCGCCCGCCGTTGTGCTCCGCATCGAGCCCGAAGGCGGCGACGAAACTGACGTGCGGCAGGTAGAAGAAGACCCCAAGCCCCATCCCCGCCGTGGCCGTCAGCGGCGGCGTCAGCGAGCGCAGCAGGATCTCGATCGCCTCTTCGTAGCGCCGCGGCAGGTGCGTCCTGAGCGCACGGGCCAGGTGGTGCCCGCGGTCGAGGATCGCGAGCGGCTTCAGCCCCTTCCGCGCCGACCGCCGGAAGGCCTCCTCATCGAAGCCGGGCGCCACGAGCCGGACGTTGTGCGCGAGGCAGTCGATCGCCTCCCGGTCGAGCAGCGCCGCGAGGGAGACCCCCTTCCCGATGGACCGCGGGGCCGAGGGCAGGCGCGGGCGCACTCCGTCGCCCGGCCTCACGGTCCGCGCTGCCACCTGAACTGGATCTCCACCTCTTCCTCGCGCGCGCCCCGTTCGTGCTCGAGGCTGAGGCGCGCACCCGGCGGGACCGCGACCCTCTCCCCCGCGATCTGGATGCGGACCCGCCTCCCCTGCTCGATGCAGTCCGCGAGCCGCCGCAAGGTCGCGACGAAGCGCCTCGCCCCCACCCCCCGCTCCACATCGCGCTTTGCCCGCCGCATGCGTGCCTCCGTCACTCGCTCCACGTTAGCCAATTCCGGCCCCGCGTCCTCGCGCCGCCTCACGCCGCGAGGACGGACCACGAAGGGGGAAGACACAAAGGCGCCTGCGTGCCGCGGGGCGCGCCCGACCGCGGAGCCTGGCTCCGTCCTTGGGCACCCCTACCTGCCCCCCGCGCAGAACCCCTCGTAGTCCACGTAGCCCGGGAACGCAACGCCCTCCGCGCAGTACCTGCAAGCGGGGTCGGCGGTCACCTTCAACTCCCTGAAGGTCGCCTGCAAGGCGTCGTAGACGAGCAGCCGCCCGTAGAGGGGCTCGCCCTGGCCGATCAGCAGCTTGATCGTCTCGACGGCCTGCAAGAGGCCGATCACTCCGGGCAGCACGCCTAGCACGCCGGCCTCGGCGCAGCTCTGCGTCATCTCCGGCGGCGGGGGCTCGGGGTAGAGGCAGCGGTAGCAGGGGGAGAGGCCCCGCCGGAAGACCGACGCCTGCCCCTCGAATCGGAAGACGCTGCCGTGGACGTTGGGCTTGCCGTGCTTCACGCAGGCGTCGTTCAAGAGATAGCGCGTCGCGAAGTTGTCGGCGCCGTCCACGATGACGTCGAAGCGGGGCACGATCCCATCGACGTTGGCGCTGGTGATCCGCTCGTCGAAGGTCTCGACCTTCACGAGCGGGTTCAGCTCCTCGATCGTGCGCTTCGCGCTCGCCGTCTTCTTCATGCCGAGCCGCGCCGGCGAGTGCAGGATCTGACGCTGCAGGTTCGACTCGTCGACGACGTCGCCGTCCACGATGCCGAGCGTGCCGACGCCCGCGCAGGCGAGGTAGACCGCCGCGGGCGACCCGAGCCCCCCCGCCCCCACCAACAGGACTCTTCCGGCCTTGAGCCGCCTCTGCCCGGCGACGCCGACCTCCGGAATCACGAGATGGCGCGCATACCGGCGCCGCTCCGCCTCGCTCAGCCCGCCGCCGGGCAATTCGACCGGCAACCCCCCCTCCGTCCACGCCTTGAATCCGCCGGCGACGTTCCTCACATCCCTATAGCCGAAACGCGCAAGCGTTTCGGCAGCGAAGAGCGAGCGGAAGCCCGTCTGGCAGAGGAGGAGCAGCGTCCGCCCCTTGTCGGGCAGTCGCGTCTCGGCCACGAGTTCGAGCCACCCCTTCGGGACCGAGAGCGCGCCCGCCGCGGTGCCGGCGGCGTTCTCCTCGCGCTCCCGGATGTCCACGAGCAGCGCGCCCCCGCGCGCGAGCGCCGCCGCCTCCGCGGGGGCGATCTCGGGGATCCGGCGCCGGAGCGCGTCGAGCAGTTCTCTGGCAGTCGTCTCGGACACCGTATAAGGATGGTAGACGATGCAGATCAAACAGGCGGGCGCCGACGGGCTCTTCGTCCGGTGGGACGACGGCACCGAGAAGACCTTTCGGGTCTTCGACCTGCGCGTCGCCTGCCCCTGCGCGAACTGCGTCGAGGAGATGACCGGCGTCCGCCGCCTCGACCCCGCCCGCGTGCCGGCCGACGTGAAGCCGCGACGCATCACCAGTGTCGGGAACTACGCGATCCAGATCGTCTGGAGCGACGGCCATGACACCGGCATCTACAGTTTTGACTTTCTCCGTCGCCTAGGCGGCGTATCGTAAGTGGTTATGGGAACACGACTTACGTCCGCGCTTGCACCCGGGTCCACAATAGTGGGCCCCCCGGTCTGTGCCGGAGGCCCGTCCCGCACCGATTGAAACCGCTAGATCCATGGCCGCGAAGAAGAAGAAGACGACGACCGCGAAGAAGAGCTCCCAGCGGAAGGCGACGGCCCCCGACGAGGGTGCGGAGCCGGCCCCCGAGGCCCCCTCCGATCGCCCGAAGGGCAAGAAGTCGCTCGTCATCGTGGAGTCGCCCGCCAAGGCGAGGACGATCACGAAGTACCTCGGCAGGGGCTACCTCGTGCGCCACTCCCTCGGCCACGTGCGCGACCTGCCGAAGTCGCGGCTCGGCGTCGACGTGGACAACGCCTTCGAGCCCAAGTACCTGACGCTGCGCGACCGGAAGCAGGTCCTCGACGACCTCAAGAAGGCGCTCAAGGAGTGCGACACCGTCTACCTCGCGACCGACCCCGACCGCGAGGGCGAGGCGATCGCGTGGCACTTGCAGGAGGCGCTCAAGCTCCCCGAAGGGAGCGCGCACCGCGTGACGACCAACGAGATCACGAAGCGCGGCATCCTGCACGCGATCGAGAACCCGCGCAAGATCGATGCCAACCTCGTCAACGCGCAGCAGGCGCGCCGCATCCTCGACCGCATCGTCGGCTACAAGCTCTCGCCGCTGCTGTGGGAGAAGGTCGCGCGCAACCTGTCGGCGGGGCGCGTGCAGAGCGTCGCCGTGCTGCTGATCAGCGACCGCGAGCGCGAGATCCGCGCGTTCGTGCCCGAGGAGTACTGGAAGATCTGGCAGACCGTCGAGGCGGGCGGCGGGAAGTTCGACGTGCACCTGAAGCGGCGCGACGGCGAGAACTTCGAGCCGACCCACGAGGCGGAGGCGAAGGAGGTCGTCGCGCACCTGAAGGCGGGCGCCTGGCGCCTCTCCGCCGTCGAGCACCGGCGCAAGACCGAGCGTCCCGCGCCGCCGTTCAAGACCTCGACGCTGCAGCAGGCCGCCGCGAACACGCTGCGCTTCGCCGCGCGTCGCACGATGCGCCTCGCCCAGCAGCTCTACGAAGGGGTCGAGATCGGCGAGGAGGGCAGCGCGGGCCTCATCACCTACATGAGGACCGACAGCTTCAACATCAGCAACGACGCGCTCGACGAGGTGCGCGGGTTCATCCCCGGCCGCTACGGCCCGCAGTACCTGCCCGAGAAGCCCAACCGCTACCGCGCGGGCAAGTCGGCGCAGGAGGCGCACGAGGCGATCCGCCCGACCTCCGCGCTGCGCACGCCCGAGCGCATGAAGAAGTACCTCGACAAGGACCAGCTCCGGCTCTACGAGCTGATCTGGCGGCGGTTCGTCGCGTCGCAGATGACGCCCGCGATCTTCGACATCACCGACGTCTCGGTGGAGTCGAAGTCGGAGCGGACCTACGAGCTGAGGGTCCAGGGCAAGACGGGCGTCTTCGACGGCTACCAGAAGGTGTGGGGGGCGCGGGGGGACGAGGTGGTGCTGCCGCCGCTCGAGATGGGCACCCCCGTGTCGCCCGTCGGCGACCCCAACGCGCAGCAGAACTTCACGAAGCCGCCGGCGCGCTACACCGAGGCGACGCTCGTGAAGGCGCTCGAGAAGCAGGGCATCGGGCGGCCCTCGACCTACGCGTCGATCATCTCGACGATCCAGGACCGCGGCTACGTCTACCAGGAGGAGCGGAAGTTCCACTCGAGCGAGCTCGGCGACCTCGTCACCGACATGCTGCGCCCCTACTTCCCCGAGATCATGGACGTGAAGTTCACCGCCGGCATGGAGAGCCGCCTCGACGAGATCGAGGGGGGCTCCGCCGACTGGGTGACGGTGCTGCGCGACTTCTATTCGGCCTTCTCGGGCGACATCGAGAAGGCGCAGGAGCAGATGAAGAACCTGCGCAAGGAGCCGAAGAAGGCGGAGAAGCCCTGCCCGAACTGCGGCAAGGAGATGTTCTACCGCTGGCGCGGCGCGTCGAAGTACATCGCCTGCGTCGACTACCCGGAGTGCAAGACGACGGTCGCGCTGAACCGGGACGGCACCGAGAAGCTGAAGATCGTCACCGACCACCTCTGCGACAAGTGCCAGAGCCCGATGATCCTGCGGCAGGGCCGCTTCGGGAAGTTCCTCGCCTGCTCGAAGTACCCCGAGTGCAAGTCGACGCTCAGCGTGGACAAGGACGGCAACCCGGTCCGCCCGGAGAAGTGGCCCGAGCCCTGCCCGGAGTGCGGCAAGCCGATGATCGTCCGCCGCGGCCGCCGCGGGAGGTTCATCGCCTGCACCGGCTACCCCGAGTGCAAGAAGACGCTGCCCTTCAAGGGCAAGGCCGAGGAGCCCCCGCCGGAGGCGGTCCACGAGACGGCGCCGCCCGACGCCGACGGCGACGGCGACGCGCCCGCAGACGCCGACGGCGAGTGATTGCGCCTGGGCTTGGGAGGCGCGGCGCGGTGGACCACAGCCTTCGTCTTTCGGCTGAAAGAAGGAACCCAGGAACCTAGGAACCTAGGAAAGGGCGCCCTCGATCCATCCGAGCCCCGGGATGCTCCCCTTCCCTCTCATGGGTTCCTCCCTTCCTGGGTTCCTTATCAAATCCGATTCCCTCGGCCCTGATCGCTCGCACTCCATGCCCGCAGAGTCCTCGCCGCTTGCGCGAATCCCGACGAGTCACTGAATTCGAGCGGGGAGGACGAATCCGTCGCTCCCGCCCGCCATCGTCGCCCCTCCTACCCGTCCGCGGGGGTGCGGCAGAAGCAGGAGGCGGCGAGTTCGGTGTCGGCCTCCCCCCAGGCCCCCTCGAATCGCGCATCGACCGCGGCGGCCTCCTCCAGCCGGCCGAGGCGTCGCAGGCACTCCGCGAGCCCGTGCAGCGCCCAGCCGTTCTCGGGGTGGCGCTCGAGGTCGGCGACATAGACCTCCCTCGCCTCCTCGACGCGGCCCTGCTCGAGCAGCAGCGCGCCGAGCGCGTGGCGGACCGGCTGCATCCAGCCCCAGGGCTCGTCGTACCTGAGCGCATCCTCCTTGGCGACGCCGTCGCGCAGGTGCGCGAACGCGGCGTCGAACTCCCCCCGGCGGTAGGCGATCTCGCCCGCAACGAGGGACCCGGCGATCGCGAGGCTCGCGTGGACCGTGTTGTTCCCGACGACGGCGGTGGCCGGCACCGCCTTCGCGGCTTCGACGAAGGCGCGCTGCTCCGCCTCCGCCTCCCCGACGCGCCGCAGCGTCGCGAGCGCGGCGCAGCGCGCGTAGCGCCAGTAGGCGGTCGTCGCGCGGTAGTCGGCCGGCGGCGGCGGCAGGGCGAGGATCTCCTCCCACATGCCGAACCGGACGAGCACGCAGTAGTAGGCGCCGAGGAACGCCTCGAAGTAGTCGGGCATCGAGCGGAGCAGCTCCGCCGGGATGGCCGAGCCGATCTCGAGCGACGCGGCGACCGCCTTCCCCCGCTGCCCCCCGTACATCGCCGCCCACGCGAGGAAGTGGAGGTTGTGCGCGCGATAGAGCGTGTAGAAGCCCATCCCGCGCCCCTGCCTCACCGCCTCGCGGTCGATCGCGACCGCGCGCTCGTTGCACGCGAGCGCGCGGGCATAGTGTCCGAGGCGCATGTCGATGTGCGCCGGCATGTGCACGAGGTGGCTCGTGGCCCCCGCCCGCTCGCGCAGGCGGTTCGCGGCGTCGAGCGCCCTGCCCGGCGTCGGCGACGCCTCCATCGCATGGATGTAGTAGTGGCATGCGCCGGGGTGGCCGGGGTGCGAGGCCAGCACCGCCTCGAGCGCCGCGACGCACTCCTCGGTGCCGGGCTGCGGCTTGCCGTCGGGCGTCCACTGGTCCCACGGCCGCAGGTTCAGCAGCGACTCGGCGAAGAGCGCGCCGACGTCCGCGTCGGCGGGATGCGCCTTCCGCACCTCGCGCATCGCGTCGGCGTAACCCGCGTTGTCGGGCGGGAAGGTCGCGTAGCGCTTCGCCAGCGCGGCGACCAGCGCGCGGTCGCGCTCCGGGAGGCCCGCCGCGTGCGCCTGCGCCTTCGCGATCCGCTCGCGGGCGATCTCCGACGCGCCGGCCTCCATCGCCGGGTTGTTGATGTTGGGGCCGAGCGCGAGCGCGTGCCCCCAGTAGGCCATAGCGAAGGCCGGGTCGGCCTTCGCCGCGCGCTCGAAGCACTCGATCGCGCGCTCGTGGTCGAAGCCGAAGACGCAGGCCATGCCCTCGTCGAACGCGCTCCTCGCGTCCGGCGGGCCCGCGAGGGCGGGGAGCGCGGTCAGCAGCAGCAGCAGGGCGGGGCGGATCTTGCGCATCCGGCCATGCTACCGGCGCAGTCCCTTTTCGTAGATGCGCGCGGTCGCGCGCAGGAAGCCCGCCCGCGGCAGCAGCCGCGCGAGCAACAGTGTCAACTTGTTGACAAGGCCCGGCACGGCGAGCCCGCGCCGGCGCACCATCGCGTCGACGGCGTACTCCGCGCACCGCTCGGCGCTCATGATGCCGAGGTCGCCCGGCTTCGCGACATTCCGGAGGTCGGTCTCCGTCAGCATCGGGGTCGCGATGCCGCCGGGCGCGAAGGTCGTCACGGAGACCCCCGACCCCCTGACCTCGTGCGCGAAGGCCTGCCCCCACGCGTTCAGGAACGCCTTGCTGCCCGAGTAGTCGGCCTGCCACGGCACGGGGAACATGCCGGCGAGGCTCCCGACGAGCAGCAGCGCGCCCTCGGCCTTGCGGTCGGCGATGTGCCGATGGAACGCGCGCGCGAGGATCAGCGGGGCGCCGACGTTCGTGGCGACGATCTCCTCGGCGCGATCCCGGGGGAGCTCGAGGGCCGGGCCGAAGTGCGTGATGCCGGCATTGAGCACCGCGGCCGTGACCTCGCGCCCCGCCGTCGCCTCGCGGAAGAGCCGCTCGGGCTCGCCCGGGCGGGAGAGGTCGCAGGGGATCACCGCCGAGGGGGCGGGGGCGATCTCCTTCGCGACGGCCTCGAGCAGTTCGCGCCGCCGCGCGGAGAGGACGAGGCTCGCGCCGTGGTGGCGGGCGAGGCGGCGCGCGATCGCGGCGCCGAGCCCGCTGCTCGCGCCGGTGACGAGCACCCAGCGGCCGGTGAGATCGAGGGGCGGCGGCACCGCGAGAGCGTAGCACAGTAGAATGGCGGCCGATGCTGCTCGCCGACATCCCTCCCCCTCCCCCGCCCTTCGGCGGCGGCGGATCGGTCACGCTCTTCGCCGTCGCGGGCGCCGCGGGCCTGCTGCTGCTCGCGCTCGGCTGGCGGCTCTTCCGGCGCGCGAAACAGGACCGTTGATCCGCGGCGCCCTCGTCGTCGCGGCGGCGGCGCTGCTGTCGGCCCTCGCGCCCCTCGCGGTCTACACGGTCTCGCTCGCGGCGTTCGGCCTCCTGCACGTGCTCTGCGAGCTGCGCTACGTCGACGCCCGCTTCACGCCGCGCATCCCGCGGCGCACCGTCGCCGCGCTCTCGCTGCTTCTGCTGCTGATCGCGCTGCTGCGCACCCTCGGCTTCGCCGGCGCGGTGCGCGGGGCGTTCTCCGCGACGGTGGAGCTCTCCCTCGTCGCCCTGCTCGTCGCCGTGGCGCTCCCGCACGTCCGCCGATTCCGCCCGCTGGGACTGCTCGCGCTCGCGCTCTTCCTGCTCGCGATCTTCCTCGCCCCTCTCGCGGCTCTCCCCGTTCTCGCGCTGCTGCACAACCTCACGCCGGTCGGCTTTCTCGCCGAGGGCCTGCCCGCGGAGCGCCGCCGGCAGGCCATGGTCCGCTGTTCGATCGTCTTCCTCGCGGTGCCGGCGGTGATCGCCTGCGGCCTCGTCGGGCCGGGCGAGTTCGACCCGCTCGGGGCGGGGCCGCTGCGGGGACACCTGCACGCCTTCCTGCCGCGGGAGTGGACGGGGGCGCCCTGGGCCCCGTCGCTCTTCGCGGCGGCGGTCTACCTGCAGGTCATGCACTACGTCGCGGTGGTCTACCTGCTGCCGCGGCTCGCGAAGGAGTGGCGGCCGAGGGAGGCGCTCGTGCCGTGGCCGCGGCCGGGGCTCTTCCACCGCGCGGCGGCGGCGGCGGGGGCGCTCCTGTTCGTCGCGTTCGCGCTCTCGTTCCGCGACGCGCGCGCCTTCTACGGGATCGCCGCGTCGGTGCACGCGTGGGTCGAGATCCCGCTGCTGCTCATGGCGCCATCGCTAGGCCCGCCGCGTAGCTGAGCGCGTTCGCGAGCAGGCTCGCCAGCAGCGCGAGCCGCCAGGGCTGGCGCGCGACGACCCGGTAGGCCGCGGCCTCGAGCAGGAACACGCCGGCCTCGAGCAGCGCGACCGACGGCACGGCCGCGTAGACCGCCCAGAGCAGCGGATGCGAGACGAGATTGACGCCGGCCACGACCGGGAGGATCGCGGGCCACGCGCGCTTCAGCAGCAGCACGACGACGATCGTCTCGACGGCGAGCGTCAGCACCATGGCGAGCACCTGCTTGCGCGTGCTGCGCTCCCCGGCCCGCACGCGGCCGCCCCGGTCGTCGAAGTGGTCGTCGGCCTGCAGGCGCAGGCGCACGCGCGACCCCTCGATGCCCGCGATCACGTAGCGCGTGACGATGCTCGCCGTGGCCTCGGCGGCGGGCACGGACGAGGTCGGGACGAGCGTCTCCTCCGACCGCGGGACCGACGGATCCTCCATCCACTTCGAGTCGAGCGGGGTGCCCTCCTTCAGCGCCCAGACGCGCGGGCGCGCGAACTTGTAGAACGAGAAGGGGACGCCGGGCCGGACCACCACGTAGCCGCCCGCCATGTCCGTCGGGTGCGCGACGAGCAGGTGGCCCGCCCCGCCCTCGAGGACGAACTCGTGGCGCACCGGCGCGTTCCCCTCGATGATCACGTCGCCGAGCAGGAGCAGCAGCAGCGACGCGGCGATCACGCCCTAGCCCTCCGTGCCCCCCACCGACGCGAGGGCGTTCTGCGCGAGACGGCGCAGCGCCTCGGGTCCGGCGCGCGAGAGGCGGCGCAGCGTCGAGAGCGCGGCGTCGCCGCAGAGCCCGAGGCGGTCGAGCAGCACGCCGCCGACGACATGCAGCCCGGGGCAGGCGGCGCGCTCCTGCGCGCAGCGCACGACGCGGTCGGCCGCCTCGCGCACCGCGCTCGGGCCGCCGATCTCGTCGAGGGTGTCGGCGATCTCGACGACCGTCTCCTCGTCGACGCCCTTGCTGCGCGTGAGCGCGCAGAGCGACCTGCTCAGCGCGAAGAGCGCCTGCGGCGCGCCGATGCGCCTCAGCGCCTCGACGCACGCGCGCACGACATCCGCGTGCGCGAGATAGCCGCCCCGCTCCACGCTCGACATCTCGCGGAGCAGGAGCGCGGAAAGCGGCCCCACCGCACGCAGGCTGCCGATCTCCCCGAGGCTCCAGGCGGCGGCCTCGCGGTAGAAGGCGTCCTCGTCGGAGAGCCGCTCGATATAGAGTGACGGATCAGGCAGATCCGGCTGCGCGTCCATAGGCCTCCCGTCGTACCCTCGCGCGGTGCATTGTATCGCGCTTCGTTCGAAGAGGGGAAAAAAGGGGCCGATGCGGGGGGGGCGCGGGGGGGGTAGCGGCGCGCAGCGCCGCGGACCCCCAACGACGGCCCGTAGCATCAGGCGTTAGAATCCGCAACGATGCTCGCAGGCTTCCCCCTCGAGATCCACGCATGGGTCGTGCCGCTCGTCTTCCTGACGGGCTGGGTCATCGGCTACGTGCATTTCCGGGACTCGCTGCGCAGGCGCCACCCCGACCTTTTCGAGGAGTGGCGGAGGCGCACCGGCCCCCCGCCGGACGGCCCCGGAGCGGCCTGAGAGCCAGGAGTCGATCGCGATGCGTACCCTCTGGATCCCCGTGGCCGGCACGATCGCCGCGCTGGTCGCGATCCTGCTCGCCCGCGGCGAGCGCGGACCGGCGAATCTCGCCCCTCCGCCGTTCTCGATGACGGACGACGCGGACGCTGCCCCCGAGCCCCCCGACCTTCCGCCCCTGCCGAAGGGGCCCGAGACGCAGGAGTGGCGCCTCATCCTGCAGCCCGACGGCAGCTTCCTCACCGCGAGCGGCGACGAGTCGTTCGCGGACGTCGAGAAACTGCTCGAGCGTCTCGCGCCGACCGAGGCGTACCGGCCCAGGATCCTGCTGACGAACGCCGCCGCGGAGGTCACCGCGGAGGCGCTCGATGCCGCGGCGGAGGCGCTCGCGGCGCGCTGCGACCTGACGAAGCGCTACTACCGTGCGCCGGACGACGAGAAGGGGGGCTAGCGCCCCCGTCCTCGCGCTGGCGCTCGCCTCCTGCGCCGCGGCGCCGCCCGAGCCGCGCGACCTTCCTGCGACGCGGGCCGACGTGGCGGATGCGCTCCGCGTGCAGTTCGAGCTCGTGCTGGCGCGCAGCGACCTCCTGCGCGAGAGCGGCACGCCGGCCGACGAGGCGGAGCGCGACGACCTGCGCCGGCTCGCGAACGAGATCGCCGAGCGGCTCGTCCGCGTCGACCCGCAGTCGCGCGCGCGCGTGCTCGCCGCGCGGCTGGAGTCGATGCGTTGAAGTGGACGGCGGGGCTCGTCGTCGCCGGCGCGCTGCTCCGCTTCGGCTTCGCGATCGCCGCCGACGAGCTGCGCGAGGACGAGAGGTACCGCTACGCGATGATCGCGGACCACCTCCGGCGCGGCGAGGGATTCGCGATCGAGGGGAATCCGACGGCGCAGGCGATGCCGCTCTGGCCGGCCATGGTCGCCGCGCTGCCGCCGGCCGTGAAGCCGCAGCTGTTGTCGGCGCTGCTCTCGAGCCTGGCGCTGGTCGCGTTCGCGGTGGTCGCGCGGCGACTGGCGGAACCGCGGGTCGCGCTGGTGGCGCTGGGACTGCTCGCGGCGGACCTCGACCAGGCGCACCTGGCGGGGACGATCCTGACGGAGCCGCTCTTCACGCTGCTGCTGCTGCTCTTCGCGTGGGCCTGGACGGGGGGGCGCACCGCCGCGGCGGCGGCGGCGATCGGCCTCGGCTCGCTCGTGCGGCCGGAGGCCTTCCTCGTGCCGCTCGCGCTCGCGCTCTTCACGCGGGAGTGGAGGCGGCCGCTCTGCCTCCTCGCGGGCGTGCTGCTCTGCGTCGCCCCGTGGGCGATCCGGAACGCGCGCGTCTTCGGCGCGTTCGTCCCGTTCACGACGACGGGCGGCATCACGCTGAATTCCGGCATGAACGAGACCGAGGCGGAGCTGCCCTTCCGCAAGCGCGGCCAGGCGCGCGGCAAGCGGTACAGGCACGCGCTCGTGATGGCGCGGGAGCGCACCGAGGTCGTGGACGACCGGGAGCTGGGGCGGCAGGCGATCGAGTACGCGCTCGCGCACCCGGGCGCCGCGCTGGGCATCACCGCGTCGAAGGCGGCGCAGCTCTGGACGCCGATGCAGCGCAAGGGCACCTCCGCCGTCTACGCGCTCGCGACGCTGCTCTCGTGGGCCGCGCTGCTGCGCGGCCGGGCGCGCTTCCGCACGCCGCTCGTCGCGCCGCTGCTCGCCGTGATGACCTTCGTCGGGCTCGTCTTCCTCGCGATCCCGCGCTACCGCGCGCCCTACGACCCGTACCTGTTCCTCGTCGCGGCCTCCCTCTTCGGGTGCCCGCGCGCGGTGCCGTCCGCAACGGATCCGACGCACCCGCCCCGGTGACCGCGGATCGCCTCGGGCACGGCACTTGCTTGGCACGGGCGATACGAAGGAGGAGACGATGACAAGCACGCGAATCGCGAGGATCGCCCTCGCTCTGGCGGCGGCGCTACCGGCCTGCGCGACGACGAAGGCGGAGTGGGACAACGACAGCGCCGCGTCGGCGCGGAAGCTCGAGGTCCAGGTGGACTCGAAGGGGGTCCGGCGGGAGATCGAATACCACATCGCCCCCGCCGAGGTGCCCAAGGCCGTACGCGACGCGATGGACAGGCTCCATCCGGGCGGGCCGTTCGACGACGCCGAGAAGGAGACGCACGGCGGCGTCCTCTACTACGAGCTCTCCGGGAAGGTGAATGGCATGGAGGTCGAGGCGATGTTCACGGCGGACGGTCGCCTGCACTCCGAGGAGATCCAGGTGGCGCAGGTCTCGGTGCCGGCCTCCGTGCGCGACGGCGCGGCGTCGGCTCTCGCCGGCGCCCGCCCGACCAAGTGGGAGGAGATCCGCGACGGGAGGCGCACCTGCATCGAGTACCACGTGAAGATGGCGCGCGGCGAGGACCGCTACAAGGTGATCCTCACGCCGGACGGCCAGCTGCTCGCGATCTACCGCGAGGTGCCCGCTGAAATCGAGGTCCCCGTCGGCACCCGCTGACCCCGCGTCGCTCATCCTAGGGGATTGCGTCCGCTGTCGTAGCCGTACGACCCGAGGACCGCCGCTCAGCGGACGCAAGCCCCTAGAGATCCACCTCCGCCTGCTCCGCGTGGTCCATGATGAAGCGGAAGCGGGGCGCGGGGTCCTTGCCCATCAGGTCGTTGAAGACCGCGTCCGCCTCGAGCGAATCCGGGATCTCCACCCGGAGCAGGCGGCGCGTCGCGGGGTTGAGCGTCGTCTCCCAGAGCACCTTCGGCATCATCTCGCCGAGCCCCTTGAAGCGGGTGATCTCCGGCGTGCCGCGCCCGCCGGCGCGCGCGAGGATGCGCGCCTTCGCCGCGTCGTCGGCGGCCCAGAAGGTCTCCTTGCCGATGTCGATGCGGTAGAGCGGGGGCTGCGCGAGGAAGACCTTCCCCGCCGCGACCAGCGGCCGCAGGTGGCGGAAGAAGAACGTCAGCAGCAGCGTCGTGATGTGGTGGCCGTCGCTGTCGGCATCGGCGAGCAGGACGATGCGCCCGTAGCGCAGCCTGCCCTGGTCGAAGTCCTTGCCGAGGCCGCAGCCGAGCGCCAGCACGAGGTCGGCCAGCTCCTTGTTCTCGAGCACCTTGCCCGGCGCGAGCCCCTCGGTGTTGAGGATCTTGCCGCGCAGCGGGAGGATCGCCTGCCGGGTCCGGTCGCGCCCCTGCTTCGCGGTGCCGCCGGCGGAGTCGCCCTCGACGATGAAGAGCTCGCTGCCGTCGGCGTCGGCGTCGGAGCAGTCGGCGAGCTTGCCCGGCAGCATCGCCCTCCCCCGCGCCCCCACCTTCCGCGACACCTGCGTCGACGCCGCCCTCGACGCCTCGCGCGCCCGCGCCGCGAGGATGATCCGGCCGACGATCGCCTCGGCCGCGGTCCCGTTGCTGTTGAGCCAGTGCTCCAGCGCCGGGCGCACCATCGCGTCGATGCGCGCATGCACCTCGGGGTTGTTCAGGCGGTCCTTCGTCTGCCCCTGGAACTGCGGGTCGCGCACGAAGACCGACAGCACGCCGACGAGCCCCTCGCGCAGGTCGTCGGTCGCGACCGTCACGCCCTTGGGCGCGATCCGGTGCGCCTCCATGTAGTCGCGGATCGCCTTGCCCAGCGCCGCGCGCAGGCCGTTCTCGTGCGTGCCGCCCGACGCCGTCGGGATGCCGTTCACGAACGAGAGCATGCGCTCGTCGGTCGACTCCGTCCACTGCAGCACGAGGTCGATGCGCGCCTCCTGCTCCTTGCGCAGCGCGAACGGCGGCTCGTGCACCGGCGCCGCGCCGCGCTCGGCGACGAGCTTCCGCACGTACTCCTCGAGCCCCTCCTCGTGGCGGAAGTCGTCGACGCGCCCGCTGGTCTCGTCGCGGAAGACGATCCGGAGCCCTCGGTGGATGTAGCTGCACACCTCGCAGCGGTGGCGGATCAGCGCGGCGTCGAGGTCGATCTTCGGGAAGACGGTCGGGTCGGGCTCGAAGTAGATCGTCGTGCCGGTGCCCCTCGCGCCCCCGAGCCCCCGGAGCTTCCCCTTCGGCTTGCCGCGCGCGAACTCCATCTCGAAGCGCTCGCCGCCGCGCTTCACCGTCGCGACCATCCTCTGCGAGAGCGCGTTGACGACGCTCGCGCCCACGCCGTGCAGGCCGCCCGCGGTCTTGTAGACGCCCTCCTCGAACTTGCCGCCGCTGTGCAGCGTCGTCAGGATGACCTCGAGCGCGGGCCGCTTCGCCTTCGGGTGCAGGTCGACGGGGATGCCCCGGCCGTCGTCCTCGACGGTGACCGCGTGTCCGCCCTTGTGCAGCGTGAGCGCGATCTCGCTCGCGTGGCCGTTCATCGCCTCGTCGATGCTGTTGTCGAGGATCTCCCAGACGAGGTGGTGCAGCCCCGCGCTGCCGACGCCGCCGATGTACATGCCCGGCCGCTTGCGCACCGGGTCGAGCCCCTCCAGGACCGTGATGTCCTTCGCCGTGTATTCGCTCATGTCAGGGGGTCCGGGGGCAGGAGTTCGCGCTCGACGACTTTCTCGAAGGTGCCGGTCTTCTGGATCTCGCGCCCCCTGCCTCCGCGGCCGGTGACGCCGTACTTCGTCGTGCTGATGGTCTTCTCGGCGTCGCGGTTGGTCGCGACGACGAGCAGGTCGCGGTCGCCGCGGCTCGCGACGTAGCCGAGCAGCGTGTCGCCCGTCGCGAGCTTCATCAGCAGCACGCCGCGGGCGGCGCCGGCCGTGAAGCGCACCTCCGAGACCGGGCAGAGGATCGCGCGGGCGTTGCGCGACGCGGCGATGATCGTCTCGTCGCCGCGCACGGCGGTGACGCCCAGCACCTCCGCCACGCCGGAGAGGCGCGCGAACCGGCGGCCGTTCCTCGTGCTCGGCTCGACGAACGACGCGAGCGAGAAGCGGAGGCAGTAGCCGTCGCTCGTCGCCGCGAAGGCGTGGACCGGGGCGGGCTCGTCGGGGTTCGGGGAGGCGATCGCGCCGATGCGGCGCGGGTCGAGGCTCAGCGCGGCGATGATCCTCTCGCCGTCCTTGAGCGCGAACCGGGTCTGGATCGGGTCGCCGTGGCCGGTCGTCGCCGGGAGGTCGGCGATGCGGCAGGTGTAGGCGCTGCCCTGGCTGCTGAAGAAGACGATCGGCTCCTTCGTCGAGCCCGCCTCGGCGGCGAGGATCTTGTCCCCCTCGCGCACCTTCGTCTTGGCGAGGTCCTTCACCTCCTTCTGGCGCTTCACCCAGCCGTCGCGCGTCACGAGCACGACGTTGTCCTCGTCGACGATGAAGTCCTCCGCCTTGAATTCGGGTTCGTCCGAGGCGCTCTCGATGCGGGTGCGCCGGGCGAACTCCGGCTTCCCCCGGTAGTGGTCGCGCAGGTCCCGGATCTCGGCCGAGACGAGCCCCCAGCGCGCCTCCTCGTCGCCGAGGAGCCCGTCGATCTCCTTCGCGCGCGCCCGCTTCCGCTTGCGCTCGTCGAGCACGACGTGGATCTCGAGCCGCGCGAGGCGGTAGAGCTTCAGCTCGAGGATCGCGTCGGCCTGCTCCGCGTCGAGCCCGAAGCGGGCGACGATCTTCGCCGCGGCGTCCTGCTTGCCGTCGCTGCCGCGGATGATCGCGAGGATCTCGTCGAGCGCGTCGAAGACCCTCGCGAAGCCGTCGAGCACGTGGATGCGGCGCCTGAGCCCCTCGAGCTCGTTCTCGAGCCGGCGCGTGACGACGTCGAGCCGGAACCGGAGGAAGTAGTGCAGCAGGCTCTGCAGGTCGCAGCGCTCCGGGCGGCCCACGTCGGCGGCGCCGGTCGGCACGAGGCAGGTCAGGTTCACGTTGAAGTTCTGCTGGAGCGGCGTGTTCCTGTAGAGGTAGGCGAAGACCATCTGCTCGTCGGCGTCCGACTTCATCAGGAGCTCGATGCGCACGTCCTCGGCGCTCAGGTCGCGCACGTCGAGCAGCGGCGGCAGCTTCCGGCCGGCGATGATCTCGGCGATGCGCTCGACGAGCGTCGCCTTGTTCGTCGCGTAGGGGATGCTCGTGATGATCGCGGTCTTCCCCGAGCGTCCCCTCCGGCCCTCCTCCCACGTGCCGCGCAGGCGCACGGCCCCGCTGCCGCTCTCGTAGATCGCGTGCAGCTCCTCCGGCGTGTTCAGGATCTGCCCGCCGGTCGGGAAGTCCGGGCCCGGGATCGACGCCATGAGCTGCCGGTTGGCGAGGCCGCGGGACTCGAGCAGGCGCAGCAGCGCGTCGCAGACCTCGACGGGATTATGCGGCGGGATGTTGGTCGCCATGCCGGTGGAGCCGTTGATCAGCAGGTTGGGCAGCCGCGCCGGCAGCACGACCGGCTCCTCGCGGGTGCCGTCGTAGTTCGGGCGGAAGTCGACGGTCTTCTGGCCGATCTCCTCGAGCAGCCCCTCCGCCTCCACGGCGAGGCGGCACTCGGTGTAGCGCATCGCCGCGGCGCCGTCGCCGTCGAGCGAGCCGAAGTTGCCCGAGCCGTCCACGAGCGGCACGCGAAGCGAGAAGGGCTGCGCCATGCGCACGAGCGCCTCGTAGATCGCCATGTCGCCGTGCGGGTGGAACGACCCCATCACGTCGCCGACGACCTTCGCGCACTTCCTGTGCCTGCCGTCCGAACGGATCCCGCCGATCCCCATCGTGTAGAGGATGCGCCGCTGCACCGGCTTCAGCCCGTCGCGCACGTCCGGCAGCGCCCGGCTCGTGATGACCGAGAGCGCGTAGTTGAGGTAGCGCGCCCGCGCCGCCTCCTGCAGCGCGACGGGCTCCTCCCCCCCCGCGCCCCCCCCGGCATCCCAGAACGTCGGCTCCGCGTCGCGGTCTCTTCCTCGTCTCTTGGCCACGCGGCACCACTATAAGAGGCGCTAGTGCCAACTCGCGTGCGGCGCGCGGTTCAGGACGAACCAGTCCCACAGGAGACCGCCGTAGGTGCGCACGCGCATCGGGTGGCGCGCGAGGAAGGGCGCGAGCTCGCGGTGCAGCGCCGCGAGGTTGTAGAAGGGCACGCCGGGGAAGTAGTGGTGCTCCATGTGGTAGTTCGACCAGAGGAAGAGGAAGTCCCAGACCGGGTTGGTGCGGATGATCGTGCCCCACGCGGCGGGATCGGCGGGCTCGATGTCGTAGTGCTGGCCGAGGCGGTTGATCGTGAACGCCACGGGGAAGACGAAGAAGACCGGCACGACATAGAGGCGCAGCAGCATCGCCCCGCCCCCGAGCGCGACGAGGCCCGCCATCAGCAGCAGGTGGCATCCGACGACGAGCGCCCGCTCGCGCCGGAGCGCCGCGCGGACCTCCGCCGGGTAGGTCGCCGCCTCCCGCGCCGCCGCGCGGAAGTAGATCGGGAAGAGCGCGGGCGTGAGGTAGAGCGCCTTGTACCAGCGCTTCACGATCTTCGGCGTCAGGTGGTGGCGCTTGGGATCCCGCTCGGCGTCGCCCAGCTCCGCGTGGTGGTCGAGGTGCCACCTCGTGAACTGCGTCGGCGAAAGCCCGCTCGGCAGCGCGTAGAGCCACGCGAGCCAGCGGTTGCCCCGGCGTTTTCGCTGCGCGAAAACGCTCAGGTGGACGACCTCGTGGAGGAGCACGGTGAAGGAGAAGACGACAAAGCCGAGCAGGACGGCGGCGGGCAACCAGACGTACAGGCGGTCGGGGAAGCGCGCGATGGCGGCCGCGCACGCGGCCAGGAGAACCACCTGCCGCGCGGCGACGAGGCCGTGGCGCCAGCCGGAGGTCTCGTGGAGCGCCTTCACGCGATCCTTGTCGAGGAGCGCGGAAAGCTCCGCGCGGAGGGGGGCGAACGCGCCGCTCCAGTGGCCCTGCACCCCTCCAATCTACAGGTAGGATGGCCGGGGTGCCCCCGCGCCCCCTGATCCTCGCGCTGCTCGCCGCGGCGTGCGCCGCGCCGCGGGCGGCCTCCCTCGACAACCCGGGCGCCCGCGCGGACCTCTCGGCGCAGATGGTCGAGACGCTCGACCGGCAGCGCCACTATTTCGCCGACGACGAGGGGCGCCGGGCCTTCGGCGAGCGCATGCGCGCGATCGCGATCCAGTCGAGCGACGCGCGCACCTTCTACGAGGCGGCGAGCGTCGCGCTCGCGGCGCTCGGCGAGGGGCACACCGCGCTCGTCGGCTCGCCCGAGGTGCCCTTCACGGCGACGATCCCGCCGGTCGCGCTGCTGGAGATCGGCGGCGCCGTGCTCGTCGCCGGCGTCGCGCCCGGCGTGGAAGGGGGAGGGCTGCGGGAGGGGGACACCGTGCTCTCCGTGGACGGCGAGGCGGCGGAGCAGGCGCTCGGACGCCGCCTCGCGGAGACGCCGGGATCGACGGCACACGGCCGCCGCGCGCGCGCGGTCGCGAACCTCCTCGCCGGGCCGACGGCGACGCCGGCGAGGGTGGCCGTGCGCGGCCCGGACGGCCGCGAGCGGGAGGCCTACCCGCTGCGCTTCCTGCTCGACGACGAGGGCGAGGACCGCTTCCGCTTCGGCTTTCTTCCGGCGACGCTGACGGCGATGCGCATCTCGGCGTCGGCCGGCTACCTGCACCTCCCGGACTTCCATCCCGACCGCATCGGAGAGATCGAGACCGCGCTCGACGCGTTCCGCGAGCTGCCGATGCTCGTGCTCGACCTGCGCGGCAACCCGGGCGGGCGCATCCAGACCCTGCAGCGCATCGCCGGCATGCTGCTCGGCGATCCCGCCGACCTCGTGGCCCTCGTGCAGCAGCGCCGCACGGAGGTGCTCCGGTCGGCGTTCGCGGAGCGCCCCTACCGCGGCAAGCTGAGGCTGCTCGTCGACGAGCGCACCGGGAGCGCCGCCGAACTGCTGGCTGCCGCGCTGCAGGACCTCGGCCGCGCCCCGCTCTTCGGCCGCCCCACCGCCGGCTCGACGCGCTCGCGGCTCTCCAGCGTGCTGCCGGGGGGCGTCACGTTCCACTACGCGGGCGCCGCGGAGTTCCGGCGCTGCGACGGCAGGCCCATCGAGGGCGCCGGGGTCACGCCCGACCATGTCGTCCTCCCCAGCCGCGAGAGCATCGCGCGGGGCGAGTACGGCGACCCCTTCCGCGACCCGGCGGTGAGGGCCGCATTGGACCGGAATTGACCGTGGCTGGCCGCCGCCCTAGACTCTCCCCGGCTGGCGCGGCGCGGGCCCCAGGAGAGGCGATGAAATTCACAGAAATTCCGGTCGAGGGGTACGAGCGGGTCGTGCGGTGCGACGACCCCGCCTCGGGACTCAAGGCCCTCATCTCCGTGCACGACACGACGCTGGGCCCCGCGCTCGGCGGCATGCGCATGTGGGCCTACCTGAGCGACCACGAGGCGCTCACCGACGTGAACCGCCTCAGCAAGGGCATGACCTACAAGTCGGCGGTCGCCGAGACGGGCCTCGGCGGCGGCAAGTCGGTGATCATCGGCAACGCGAAGACCGACAAGAGCGAGGCGCTCTTCCGCGCGATGGGGCGCTTCGTGAACCACCTCGGGGGCCTCTACACGACGGCCGAGGACGTCGGGACCAACGTCGACGACATGGTGACCGTGCGCAAGGAGACCAAGCACGTCACCGGCCTGCCGCGCGAGATGAACAGCAGCGGCGACCCCTCGCCCTACACCGCGATCGGCGTCTACCACGGCATCCGCGCCTGCGTCGAGCACACCCTCAAGACCTCCGAGATCAAGGGCGTGCGGATCGCCGTGCAGGGGGCGGGCAACGTCGCGCGCTACCTCTGCGGCCACCTCCGCAAGGCGGGCGCGGAGCTGATCGTGACCGACATCGTGCCCGAGAAGGCGAAGCTCGTCGCCGAGGAGCACGGCGCGAAGCTCGTCGCGCCCGAGGACATCTACGACGCCGAGTGCGACGTCTACTGCCCCTGCGCGCTCGGCGCGACGATCAACGACGACACCGTGCCGCGCCTCAAGTGCAGGATCGTCGCCGGCGCCGCGAACAACCAGTGCCTCACCGTCGAGCACGGCGACCGCCTGCGCGAGCGCGGCATCCTCTACGCCCCCGACTTCGTGATCAACGCGGGCGGCATCATCAACGTCAGCGTCGAGCTCGAGCGCGGCGGCTACAACGAGGAGCGCGCGCGCACGAAGGTCAACAACATCTACGGCGCGGTGAAGGACATCATCGCCACGGGGGAGCGCGAGCAGATCGCGACCAACCGCGCGGCGATCCTGCTCGCGGAGCGCAAGCTCGCGGAAGGCCGCAAGAAGAAGGCGGGGCGCAAGCGTTAGAGGCCCCGGCCTGCTCGTCGCCCTGCTCGCGGCGCTGGCGCTGGTGGTCGCGCTGATCCTGCTGTCGGGCGACGGGGAGGGGCCGCGGGGAGGGGAGCGGGGGACGGGCCCGGGCCTCGACACCCCCCCGGAGCCCCCCCGGAATCCGCCTGCGAGGCCTCTCGCCGCCGTCGAGGCCGCCGGCCCGGAGGGGTTCCTCGCCGACTGCGCGGCGCGGCCCCGGGAGGCGGTGCCGCAGCTCCTCGCGCTGCTGATGGAGGGGAACGATGTCGCCTACGAGCCCCGCTGGACCTTCCGCGACGGGCGGCTTGTGGGCTTTCCGTCGCTGCGCGCGATCTACCTCGTCGCGCTCGCGCGGATCCAGGGCGCGGACGCGACCGACGCGCTCTCCCGGGTGCTCGAGACGACGGAGTCGCCCGAGGAGAGCTGCCTGATCGCGTTCGAGCTCTCGCGGCGCGACGCGGCCGGATGGGCCGCGACGGTGATCGCCCGCTGCGACCGCGAGCCCGACCCCGCGCGGCTGCCCCTCCTGCTCGCGATGGCGGGACTCGCCGCCGGGAGCGACCCCGGCGCGGTCGCGCAGGCCGTGTTCGAGCGCGCGCCGCGGGGGGAGGACGGCAGGGATCCGCGCGTGCTCGCGAGCGCGCTCCGCACGCTCCCGCTCGATCGCGCCGCCGGCGCGCTGGGGCCGCTGCTCGAGGGCGCGGACGTGACGCGGCGCGCGAAGTCGCGCTACGTGAAGGAGATGCTCTCGCGCGGGGAGGTCGAGACCCTCGTGCGCGTGCGCGAGATCGTCGAGAGGGGGCGGCTCGACGAGGCGACGCGGAACGAGATCTGCCAGGAGGCGGCCAATTCGGTGGCCTTCCTCGAGGAGACCGCGACCTTCCAGCAGGCGCGCGCCCGGGGCGACCGCGGGGCCGCCGAGGAGTCGCGGGCGAGGTTCCTGCGCCGCCTCGACGAGATGCACCGGCTCGCGGGCGTCGCGCTCGGCGTCGACCTCGCGACGAGCGACGACCTCCGCGCCGCCAGCGTGCGCCGCCTTCTCGACGGCTACCGCGCCGGGTTCGCGGGCGGGTGAGCCTGCGGCGGGGACCAGCATGACCAGCATGACCAGGATGACCACGAAGGCGCGAAGTCACGGAGACGGGGAAGAGCCAGACCGGCGCGGGGCGCGCTTCCCGCGTCGGCAGGGCTCGTCCGTGTCAGGAGCTCGTCCGGGTCCGGCTGGCCCCGAAGCGTGGCTGAAGGCCATTACCCGGACAAGCTCCTAGCCGAGGGGCCAGAAGAGGGGGATCAGCAGGGTTCCGGCGACGAGCATCAGAACGTTGAGCGGGAGACCGATCCTGAGGTAGTCGCGAAAGAGGTAGCCGCCCGGACCCATCACCATCGTGTTGGTCTGGTAGCCGATGGGCGTCGCGAAGCTGGCGCTCGCGCCGAAGGTGACGGCGATCAGCAGCGGCTTGGGGTCCACGCCGAGCCGCGCCGCGAGGTCGAGGCAGATCGGCGTGACGAGCAGCGCGGCCGCGTTGTTCGACAGGACCGCGGTGAGGAGGCTCGTCAGCAGGTAGAGCGCCCCGACGAGGAAGAAGGGGCCGTGCGGGCGGGCGAAGTCGACGACGGAGTTCGCGAGATGCGCCGCGAGGCCGGTGCGCTCCATCGCGAGGCCCAGGGGGATCATGCCGGCGAGCAGCAGGAGCACGCCGGAGTCGAGCGCCCGGGTCGCGTGGGGCAGCGTGAGGCAGCCGGTGAGCAGCATCGCGGCGACTCCCGCGATGGAGAGCATCGCGATGGAGGCGACGTTCGCCGCGGCCAGCAGGACCACGGCGAGCATGATGCCGATGGCGACCGGGGCCTTGCGCGGGAAGGTGAGCGTCTGCTCCACGCCGGCGACGAGGAGCACCTCGCCCTCCTCCTGCAGGCCGCGCAGCGCGCCCGGCTCCCCCTGGAGCAGCAGCACGTCGCCGGAACGCAGCACGAACTCGCGGAGCTTGTACTGGTGGCGGCGGCCCAGCCGTCGCACCGCGAGCACGCCGATGCCCAGCCGCCGGCTCAGGCCGAGCTCCTGCACCTTCCGGTGGAGGAAGCGCGAGTTCGGGAGGATGACCGCCTCGACGACGCGGAGATCGATGCGGCTGATCGGGACGCGGTCCGCGTCGGAGACGGCCGTGCCGTGCGCCACCTTGCCCTGGTTGATCATCTCGTGGATCGTGCGCGCGGTGCCCTCGACGAGGACGACGTCGCCGGCCGAGAGCACCGTCTCCGGCGGGGGCCCCAGTGTCGCCTCCTCGTTCCGGATGAGCTCGAGCACGCGGATCTCCCTCTCCTCGCCGAAGACGTCGAGAAGGCGCTTCCCGACGAGTCCGCTGCCGCCGGGCACGCTGACCTCGGTGACGAAGTGGCCCGCCACGTCGCGGTCGAGCATCTGCGCGAGGGCGCTCCGCTGCGGGAGCAGGCGCGGGGCGAGGAGCACGACGTACGCCCCGCCGATGGCCATGTAGAGGAGGCCGAGACCGCCGAACTCGAACATGCCGAAGCCCGGTCCGCCCGCCTGCCGGTAGAGGGAGTCCACGAGGATGTTCGTGCTCGTCCCGACCAGGGTGCAGGTGCCGCCCAGGATGGAGAAGAAGCTGACGGGGATCAGCAGCTTCGAGGCCGGCGTGCGCAGCTTCCTGCCGAGCGTCAGCGTCACCGGGATCATCAGCGCGACGATCGACGTGTTGTTCATGAAGGCGCTGAAGATCGCCGTCGGCACGCCCAGCAGCAGCAGCAGGCTCCGGATCCCCCCCTGCGCCTGACGGGCGAGGAACCCGCCCACGAAGTCGACCACGCCCGCCCGCTCCAGCCCCGCGCTCATGACCAGCATCGCGGCCACGGTCAGCGTGGCCGAGTTCGAGAACCCGGAGAGCGCCCCGGCGGCGTCGAGCAGGCCGGTGAGCCCCACCGCCGCCACCACCGCGATCGCCGTGAGCTCGATGCGGATCCACTGCGTGACCAGCAGGACGAGGGTCACGACGACGATCACGGAGAGGAGGATCATCGGTGTCCCTGCTCACGTCGCGCCGGCGGCAATCGCGCACCTCCTTGGGGGCCCCGGCGGAGAACGCCGGGTCCCGCGCCAGAGTAAGCGGAACGGCGCCCGCGCGAAACCCGGCGGCCCGCGAATCGGACCGCGGGGCGCCCGCCTACTTGATCCGGCGCAGGATGTCCCAGCCGTGCGGGCAGAGCTTCTCGTCGTACTCGGCGAGGCCGACCTCGCCGACCTTGAGGGCGAACGCGACGTCGCCGACGCGGGTGTAGAGGTCCTTGCGCGGCAGTTCGGCGACGCCGTCGGGCCGGAGGCGGTGCTCGACGCCGAAGTTGCAGAAGATGTAGGGCCCGTTGCCCGCCTCCGCCCCAGCGACACGGTCGTCGCTGAACTCGTCCCTCAGCCGGGTGAAGTCGGCGCCGCCGCGGATGCGCTCGAGGAGGCTCTTGGCGAGGCGCTCCGCCTCCTCGCGCGGGCGCAGCGACTTGAGCCCCCGCACGTTCCCGCTGAACGAGATCGCGATGCGCTCGACGAGAATGCGCGCCGCCTGCCCCGCCGGGACCTCCTGCCGCGCCTTCGGGGCCTCCCGCGGGCGCTCGGGCGCGAGCCTCGAGGAGGGCGCCTCCTCCTCGCCGGCGCAGGCGCCGAGCAGCAGGAGGAGCGCCGCGGGCCGGATTCCCCTCATCCGATCCTCTGGGCGACGCGCCAGCCCTCCGGCGAATCGGCGGGGTCGAATTCGCAAACGCCCGCCTCGCCCGGGTCGAGCGCGAACAGCAGGCGCGCGAGGGCGACGGGGAGATCCTCGTAGCGGTGGTCGCCGGGCGCCGGCGTGCGCCCCGGTTCCGCCACGGCGAGCCACGCGGGCGGCTTGCTCCCGGCGACGTGGTGTTCGGCCGCGAGTTCGTCGAAGCTCTCGCCCTCCCGCAGGCGCTTCGCGATCTCCTCGGCGAGCTCGCGTGTGGCGCCCTCCCCGAGCAGCATCTGCCGCGCGACGACGCGCACCGGCGCCGCCCGCCTCCTCGGTTCCCCGGCGTTGCGGAACCAGAGCACCCGCCCCTCGGTGCATTGGCTGACGCCTTCGGTCCCCACCGTCTCGCCGTTGTTGTCCACGACGAGGAAGAGGTCGCCCTCGCCGACGGCGATCCCCTCGACCAGCCCGAACACCGGCCGCTTCGGGCTGCGCAGCCCGAGCAGGTCGTCGGTCAGGCGCGCGAACGAGGCCTGCCTCGTCTCCTTGCGGAAGCGGTCCCCCTCGAACTCGAGTTCGAGGATCCCGCGCGCGAGGCGGGAGACGACGAAGAGGCGTTCGCCGAGGCAGCAGGCGCCGGTCTGGTCGACGAGATACTGCGGCAGCACGAAGGGCTCCCCCCTCGGCACGAGCGCGAAGGGGTCCTCCCGCAGGCCGAAGCAGCTCACCGGCGGCTGCCCGCCGCTCGTCCCGAGGCGCTCGCGGAAGAGGTAGAGCAGCGGCGTGCCGTCCTTGCACCGCCGCAGCGCGGCGGCCTCGATGCCGTCGTTGTCCGTCAGGCCCACCGGTGTCGGCACGCGCGCGAGCACCTGCCCGAAGAGCGTGCTGCGCACGATGCTGTTGTCGGCCTCGCACGCGAGGAAGAGGTTGCCGCTCCACGCATCGTAGGCCACCTCCTCGAGGTCGAGCCTCTCGCCGGCGAGCCCGCGCAGCGGGATCGGCGGGCCGACGAGCAGGCGGCGGGCGCGCCGGTCCAGCGTGAGCCGGAAGAGGTCGGAGCGCTTGTCGGAGACGAGCACGAGCTGCGTATGGTTCTCGTCGCCGCCGAGCAGCGCGAGGCCGCTCGGATCGGGGATGTCGCGGGGGATCCGGTACTCGGCGACGAACTCGTAGGGGTCGCTCAGCCCTTCGAGCCTGAAGGCGATCCCCTCGCGGGAGGGCACCGGGTCGGCACGGCCCGGGGAGGGGCGTCTCGGGGGGGTCCGGGGGGCGCGGTTCAGCAGCAGCGTGACGCTGTCGTCGAGCCGGTTCGAGCAGAGCAGGTCCGCGCGCCCGTCCCGGTCGAAGTCGCAGACCGAGAGTCGCGCGACGCCGCGCCCGGTCGCGTGGCGCCTCTCCCCCGAGAGCCCCCCCTTTCCGTCGCCGTAGAGCAGGACGACCTCGCCGGTGAGCGCGCACGCCATCGCCGCGTCCGCGTTGCCGTCGCCGTCGAAGTCGGCGCTGACGACGGCGCGCACGCCGGAGCCGACGCGGAGCAGGTGGGCGCCGACGAAACCGGTGCCGGTGTTGCGGAGGACGGCGAGATCCTCGCGGATGTCGGCCAGCGGATGGTCGTTCGCGACGAGCAGGTCGTCGCGCCCGTCGTTGTCCAGGTCGGCGAACGCGACGTCCACCGGGCGCGGCAGCCTGTCGACCGCCACCACCGGCTGGAACGAGAGGTTGGGCTCGCCGTGGAAGAGCAGCACGCGCGTGCCGTCGGCGACGGCGATGTCGAAGAGCCCGTCGGCGTCGTAGTCCCCGATGTCGAGGCCGTAGCCGCGCCGGCCCTCGCGCTTGGGGTCGAGCGGCCACGCGGAGCCGACGGTGCGCACGCCGCCGCACCCGTTGTTGAACTTGAGGTCGAGGCGCGGCGCGCCGCCCCAGCCGGTCGCGACCAGATCGGCGAGCCCGTCGCGGTCGAGGTCGCAGGCGGCGAGATCCCAGAGGAACCCGGGCGCGCCGAAGATGCGCCGCACCCTCGGCTCGCGCTTGGCCGGGAAATCGACGAGGAAGTAGAGGTCGGAGGGGTCGCCGCTGGCGGAGCATACCCCCTCGCGCCTGCCGTCGCGATCGCGGTCCTCGATGACGACGCCGCGGACTTGGCCGCGGCCCACGGGCACGCGCCGCGGCTCGCCCCCGGCCCCCCCCCAGTGCACCCAGAGCCCCCCCTCGCAGCCGACCGCGACATCGTTCTCGCCGTCGCCGTCGAGGTCGCCCGCCGCGACCTCGTACGGGTCGCAGCCGGTCGCGAACGTGCGCGCGGAAAACCCCTCCATCGCGGTCGACGCGAGCCCCGCGGGATCGAAGCGGATCCCCTCGAGGTCGGGGTTGACCTCCCACTGGTGGACCTGCTCCCACTGCCCCGCATCCACCTGCTCGAACCTCTTCTTCTCGTCGTTCTCGACGAGCAGCCTCAGCGTCGTGCCGATCGTGTGCGGGAGGCGCACGCCCCCCACCTCGCGCCAGTCGTCGAACGCGACCCGCGTGAACGCGTCGCCCGGTGCCTCCTCGTACTGCACCTGCCGCAGGAGATGGGTCTTCTCGTCGAGCAGCCAGAGGGCGCGCACGCCGTACTCGTCGAAGGGCCCGACGAGCACCTCGAATCCCTTCGCGAAGGCGACCTTCAACGCCGGCCGCAGCGACGGGTTCGACAGGTAGGGGGCGAGGGGGAAGGGGTCGGCGATCCCCTGGAACATGTACCAGGCGGCCCGCGTCGTCGTCTGGGCGGGCCGGTAGCGTTCGATGTGGGTCGTCGAGATGAACGCGCCGGCGGGGCCGAGCGACTCGCGCTTGGCGCCCTCGTGGCGCGCCGCGGGCCTCGTCCGGAGCCATCGGCCCGGCCGCGCCCAGACCGAGACGACGCCGGGCTCCCGGCCGCCCGAGACCGTCAGCGTGGACTTCGCGCGCAGCGTCCGGATCGCGCCGCCGGCCCCCGTCGCCCGGCCGTGGTCCGCCAGGATGTCGTCGACGGTGCGCTGCTGCGCCGCGGCCCCCCCCGCGAGGAGCGCGGAGAGCGCGAGAACGAGGCCGGATCGTCGCAGGCGCACGGGCCCTCCAGTCTAGCCAACGTCGGCGGGACCGGGCACCTTGAACTGGCGGCGCAGCACCGCATCCAGCAGCGAGCGCGGGAGGAGCCGCATCGCGAGCACGGCCGCCTTCGCCATCCAGGTCACCGTGTAGCGCGCGCGCGGTCGCCGCGCGCGGCAGGCCGCGAGGATCACCCTCGCGACGTGTCGCGGCGTCGTCGCCTGCCGCATGAAGTCGGACTCGATCCGGTCGACGTGGCGGAAGAAGGGCCGGTAGGGCGTCTCCTCCTCGAGGCGCGGGAGCGCCTTGCCCTTCGAGACGTCGAAGAACTCCGTGAGGACCGGCCCCGGCTCGATCAGCGCGACGCGCACCCCCCACGGCGCGACCTCGAGGCGCAGCGCGTCCGAGAGCCCCTCGAGCGCGTGCTTGCTCGCGCAGTACCAGCCGAAGAGCGGGTAGCCGAGCCGACCGGCCACGGAGGAGACGTTCACGATCCGGCCCCAGCGGCGCGCGCGCATCATCGGCAGCACCTCGCGGACGAGCGCGACCGCGGCGAAGAGGTTCACCTCGAACTGGCGGCGCGCGTCGGCGTCGGTGACGAGTTCGACGGGGCCGGGCTCGCCGTACCCGGCGTTGTTCACGAGGATGTCGCATCGCCCTCCGCACGCCTCCGCGATGCGCCGGCGCACGTCCGGGTCGGTGATGTCGCCCGCCACCGTGCGGGCGTCGATGCCGTGCGCCGCCTCGGCGAGGCGGTCGGCCCGGCGCCCCGTCAACACGAGGCGCGCCCCCGCGGCGGCGAGGGCGCTGGCCGTCTCCCGCCCGATGCCCGCGGTCGCCCCGGTGACGATCGCGGTGCGGCCGCTCAGATCTTCCATAGGGAGGGCGATTGTAGGGCCTGCGTTGAAAACGCGGCGTCGGGGCGCTACCCTGCGTTCAAGGAATCAAGGGCGCAAGCGCGCCCTTGTTTTCGTTTTCGCGCGACCATGCACGGCACATCGATGCGGCACAGGCTCCTCGCACCCCTGCTCGCGCTCCTCGCGGCGTGCGGAGGCGGGGGGGGCTCGGGGGGCGGCGGGCCGCCCCCCCCCCCCCCCCCCCCCGCCCCCGGGGGCCCCCCCCCCCCCCCCCCCCGGGGGGGGGGGGGGGCCCCCCCCCCCCCGCCCCCCCCGTTCAGCGTCACCAAGTCCACCGGCCTCGCCGTGGCGGGCGGCTTCGCCAACGCCGCGGCGCTCGGGACCGTCGCGCTCTTCACCGTCTCGGAGGCGGAGTCGGGCGCCGACCTCAACGGCGACGGCGACACCCTCGACGCGGTCGTGCACCGCCTCGACGTGCTGACGGACGCGATCACGAACCTCGGCTTCGCGGCGCTCGGGCCGATCCTCGCCTCGGACACGCAGTTCGCGTTCCTCGTTCCCGAGTCGGGGCAGGGGGCGACCAATTTCAACGGCGACGCCGACGCGTCGGACGCGGTCTGGTTCGTCTACTCGCCCGGCCTGCCGACCGCCGCGGACAACCCGTTCAACTCGCAGGTCGCGACGCCGGCCGGGGGACTCCCCGGCGCCGCGGCCGCGGGCGGCTTCGTCTTCCTCTGGTCGGAGGCGGCCGCGGGGTTCGACTTCACCGGGGACGGGGACCTGAGCGACAACCTCGTCGCGGCGTTCATCGGCGCGACGCGGTTCGTCTCGCCGTTCCCGCTCTTCGCGCACGCCGCGGGGCGGCCGCTCGTCGCGCGCGGCGCGATGGTGGCGCTCGCGATCAGCGAGGCGGCCGCGGGCGCCGACCGCAACGGCGACGGCGACGCGATCGACCAGGTCCTCGTCGCCGTGCGGTTCAGCGCCTCCACCGCCCTCCCGCTCGCCGTCGGCGGCGGCGGCTTCGCCCGGGCGGTGGCGAACCTGCCGTACGCCCTGACCGACGGCGCCGTGGTCTACCTGATCGACGAGGCGAGCGACGGCGGGTTCGACCGCAACGGCGACGGCGATGCGGCCGACGCGGTGCTCGCGGTCTTCGACGTCGCGACGGCGTCCGGCGAGACGCTGCCGATGAACGGCGCGCTCGGCGCGCTCGGCGTCGCGTGCAGCGCCGCCGTCGGCATCGGCACGAGCGCGGATCGCGCGGTGGTCGGGATCGACGAGAGGGCGCAGGGACAGAGCGACCTCAACGGGGACATGGACTTCTTCGACGCGGTGGCGGGCTGGGTCGACACGGCGGGCGCGCGCGGGACGGTCCACTTCTTCCCGTTCACCCTCGCCTCCCGCACGCCGGCGATCGCCGGCCACCGCGGCGTGCTGCCCGTGAACGAGCGCAGCATGGGCATCCTCTTCGGGGTCGACCTCAACGGCGACGGCGACGACACCGACGACGTCGCCTTCCTGCTCGACGCGGAGTCGGCGCCGGGCTCGCTGCTGAACCTCGGCCTCGCGCTGGGCACGCTGTCGCTGTCCGGGTCGGACGCCGTGCTCGGCATCCCCGAGGGCGCCCAGGGGGGCATCGACCGGAACGGCGACGGCGACGCGGGCGACACCGTGCTCGCGCACCTCGACCTCGGCGACACGCCCCCGACGCTGCGCGCGACCGGCCTCGTCGCCCTCGCGACGGCGCACTTCCGCCTCTCCGCGGCGGAGTTCCGCCTCGCGGCGCTCGCCGCCGAGGGACAGTCGCCCACCTTCGACCGGCTCAACGGCGACGGCGACAGGACCGACCACGCGCTGGTCCTGCTCCACCACAACCCGGCGCTCTCCCCCCCCGCGCTGCTGCCCCCGACGCCGCTCGTCGCGGGCACCGCCAGCGCGTTCGTCGCGCCGCCGCTGGGCGCGGGCCCCCGGGTCTGGCTTTTCGCGACCTCGGAAGCCATGGCGGGCGCGGACCTCAACGGCGACGGCGACTTCACCGACACCGTGCTCTCCTACGTGCGGCTCAGCACGCCCTGACGAACGCGCTCTCGAGCAGGGCGATCTCCCGGGCCGCCCAGCGCGGCGAACAGGCGGCGGGAAGCGCGCGCAGCAGCAGCCCGGCGATGCTGCCCGGGGAGTGCCACGCGGGCCGGCCGAGCCGGCGGGCGCACCGGCGGAAGTGGCGCGACGTGAAGTGCAGCATCAGCAGCGCGCTCGCGCGGGCGAGGCTGAAGCGGCCGAGCCGCATGCCGTCGAGCATGCGGCGGTAGGAGGGGGCGCGCGACAGGGCGAGGTCGAGCAGGCGCCCGCGCACCGCCCGCACCGTGGCCGCGTCGGGCGTGCCGCGCAGGCGCGGGTCGTAGGCGACGCCGCGGCGCAGGTCCTTCTCGATGTCGCGCATGATGTTGGCGAGCTGGACCATCTCGCCCACCCTCATCGCGTCCTCCCTGAGGTCCGCGGTCATGCCGTCCCCGCGCAGCAGGCGGATCGTGAACGCCACCGGCTGCCCGAGCACGTTGCGGCAGTAGCGCAGCAGTTGCGTCTCGTCGGCGAGCACGCCGCCCTGCTCCGCGAACCGGCGGGACGACCAGCACATCCCCTCCGCCATCGCGCCGACGAGGTCGCGGATCGCCGCGCGCTCCTCGCCCCCGAGCGCGAGATAGAGGCGATCGACGAGGCCGAGCTTCTCGACGAGCAGCAGGTGGCCGTCGTCGCGACCGTCCTGCCGCCGCGGGGATTCGAGGGGGGGCGGGGGGGCCGGCGGCTCGGCGCCGAGGCGGGCGGCGAGGGTCTTGAGCGCCCTCTCCCGCCCGTCGAGGTCGGGGCAGAGGTCCTCGTAGGTGTCGAGGATGCGCGCGTAGAGGTAGGCGACGGCCGCGGCCCTCGCCTTCTCCGCCGGCAGCAGCAGGATGCACGCGCCGAAGGTCCGGGCGGCGTGCGGGAGCACGCTCCAGACGAACTCCTCGGGGTCGGCGATCCCCCGGAGGCGGGCGAGCGGCGGCCGGTCGCGGTCGGCGAGGGCGCCCGCGAGCAGCAGCCACGGGCGGCGGAACACGAACGGGAGCGCCACGAAGAGAGGATACCCCCCCGGGAGCGGTAGAATCCCCCGCCATGCAGCGGCTCATGTGGATCGCGGCCGTCCTCGGCGTCCTCCCGGCGCTGCGGGCCGTGCCGGCCGAGGTCGATTGGCGCACCGACCTCGAAGGCGCGCGCGAGGAGGCGAGGCGGGACAACCGCCCGATGATGATCGTCTTCCGGTGAGACCCATGAAAGGACTGCGCGTCCTTCGACGGGCAGGTTGCCCGTCCCTCCGGGGAGTTCGCCGAAGCCGCCCGCGCGTTCGTCTGCGTGCGCGTGGGCGACATGCGGGGCGTGGACCTGTCGGTCTACCGGTTCGACTACGACCTGACCTTCGCGATCCTGCTGATGAATGCCGACGGCACGATCTACCACACCTTCGCCGGCCGGGACCGCAAGGACCCGATGTCGCACCTGTCGCTGACGGCGCTGGTGCGCGTCATGAACGCGACGGCCGGGGAGCACGCGCGGCGGACGCCGCCCGCACCGGCGCGGGCCGCGGCGGGCCGCCTCACGGTGGAATCGATGCCGCGGATCCATCCGCCCAGGAAGGCCCCCTCCTGCTACCACTGCCACATGGTCCATGACGCGATGCACGACGCCGCGATCGCGGCGAAGCGCCCGCGGGACGAGACGATCTGGGTGTGGCCCGACCCGGTGCAGGTCGGGCTCTCGCTCGACGGGGAGGAGCAGACCGCCGTCAAGGGCGTCGCCGCCGGCAGCGCGGCGGCGAAGGCGGGGCTCCGGCCGGGGGACCGCATCGTCGCCTTCGGGGACTCCGCGCCGCTGACCTTCGGCGACCTCCAGCGCGTGCTGCACGAGGCGCCGCCGGGCCCGGCCCGCATCCCGGTCGTCTACGAGCGCTCCGGCGGGACGAAGCGCGCGGAACTCGCGCTTCCCTCCGGATGGAAGAGGGCGGCGCCCGAGGTCTACGCGTGGCGCCCCTACAAGTGGAACCTCGGCCCCCGGGCGGGTTTCGGCGGGCCGAGGCTCTCGGACGACGAACTGAAGCGCGCGGGGCTAGAGCCCGGCGGATTCGCCTTCCGCGTGAACTACATCGTCGACTGGGGGCCGCACGCCCACACCGGGCGCAACGCGCACGCGGCGGGCATCCGGAAGGGCGATGTCGTCTACAGTGTCTCCGGCGTCGAGGAGTTCGAGAGCGTCGAGCACTTCCACGCGTGGTACTGCCTGACGCGGAAGACCGGGTCGAAGGTGGAGGTCGCGCTGCTCCGCGACGGCGCGAGGAGGAAGGTCACGATGGAGGTCGTCGAGTAGCCGATGAGTACCCGATGAGGATCGCGATCGACGCGATGGGCGGGGACTTCGCGCCCCGGGAGGTCGTCGCCGGCACCGTGCAGGCGGCGCGCGCCTTCCCCGACCTCGAGAAGCTCTGGCTCGTCGGCGACGAATCGAGGATCCGCGCCGAGCTCGCGAAGTTCCCGGGGCCCCCGGGCCCCCTCGAGATCGTGCACGCGAGCGAGAACATCGGCATGGACGAGTCGCCCGCCACCGCGGTGCGCAAGAAGCGCGACTCGTCCATCGTGCGCGCGATCGACCTCGTGAAGACGGGAAGGGCGGACGCGCTCTTCTCCGCGGGCAACACGGGCGCCGTCGTCGCCGGCGCGACGCTGCGGCTGCGCACGCTGCCAGGCGTGGAGCGGCCGGCCATCGCCACGATCATGCCGACGCCGGAGAAGGCCTTCGTGCTGATCGACGCGGGCGCCAACACCGACTGCACGCCGAAGATGCTCGCGCAGTTCGCCGTGATGGGGTCGGTCTACGCGAAGGCGATCCTCGGGCGCGCGGACCCGGTCGTCGGGCTGCTGTCGATCGGCGGCGAGGACGCGAAGGGGAACGCGACGACGAAGGAGACCTTCCGCGTGCTCGACGCCTCCGCGATGAACTTCCGCGGGAACGTCGAGAGCCACGACATCTTCGCCGGCGGCATCGACGTCGTCGTCTGCGACGGCTTTGTCGGCAACGTCGTGCTGAAGACCGCCGAGGCGGTCGCGCAGGTCGCGATGCGCTGGTTCCGGCAGGAGTTCAAGGCCAACGCGCTGCACATGCTCGGCGCGCTGCTGATGAGCCGCGGCATCGCGCGCATCCGGCGCCGCACCGACCCGGCGCGCTACGGCGGCGCGCCGCTGCTCGGCGTCAACGGCATCTGCGTGATCGGCCACGGCGCCTCGAACGCGCTCGCGGTCGAGAGCGCGATCCGCGTCGCGCGGGAGGCGATCCGCCAGCAGGTGCACAAGGCGATCGCCGACGGCGTCGCCGCCCTGCAGGCGCCGACCGCCCTACCTCCGCCGCCGCAGGAACAGCAGGGCCAGCGCACCTAGCGCGGCGGCCGGGAACCAGTCGAGGGAGGCGTAGGGGGTCGAGGGGGTGAGGAGGGGGACGTCGCCCTTGAGCACCGTCCTCTCGCGCTGCTTCGTGCGGCGGTCGAGGCGCCCGCAGGGGTCGATGAGGGCGCTGATGCCGGTGTTGGTCGCGCGCACGAGCGCGCGGCGGTGCTCGATGGCGCGCAGGCTCGCGAGCACGAGGTGCTGCTTGCCCTCGATCGAGTCGCCGTACCAGGAGTCGTTGGTCACGTTGACCATCAGGTGCGGCGGCTCGCCCCCGGCCATCGCCTCGCGCACCACCGCGGGGAAGATCTCCTCGTAGCAGATGCTCGGCGACAGGCGGAGGCCGCGGAAGGGGATCGGCGCGGCGCTGCTCCCCGGCGTGTAGCGACCCTGGTGGTCGGAGATGCCGTCGAGGAAGGGGAGCACCGACGCGAAGGGCACGTACTCGCCGAAGGGGATCAGCTTGCGCTTGTCGTAGCGCCCGAGGATCTCCTCGCCGTCGCCGACGAGCAGCATCGAGCCGGTCGCGCCCTCCGCGCCGCTGATCGCGGTGCCGAGCAGGACGGGCTTCCCGAGGCCCGCGCGGACCCCGGGGGCGACCCGCGTCGCGCCGCGGTCGAGGCGCAGGCCGACGACGTTCTCCGGCCACAGGATCAGGTCCACCGAGGGATCGGCGTCGGCCTCGCGGGAGAGGTCCTGGTGCGCGCGCAGGTAGGCGGCCCGGTCGGCGAAGGCCTCCGTCGAGGCGATGTTGGTCTGCACGATCGCGACGCGCAGCGTCGGCGCGGCGGCGACGAGGCGGTCGACCGCCGCCATGCGCCAGAAGCCGTAGCCGGTGCAGAGGGCGAGCAGGACGGCGAAGGCGGCGAGCAGGCGCCGCGGCGCGCCCCCGGGCCCCCTGAACAGCGCCTCGAACAGGACGCCGTTGCCGAACGCGACGAGAAAGCTCACGCCGAGCGGGCCCGTCACGTCGGCGATTTGCAGCAGGGGCAGCAGCGGGTACTGCCCCGCCCCGAGGTACATCGGGAAGAGCATCGGGTAGAGGTGTTCGACCGCCACCCAGGCGACCGCGATGCCGAGGCCGAGGGGGACGCCGCGGTCGCGGTGGAGGCGACGGGCGAGATAGGCGGCGATTCCGACGCCGAAGCCGTTCAGCGCGGCGATCCCGAGGAGCCCGAGCACCGCGGGCACGGTCGAGAAGCCGACGAACTCCCGCATCGTGTAGACGAACCAGTGGAAGCCGCCGGCGTGGCCGACCCCGCCGAGCAGCCAGCCGAGCAGCAGCGCGCGGCGCGGCGTGGCGTCGCGGATCGCCCAGAGCAGCGGCACGAGGAAGACCCACCCGAGCGGGAAGAGGTCGAAGCCGACGTAGCCGAGGAAGCCGAGCACGCCGCCGAGGGCGCAGGCAAGGGGGCGCTTCCACGCGGCCATGGCGCGCCATCTTGCCACGCTCAGGCCGGGGCGGCGCCGTTCGATAATGGGACGAGACGTCGTGGGGATCATCCTGCTCTTCGCCTGGGGGGGCCACCTCCTCCTCTTCACGCTGCCGTCGGTCGTGCTGCTCGGCGGCCTCGTCGGCTCGCGCAGGCGCCATCCCGCGCCCGGCCCAGCCTTCTGGTCGATCGCGCTGCTGTCGGCGGTCGCGTTCACGCTCTTCCGGATCGCCTACCTCCTGCATCCCTACCGCGCGCAGGGGTGGGCCGGCATCTGGGAGCTGCACATCCGGTCGCTCTACAACTTCCCGCTCGCCGCCGCCTACCTGCTCGCGGGCGGCCTGCTCCTCTGGGCGCGCCTCTCCGCGCGCCACCGCCCGCTCGCGCGCGCGCTGCTCGCCGGCGTGCTGATCTCCCTCGCGCTGCAGCTCCCGGCGACCTTCTGCTCGCCCGGGCTCTATCCGCGCCTCGGCGTCGAATTGCATAACTGAGCCTCGGCGGCGATGATCGCCGCCGCGTGTACGACCGGCGCGAGAGCATCGACCTCTGGGTCGGGGACTTCTGCACCTCGACGCGGTTCCGCGACCACGCCCCGCTCGTGCGCGAGTACGCGCCGCAGGTCCTCGCGGCCTTCCTCGCGCACGCGTGCGAGGCGCGCGACGTGGACCCTGCCGACCTCGAGGAGGGCGACCTGCGCCCCGCGCTGGTCGAGGGCGTCGCGCGCGTGGAGATGCCGGCGTCGGCGCGCGAGGGCATCTGCGAGCTGGTCGCCTCGTTCCTCGAGGAGATGGAGGCGCAGGGGCGCCTCTCGGGCGGACGCACGCTGGGGCTCTACGTGAAGGCGCAGCGCGAGTCCTATCTCGACGCCGCGGCCGGCAAGGGTCGCACGATCACGCGGCCCGGCTCGAAGATCGGCCGCAACGACCCCTGCCCGTGCGGCAGCGGCCTCAAGTACAAGAAGTGCTGCTGGCGAATGAGCTAGCGCTCATTCGCCATTAGGGAGGGGGACGAATGAGCTGACGCTCATTCGTCCATGGGGACGCGATGGTCCCTGACCCTGTGGCCCTCGCCCAGGCGGGCGGCCTCGGCTTCGGCGGCGGGCTTGAGCGGGTAGGGGTAGGTCTTCACGACCTGGCCCTTCGGGTCGCAGACGGTCCAGACGATCTTCATGCGCGGCGGGACGACCTCCTTCGCCTTCGAGCGCTTGCGTCCCGGCGCGGCGGTCTCCTTCGCCGCCTTCTCCTGCTTCTCGCGCGACGTCGCGGCCGCCTCCGCCTGCAGCCGCTCGATCCGCGCGCGGTTCGACATGTGTCGTGCCATGGCCTACACGATAGCGGATCGGCCGGCGACATGTCCGCTGGCCCACGCCCACTGGAAGTTGAACCCGCCGATGCGCCCGTCCACGTCGCACATCTCGCCGCAGAGGAAGAGGCCCGGCCGCACGCGCGACTCCATCGTCTCGAGCCGCACCTCGGCGAGCGGCACGCCGCCCGCGGTCGCCTCGGCGAAGTTCCAGCCGCGGTCGCCGGTGACCGGCAGGTCCATCGCGCAGACGCCGGCCGCCAGCGCGCGCCGCCTCTCCCGTTCGAGGGAGTGTCCGGGGGTCCGGGGGTCGACGCCGGAAACGGCGCAGAGCAGGTCGGCGAGGCGCTGCGGCAGGCGGTCGGCGAGGAAGCGCGCGACGGTGCGCGGGCCGAGGGCGGTGAGCGCGCGGTCGAGGGACTCCGCGGTCTCGCCGGGCAGCCAGTTCGCGACAAGGCGGCTCCCCGCCGGCGCATCGAGCCAGTAGCGGCTGATGTCGAGCACCGACGGCCCGGAGACGCCCCAATGGGTGAGCAGCGTCGAGTCGCTGAACGAGAGGAGGCGCCGGCCCGTCGCCGACCGAAGCTCGAGCGTCGCGGGCAGCGTCAGCCCGGAGAGCGCGCGCAGGGGCGACGCGTCCTCGAGCAGCAGCGCGACCAGCGCGGGCGTGACCTTCGGCGTGATCGTGTGGCCGAGGGATCGCGCGATCTCGAGGCCGTGGCCGTCGCTGCCCGACTTCGGCAGGCTCTTCCCCCCCGTCGCGAGGATCACCCGCGCGGCCCGCACCGCGCAGGGACCGCCCGAGAGAGTGAATCCCCGCTCGTCCCCCGCGACCCCCTCGATTCGCCACGGGTGGCGGACCACCGCGCCGGCGTCCCGCGCCGCCCCGAGAAGCGCGTCGAGCACCGTGCGCGCGCGATCGGTCACCGGGAAGAGCTTGCCCGTCTCCTCGCGCTTCAGCTCCACGCCGAGCCCGCGGAAGAAGGCGACCGTCTCGGCGACCCCGAACCGCTGCAGCACCTTGCGGATCGCGGGGCGGGAGGAGCCCGCGTAGTCCTCCGCGGTGACGGTGTCGTGGGTGACGTTGCACCGCCCGCCGCCGGCGACGAGGATCTTCGCGCCGAGCGTGCGCGCGCTGTCGAAGAGCGCGATCTGCCGCCGGCTCCCGGCCTCCCTCGCGGCGCGGCCGGCGGCGATGGCCGCCATCAGGCCCGCGGCGCCCGCCCCGACGACGGCGAGGTCGATCCGTGCCGCCTCCACGGCGGGATTCTACGTGCGCCGGTTTGCAATCCGCATTTTGAGTATGATGAACACCTCGCCATATGGGAGGTGACGATGCGCTGCATGATGTGCCACCAACACGCGACCTTCGAACACACGGTCTTCCAGGGAACGTCCCCGGTGAAGGTGAGGCTGTGCGAACCCTGCGCGGGAAAGGTCGACGCGACGGGACAGCTCGCCAAGATCAAGGCGGCGCCCGACCACGCGAGCAAGAACGCCGCGGTGGCCGTCTTCCTCAAGGCCGTCGGGAAGTAGCGCGGCGCTTCCGGAAGCGGGGACGGTTCGCGTCGAAGCGCGGCTCGGGGAGCGCGCCCGCGCGCGCGTCCGCCGTTCCGGCGTCGAGATCGAGGCGGATCGCCTCGGCGCGCACGATCGCGAGTCCCTGCCTCCGCGCCTGGATCTCGCGCAGCGTGCGCCCCTCCGGGGCGTCCGGCCACGGCCCTTCGATCTCGCGCCACAGGAAGAGCGACGGAACGACCGCGCGCGCGTACTGCGCATAGGCGCGGTTGTCGGTCTGGAAGACGAAGAGGCCGCCCGGCCTCAGCGCGCGGTGCAGCGCGAGCAGCACCGCGGGCGCGAGTTGCCGGCGCGACTCCTTGCCCTCGTCGTAGTAGGGCTGCGGGTGGTAGAGGTGCGCCTCGTCGAGGCTCGAGGGGGCGCACCGCGCGAGCAGGAACCCCGTCGCGTCGCCCCACGCGATCTTCAGGTTCGTCAGCCCGCGCTGGCCGGCGCGCAGGCTCGCGAACTTCACCGCCTGCGGCACGAGTTCGATGCCCAGGTGGTCCATGTGGGGGCGCGCGAGGGCCGAGCCGGCGAGGAAGCGCCCGTTGCCGCAGCCGAGGTCGACGACGCGCGGCGCGTCGCGGCCGAACGCGGCGCGCCAGTCGAAGTGCGTTCCAGGGGGGCCGAGGGGGGTGCGCGTGCGCGTCCAGAGTTCGCGCGGCAGCTTCGTGCCCGGGAAGGGCACGTCGCTGTCCTCCCCGCGACCCCTCCCTATCCCCTGGCGGTGACCGTGACGGCCCAACTGGTCCTTTCGACGAGCAGGTGCTTCTCGTCCTTGATGACGTGCGGCGTCGGGTCGCGCACCTCGACCGTGACGAGGTGGCGGCCGGGCGCGAGCTTGCCCACCGGGAATGTGGCGATGTTGCCCTTGAGCCTGCCGAGCCGGCTCTCCCCGCCCGGCGGCGGCTCCGCGTACGCGTCGCGCGGCGCCGACGCGCGGCCCGCGGCGAAGTAGAAGCGCATGCCGGAGTCGGTGCGGTCGTCGACGGGGAAGGGCGGCGGCTCGCCCGGGGGCCGCGCCTCGCCGGGACGCCCCGGCGGGACCGGCTCCTCGGCCGCGAGCGGCGCGACGAACCAGCGCACCTCGAGTGCGTGCGACGCGGGCTTCATCGCCGTGACCCGGAGCAGGTCCTCCGAGCCCTCGACGACGGTCACCTCCCGCCCCGGCGGCGGCTCCGCCGCGTCGATCGGGTCGATGTATTCGTAGATCACGAGGATGGCCGCCTCGCGGCAGACGGGGCAGTAGGCGTTCGCGCCTGCGGCGTTCATCGCGCAGGTGCGCGCGGGGCGCCAGACGCCCTTGTTGAAGGTGGCGCCGCCCTCGTAGACGCCGACGTTCTTGACGCGCGCCTTCAGCATGTGCGCCCACGGCACCTCGTCGGGGTTCGGCGTCAGCGAGGCGTTCGGCGCCTTCAGCGTGAGCGCCATGAACGGCGGCGGAGGCTCCGGGTTGCCCTGGTACTCGTCGAGCAGCCGCGCGAAGGCGTGGCCGAACTCGTGCACGGTCACGGACTTGTCGGGCCGGCCGACGTTGGCGATGCCGCCGCCGCCCATGCCGAGCACGCCGAAGCGCGCGAACGCGATCACGATGCGGTCGTCGCCGCAGCCCGGCACGTCCGCCTGCGCGACCTCGAGCCACTTCATCACGAGCGCCGGGTCGGCCATCACCTGCCCCTGCGGGCCCGCCGCCTTGCAGTCGAGCGCGGTGCTGAAGTCGGTCTTCTTCTTGCGCGCGCGGCTCCGGTTGCGCTCCTCGATGCGCCGCTTCTCGTCCTCGCTGAGGTTCGGGTCGACCCCCTCCTCCAGCGACGCGAGCCTCACGAACCAGATGTTGAAGTAGGTGCGGTAGTCGGAGTAGGCCTTCTCGTTGAACAGCACGTCCACGCAGAGCTTGGCCCACTTCTCCTCGAGGTTCTGGTCGCCCGCGTCGATCGTGAATCCGTCGCCCATCACCGCCACGTCGATCCGCCGCGCCGACGGCCCCCCGGTCCAGAGCGCCGTCGTGCCGAGGTAGCAGTTGTCGCCGCTCCGGTCGTAGGCCGCGCGCAGGTGCCCCGAGGTCGGGTGCTCTTCCGCGAACCTCTCGAAGTGCCGCTGCGCGCTCGCCCACCGCTTGTGGCGCAGGAGGTCGAGCCCCTTCTCGTACTCCGCCTGCCAGGGGTCGGGCGGCTCCTCGTCGGGCGGATCCTGCCCGAACGCGAGGCCGCCGAGGAGGAGCGCGAGCACCATCCGCACGCAGGAATTCTAGCCCGGATGGCGGGGGGGCGCGGGGGGGGCCGCGCCGCGTCGTCCGCCGTACCGTGCCAGGTAATCCCGCCGCCGCCACCACGCGTAACGCGCGTAACGTGCCAGGTGATTCCGCCGCGGGGAGCGGGCGTTCCGGCCCACCGGGGGGCGCGAGCCTCCGGGCACGGATGGCGGCGGGATTACCTGGCACCGTATCCCGTACGGCTGCGGGTAACCGTTCAGGGGCGAAGTCAAAGGTCCTTCAGTGCGATTGCCCACACGACCAGACTACACACCGCCAGCGGAAACGTCAGGTTGACAGCGCAGGAAGTGGCCTTCGATGCTACCGACGCACTAGTCACCCATACTCCAGCGGCTCCTAGGGCGCTCACGCAAGCGAGCCCCAAAGCGACCGTCGTGGCATGTAGCTCAAGTCCGCGTTCCATGCCACGATCCGCCGCCAGAAACAAGGCGAGGCCCCCCCACGCAACCATCGCGGGCGATACGAGCACTGCGAGTCCGAGCCGCCGTTCGTTGGTCACTTCGCATCATCCTCGCCCTACCAGGCTAGCCGATACCGTGCCAGGTAATCCCGCCGCCGCGTACCGCGCGTAGCGTGCCAGGTGTTTGCGCCGCGGGGAGCGGGAATTCCGGCCCACCGGGGGGCGCGATCCTCCGGGCACGGATGGCGGCGGGATTACCTGGCACAGCCCTGCGCGAGGTCAGTCGTAGGCCTCCTTGCGGTGGTGAGCCGCCGTCAGCAGGACAAGCCGTTCGACCTCGTCGATCTCGTAGAAGAACCGCCAGTCGCGAACCCGGATTCGCCAAGTCTCGGGTGTCCAGCCCCGGAGCTTCCGGATCGACGGTCCGAAGTGCGGCTCGCGCCGGAGGCGCGGGTAGATCTGTTCGCGGAGCTTTTCGGCGAGGCGCGGACCCGCGGCGCGCGCGACCCGGCGGAGGTCGGACAGGAACCCCGCAGTCTCGAAGAGCCGATACTCAGTCGACAAGCCTGCCCCGACGCTTCTTCGCCTCCCGGCTGCCGCGCCGCAGCCGCCGCACGAGCGCATCGTCGGCGAGAATGGAGGCCATCTCCTCGTCGGAAACGAAGTCCGCCTCGCGCGCGTAGCGCAGCGCGGCGGTCTCGATGAAGTTGGAGATCGCCCGATTGGAGGCGTCCGCACGGCGCTTCAGCTCGCGATAGGTCGCATCGTCGAGGCGAAGGGTGATCGTCTTGGCCATGTATTCATTTTCCTTCGAACATGCTCTGGAGCATTCTACTCGATGCTGCGGTCGTGGTCGTAGATACCGCGCCAAGGAATCCCGCCGCGACAGGGGCTACACTGACGCCCCATGGCCGGCCCCTTCGACATCCTCGATCCCGCGAGCGGCTCGTGGGAGGATCGCGCGCGGTTCGTCGCGGACATGATGCGCGAGATGAGCGCGCAGCAGGATCCGGACACGATGGTGCGGCTCTACAGCGCGCGGATCCAGGCGGCGAGCCACATGCAGCGGTTCATCTCGCTGTCGCGGCGCGGGGTCGAGCGGCCGCGTGTCGTGCTCGCGCGCGACAACGCGTGGGAGCGGCAGCCCAACGTCTGGACGGAGCGCGAGGCGCTCCCGGTCTACGACGGCGGCTTCCTGAGCGAGATCGCCTACTCGGGCGAGGTGCGCATCGAGCAGGACCTGCGGCTGCCGCCGACGGATCCGGCGCACAGGCTGCTCGAGGGCGTCCGCTCCGCGCTCTCGATCCCGATCTTCGACGCCGGCGAGGCGCGAAACGTGCTGCTGCTCGGCCACGAGAGGCCCGACATGGTCGACCCGTCGAGCGTCCCGCAGACGCTCTGGTTCACGAACCTCTTCGCGCGCGCGACGCACAACCTCGTCACCGCGCGCCAGCTCAAGGAGGCCCTCGACGCCCTCGACCGGGAGATGAAGCTCGTCGCCGACGTGCAGCGCGCGCTGCTCCCCCCCGCGCTCCCCCCCATTCCCGGCCTCGAGATCGACGTGCACTACCAGCCCGCGCGCGACGCCGGAGGCGACTACTACGACTTCTTCCCGCTCGCCGACGGGCGTTGGGGCATCCTGCTCGCCGACGTGAGCGGCCACGGCACCCCCGCCGCCGTCGAGATGGCGATCACGCGCACGCTCGCGCACGTCGGCAGCACGCAGGCGACCGAGCCGCGCGACCTGCTCGCCTACGTCAACGAGCAGCTCTGCCTGCGCCGCTCGACGCCGACCGGGTCGTTCGTGACCGCCTTCCTCGGCGCCTACGATCCGAGCGCGCGCACGCTGCGCTACGCGCTCGCGGGCCACCCGCCGCCGCGGCTCAAGCGCTGCGGCAGCGGCGGCCACCTCGAGGACCTCGGCGAGCCGACCGGCCTGCCGCTCGGCGTGATGCCGGGCCAGCGGTACCGCGAGTCGGAGCGCGGCCTCGACGTCGGCGACCTGCTCGTCGCCTACACCGACGGCATCACCGAGGCCGCCGACAGGAACCGCGCTCTCTTCGGCACCGCCCGCCTCGACGCGTCGCTGAAGGGGTGCGGCACGAGCGTGCGCGAGGTCAAGGCGAGCGTGCTCGCGAGCCTGCGGCAGCACGTCGACGACCGCCCCTTCGAGGACGACGTGACGATGGTGGTGGCGCGGGCGGTCTAGTTGCGTCGACAGGCAGGGGAGCGGGGAGGGAAGCGGACACCCGCAAGTGCGCGCGCATTGCCAAAGGGGCCTCGTGCTACGCTTTCCGCGATGGACCAAGCGCAGCGGCAGTTCCTTGAGATCTACTTGGGAGGGCTGGCGTACCGGCCGCTGGAATCCACAGACCCGGGGCACGTGCCGCTGCACGGAAACCACGCCACGGGGCGGGCTGACCCAGCGGAACTTCTCGCGAGGGCGATCGAGTGGACGCCAGGCGAGAGCGTGCAACTCCTCGGGGGGTTCCGGGGTTCGGGCAAGGGCACGGAGCCGCGCCGCCTCGCGATGCGTCTGTGGGGATGGGGTACGCCGCCGTCCCCTGCGACATGGAGGACTACCTCAATCCCTCCGCCGAGATCGACGTGCCGGACTTTCTGATGGGTGTCGCCGGGGACTGGGCGATCTCCTTGCGAAGCAGGCGCTGGATGGCAAGCACCCCGCTGGGGAGTCCTACTGGACGCGGATCAGGAACTGGCTCGCGAAGAGACGAGTCGAGGTCGACGAGGTGACCGTCTCGGCGGGGCCAGTGGATTTGCAAGCCCCGCTCCAGCGCGACCCGAGGTTCAAGTCGCGCTTGCAGCAGCGGATGGCGGGGCACCTCGGCGCCTTCGTCGAGGACTTGCGGCGCTGCGTACGAGCGTGCGCCGCAGCGGTCAAGACGCAGCTGGATCCTACTGCCGAGGTCGTACTCATTCTCGACTCGATCGTGAGGTTGCGCGGGACCCCGGCGAACGCAGGCCAGATCCACGCCTCGCCGGAGCTGCTCTTCGCCGCCCACGCGGACATGCTGCGGCTGCTGGGCGAGGTCGTGCGGCGGGCGGAGACGGTTCCGGTGGACGATCGCACAGTGGGAGATGCGATCAGCGCGATCCGCAGCGACGTCCTGCCGATCAAGGACCAGGACCGGGAGCGGCTCGCCAGGGTGCCGGCAACGCATGCGGCGGCGCTTCCGGACGGCGCGCGCCTTGCCGACTTCGCCCGATTCCTCGATACGCCTCCCGTGCTCTGTTTCAGGAACGGTCACGAGTGGCACGACGTCCATCCGCGGATTCGCGAGCTCGTGGCGGATGCTCCTCCGGCCGGCCGCGGGAAGGCCCGGAGACCCCCTCGGAAGGGCACGCGTGCCTGAACCGATTCCCGGCTGCGGGGGCGATCCGGTCGGACCCGACGGGGAGCGGCAGTGGCTACGCCTTAGACGCCAGATCGATCTTGCGGATGGACCCTGGATCGCATTCGTCTTCTCGGTAGAGCCGACGCAGGTGGAAGTGCTTCGCCGCCGCACGGGAAGCGTCCTCCTTCCAAAGGTGCGCTCGTTCGTGAACCTCAGAGCGCACACGCCGCTGGAACTGTACCTGGCGTTTCGGTCGCTGCTCAAGGGTAGGCGCGCGCGCGCCCCCGCGGTTTGGCTCGACGTAATCGGCGGCGACTACAACGCCGAATCCGGCGGGGCGTGGCGCTGCGCGTGCAAGGAGTTCCTGCTTCGCCTCGACAAACGAAGGGACCGGCTGCGGCAGGCCGCACCCCACGGACTGATTCTGGCCCTCCCCGCTGATCTCAAGCCCCTCGTGCGGAGCGCTGCGCCCGATCTCTGGTCCGTGCGATCCCTCGTGGTCGATCTCGTTCCGCGTCCCGTCGCAGACCGCGGCGGCGCCCCCGTGCGCACGCCTGCAGAGGAGGACACCGCCCAACTCACACTCGCCGAGGCCGAAGGGGCGGTCGCCGAGGGCCATCGCCAGATCGACCGTGGAGGCGCGGGCCTTGTCGCGGGTGCGCGATCGCTCGTAGTTGCCGCCTCTGCCTTTCGAAGTCTCGGGCAGGGGTGGCAAGCAAGGGCCACCGCGGAACGGGCGTTAGCAGCGCTGGATAGCGCCGAATCAGACGCTGAACCGGGGCTTCGAGCCGAGGCTCTCTCGATCCTCGCGAGCTGCGACGCCGCCTCCGGCGATATCGGCGCGGGCATCGATCACGCGGAGGCTGCTCTCGCAGAGGCGCGCAGAGTCGGTGGTCGGGCAGTCCTGCGCCGCATCAGTGAACTCGCCGCTCTTCTCGGGGCGGTACGACGCCTCGACGACGTTCGACTCCTCGCTGACGAATCCTTGACTATCTCGCGCCGCATCGTCGACACCCACGGGGAGACGCCGGAGTCGCTCCGCGACCTCTCCGTCAGCCTCAAGAACGTCGGCGACGTCCGGAGGGCGCTCGGTGACTGCAAGGCCGCGTCCGCGGCGTTCGAGGAGGCGTTGACCGTCGTCAACCGCCTCATCGCGACTTGGGGCCCGATCGAGGAGGCAGAGACCTTGCGTGGTCACATCGGGGCCTCCATGCGAGCGCTTCACGACGCAAGTCCCGATCTCTCCACGCCTCCCATCGATAGTGATGCGACCACTCAAGACGACTAGATCCGCTCTATCCAGCGGCCGGATGCTCGCCTAGCGTCGCCAGCTACCGCATCTCCTCCGGCATCCAGTCCGGCAGGTCCGCGAGCGCGCGCCGCGCCGCCTCCGAGGTCGGGATGCCCCACGCCTCGAAGAAGGGGCCGAGGTTGCGGCCGACGGCGCGGGAGAAGCGCGTCATCCACTGATCGCGCTTCTCGTCGTCGTTCTTCGGGCGCTCCGCCGGCGCGAGCGCGCGGTATTCGGCGAAGACCTTCATGTAGGTCTCCCAGCCGAACGCCTCCTTCAGCTGCGCATAGCTGAGCAGCGCGAGGAAAGGCTGGTTCTTCCACGCGGTGAACGAGTTGCCCTGCCCGCGGTGGCGCGCGATCAACTCGCGCCTGCGCGCCGGCTCGATCGCCTCGTGGATCTTGCCCGACGTGCAGACCCTCTCCAGCATGTACAGCGAATAGAGGTTGCAAGTGACTTCGACCGTGCCGTCGAACGTCCAGTCCCCCTGCTGGTGGTTGTGGCCCATCTCGTGGAACATCCCCCAGTCGCCGTCGCGCTCGAGCGTCTTGAGGTCGACGAAGCGCGGCGCCGCGTCGAGATGCGTCATGATCGGGTAGCCCGAGTGCATGTAGCCCGCGCTGATCTGCTTGTCGGTCACGTAGCGCTCGGGCCGCGCGCGCTCGCGCGGGATCGAGGAGAGGTCCGCCGCGGCGTCGAGCACGCGATCCCAGAAGATGAGGAGGGGCCCGGGGAGGGGGAGCTCCCTGACGAACTCCGAGGGCACCGTGAGGATCACCTTCGACGTCGCGAGTTCCGCCCACGGCCCGGGCGCCTTCCGCCGCTTCGCCCACTCCTCCGGCGTCGTCTCGCCGAGCCGGTAGAAGGGCGCCTCGACGCAGCCCGACAGCGCGATCTCCCACCGCCCCCCCGAGCCCCCCCCGCCCGTCTCCACATAGACGAGGCCGCCGAAGGGATTGGCAAGCTTGACCTCGGCCTTGTCGAGCGCGACCGCGCGCGTGATCTCCGGCGCGCGGTCCCAGTTCGGCTTGTCCCAGAGCGTGTCGCTGTGCGCGCCGATGCGGAGCGAGAGCCCCTTGCCCACGGCGCCGGGCGGGACCTTCGCCCTGACCTCTTCGCCGGGTCGCGCGTAGAGGCCGGTGCTGACCCAGCAGCCGACCGTCGATTCCACCGTGACCTCGCGCTCGGCGGCGGGGGCGCCGCGCGCGACCGCGCCCGGGAACTGCTCCGCGGCCGGGTGCGCGCCGCCGCGGTCGCCGTCGATCAGTTCGTAGGCGAGCAGGACTTTCGCGAGGCCGTCGGCGTCGGTCAGCGGCGGCAGCTTCCGCTTCGTCGTGCGCAGGAGCTTTCGCAGCCGCGGCAGCAGCACCTCGTCGCCGGGCGGCAGGTCCCGGAGGCAGCGCGAGACGGTGGCGACCGCGGCCGGCTCGGCCTTGCCGCGCGCGAGCGTGTCGAGCGCCTCGCCCGCGTGGGCGAGCGGCGGGGGGTCGGTGACCTCGAGCAGGCGGTTGCCCGGGACATGGATCGAGCCGCCGCCGAAGAGGAGGCCGTGGGGCGCCGTGAGGCGGTGGATCGGCAGGTCGCGGCTCAGCGACTTGCCTCGGTTGAGCTGCTCCCAGCCCCAGCCCGTCACGCCCGTGAGCAGGCCGCCGCCCTTCGCGATGAACTTCTCCAGCGCTTCGATCTCCGCGTCCGAGAGGTCGCGCGGCGCGAGGCAGAGCGCGTCGATGTCGTCGAGCCGGGCGAGCCAGCCCGCGCCGTCGAGGTCCGCGACGGCGAGGCCGCGGGCGGCGAGCACCCTGGCCGTGTGCGCGAGGCCGCGCACGCCGGCGCGCGTCTTCCTCTTCTCGCCGCCCGCCCAGCGGACGGCGTTCGCCATCAGCAGCCCGGTGTCCGCCTCGTCGAGCACCGGCCCGAACCAGCCGTCGTGCGAGAAGAGCACGATCCTCCCCTTGCCCGCGCGCGAGGCCGCGACGACGGGCGCCGCGCCGCCGGCGGCGGGAGCGGCCACGACGGCGAACGCCTTCGGCCCGCAGACGCTCAGGAGGCCGGGCACGCCGGGAACGCCGATCCTCGCCACGCCCTCGCAGAGGGGGTCGCGCGCATCCCCGCCGCGCGCGACCGCGAGCAGCAGCAGCAGGATCAGGCCCGGGCGCATGCTCATGCGGGCGCCACGTTGCGAAAGATCGGGACGAGGCGCAAGCTCTCGCGGCAGCGCGGCGGCGCGTGGTCGGCGATTCGCGCCACCAGGTCCCGCGCCTCCGCGAGGTCGGCCTCCTCCCCGAGCAGCCGCAGCGCCTCGATCCGGGCGACGAGCTCGATCCGGCGGCCGTCGCGCGCGAGCGCGGCCCGCGCCTCCGGTCGCGTCTCCGCGCGCGCCGCGAGCGACAGCACCTCCTCCGCCGGGACGCCGTGCTCGCGCGCGAGCGCCAGCGCCTCGGCGAGCGGCGCGCGGTCCCCGGTGAGCACCGCGAGGCGCCGCAGCGGCGTCGCCCGTTCGCGGGGTTCGAGGCCGTCGAGCGCCCGCTCGTAGAGGCCGCGCGCGGCCTCCGGCTCTCCGCGCATCTCCGCGATCTCGCCGAGCACCAGCGTCGCGAAGGCGGCCGCCGCCCGGTCCCCGAGCCCCTCCAGCGTGGCCCCTGCGGCCCCCGCGAGCGTCGCGGCGTCGTCGAACTCCCCGAGCAGCCCGCGCAGCCGCGCGAGGTTCGTCCTGGAGTAGCACTCCCCGCGCGGCGAGCCGATCTCGCGCGAGATGTCGCACGCCTCGAGGTAGTGCGCCTCCGCCTCCCCGAAGCGGCCGAGGAACTTCGCGGCGATCGCGAGGGAGGCCAGCGCGCGCGCCGCGCCGCGCCGGTAGCCCGTCTGCCGCGCGGTGGCGAGGTAGCGCCGGTGCAGCGCGAGCGCCGCCTCCGCGTCGCCGCGGTCGAGGGCGAGGTTCCCGAGGCTGCCGCTCGCGATGCCCTCGGTGCGCAGGTCGCCGAGCCCCTCCGCGAGGGCGAGCTGGCGCCGGTAGCAGGCCTCCGCCTCGGCGTGGCGGCGAAGGCGCAGGTGGGCGTTGCCGAGGTTGCCGATCGCCGTGCCCTCGCCGCGCCGGTCGCCCGCGTCGCGGAAGAGGTCGCGCGCCCTCTCGAGGTGGGCGATGGACTCGTCGACGCGGCCCAGCTCCATCGCGAGCGTGCCGATCGAATGCTCCACGAGACGCTCCGCGGCGCCGTCGCCGAGGGCCCGCGCGAGCGCGAGCGCGTCGGCGAGCAGCGGTTCCGCCTCGCGGTGGCGGCCCGTGCCGTAGAGGAGCCGCGAGCGGGCGACGAGCGCGCCCAGCCGGAGCGCCTCGTCGCCGAGCGAGGCGGCGAGCGCGAGCGCCTCGTCCACGGCGCGCCCCTGCTCTTCGCTCCGGCCGAGGAGTTCGAGGGATGCCGCGAAGCGCAGCAGCAGCAGCCCGCGGTCGCGTCCCTCGAGCAGGCCCGGCGCCGCGAGCGCGAGGCGCGCGAGGCGGGCGGGCGCCTCGGCGCCGTAGCCGCGCTCGACGCGGTCGAACGCCGCGGCGAGGTGCGGGCGCGCCCGCGACGGTTCCGCGCCGCGCAGGAAGTGTTCGCAGATCTCCGCCGCGGCCTGCGGGCCGCGCCGCTCGAGGAGGCCGCCGAGCAGCAGGTGGTACTGCTCGCGCAGCGGCGCCATCAGGCCCTCGTAGATCGTCTCGCGCACCTGGTGGTGGTCGAAGACGCAGCAGCGCCCCGCGGAGCGCACGAGCCGGTGGCGGCGCTCGATCCAGCCGAGGCGCTGCAGCGCCGGCAGCACGCCGCGGCCGGACGCCTCCGCGACCAGCAGCGGGTCGAACTCGTGGCCGCAGCAGGCGGCGAGGTCGAGCAGGTCCTTGTCCTGCGGCTCGAGGCCGGCGAGGCGCCCGAGCACGAGTTCGCGCACCGACGACGGCACGCCGATCGCGTCGATCACCCGCGTGCGCCGCCAGCTCCCGTCCTCGCGCCGCGCGAGCGCCCCCTGCTCGCGCAGGCCGCGCACGATCTCGAGCGCGAAGAACGGGTTGCCGTCCGAGCGCGTCGCGATCATGTAGCTCAGGTCCTCGGCGAGGTGCTCGCTGCCGAACGCCTCCCCGAGCAGTCGCGCGAGGTCCTTCGCGCCGAGGCGGGCCGGCGCGAGCCGGCGCAGGTCCCCGGCCCGGCCCAGCGCGAGCGTCCACTCCTCGAGCCCCCCGGGCCGGGCCGTCAGCAGCAGCAGCACGCGCTCGCGGCGCAGCGCCGGCGCCATCGCGAGCACGAGCGCGTGCGCCTCGACCGGCGCGAGGTGCACGTCCTCGAGCAGCAGCACCACCGGCCGCTCCGCCGCGAGCGACCGCGTGACGCGCACGAAGACCGCCTGCATCGACTCGCGCGACAGCGGCTCGGCGCCCGGCGGGGGCGGCTCGCCGCGCAGCAGCGCCGCGAATGCCGGCGCGAGCCGCTCCATCGTCCCGAGCCTCCCGCGGACCGCGTCCTCGAGCCCCTCCGGGCCGAGATGCTCCCGGTAGGCGGTGGAGAAGGCGCCCGAGCCCGTCGCGCCCGAGCCGGGGGCGTAGGAGCCGCGCAGGTCGTGGAAGACCTCGCCGCGCGCGGCGAGCAGATCGAGGAACTCCTCGCAGAGCCTGCTCTTGCCGATGCCCGCCTCCCCCTCGACGAGCACGAGGCGGCCGTCGCCCGACGCCGCGTCCGCGAACGCCGCGTGCAGCGCCGCCATCTCGCCCGCGCGGCCCACGAGCGGCGTCTCGCGCGGCGCGACGTGGCGCCGGGCGCCCCGCGGCGCGCGGCCCCGCCCGGTCTCGCGCCACCAGCGCGACGCCTCGCGCCCCTCCAGCGCGTCGAGCAGCGCGCCCGCGGAGGGGAAGCGGTCCTCGCGCCGCTTCCCGGTCAGCGTGGCCACGACCGCGTCGTAGAACGCGGAGAGGCCGGGGTTGGATTCGGAGGGGGCGCGGGGGACCGCCTCGAGGTGGCGGCGCATGATCGCGACCGCGTCTTCGCCGGCGAAGGGGTGCGCGCCGGTGCCCATCTCGCAGAGGATCAGGCCGAGCGCGTAGAGGTCGGCGGAGCCGTCCACCTCCCCCTCGCCGAACTGCTCCGGTGCCGCGTAGAGCACCGTGCCGGCGAAGGCCGAGCCCTCCGAGGCGACGGTCGAGCGCAGCGAGCGCGCGATGCCCAGGTCGCCCACCTTCACCGCGTGGTCGGCCGTGACCAGGATGTTCTCGGGCTTGAGGTCGCGGTGCACGACCCCGGCGGCGTGGATCGCGCGCAGCGCGGCGCAGACCTCCCGCGCGAGGTGCAGGCAGAGCGCCTCGGGGAGGGGCGCGTCGGCGCGGATCAGGTCGCGGAGCGTCTGGCCCTCGACGAACTCCATCGCGATGTAGTAGCCGGGCCCCCGCGCCCCCTCGCGATCGAACGTGCCGCCCCCCAGCGTGCCGACCACGCGCGGGTCGCGGATCCTCGCGCCCAGCTCGACCTCGCGCCGGAAGCGCCTCTCGAACGCCGGGTCGCCGCACAGGTGGTCGTGGAGGAGCTTGAGGGCAACCGGCCGGCCCGACGCGTCCTCGGCGCGGTGGACCGTGCCCATGCCGCCCGCGCCGATCGGAGAGAGGAGGGTGTAGGGGCCGATCCGGCGGCGGGGTTCCATCGGGCGAACGGGCGCGGCTACTGGAGGAGGCGCTTGGCCTCTTCGAGGATCTCGCGGTTGGGCCAGGTCATCGTGAGGTAGTGCTGGCGCGCGACGATGCTCTGGATCGCGCGGGTGCGCTTGCCGAGCAGGTCGTTGGCCTTCGCGATGTAGTCGTGGGCGCGCTCCTGCCCCTCGAAGATGTTGCCGAGGGTGTAGTAGACCTCGGGGCCGTGCATCGGGGCGACGCTGCCGATGCGCTCGATGCGCTCCTCCGCCTGCATCGCGTAGTCGATCGCCTGCGCGCGGTTGCCCGCGCCCTTGTGCGCCCGCGCGAGGCGGCAGAGGCTCAGCAGCGCGCGGCTGCCGGAGGCCTCCTCGCCGAGGGACTGCGTCAGCAGCGTGATCGCCTTGTCGAACTTCCCCTCCTTCAGCGCGGCGTGGCCCATGTCCGCCAGCGTGTCGAGGCGGCTGCGCCCGGTCGCGTGCGCGAGCGCGAGCAGGAAGAGGGCGTTGGCCTCGGCGCGCTCGCCCTCCTCGTGCAGGAGCATGGCCAGGTGGCGCTGGATGCGGCCGAGCAGTTGCGACTCGCCGAGCTTGAGCGCGATCTCCTGCGCCATCTCGAGGTGGCTGCGCGCCTCGGCGCGCTCGCCGTAGCCCGAGATCGCGGTGCCGAGCGCCTGGAGCGTCTGCGCCTCGCCGCCGGGGTCGCCGAGCGCGCGGTAGAGGTCGAGCGCGCGCGTCAGCGAGACCTTCGCGGACTCGATGCGCGCGAGCGCGCCGAGCAGGCGGCCGCGGTTGTAGAGGGCCGCCGCCTCCCCCGGCAGGTTGCCCGTCTCCTGCGCGAGGTCCACGGCGCGCGTGTAGCTCGCGAGCGCCTCGTCGATCCGGTGCGCCTCGACCCAGGAGTTGCCGAGGTTGTTGTGCGTCTCCCCCTCGCCGCGCCGGTCCCCGAGCTCCTTGTAGGCCGCGAGCGCCTGCTCCTTGCGCTGCCGCGCGGGCGCCGTCTCGCCGAGTTCCGTCAGCACGGCGCCGAGGGCGAGCAGCGTCGCCGCCTCGCCGCGCTTGTCGCCCGAGGCGACGCGCTGCGCGAGCGCCTCCTCCCAGCGCGCCACCGCCGTCGGGCAGTCGCCGCGGCGCCACGCGATCTCGCCGAGCGCGTGCAGGCAGACCGCCTCGCGCGAGACCTCGAGGCCGAGGTTCGCCTCGTGCTCCGCCGCCGCGAGGTCGCCCCCGCGCAGGAGCGCCATCGCGAGCGCCGCGTTGACCCGCGCGCGCAGCGCCCGGTCGTCGAGCCCCTTCGCGACCTCGCTCGCCTCCGCGAGCGCGCGCATCCGGTCCTCCGATCTTCCGAGCAGCGCGTAGGCGCTGGCGAGCTTGAGCAGCAGGTCGGCCCTGCCGGCGGGGTCGAGGTGCGGCGCGAGCGAGCCGAGGAAGACGACCGCCTCGCCCGGGTGCGACTGCGACAGGGCGATGGCCGACGCGAGGGGGGCCCGGGGGCCGACCTCCGACGCTCGCCCGGCGCCGAGGAGCTGGCGCACGAGCAGCAGCGTCTCCTCCCCGGTGAGCTCGCGCCCGTCCTCCGCCGCCTCCTCGAGGATCGCGTCGGCGCAGAGGCCGTGGAGCTCCCTGCGGCGGTCGTCCGCGATGCCGTCGTAGACGACCTGCCTGAGCCCGTGGCTCGCGAAGCGCAGCAGGTTCTTCCCCGAGCTCGCGACGAGGCGGTACTTGCGCTCGAGCGAGGCGAGGCGCTGCAGGAGGCGGATCTTCTTCGTGCCCGTCACCGCGGAGAGGAGCGAGGCGGAGAACTCGGCGCCGATCACGGCGGCCCCCTCGACGGTGGCGCGCAGCTCCCCGTCGAGGTCGGCGAGCCGCGCGGCGAAAAGCTCGCGGATGTCCTGGGGCAGGTCGATGTCGTCGAGCGGCCTCGACAGGCGCAGCCCGCCCTCGGCGACCTTCAGCGCCCCCGACTTCTTCAGGTGGGCGAGCATCTCGAGCAGGATGTGCGGGTTGCCGTCGCTGCGGTCGTGGAGCAGCCGGCCGATGGCCCGCACGGTCCGCTCGTGGCCGACGAGCGCGCGCAGGAGTTCGTCGGCGACCCCCCGGTCGAAGGGAGGCAGCGCGATCGCGACCGCCCCCTCGCGGGAGGCGAGGCCGGTCCCGAGCGCGTGCAGCTTCGACCCCTCCTCGACCGCGTCGTCGCGCCAGGTGCCGACGAGCAGCACCGGGTCGTAGGCGATCGACCGCGCGATCAGGTCGAACTGGTCGAGCGTCTCCGGCGAGGCGCCGTGGAGGTTCTCGAGCACGAGCAGCACCGGGCGCTCGCGGGCGGCGTCCTTGAGCCAGGGCAGGAACTCCCCTCCCCCCGGGCCCCCCTCCATCCCCTCCGTGCATTCGGCGAGCGAGTGGCCCGCGAGGATCATCGGACCGTCCGGCGCGACGAGTTCCTCGGCGAAGTCGTGCACGAGGCGCGACTTGCCGCCGCCCGCGGCCGCCGTCACGGTGGCGACCCTCCCCTCGCCCGACTGCGCCTTCTCCCACGCCTCGTGGAGCTGGTCGAGATGGCCGCCCCGGCCGACGAGCGGCGCCTCGCGCGGCGGCCGCAGGCGCTTGAGCGCGCGCATCGCGGCGGGATAGCTCGCGCCCGCGATGCGCTTGCCCCACCACTCGCCCGCGTCGCCCTCGCGCAGCACCGCGCGCAGCACCTCGGTCGAGGCGAACCGCTGCGCCGGGTCGGGCTTCAGGCAGGTCATGATAACCTCGTCGAGGAAGGGGTCGAGGTCGCGCTGCACGACGCGCGGGCGGCGCATCGTGCCCTTGATCTTCTGCGTGATCAGCGTGCTGACGTCGGCGGCGCCGAAGGGGTTCTTGCCCGTCGCCATCTCGTAGAGCACGACGCCGAACGCGTAGAGGTCGGCGAGGGGGCCGACGTGGTCCTGGTCGAGGAACTGCTCCGGCGCCGCGTAGTGCAGCGAGCCGACGAACTCGCCCGCGCGGGTGAGGTCGCGCCCCTCCTGCTGCAAGCGCGCGACGCCGAGGTCCATCAGCAGCACGCGGTTGTTGCTCGTGACGACGAGGTTGTCGGGCTTCAGGTCGCGGTGGATCATGTGGACCGCGTGCACCGCGGAGAGCGCGTCGAGCGCCTGGTCGCTCACCTGGTAGAGCAGGTGCTCGGGCAGCGTGCCCAGCTCGGCGATCATCGCGCGCAGCGTCTGCCCCTCGACGAGCTCCATGACGAGGTAGTGCACCGCCTGGCCGCCGACCTCCTCGTGTCCGACCTCGTAGGTGCGCACGACGTTGCCGTGGCGGATCTTCATGCCGAGCTCCGCCTCGCGCGTGAAGCGCGCGAAGGTGTTCGCGTCGGCGACCAGCTCCGGCTTGAAGACCTTGATGGCGACGACGCTCCCCATGGGGCCGGCAGGTCCGTCGGCCACCGAGGCGGCGCGATAGACCGTGCCCATCCCCCCCTGTCCGAGCTCGCGGCCGAGCTCGTAGAGGCCGAGGCGGCTTCCTGTGCTGAGTGCTTCCACGCGTGGTGCGGGGATTGTAGCGGAGAGGTCGGGGGCGGGACTCTGGTAGAGTCCCCGCCGAGGGTACGGGATGCGCATCGCCCAGGCGCTCGGTCTGCTGCTCCTCGCCGGCGCTGCCGGCGGAGGCGACGGTGCTCCCGAGGGACCGCCCACCCCGCGCAGCGCCGCGGTCGCGGTGGTCGAGGCGAGCCGCGGCGGCGACTCGCAGGCGCTCCGGACGCTCGCGGAGGCCGACCGTCCCGACCCGTGGCTCGTGGCCGACGAGCTCTGCTCAATGGGAGAGATCGACGCGGCGGCGGCGTTCGCCGCAGCGGCGGTTTCGGCGGCGGCCGCTCCCAAGGCGTTGGAGGCGCTTCCCGCCTACGTCGCCTCGCGACGCGGAAGCGGGCCCCGCGACGGCGAGCGCAATTCGCTCCGCGACGCGGAGGCGGCCCTCGCGCGCGGCGACGCGGGCGCGGCGCTCGGGCTGCTCGATGCGGTGGGCGAGGGCGCCGACGACGTCCTGCTCGTGCAGATCCGGTTCGCGCGTGGCCGCGCGCTGCGCACCTCCGGGCAGCCCGACGCGAGCGCGGCGGCCTTCGACCTCGGCGCGCGCGTCGCGGTGCGGCTCGGATGGCTCACGGAAGCGGCCCTGGGCTTCCACGAGTGCGGCAAGAGCACGATCCGGTCCGATCCGCGCAAGACGCTCAATGCGTGGAGCGAGCGGATGGCGATCGACGGGGCGCTCGGACGCCGGCAGGGGGTCGCGACCGGGCTCCACGACATCGGCATGCTCCACCGGTGGCTCGGCGACCTCCCGAGGGCGCTCGAGTTCCAGACGCGCGCGCTGGGAGCCTACGAGGAGCTGCAAGACCGGCGCGGCGTCGCGATGTCGCACGCGGAGATCGCCAGCATCCGGTCCGACATGGGCGAGTTCCGCGAGGCGATGGACCGGTACCGCGAGTCCCTCTCGATCTTCGAGGCGCTCGGGGACAAGGACGGCGCGGCGATGGCGCTCGGCAATCTCGGCCTCGTCCTCGCGCAGGTCGGCGAGTGCCGGACGGCGCTCGCGCATCTCGAGCGTGCGCAGAGGGTCCACGAGGAGGTCGGGGACGAAGGGGCGATCTCCGGCGGCCTCGTCAACCTCGGGAGCACCTACCTCCGGCTCGGGGACTACCGGAAGGCGCTCGAGCACTACGAAGCGGGAAGGGAGATCGCCACCCGGATCGGACACCGGCGCTGGCTGATGAACGCGCTGATGGGGATCGGGCTCGTCCAGCGGCACAAGGGCGCCTTCGCCGAGGCCATCGCGAACCAGAAGAGCCTGCTTGCGATGCAGGAGCAGAGCGGCGACCGCCGAGGCGCGTCGGGGACGCTCGTCAACCTCGGCACCACCCACGCGTGCATCGGCGCCTCGGAAGAGGCGCGGGCCTACCTCGAACGCGGCCTGAGGCTGAAGCGCGGGATCGGGGACAAGGAGGGCGTCGCGATCGCCCTCGGCAACCTCGCGTCCCTCTACGAGCGGGCCGGGGACAGCGCGCGAGCCATCGAGAGCCGCCAGGAGGCGCTCTCGACCTACGAGTCGATCGGCAGCCGCGACGGCGTCGCGCGCGAACTCGGGAACATCGCCTCGTTTCTCGCGAAGCGCGGCGAGGCCGGGCGCGCCCTCGAGTACTACGGGCGTTGCCTCGCGCTGTTCGAGGAGAGCGGCAACCGCGCCGGCGTCGCCCAGGCGCTGAGGAACATCGGCGAGGCGCAGCGGCGCGCCGGCGACCCGGCGAAGGCGCTCGAGTCGCTCGAGCGGTCGCGGTCGATGGCGGCGGAAATCGGCGCCCTGGACGTCGAGGTGCGGTCGATGCAGGAGATCGCGACGGTCCGGCTGTCGCAGCGGGACGCGCGCGGGGCCGCGGACCTGCTCCGAGACTGTGTCGAGAGGCTGCCCCTGCTCGTCGGCAGGCTCGGCGACGAGCAGGGAGCGCAGGCGCGCGACCTCTGGGCCGCGATCCTCGAGCAGGGGATCCTGGCCGGCCTCGCGCTCGACGACCCGGAGGAGCTCTCGTTCTTCCTCGAGAGCGGACGCGCCGGCGCGCTGCTCGAGGCGCTCGGCGGCCGCGACGCGATCCAGGATGCGCCGATCCCGGAAGAGTTGCGCCGCGCCGAGGTCGATGCCCGTGACGCGCTGCGCCGGGCGCAGGAGGGGCTCGCGCGCGCGATCGGGACGGGAAGGCGCGACGCGATCGCAGGCGCGCGCGACGGGCTGGACGCGGCGCGCCGCAGCCTGCTCGGCGTGGTCTCCGACATCCAGCGCACGTCGAAGGCGGTGGCGGACGTGGCCTACCCGCATGCCGCGATGCTGCGGGAGATCGCGGCAAATCTCTCCGACGGCGAGGCGCTCGTCAGTTACGGCTTCGCGGGGGAATCCGCGGCCGCGCTCGTCGTCACGCCGAAGGGCTCGCGGATCGTACGGCTCGCCGGGACCCCGGAGATCGAGGCGGCGGTGCGCGCGCTGGCGCCGCACGATCCGGCGCAGGACCCATCCGCCCCCCTCGCGGCGCTGCGACGCCTGCTCGTGGAGCCGCTCGGGCTCGACCCGGCGACGAAGCGGCTCCTCGTCTCGCCGGCGGGCGCGCTCTCCGCGGTGCCGATGTGCGCGCTGGCCGGCGGCGTGGATGTCGTCTACGTCGCGTCGGGCACCACCCACGGGGTGCTGCTCGACGAGAAAGAGCGCCGCGGCACGCAGGTGCTCGCCCTCGGCGACCCGGACTACGCGAAGGGCGCCGCCCCCCGAGGAGGGAGCCTCGCGCCGCTCCCCGGCACGCGCGAGGAGGCCAAGGCTGTCGGCGACGTCGTGCTGCTCGGCGCCGACGCGAGCCCGGCGCGCCTGCTCGCTGCGGTCGCGGGCCATCCGCGCTGGCGCGCGATCCACCTCGCCTGCCACGGCCTTCTCGATGCGGAGCGTCCGATGCTCTCCTCGCTCGCGCTCGCGGATGGCGCGCTCTCGATGCACGATGTGCTGCGCTCCTCCTTCCCCGGGGACCTCGTCGTGCTCAGCGCGTGCGAGACGGGTCGCGGCAAGGTCTACCGCGCGGAGGGGATCCTCGGGCTCAACCGGGCCTTCATGCTCGCCGGCGCACCCCGCGTGGTCGTCAGCCTCTGGAAGGTGGACGACGAGGCGACACGCGCGCTGATGGTGAAGTTCTACGAGCTGTGGAAGGAGGGCGGCGTGGAGACTGCCACGGCGCTCCGGAAGGCGCAGGAGTTCGTCGCATCGCACAAGCCGTGGAGCCACCCCTTCTACTGGGCCGCGTGGCAACTCTGGGGTCTTGCGAACTGAGAGCGCGACGGGCCCCCGCGCCCCCCGAAGATAGAGCCCCCTTCCATGGACCGACGCCTCCGCGGCCTCCTCTTCGCCTCGACGACCGCCCTGATCTGGGGGGTGCAGGCGGTCGTGCTGAAGTACGCGCTCAGGATCACGACCGTCGAGACCGTCGTCTGGTTCCGCTTCGCGAGCGCGAGCCTGATGCTCGGGCTGCTGCTCAAGGCGCGGCGCCCGGCGGCGCTCGGCCTCCTGCGCCGGCCGCCGTGGGTCGCGCTGCTCTCGGCGGCGCTGCTCGCCGCGAACTACCGCTTCTTCTACCGGGGCCTCGAGCTCAACGGCGCGAGCGGCGCGCAGGTGCTGATCCAGACCTCGCCGCTCCTGTTCGCGGTGATCGGCATCCTGCTCTTCAAGGAAAGGGTCCGCCCGGCGCAGCGGCTCGGCTTCCTGCTCGCGATCGCTGGGTTCGTGCTCTTCTACCGCGACCAGGTGCGACTCGGCGACGCGCACGCGTACGGCGTGCTCGTCATCGCCGTCGCGGCGGTGACGTGGGCCGCGTGGGCGACGCTCAACAAGATGCTGATCCTGCGCGGCTGCGATCCGCAGGGTCTGAATCTCGTCAGCTATCTCGTCGGGATGGTCCTGCTCTCGCCTTGGGCGGATTTCGGGGGGCTCGGGGGGATCGGCATCGGCGATTGGGGCGTGCTCGTCTTCCTCGGCCTCACGACCGTGGGCGCCTACGGCACGCTTGGCGAGGCGATGCGCGACGCGCCCGCCAACCAGGTCAGCATGATCCTGACGTTGAACCCGATCATCACGATCGGTGGCATCGCGCTCGTGGCGGCGCTCTGGCCCGGCTTCCTCTCGCCCGAGCCCATCGCGCCGCTCGGCTATGCGGGGGCGGGGCTGCTGCTGCTGGGGGTCGCGCTCGTCGTCGGCCGGCGAGGGGGGCGCCGAGCGGGAGTTCAGGAGCCGAGGATCTCGTCGAGGGCGTAGCGGGTCTGGGGGGCAAGGGGCTCCTTCCGCATCTCCAGTTCGGGAAGGCCGTCGCGCTCGCGGGCGAGTTCCGCGCCCGTCACGCGAAAGCCGTTGCGCTCGTAGAAGCGCCGGGCCCTCGCGTCGCGCTTGTCCACGTGCAGCACGACCTCGCGTGCGCCTGCGTCCCTCGCCCAGCGGAGCACCGCGCCGACGAGGCGGTCGCCCGCGCCCGTGCCGCGCAGGGCCGGGTCGAGCCACAGGGACATCAGGAACGGCGAGCGCGGGCGGGCGGGGTCCGGCACGCCCCGGACAAGTCCCATCGCACGGTCGGGCCCAGGGAGCAGGAAGGTCACACCCTCCTCGATCCAGCGCCGCCACCGCTGATCGTCCCACGCGAGCGCGCCCGCGTGCGTGCTGTCGAACGCCTCCGGGGCCTCCGCGAGCGCGCGCAGCCGGACGTCGCGCACGAGCGCGAGGTCGCCGGGCGTTGCGCGACGGGGTTCCTCCATCGTGTCCAGTCTAGGGCCGCGACGGGGCGGCGCGAGCACGCGGGGAGGAGCTGCGCGGCAGTCTGGCGCGGGCGGTCGGCGACCCGGGGCGCCTCACAGCGGCAGCTCGGCCCTGCCGCTCGCGATGTCATCCCAGGGCACGAGTTCGATGGCGGGTGTCGCCGCGCGGCGCTCGTCGCCGGTGTAGACGACGATCCCGCGCTTGAGACCGAGGTCGGCCATGCAACCCTTGAGCCCGAGGAGACTCCTCGGCTCCACGGTCGCGCCGAGCTTGATCTCGATGGGCAGGATGCGGCGGCCGTTGACCAGCAGCAGGTCGACCTCCGCGCCGGCCTGGGTCCGCCAGTGGAAGGCCTGAGGCCTCGTGAACCGCTCCTTCGCGAGCACGACGAGCTCCTCGATAACCATCCCCTCGAACGACGCGCCGCGACGGGGCCAGGTCCTCAACTCCCGCGGCTCGCGGAGGCCGGCGAGGAAGTGCAGCAGGCCGCTGTCGCGCAGATAGACCTTCGGGCTCTTGCTGAGTCGCTTCTGGAGGTTGGCATGGAACGGCTGCAGCCTCCGGATCATGAAGGTCTGCTCGAGGATGTCCAGATCCCCGGCGACGGTGTGGGAGGAGACGCCCAGGGACCGCGCGAGATCGGAGACGTTCAGCAGGTGTCCGTGGACATGCGTCAGCATCATCCAGAGCGTCCTCAGGCGGGCCGGCGGCAGGCGCACGCCGAGTAGCGCCAGATCCCGCTCGAGAAACGTCGAGACGTAGGCGTCGAGCCACGTCCCACGCGACGCCGCGCCACGCCGCTCGTGCACGGGCGGGTAGCCGCCCCAGAACCACCGCGACGCCGCGTGCCGCGTGCCGGCGACTTCCGCCGCGCGGAACGGCGTGAGTTCGAGGAGGCCGACGCGGCCGGCGAGCGACTCGGAAGCGGAACGGAGGAGCTCCGGGCTTGCCGAGCCGGTCAGCAGGAACCGGCCGCGCCGGCGCACCCTGTCGATCTCGTGCCTCAGGGCCGGGAAGAGGGCGGGGAGGCGTTGCGCCTCGTCGAGGATGACATCCCTCGGGTGCGCCCGCAGGAACCCCTCGAGGTCGGCGGAGAGGAGTGCGTGATCGAGGGGGCGCTCGAGGTCGAGATGGCGCCACTTGGGCCGCGCCGCGCGCGCGAGCGTGCTCTTGCCGCACTGTCTCGGCCCGACGACGAGCACGGCCGGGAACTCCCGCAACAGTCGATCCAGCTCCAGTCGCGCCGCGCGGGGGACATGACGCATACCTGCCAATTATGAAGTGCCGCTTCAAAATTGCAAGGTACCGATGCACCGCCAGGAAAGGGTCGCCGGGCGCCTCCGGTGCCACAAACCGTGGAGCGGCGGCCCGCCCTGCTCAGACCACGCGCCACCAGGGTGCGCAGAGGATGTCCGGGGAGAGCCACTCGATCGTCGAGCCCGCATGAAGAAGAAGGCCGCGTCGCGACGCATGGCCGTACTCGGCGCGGAAGGAGAGCAGGTGCGCCGCGTCGCGGAGGCGCGGGGGGGTCTTCTGCTCTCGGGGGTGGGGTTGGCGGTGGGACGGAGCCCGGCTACGTTCCGGCCACCCACTGCAACGAGCAGGGCACCCTGATTCGGCCTGCGGCACATCCGCCACCAGTCGTGACGCACGCAGGTCACAGGGACGGCAGAAGCGCGGGCTCCTCACCGACGTGCCGATCCCGGCTACGGTGACGGTCGTCGCCATGGCCGCCACCGATCGGTGGATGCTAGGCACCCTCGCGGGACCTTCGGCGAAATCGCACTTGAGATGTATCGACCGGATCGCTAGCATTCGATCGGGGGAGGTGGCATGCACTTCGTCTTCGTGGACTTTCGACGAACGCAGGCGACGCTCTTTGCGGTGGATCGCCTGCGCGTGATGGTGGGTTCGAATGCGATGCTGGCGCGGCTCCTGCAGTGCGAGTTTCCCGCCATAGTGGCAAGGCATCGCCCCGTGGATCTTCTGGCAGGGCGGACCGCATTCGACGGAATCAGCGAGAAGCACTTCGAACACGACGATCCGAGGCTGCTTCTCCGCAACGGGGTGCTCGCGGCAGCGGGCGGTCGCCTCATCGCCGTCGTATCCGAGCAACGAGACGCCGAGGCCGTCCGGGAGGCGGTGTTCGAGTGCGCGGCCCTCCTGATGCCGCGCCTCGCGATGAGTGTCAGGGTCGGCGCGGTACCCGCCGACGGCACGCTGATGGATGCGATCGGGAACGCGCACCCCGCCGAGAGCGCCAGCGCACCTCTATTGCCGTTCGACAGCCCATATTTCGAGCGAGACAGAAATGACGGCCGCGATCCTGCGCTAGCGATCGAGGTCCGCGAGCGAGAGAAACTCGGCTATTCGGGCACATGGCTCCATGCGGAGGCAACGAGCGCCTCGAATCCGCTGCTGAGTTTCTTGGACTCGCTTCGTGCCGGGCTATCCCCGCCCTGGGACGGATTGCCTCCGCCGCAGGACTTCCACGACGTTGTCGGGGACAAGGAACGCGCCTACCTCGCGGCAATCGACGTGGACGGGAATAGCTTCGGCAAGGCGTTCGATCAGTTCCGAACCGGTGGTTCGGGATCCGTCCTTGACCGGGAGGTTCGCAACGAGTGGTTCTGGTGGAGCCTGCGCGGCGCGATGCGAACTGCACTCGGGGACGCGCTGAGGCTTGCGCTGGCGCCCTCGCAGCAACCCGGTCTTTGCCTGCCCTTCCAGGTCCTTTGGCGCGGAGGGGACGACCTGTTCGTCGCCATTGACGCGCGGTTTGCGTTCGACTTCGTGCAACACCTTTGCGCCCGGTTCGAGGCGTTGACCGAGTCGATCGGGCGGGGAGTCGGCCGCCTCACCCTCTCCGTGGGCATTGCCGTTGTGCCTCCGGCCCTCCCCTTCAGCCGCGTGCGTCTGCTTGCGGCGGAACTCCTCGACAGCGCGAAGCTTCTTCGGGCCACGCGGTCCGAGGAGGAAGGATCCGCCGTCGACTGGCATGTCGTGAAGACCTCCGACGTATCGAGCCTGGCCGAGCAACGCCGGCGGGAGTACGTGATTGGCGACGGGGAGCGGCGGTTCATTCTCACGCGGCGCCCGCACCCCGTCCTTGACTCTGGCACGAGCGGCGGACCGCGCCGGTCGCTTCAAACCATGCTCCAAGAGGTGCGGCGGATGCTCGACGACGAGAAGACGCACATCGACCGGAGCAAGCACGGTCGCAACCGGCGCAAGCGGATGCGGGTGTACCTTCGGGACCACCCGCAGATCGCCATGTGGATGTACGAGGCGCTCTTCGATGAGAAGGAGAGGGAACGACTCGGCGGAACAGACCTGTTCGCCCCCGTGGAAGGCGGACCGGGCGTCTCCTGGACCGAGTTCCTCGATTGCGCCGAGATCGAGGAGTTCATCGGGGGGCGGCGCCAATGAGCGATACGCGGCAGCTCCGCTTTCGGATCCTGATGGAACTCCTCGAGGACCTGCATGTCGGGTCCGGATTGGGCGTCTCCGGCGTCTACGACAGCGGCCAGGTTCGCGAACGCAATGGGGAGCCCTACATTCCCTGGACGACACTCCGCGGCCTGGCCGCCGAGGGTGCCAAGAGGCTCTGCCGCATCCAACCCGCGAGCTACAAGGCAAGCGCCATGGCCGCCTTGTTTCGCGGGGAGCAGGGTGGCGGCGAAGGATGTTCCTTCACGGATCTCCGGGTCGAGGGCGCGTCGCATCCGCTTGTCCTTCACTCGCAGACGGCGATCGATCACGAGACGGGCACGGCGCTCGATCACACCCTTCGCACGCGCGAATGCGTTCCCCGTGGGACCACATTTGTCGGCTTCCTGGAGGTGTTCCATCCTGTCGACGGAGCGGAGAAGTTGCTCACCGACGCCGTACGGATCACGAAGTCGATCGGCGGCGGGAGGCGTCGCGGCACCGGCCTGGTGCGGTTCACGATCACGCAGGAGAGGTCGGAACGGACGCGCAAAGACGCAGTCCCCATCTCGTCCCTCGATCCGACGTTCACGGTGATCCGGATTCTCGCCGTGGCGGAGGAACCGATCACGATCGTGCCCGGGGATCAGACCACCTTCACGATGCGCACGCTTCCCTACGTGCCCGGCGCGACGTTGCTCGGGGCACTCCGGCACGAATGGAGGACGCGCGCGGCAGGATCGAATGACTCTGTCGAGGGAACGCTGGCCGGAGTGGGCACCTCCTTCGGCGATCTTCTGCCCCTGCCGCCTCGAGTCGAGAAGTGGACCGCCGGGGAACCCATGCCAATACCGGCCCCGGCTTCGCTTCAGCTACCGAAGCGCGCGGGAGCGTCGGGGTCCGGGGAGTTTGCGACACTTGGCTGGGCGTTTCAGACTCCGGCTGGGAGCAGATCCCTCCAGGATCTGGGTGGCGCGGACACGCTACTCGGGATGACGAGCGTAGCGAATCCGAAGGGCGTGCCTCCGGGGCGATTCGTGTGGCCCGATCCGCGACGTGGACTGCTCCTGTACGAACCGTCCCTCGAACGCCGGAGCCGGAACGCAATCGACGCGTCGCGCCGGAGCGTGAGGGAGGAGCGCGGTCTCTTCGCGCAGGAGTGCATCGCGGCGGGCACGTGCTTCGCGGGCGAGCTTGTCTTCTTCGGGGCCGGCGCCGCGGGCCGGGCCAGCGAGTTCCTCGCATGGGCCGAGGGCTGCCTCGAAGAGGGAGGCCTGCTGAGGATCGGACGCGGACGCCGCGCCCTGCGCATCACTGGGATATCATTCCACGAGCCGCCTGTCCCCGACCGCGCATCGCAAACGCTCACGTTCACGTCACCCCTCGCGCTTCGCGAAGGTTACGGAGGGTACCTAACCACACTGGCCGACCCCGCGCCACTGCAAGAGGCGCTGAGGAACGCGGGACTGTCCGAGAGCGAGGCGAACGCTGTCCGTTGGGAGGGCCCCCAGCAGGCACCGTCCACGGTTGCGCGTGGATTCCATTACGGCGGCTTGCCGGCATTCGCCAAGGGTGGCCTCGGGGCCGGCACCTGCCTCTCGCTCCTGTCCTGCGGCAATCCAGTCAGCCTTGCCCGTGCCGGACAGCGCGGGATCGGTGAGGGAATCGCACAGGGATGGGGGCGCTTCGTCCTCAACCACCCGGTTCACTCCGCAGGCTCCACCGCAACTGCCCTTCCCCCCGAAGCTTTCCCTGTCGACTCGCGGACCGCGGTGTTTGCCGCGGTCAACGAGGCCGTGGAGCGGCATCAGGCGTGGTTGAGCCAAATCGGTAGCTCACAGTGGGGCTGGCTCGCGGAGCACGTCGAGGGGTGGGCCAGATCCCGTGTCAGCAGCCCCGCTGCCAAGCTGAAGGAGCTGCTCCGGGGCAGGATCTTGTCGAGGGGCGGGGAGAAGTGGGGCGAGCCGCACGCGCTGCTCCCGGGATTAGTGGAGGGCCGGGGGATGGACGGCACCCTCTTCCTCCGCTGGTTTGTGCGTCGCATGCGCCTGCTTGCGCAGAAGCCAAACAAATGACCCGCACACTCAGGATTCTCTATCGCGCCGACATGGTTGCCTGCTCGGCGTTTCACGTGGGCAACCCGGATGCCGATGCGCCGCTCGATGCGCGCCCCTGCCGCCTTGATTCCCATGGGATCCCCTATGTACCGGGGTCAAGCATCGCGGGACGGCTCGTCGAGACGGTCCGCGGGCTCTGTCCCGAGTTCGACATCGCCGCACCCGCGGCGCGGCAGGCGCTCACCTCCAAACGGGACAGGGAGCGCGAAGCGATCCTGGTCGCGTCTCGCGTTGAAGTGCGCTCCGCCTATCCCGTCGGGAAGTCGGGCATCGTCTCGGGCTCCGCGCGCGGTCTGGCACCGCTCCGGGCGCGTGACCGCGTGGCGATCGACCGGAATCTCGGGGTCGCCGCAGAGCACCTCAAGTACCAACAGATCGAAGTACCGTGTGGGACGCGCTTCCGGGTCTCGCTTGAGATCGATCTCGAACCGTGGGGGGACGCAAGTGGCGAAGGACTTGAAGACCTTGTTCATTGGGTAGAAACGGCGCTGGCACAATGGACGCGCTTTGGTCGCGTAGGCGGTCAGACCGGCGTCGGTTGCGGCTGGTTCTTCCTCGACGGACTGAGGCGCCACGCCGTCTCAGCGGAAGGGCTGGACGACTACCTTGGGATGGGCGACCCCAGATCCGATCGCGAAGAGCTGTTCGAGGAGTTGAGCGCGTGGAAGGTGGACGAGATCCTGGCCCGGAGGCGGGATCACCTTCCGCTGGCCTTTTCCGTGGGTGTTCGCGCGGGCAAGAGAGGTGATGGATACGGATGGGACTCCCTGCTGGTTCGAGGTGGAGAATACTGGGCGCACAAGGAACAGTTTGACGCGGTGTTCCTCCGGCGCGAGGTCCAGGGCGGCAGCGAAGAGTGCTACGTGCCAGGATCGTCCCTGAAGGGGGCGTGCCACGCCTACCTCCGCCGGCTCGCTGCCCCGCCGGGCAGCGAAGCGCTGCAGTTCCTCCTAGGTGGTCCCGCCGGCACGAAGGGGGGCCGGGCGGGCGTGGCCCTCTTCGGGGATCTTGCGCCCTCCGGCGAAGTGCTCAAGATCACAGTCCATCGCCATGCCGAAGACGAGTTCCGGGGGAGCGTCCTTCCAGGGGCGTTGTTCGATGAGCGCCCCGTGTTCCAAGGTGTGTTCGAGGGCCACGTCGTCTGCGAGTCGCAAGACCCGACTTATCGTGCCTTGTTCCGCGCCATGAGGGACGCTTTGGACGCCGGAGTCCGGTGCGATCTTCTGGGGCTCGGTGCCGGCGACAGCAGGATTGCGTGGACCATCGGGGCCATTCTCGAAGGCGACGCCTTCCGACTGAACCGCAGGGAGGGGGGATGACCGTCACACTCGTTCGGGTTCCCTTGGCAGACGCGAAGCCCGGGACGATCCGTGCTGCCGCGGCCGGCCTTGGGGAGCGCCCCCACGTCATGGCGCAATTCGCATGGACTGCGGCTCGACAGAAGCTCGCCTACCACCGGGGAATGAGCGACGCCGAACAGGAGTCCGGTTCGGCTTGGCTGCCCCCGACCATCTACCGCCCGTGGAGTGATGTTGCCACCAGCGCCGATCTTGACGAGGTCGAGGAGGCGATCCTCTTCGGGACGCGAGCCTCCATCCGCCTCTTCCGTCGCATGGGGGAGCGGCGCGCGGTGGCCCTGTGGGAGGTCCAGCACGGGGAAGCGGACCCGATCGCGGACGCGCATCTGAGAAGCCGCGAGCGCCAGGAGCGCAGGGCCAACCGGTGGACACTGCCGGGAGGCTCCGCCAGGCTACCGCTCCTCCTGCACTCTCCGGATTCACGGTTCCAGTTCGCCACGCGAGTGGGTGGGCTTCTTTCGGGCACGCCGCCGCTCCACGCGTGCGTCTACGTGGATGCAAGCGGCATCGTCGATTGGCGCCTGCTGCCGGGCGAGGGAGGGTCCGCATCATGACCGACTACCGTCCTCCGTATCACTTCGTCCCGATCCGCGGCCCCCACACCGAAACCACCGCGGAGCATGTCGGCCACGATGTCCCTCTCGCAGAGCCGGAGTTGCTGTCAGGGTCGATACACTGCACGCTGCATGCGTTGACACCCTTGTTCGTGGGAAACGAACGGACGGGTAAGGAGGGCGAGCACGCGCACGTCGCCCCGCTCGCGGTCGGTCCGGCCGCACTGCTCTCGAAGCACTCGCTCCGGGGGCTCGTCGCGCACGTCCACGCGGCGATGACCGCGGCTCGGATGGACCGCGTGGAGGAGGGGCGGTTTCTCTTTCGACCGATGCTGTATGTGGCGCGGGGCCTGGAGTACCCGTATGACATTGGCATCCTGGAGCATGAGCGCGCCGACGAGTGGTCGGTCCGCAGGATTGAGGCCTACGACGAGTCACGTTTTGACGAGCGCCGACGCACGGAAGTACGTGAAGTGGTCTACTTCAGATCAGAGACGGAAGCGAAGGCGCGCGCGGAGAGCGACGGGGCAGAGCATGGGTGCGTCGGTCTCGGAGCCGATCACGCCGGGGTCCTCCACCGGGCACACGTGTTGAGTGTGGAGGAATCGGGCGGCCCGCGAATGCCCCGTGACTACTATGAACGAACCGATCAGCGATGGATCGCGTTCAAGAGAGTTCCGGATCCCCGATCCCCTGCGCCGCGCGCGCAGGCGCGCGCACCAGCCCCTGCGGGCCCGCCGGCCAGATTCCGGATCACAAAGACCACGCTTCTCCGCTACGCGGATACAACGAAGTTGCTCCTCAAGAGAGCCGATGCTCCTCCGACCCTATCCCGGCACCTGAATCGCATCCCCGACAGCAACCGCCTCGCTTCCCTGGTGTCTGCCGGCAGGAAGCTGGAAGCGGGCACGCTGATCTTCTTCGAGTACGTTCGCGGTCAAGGTGGCGTGGGGGAGATCACGACCTTCGGTACGTCGTTCCGCTACCCCTGGCGGTATCGCGACACGATCCACATCAAGAATGGCAACCCGAGGAACGAGCTGGGATTGTCCGCCAGAGAGACGGATTGGTTCTCGTGCCGGGAGGGGGGTGCGCTGCACGCACACCGACGGCTCTTCGGGACGGTCCTCCGCGACGAATGGGCGCCCAAGCGTGCGCAAGGCGTCCGAAGGGGCTACCGAGGCCGCGTCTCGTTCAGCCATGGCCTCTTCCACGGGGGGGGCAATCTCGTCGAGCGCGTGATCCTGAAGGCGTTGGCGAGTCCCAAGGCGAGTTCCTGGGAGTTCTACCTTCGACAGGGGTCGGGAGGAACGAAGACATGGGGATCGGACCCCTCTAGGGGCGACGACTCGGGGGATCTCTCCGGCCGCAAGTTCTACCTGCACCATCCGTCGGTGCGGGAGACCGACTATCGGGCGGATGAGGAGAAGGCCGACAACGCGACCGTTCACGGTATGCGACGGCCCGCGCCCACGGGGGACCGCTTTCCGCGTTTTCGATTCACCGTCCACTTCCGCGGGATCGAGAAGCGGGAACTCGGAGGCTTGATTCGAGCGATCGACCTTGCCAACGGCCTCTGGCTCAAGACTGAAGAGGCGGTTGCCTCCGAGATCGCCCGGCGCATCGACCTGCCGGGAGAGGCACTGCATGCGCACAAGCTCGGGGCGGGTCGCCCGCTCGGGCTCGGCTCCGCGGTGATTTCGATCGATCGCCTCCGGGTCGTCGAAGTCGACCCTCCGTCGGCAACGGCGTTCGGCCTGCCGCGAACGCGGGACTCCTCCGCGGACGAGCTACAGGCATGGGCCAAAGAGTTCGACGGCGGCAGGCTGTGGGAGGACGGAGCTCACCGCAAGGCCCTTGAGCTCATCACGCGATTCGAGAATCCGCCGAAGGGAGTGAGATTCGGCTATCCCGGCCATGATGTCGAGGAAGGAACGCTCAAGTTCCACTCCGAGGCAAAGCTTCGCCACTGGAAACAGCGTCGAACTGGTAAGGCGCCGGAGACGGGCGGCTTGACGTTGCGGCCAGCGGACGCGGCGGATTCGCTCCCCGCAATCAGCTGGGAGCCGCCGGTACGCCGTCCCCGCGGGGGCGGAGGTGGACCTCCGAATCGCGGGCAGCGGCGATGACCTATGCGCTGGTCGCGACGCTCGGGGCGCAGGACGTGCAGGTCGTGGTTCCCGCCGATCAGTGGAGGAGCGTCGGCCCGTCAGGCGGGGACGAGCCGGGGGTGCGTCCGATCTCGGTCGCGATCCCCAAGGGGGCGCTGGCGGGCTTCCGGGAAGTCATCGAGCAACGGCTCGCCCGCAACGGCACCCTCGCGTTCTACGACGGCAAGCAACAAGACGTCCGCGAGATCGGGATGCGGGACGCCGAGGGGCAGGTGGATCCAAAGCGATTGTTCGAGTGGATCTCGGGACAGAGGGTGTTGACCATCAACCTCCGGCTTGTCAGCAAGGTCCTGGAGCGACAGGAGTCCGGCAGCCCGGCAGCCGTCTTGCTCGTCTCCACGCGGCGAACGCACCTCGCACTCCGGGTACCCGAGTACGCACGGTCGATCCTGGATTCCGAGCCCGACTTCGCAAGTCGCGTCGTGCGCGCGGGACTGATCCGGCGCTGGGAGTTGCAGCGCGACGCGATTCAGATCGTCGATATCGGCTGGAAGGACGACCTCGAGGCATGCTTCGAGAAGCTGCTCGAAGAGGAGACGCCCCGTGTCGCTGCCGCATCGCTCGACCTCGACGCCCAGATCGACCTCGCGATCGGCGTCCTCGACCGCCACGTCCGCGAATTCTCGCTCCGGAACGCCAACCGGCAGGTCGTGGTCACGCTCGCCGGCGGGATGTCCTCCTTCCAGCGCGGCGTCGAACTTGCGATCGCCGAGTACTGTCCGGGATTCAGGCGCGCACCGATCAGCGACCGCTCCTCGGCACCCATCGGCGGCGACGAGGAATGGCGTCGCTTCTACGAGGTCCGCCGCACGCTGCGGTTCCTGCTCGAGTACCATGACTTCCGCAAGGCGTCCCGGTATCTCGCCCAGGCTTCGCGCGATGGCCGCCTCGAAGGGGATCGCCTGGCTGGAATCCGGGAAGAGGTCATGCCGCTCCTAGCACAGTGGGCGGAGCTCCTGCACGGCGACAAGCCCGCGTACACGCCACCGGACGTGCCTCGGCGCCGCGCCCATCCAGGCTTGGAGGCGGCGAGAGCCGAATCAGAGGCCGCACGATCAGTGTTCGCCCTTGACTTGCCCTTCGAGGCGGTCGCCGCGCGCTTCCTCGTGGCCTATTCGGCGGGCAATGCCGACTCGGCTCTCGGCCTGCTCGCCACCTTCCATGAACTGGCGCGCGAGCGTTGGTGTCATCTCGTCCTCCCCGAGAACGTCATCAGGCAGGGCACCCGAGACAAGGGAGCGCGCCTTTGCCACAAGTCGATCGAGAAGCATGCGCGACTCGCCGCGTCCCTCCGTGGCGCCGGCATCGCAACCCGCACGGAAACCGGGGGCGACCGGTTCCTCGACAAGGTGGCCGACGAACTCTTGGCGAAGCGCGCCAAGTTGAAGCTCGGACAGCAAAGGCTCGGGAATCTTCTCGCCCGGGGCGTGTTCTTCCAGCTCCGCGAGCACCGGCACCTGCGGGAGCACGACGGAAGAAACGTGGACATCGGCGTGCTTCGCGAAGCATTCGGCGAGACAGCCCCGCCCCAACAGGCCGAGAAGCTGATTCGGGCCGTCGTCGCCGCCTGCGATGCCGAGACCGCCTGGTCCGTGGACGCCCCGCTTCGCGCCCGGAAGGCTCTGATGGACTACCTCAGCGCGTGATTCAAGGCCTCGAGGGACGTGTCAATCCGAGCGTGCGGACCCTCTGCCCGACGTTTTGAGAAGTGTATCCGAGCAGTTCCGCCGCACGCGCTAGATTCCAGCCTGTCTGTTCGAGCGCCTGGACGTAGTAGTGTCGCTCGACGGCTTCGAGGTGGCCCCGGAGGTCAAAGCCCGCTCCCGGAAGGGCGCCCAGCTGCGGCATGCGGCCCGTGCCCAGCCTCTCCATGTGGAACTCCACATGTTCCCGCGTGATCGTCCGGCCGCTCCCGGCGATGGCGTGGGCGCCCGTGATGACGTTCCTGAGTTCGCGGACGTTGCCCGGCCACGGGTAGCGGGCCAGGCGCGTGACGGCGGCCTCCTCGATGGTCGCACCCATCTCTCCGGCAATGCTGGCCGCGAGGATTCGCAGATCGCCTCCGCGCACGGCAAGCGGCGGGACGGTGACCACAAGAACAAAGAGGCGATAATACAAGTCTTCGCGGAAGCTCCCGCCTCGGACCTGTTCCGCAAGATCCCTGTTGGTGGCCGCGACTACACGCACATCGAGACCCTTCACGGGCTCCCCCCCCACCGGCTGGATCTCCCCCGCGCTGAGGGCTCGCAAGAGCTGGGCCTGCGTCTCACTATCCAGCTCGCCGACCTCATCCAGGAAGAGGGTCCCGCGGTGCGCCAGGATGAAGGCTCCCTTGCGCTCCGTGGTTGCCCCGGTGTACGCTCCTTTCGTGTGACCGAAGAGGTCGCTCTGCGCCAACTTCGGATCCCCGCCAAACGAACCGCAGTTACGTGTGACGATGGCATTCCCCACGCGGGGACTGGCACGATGGATCGCTTCCGCGAACAGCTCCTTTCCGGACCCGGTCGGACCGCAGAGCAGCACGGGTGCGTTCGCCGCGGCGTACCTGTGTGCCAGCGCCTTCGCGGCGACGATCTCCTGCGACTCGCCGAGGATCTTCGCGAACGGCGATTCCGGCTTCGACACCGCGAGGACCGCCTCCTCCAGGAGCCTCCGATCGCGCTCGTTCCACTCCCTCTCCAGCGTGGCGTGGATGTCGAAAGGCACGTCGAGATCGCGCACCAGGTAGCTGCCACTGCCCGACCTGTCGGGCGTGACGCCCTCGACAAGCCTGACGTTCTCGCGCAACAGCTCGGTCTTCGCGATGAGAAGCCACGAGGCCATCATTGAGGGGGTCCCGGAGCTGATGCAAATGACCAAGGGCGCCCCACGGTGCTCGGCCGCCACCCTCAGCGACAGAGCTCGCGTGGCTTCGTAGATGGGCCGCAGCGTCGTGGGGGCACCCCTCAGATCGACCTTCATCAGTTCCAAGCCGGCCCCAGGCACCTGCGCCTCGAAGTGGCTCCTGAAGGCACCCTGATCCTCCTCGCCCGCGTCCGAAAGAACATACGCGCGCGTGGCTCCCACCCCGGCGGCCACCGACGCGACCGGCCCCCGGTCCACATCGGACCCCTCCCGCGCGGCTCGGATGTCGCTGTTCCCGGTCCACGCAAGCAGGATGGGACGAACCATGCGTTCCATTCTATCGCGGATGCTGCGCTGTCACGGTAACTTGCCCAAAACCGAACGACCGCAGTTGGCCCATGCGGCCCAAGGCCGCCGCCGTCAACCAAGGGACGAGCCCCCGCAAGTCGCCCTCAAGGCTCGCAAACCCCGAGATTCCGCGCAAAGGCAGTCGCGTCCGCTGTCCCCGCGACATGCGTCCGCCGAGATGCACCGGCGCAAGCCGCCCCGCCACGCACCTCGCCGCCGCACACGCCTCCGCGCAGGCGTCGCGCGCCGCCTCCGCGCAGGAGTCGCGCTCCTCCCGCGTCACGGTCTCGCCCACTTCGCGGTCCTCGATGTCCCATGCCACCAGTTCATAGGCTGCGTTCTGCAGCGCCGACGAGAAGGCGCGCCACGCCACGCCCGCATCCTGTGTCGGCGCCGACGGGGTCGACCGGCCCAAGGAGAGCGGCGTCACGGTGTCGACTCGAACCGGATCCCCCAAGGCCCCCGGGGAATCGCCCATCGCCTCGGCCAGCGAAACGGCGGGGGAGACGATGGCATCGGTCACTTCGAACGACTCCCGCCCGCCGGGCGTGTCGAGTCCGACGTGCGCGAGCCGCCCGACGGCCGCCGCGGCAAGATCGCGCGCCAACAGCGCGCGGCGCCCCCAAAGCGTGACCCACAGATCGAAGGTCTCCACTGACTCCCCCGCTTCGAGCTCGGGGGCGCGCAGCAGGATCGGCGCAGCGAACGGACGGAGGTGGACGGGCGACTCGGGCTTGTGTACCCGCGGCAGCACGCAGGCGGCGCGGAACGCGCAATCGACGCCGCCGGTACGCAGCAGGGGGCAGCGCCGCCCCCCTCCCACGCGGCGTACGCAGCCGCTCTCCATCAGCGCATTCCCGAAGGCGCCGGCCAGCGTCGTGCCAGCGGTGGCCCCGACACCTCCGGACAGGCATATCGGTCGTCGGGACTCGAGGCGGAACCGAAGCGCTTGCACGGGGAGATCGAACGGCGAGCGGTGAGGGTCGTAGCGCAAGTGCGGGAATCCTACACGGAACGGAGTATGTTGGGGGTCGGGGGGGGCCATGAGCGAGGCGCGGGCGTCGATGACGATCCAACAGCTTGCCTCGGCCTCGGAGCGGCTTGCGCTCCGCGAGCGGGGATGGAGCCGCGTCGACTGGCTTGCACTCGTCGAGGCGGCCTACGACCGCGTCTCGGCGCGGCCCTTCGTCGCCTTGCCGACGCGCCGGCGCGTGGTGCGCTCGGGCAAGGATCGCGAGGTCATGATCGTGGACCCGGTCGACCGGCTCATCGAGGAGGCCCTCCGGCCGCTGCTCGACCGCGCGGTCGAGCCCCTCCTGTCTGATTCCGTGCATGGATACCGGCGCGGCAGGTCCACGCTGACCGCTGCCGCGGAGACCGTGCGCCTCCTCTCCTCCGGCGCCGTTCACCTCGCATTCGCCGACATCGAATCGTTCTTTCCGTCGATCTGTCGCGAGCGTTTGGCCGCCATGCTGGCCAAAACCGTCCCGCCCAGGGTGGCCGAGATCGCGTCATCCCTGCTCGCAGCACCAGTGCGCGGCGCCGCCGCAGCGCCCGCACCTACCGGCCTTCCGTTGGGGCGCTCGATCTCGCCGGTCCTGTCTAATCTCTACCTGACCTCGGTCGACCGGAGCATGCGCTCCGAGGAGCGAGGGTACCTCCGCTACGCGGATGACATCCTCCTCGCCGAGCGTTCGTCCGCCGCGCTCGATCAGTCGCTTGCGTCGCTTCGCGAGGCGCTTGCCACGCTCGGGCTCCGGCTCAACGAGTCGAAGCTGCGGCGGCTCGTCTACACGGGAGAGGCTGTCCCCTACCTCGGTCACGCGGTCGACGCCGGCAGCGTCTTCCAGCGGGTGTCGCCCGAGCGGCTTTCCGTGCTGGAGGCCCGCGCGCGCGAGCGGGCGGCGACGCCGACAGAGATCGAGACCGTCCCGGGGGCGCCGCGCTGCCAGACGCTCTACGTCACGCAGCCCGGAGCCTACCTCAGGATGGACCAGGGACGGGTGCAGATCCGCGTCGGGCCCGAGCTCGTGCGCGAGATTCCGCTGCACCGCGTGGATCGCGTGCTCGTTCTTGCGGGCGTCACCGTCACGAGCGGCTTCCTTTCCGCCTGCATCGGCAATGGTGTCCCCGTGCTCTTCTTTGTGGGGCGTGGCAAGGCATACGGCAGCCTGGTCGCGAGCAACGCGCCGAACCCGGTGCGCCTGCGCGCACAGTACGATCTCCACGCCGACCTGCCACGCCGCCTCGGGCTGGCGCGCGAAGTCATCGAAGCAAAGCTCCGCGCGATCCTCCTCGTGATGCGGCGACGGAAGCGATGTGCCGGCCCCCGGCGGGAGGTCCGGGCCCTGTTGCGTTCCGTCGATTCGGCAGAGACGCCGGACACGCTGATGGGGATCGAGGGCGCCGGGACGCGCATCCACTACCGCACGCTTGCCGGATGGATCCGCGGGAGGGGATTCGCCTTCCCCGAGCGGACGCGGCGCCCGCCGCGGGATTGCTTCAACAGCCTGCTCTCGTTCTCCTACTCGCTGCTCTTCTCCGAGATCCAGACCCTGCTGCTGGCGCACGGCCTCGACCCCCACCCGGGATTGGTACACAACCTCCGCAGGGACCATCCGGCATTGGTTTCCGATCTCATGGAGCCCTACCGAGTCTTGCTGGCCGACCTGTTCGTGCTGTCGCTCGTGAACCGGCGCCGCGTGAAGGAGTCCGGCTTCATGACCGGAGACGGCGGGGCCGTCTATATGGATCGCGACACACGCCACGTCTTCCTCGACGCCTGGGAGCAACTCATGCGCGGCCCCCCGCCTGGGGTGAGAACCGGCATCGCCTGCCGTTCCCTGCTGGAGGCCGCGGTGCGCGCGTTCCTCGCGGTGGTCATGGGAGAAACCGACCACCTCGTCCTGCCTCTCGGCCACGAGCGTGGGACGACCGTCCCGGCGGGGGAGGGAGCGTCGCCGCCGTGATGACGCGGCTCACCGTCTGCGTCTACGACGTTCGCAGCGATGCGCGGCGCCGGAAGCTGCATGCGCTCCTGAAGCAGTACGGCGTGCCGATCCAGAAGAGCGCCTTCGAGGCGCGCCTCTCGGAGTCCGAGCGCCGGAGGCTGATCGCACGAGCCCGGCGGCTCCTCGACGAGAAGACCGACCGTTTCGTGGTCTATGTAGTTGCGGCCGCTCAGGAGGCCCAGATCGTCTGCATCGGGGAGCCCCGCCCGAAGATCGTCGTCGAGGAGTGGTTCGTCATCTAGCCGGGCCTTTCGCGGCCCCGCGCACGCTGCTATGATGGTTGCGCTCCTTGACAACCCAACAGCGTTCCGCTGTCGACTCCTGTCTCGCCTCGGATACACTCTTGGCCGATGTGGTCGCGAGAGAGTTTCAGCACGGGCCTGTCAGAACCAATTGCGCCATAACTCGTTAAGTGACAACATGTTCCGGCAGAATCCACCCTTCGCGGAAGGCAATTTCAACGCACCGCGCGCAACCCCTTGCCAGTACACATGTTGCGTCCGAGTTGGTGCGCAAGCCCAGCGCTCGACCGCCGAGCAGGCTGGGAATGATCCGAATGCGACCGCAACCCGATTGACAACAGTGTGTTACGGAGTGCGGGGTTCACTCAGGCCCGCGGATGAGAGTCCCTTGAAACTTCGCGTTCGCGGTCTTGTCGACCTTGTCGGCCGGTTCACTCAGGCCCGCGGATGAGAGTCCCTTGAAACCAGGAGAAGTCTCGGTTGTGAGACCGAGATTCTCGTTCACTCAGGCCCGCGGATGAGAGTCCCTTGAAACATCAGGAACGGTGTAAACCGGCGCCAACTCACCGTTCACTCAGGCCCGCGGATGAGAGTCCCTTGAAACTTTACCCCCAACGCAATGCGATCTGCGATCCCCCGGTTCACTCAGGCCCGCGGATGAGAGTCCCTTGAAACTTCGACCGTCGTCCATCTCGATCTTCGGTTGGGTTCACTCAGGCCCGCGGATGAGAGTCCCTTGAAACTTTGCAAAACGCGGGCGAGCAGGACGGTGGGAAAAGTTCACTCAGGCCCGCGGATGAGAGTCCCTTGAAACCGGACCGTGGGCTCACTCTATAGGCAGGGCCGTTCACTCAGGCCCGCGGATGAGAGTCCCTTGAAACTCCTTCTCCGCCTCGGCGCGGTAGCGGGCGAGGGCGGGTTCACTCAGGCCCGCGGATGAGAGTCCCTTGAAACATGTCCTTGAAGTCGCAGTCCACCATCGAGTTCACTCTGGGCCGCGGAGGAGAGTCCGGTGAAACAGCTCGACCGAGACTTGCGGACTCTGACGAGAAGGTTCACTTAGGCCCGCGGAGGAGAGTCCCTTGAAACTGCTCCTCTCCCGGCGTGCCGGGGTTGTCCTCCGTTCATTCAGGGCAGCGGATGAGAGTCCCTTGCAACATCCACTCCGGGCAGTCGATCTCGTCCTCGACGCAGCTCACCCAGGCCGGCGGATGAGAGTTCCTTGAAACGCAGATCGCCCGCCGCGCGAACTTCCCGCGAAGTTCACTCAGGCCCGCGGATGACAGTCCCTTGAAACGGTCGGGAACGAGTTCCAAGAGCTCATCGAAGAGTTCACTCAGGCCCCCGGATGAGAGTCCCCTGAAACAACTTGCGAGAGATGTCGAGTATTGCCTGTCTGGCTCACTCAGGCTCGCGGATGAAGGAGCATCGCCGCCGTGATGACGCGGCTCACCGTCTGCGTCTATGACGTTCGCAGCGATGCGCGGCGGCGGAAGCTGCATGCGCTCCTGAAGCAGTACGGCGTGCCGATCCAGAAGAGCGCCTTCGAGGCGCGCCCCCTCTGTGCCAACGTAGCTGAGACACTGACCCCCTTCGTAATTACTGTAGAGGG